>JAFXUC010000024.1 GCA_017535325.1 Bacteroidales bacterium | reverse complement strand
CCTTACAGGGTCGCTGAAGAATACAGCGTTGATAGGCTGCAGGTGTAATGACGGCAACGTTTTCAGCCGAGCAGTACTAATTACCCGAACACTTTTTTTGAAGGAAGAGCAAAAGCCAAGCAAGAGCAAGGTTAATGCAAAACACACAAGACACAATAAACTCTAAGATATTTTCAATCAGTCAAAGATTTTTTTTACTTATTATGGCGGTCATAGCGGCGGGGCAACACCTCTTTCCATCCCGAACAGAGCAGTTAAGCCCGCTTGCGCCGATGGTACTGAGATACGAACCGGGAGAGTAGGTAACCGCCTAATTTTTTAAAAAGCGAAATCGTTAGAAATAATGGTTTCGCTTTTTTGGTTGTGTATGTTATAAATTTGAAAATTTAAATCTTTAAAGAATTTTTATTTTGTTTTTGTAAGAAATTTGCAGTAACTTTGCAAAAAATTGAATAAAATGAAAATTAATATCCTAAAATCAGTAGTTATATCGTGTCTTTTTGTTGTTTTTCAGGGGGCTGCGCCGGAGACGGCGGGGGGCATAGATTATGATATGGTTTTTGTAGAAGGCGGTGTTTTCCGTATGGGCGCATCCGCAGAACAAGGTGATGCGATTGACTGTGATGAAAAACCGCTGCATGTTGTGTCTGTGAAAAATTTTTATATCGGGAAATATGAGGTAACACAGGCTCAGTGGAGAGCGATTATGGGTACAAATCCGTCATATTTTAACGGTAACAATCTGCCGGTTGAAAAAGTTTCATGGTACGATGTCCAAAATTTCATTAACAAACTTAATGAAATGACCGGGAAAAAATTCCGTTTGCCGACAGAAGCGGAATGGGAATATGCTGCCCGCGGCGGCAAAGAGTCCATCGGGTATAAATACAGCGGCAGTGATGTTACCAACGAGATTGCATGGTGCAGCACCAATTCCAATCAGAAGACTCATAAGGTAGGTTCAATACCTTTTCACAATGAGTTGGGAATTTTCGATATGTCGGGCAACGTAATGGAATGGTGCGAAGACTGGTACGGTGTGTACAAAGGACAATCTTACACCAATCCGAAAGGTCCGGTAAAAGGGCTTTTCCGTGTTGTAAGAGGCGGTTCATGGTGCGTTTATCCTGAAAATTGCAGAAACGCAAAACGCTATAACGCCAATCCGAGAATCCGTCAGTGGGACATAGGTTTCCGTCTCGCAATGGATGCTGACTGACACCAAAAAACGTGTCTATTTTGTAACCGCTCTTATCGGTTGTCCGTAATATCTTTCTGACGAGCCTTCGTATCTGAAAACTTCATGGTCTGTCGAATTGTAACTTGTAAGTTCGTAGGCTTTTTCAGCGAAATGTATTGATAAATTGTTGCTCCAAAAACATGCGTTTTTGTTGAACATTTTCAACTCGTTGTTTTTCATATATCCGCCTGCGGGAATAAAAATGCTTTTGCCGTTGGGACCGGTAACCATATAGCCGATATTGCCGTTGTCAGTCTGAATATACGACCATTCGCATTGCGTTCTTAATTCCGTGACTTCTTCGTCGGTGGGCATGCGCCAGGCTGAACCCATGTTTGTGGTTGCGGCATCGTCCATAGGTTCCAAGGCTTTTATTTCCCCGTCAGGACCGGCGATTTCTGTATATTTGGTGATTAATTTTGTCGTGGCGTCATAATGCTGATATGATTGCCAAGTATACTCGCCTTTTGGCACGGTTTCGCCCCAAGCAATGTAATAACCGGCATCGTAATAGTTGTTTGCGCCCAAATTTTTTGTCGCCCACTTTACCGACAGACCCAAATCCTGATATTCATAACCGTCTGTTTGTCCCGCTTTGTCGTAAGAGTACACTTTTGTAGAGTTGACAAGAGTTGAAGTATCTTCGGAATGTTCCGAGCATGAAAGTATTAAACAACTGAAAATTAATAGATTAACAAAATGTTTTTTCATATTTTTTTGTTTAATTGATTACATTTTTTCTGTCTGCAAGTATACAAAAATTTATTGGAATAAAATAATTCTTTTTATTTTTTTTACAGTTTTACTCCAATGTTTCCAACCAGTCAAAAAGTTCGTTCAAATTATAATCACCCGTATGCGAGATTTCCCATGGCAGAAAATAATTAACGTTGAAACCTTCGCCGATAAGTTTCAAGGCTAAATTAAGACTTATCTGAAAGCCGGTGTCCCGGTCTTTTGCGCCGTGGCGGATATACCAGTTTTTGGCTTTAACTGCCTGATTGTCCGAAATATAATTCATGGGATTCATCATCTTAACCCTTTTGACCAAATCATCTGTCAAAATATGACCGACGGCAAATTCCGTGAAATTAAGCGTTGTGCCGTCCGAGAGTCCGAAAGCCTTGTTTTCTGCCGAGGGCGGATTGGAGCAAAAATTCTGCGAATCAAAAGCAGGCGGATTTTTAAGCCTCTGACTTTTAGCAACATACTCCAAATATTTTTTCAATTGAAAATCTACAATGCAACGGCTTTCCTTGGACTCGTCATAAAACGTTACTCCGGCGGTATCGCTTATTTCCTGCCCCTCTTCAAAGGCTTTGCTGACAGACTTCAACAGCCAAGATTTTAAATAATCAAGATAATTTTCGGCAGTTAATTGCTCTCCTGTTTCTGGATTTTTAAGGTTCAAAGAATTTAAATATTCTGGATAGAGTTTGGAAAGTTTTTCGGAAAGTACATCATGACAACTGTCAAGTTCCCTGATATTTTTGTTACAAAAACCGTACAACCATTCGTAAGCCATATCAGCATGCTCCAAATCTGTTATCGGACAAAAACAGACTGCCGCCCAAACATCGTCCGCGGCTTTTTCAGCCCCCATTTTGTCCAAAAGTTCCTCATAATCAGGGTGATTGCCAGTTGAGGCAAGCAGTGCCGACATCGCTCCGCCCGCCGAAGTGCCGTCAGTGATAATCTTGTTGGAATTGCCCGCGATTAGAGCGTCGTTTGCTTTGAGATAACGCACCGCTGCTTTCAAATCCAAAAGTCCTGCCGGGAATTTTCCCGTGTAAACCGTTTGAAACTCGTCAGAGAGAACCCGTTTCTTTTTTTTGCCTTTTTTGGAAACGTATATCTCCTTGTGAACAAACGAGTTACTACCTCTCGAACCCGGAATACAAACTACATAACCCTCTTCCAGAGCGCGTCCGGAGGCATCGTTTGCGGAAGGCTGTTTGGCTTTTGCCGCCAAATATCCGCCGATGTATGTCCTTAAAAAAACCGGGGCATCTTGTTTCAAATTTTCGGGAACATAAACATTTAGTGTCTGATATACAGAATCTTCCACGTTGGAAACGTAAAAAATATTTTCATACGCTTTATATTTTACCACAAAACCGTCCGGCATTGTGAGTTGTTTTTGCGTAAAATTGTCCGCATCAAATTTCAAAGTTTGCGCCTTTGCCGTATCAAACAAAACCGCGGCAGCGCATAAAATCAAAAACGTTCTTTTTAAATTCATAACAAAAAAATTGTAAATCAAAATTACTGAGAAAAAAATTAAAAACCAAAATTTTTGCATTATTTGATGAAAAAATTTAAATTTGCGCTTAAAATTTTTTAACCATGGCAGCAAAACCTATTTTAATCATCGTTGACCCTCAAAACGATTTTATTGAGGGCGGTTCGCTTGCAGTTTCAGGCGCACAAAAAGCAATGCAGGAATTGACGGATTATCTCAGTACCCGTCTTACTTTATTTGACAGAATTTTTGTAACTCAGGACTTTCACCCCGAAGACCACTGTTCGTTTACGGAGCAGGGCGGTACTTGGCCAAAACATTGTGTAAGAGAGACTTTCGGTGCAGAAATTTTCCCGCCGTTAAAAGCAGTTTTAGACAAGTGTTCGGGTGTTGAATATTGCAAAAAAGGTCAGTCAAAAGGCAGAGATCAGTACAGTGTGTTTGATGTTCAAAACGAAGAAATCACCAACGAAGACGGCAAAAAAATTTATGATTACCTAAAAAGTTGTGAACAATTTTGCGTTTTTATGGCGGGAATTGCAGGTGATGTTTGCGTTTTGAACACGATAAAAGATTTGACGCAATTTGTTGAAAATGGAAGGATTTTTGTTTTCAAAAACTTTACGGCAAGTCTTGACGGCGGACAAAAACTCGATGATTATTGCAAGGAAAATTCAGTGAATATTTTTAGCGTTTGACTATTATTATGAAACAGATTATTAATCACTTCACAGACAACGACTTATACACATTTACGTGTATGTATTACATTATTCAGACCTATCCGAGGGCGGAGGTTGAATATACTTTTTTTGACCGCAACGGCACCGTTTATCCGCAAGGGTTCGACAAGTTGCTTCAAGAGCAGGTAGATTACATGAAAAACGTTGTAATTCAGGAAGATGAGATTGAATTTATGCTTCAAAAATGCTATTATCTTCCTAAATGGTTTATTGACGTTTTCCTTCGCGGATTCCGTTTCAACACCGACGAAGTATCTATAAGTCAAGACCTTGACGGTCATCTTCATGTCAGCGTAAAAGGCAAATGGTATTCGGCGATAATTTGGGAAATGCCTATTTTAAGTTGCGTCAGCGAACTTTTCCATATTTTAAATGGCGACGACAAAAAATACGATTTGGCTCTTGAAACGCAGAAAGTCAGAAAAAAAACTGTTGAAATCTTTGCTAACGGCTTGATTCTCGGCGACATGGGAACACGCCGCAGATTCTCTTTCGACCATCAAAAAATGGTTTTGACACAAATGAAAGATGTTTACGAAAACGGCAAATTCAGCGGATTTTTTACAGGAACTTCCAACGTTTGGTTTGCAAAAGAATTGAATCTCAATCCGTTAGGAACAATGAGTCATCAAATCATCTCGTTTGAAGAAAACGTAACATCGGTTTTTGAGGTCAACCATTCTGTTATGGAAAAATGGGCTTCGGTTTATAACGGCGACTTAGGATTATACCTTTACGATTGTTTCGGCGATGATGTCTTTTTCAACAATTTCTCGAAGAAAAACGCGATGTTGTTTTCGGGTTTGAGGGTTGACTCCGGCAACGAAGAAGAGCAGATTGACAAAATCGTTAAGAAATACACCGACCTTGGCATAAATCCGCAAACTAAACAAGTCATTTTTTCAAACGGACTTAACATAAAACGTGCTATTGAAATTCAAAAATACGCTTCTGAAAAGGTAAAACCATCGTTTGGAGTCGGAACATTTTTGACGTGTGATTTAACGGGTATCAGCCCGATGAATATTGTCGTAAAACTCACAAAATCAAGGATTACCGAAAGCCGCGAATGGCACGACTGCGTAAAACTTTCATGTGATAAAGGCAAAACCCTCGGAAATCCGGACAAATGCAAATATTTATTAAGCGTAATATAATTATTATATTGGTTTTCAGCGTTTTACCGCTAACATTACACGCTCAGGACTACAAAATCGTAATTGAAAACTATTCAAAAAGCGACCTTGAAAAAGCCTCGTCAACACTTTCAATTGATAAAGTAAGCCCTGAAAAAATCGTCGCGTTTGCTAACGAAAGGGAATTTTCGACTTTCAAAGAGTTGAAAATTCCTTTTTCCGCTGAAAAAATCCGTTACGACAGACTGTCAAAAAAAATCAACGACGCGCTGAAAACTTCTGACGACTTGGAAGAAATAAGGCACTTTGACATTTATCCGTCGTATCAGTCGTATTTGGATTTTTTGGAATATTATAACGCTGAATATCACGAAATTACAGACATCGAAGAAATCGGCTCGTCGGTTGAAAATAGAAAACTTTTAGCGTTCAAAATTTTTGGCGGTAAAAACGAAATTCTTTGTCCAAAAGTGTTTCTTACCTCGTCAATGCACGGCGACGAGGTTTGCGGATTCGTCTTAATGTTAAGGCTGATTGATTTTTTGTTAACAAATAAGGAAACCAATGAAAAAGCAAAAAAAATCATAGAGAACATTGTGCTTTACATCAACCCGCTTGCAAATCCTGACGGCACATATTCCGACAGCGAAGGCGATTTGAGCCGCTCAAAGCGTTATAATGCCAACAATGAAGACCTTAACAGAGATTTTCAAAGCATACTCGGCGTTGAAAAAATTGATTTTCAGCCCGAAACCGCCGCGATGCAGGAGTTTGCGAAAAAGCATAATTTTACGCTCAGCGCAAATTTTCACGCAGGCGACGAGGTTGTAAATTTTCCATGGGACTGCTTTTATGAATCTGAATTTGACCTTCCCGACAAGGAATGGTTTGTAGAAGTTTCAAAGCAATATGTTGATTCTGCGAGACTTACAGACAAAAATTATTTGAAAAGCGTTAACAGTTTGGGTTACGTTTTCGGCTCTGAATGGTATAAAGTAAGCGGCGGAAGACAAGATTATATGATGTATTTTAGGCGGTGCAGAGAATTTACGATTGAATTTTCTAATTCAAAACTCCTTGACAGAGAGCAACTTGAAGAATACTGGCAAAAAAATTACGTATCGCTTTTGAATTTCATAATGTCTGCCCTTGAAGGATTTAAAGGCTCAGTCAAAAACGAAAACGGCGACCCGCTGAAAGCGCAAATCGTAATCCCGTATTATGACAAAAACAATTCTTCGGTTTTTACGGACGAAAACGGTATTTTTTTCCGTCCGTTTTTAAAAGGCAAGAAAATAGAAGTTTGCGCTTTTGCAGACGGTTACAAAACTGAATGTCAAGAAATTACAACGCCTGCTGAAATTAATTTCGTTTTACAGGAAGGCGAAAGCGATATTGTCGGCGTAGAAAAACTTCCGGCAAAAGACAGCCAAATAAGAATATTTTGTCAGGACGGATTTTTAAGAATCGAGAGCAAGAATATGTTAAAAAGCGTAAAAATAATTTCGTCAGACGGTAAAGTTATATTAGAAAATAATCCTGAAAACTTTACTGTAAATTTCCCTTTGCACAATTATAAGAGCGGAATTTACGTTGTAAAAGCGGAAAACGGTTTTACCTTTAAAACACAAAAAATTTTTGTACAAAAATGAAGAAAATTTTAATCACTGCGGCGGTTTTGTTAACCGCTTTTGCTGCAAGCGCACAAGACAAAAAGTTAAACGCAATTAAACAACTTTTTGAGACCGGAAAATATTCGGAGTGCATAGAAAGCGTTAAAAAATACAACGCTTCCAACTCCTCAAAACCCGAAACTTTTTACTACATGGGTTTTTCGTATTTTGAGGTTTACAAACAGAATCCCGCAAAAGAGAGCAATTTGACGTTAGCGGAAAACACTGTTTATAAGGCGGTTACAAAAGACAAAACGGGTGAGGTTTTGCAGAATTTCGTCAAAAACTACGACGAACTTCATCAGACAATGCGTCAACTTCAAGAAAAATATTTTGCCTCCGGCGACAAGTCGAAAGCCGGTCAGCACGCCCAAATGTCAGCAAGAATTTACAAAGATACGACGGAAATTTACCGCAGAATTTTTCAGCCGGAACTTTTTGTTGTTCCCGTAACACAGGGCAAAACCCTTGCCGCATACGAGGGCGAAGTCAATCAAACCGACGTAACCGGCAGAAAACAAGGCGTTTGGATTGAAAAATTTCCTAACGGCAAACGTAAATCGCAAATCAATTACGAAAACGGAAAACCAAAAGGCGATTTTTACAAGTTTTATCAAAGGGGCGGCGGCGTAAAAGCGCATTTATACTTTTTTAACGATTCGCTCGCCTCGGCAATCCACTACGCTGAAAACGGCGACAAGGTTGCGATGGGCTATTATTACAATCACAAAAAAGACAGTCTTTGGCAGTATTTTGAGGCGGATTCGATATTGGTCTCGGAAGAAAATTACGTTCGCGGCATCAAACACGGCAAACAGTCAACTTACTATCTTTCAGGTATTTTGTTTGAAGAAATGGACTTTAAAAACGGCAAACAGGACGGCGTTTGGAAACGCTATTATGAATCCACCGGCACGCCGATTTTTGAAACCTATTACAAGGACGGCAAACGCGACGGAAAGTACATTAAATACGACATTAACGGCGAAAAAGTTATCTCCGGCAATTACAAAAATGATTTAAAAGACGGTGTTTGGTCGGCACGCGACGAAGAAACCAAAAAAGTTACCAGAATAAACTACATTAACGGCGTTCCCGAAAACGATGCCGAACTCCAAAAAGAGGAAACCAAACGTTTGGAGGAGATGGTCAAAAACTCTCAAAACCTTGACGACCCTCAGAGTTACATCAATCACCCGGAGGATTTTCCAATGAAATAATTATAAAAAAATGAAAACAAATATATTGAAAATCAGCGCGTTGGCAGCCGCTTTAATGCTGCCGCAATTATCAGAGGCACAAAAAAATTTTTTTGTTAAAGTAGAAAACATCAAAAACGTCAACAGCGTAAAACAAAACCCGATAGTGTATTCTTTGCCCAAGACGGTTTTGAGCGTAAAAGTAACGGCGGTCAACGAAATCTCCGTCAAAGGACCTTATTCGCAATACGCTCAGAAATATCTCGGAACTGACGAAGTAATCAACGCAAATTCAAGTTCATGGAGCATTTCAAGCGTTGAAATTTCATCATATCCGGTAAAGGATTCCTTACGCACTTTTGTTGTTGAAAGCAATTATCCGTGTGCAATGAACTTTACTTGCGACGGCTTTTTGGAAAGTGTCAACACGGCTTCGGACTACAAGGAAGACGACCGCAGAAACATTGAAATCAGCAATTTTCAGACTGACAATTTTCAGAGCGGAAAGATTTTTCAGGACATCAACGTCAACCGTTATGAAACGGTTTTTGACACGGTTTTGCACGTTATAGACGCGGATTCGGTTTTTACCGCCGTCCCGACACAAAGAACGCAAATGATTAGAAAATCCCTTGACGAACAGGCGCAGGAACTTGCAAATCAGATTTTTGTGTTGCGCGACGACAGAAAGGCTCTTCTTGTCGGCGAATCTGACGGCACAAGCATGCCTTCGGGCGAGGCGTTGAAGTTTATGATTGAGCAACTCAACAAGTTGGAGGAAAAATACATGAGCATGTTTGTCGGCAAAAAAATTTACAGGGAAAAAACGTACGTGTTTGATTTTGAGCCGGACAAAGCGGAACATTCACAAAACATTCTGTTCAAGTTTTCGCCGGAATACGGTATTCAGACGCGCACGAGTTTGAAGGGCAATCCCGTGATGATTGACGTTACAAACTTAATGGACGGCAACGTTGAAACGGTTTTCAACGAGACGCAGAAAGTACTCCGCCGCAGGGAAAAAGCCGCCGCTCAGGACAACGGTTTTGCGTATCTTTCACCCGCAAACGGCAAAGTAAAAATAATCCGCAACGGCAGTGTAATTTCAGAAAAAGTGCTGAATATCAGTCAAATGGGTTTAATCCGGTATTTACCGCAAAATCTTATGCAAAATCAAAATTTCAAAATGGAACTTTATCCCGACAAAGGAACTTTGAAAAGTTTGAATTAAAAAATGTTTGATGTATTTTAATATTCCGCCCCCAACAGGGTAAGACCTTGCGGCGGGGCGGTAAATCCTGCCTTTTGACGGTCTTTGGAGACCAAAATACCGGGAATTTCATCCTCTTTAATGCCGCCGTTGCCTACTTCAATAAGTGTTCCGGTGAGGATTCTCACCATGTTTTGAAGGAAACCGTCGCCGGTAAAGTCAAGCGTTATGCCGCTCATGTCGCCGGTTATTTTTATGCTGAAAATTGTCCTTACCGATGACTTTTTGAAATGCGGATTGCCGCAAAACGCCTTAAAATCATGCGTACCAATCAAATGTGCCGCCGCTTTGCGCATTAGTTCCACGTTCAGAGGCTTGTCTAAATATGTGTAAACGTATTTCCGAAAGAAAACATCAGGAATAATGCTTGTGTGTATGCGGTAACGGTAGGTTTTCTGTTTGCAGGACAGACGTGCGTGAAAACGGCTGTCGGTTTTCTCCACCGTCAAAACCGCGATGTCGTCGGGAAGGTAACGATTTAGATATGAGAGGATTTCTTGGTCTGAAAAGTCTCCGTCAAGAGAAAAACTTGCCACCTGACCTTTCGCATGAACGCCCGCATCTGTGCGGCCGCTGCCGTGGACTTCTACCATTGAGCCGGACATTTTTGTCAGCACCGCCGAAAGTTTGCCCTGAATTGTATTGTCGGTAGACCTCTGAATCTGCCAACCGTTATATTTTGTGCCGTCATAGGCTACTAAAATTTTATATGTCGTCATGGTCGTAATTTTTTCGCAAAAGTAACAAATATTTTTTTTGTTTTCTTTAAAAATATTTGCTAATATTGCAGTGAAAATATACGATTATTTAATTTTTGCGAGCCGCAAGCATTGCGGCTCTACGCATCAGCATCATAACGTACCGCATGTAGAGCCGCAATGCTTGCGGCTCAAACCAATAAATGAAATCATGTGAATACGCATAGTTGAAAACGAAATGAAAACCATCGAATATTATATGAGTCTTCCATACCGTTTGGAAATTGTTCCTGATACAGCAGAAACGGGGTTTGTGGCATTTTATCCTGAACTGCCGGGCTGTATAACCAGCGGCGAGGACATTTTTAAGGCAGTGGAAAACGCTGTTGATGCAAAAAAATTATGGCTTTTGACAGCTGTCGAGGACGGTTTGGAAATAAAAGAGCCTGCCGCTTTCGATTATTCGGATTTTATGGCAAAATTTTCAAAACCCGTTCCAAAAAGAGAGCGCGCTTTTGCATAAACTTTTATCTTAAAAAAATTTTGCAAAACCGATTATTAGTTGTATATTTGGCTTTGAAAAAATTTTGAGTCATGGGAATAGAAAATGAAAAAAATACGGTCATCGCTCTTGATGCCAAAAAAGTCTGTGTCCCCGAATATCACGGCCTTTTCAAAAAGAAAAACTCTTCTGTCGAATATGTTCCGTATCCGATTGAAAATCATATCTATATGCTAAAAAAAGAGTTCCGTGAGACTATCGTCGGCGAAATCCTGAAAACCAAAAGATTCGGTAAACGTCCGCCTAAATTTCTCGCAACTTTCTTCAAAAATTCATACGGAAATTCCCTTTACGAAATTTTTTTCAAACCGTTTTACTCTAAAATTTTCGGTCAGGATTTGAAAAACATTCTCTTTTCGGACTTTGAAAACCTTTTCAAACAACCGCTCGCAAAAGAAATCCTGCTCGCAAACTTCAACTGCGCCGGCGGTAACAACGACCAATCCCAAGAAATCCCGCTGCCTGAAAACGCCTCCAAAAAACAAGTTTTCGTCAAAACCGACAGAAATTCTTACACCGAAATTCTTATCCCCGATGAAAACGTTAAAGCGTTTAGAATCACAATGTTAAGCAATATTGAAGATTGCAGCGGAAAGGATTACAACGCGGTCGTGGAGTTTGCGGAAGACATCTCGGAAGAAGAAATCGAAGCGGAACTTTCAAAACTACCGCTCAACCCGAAATACATAAAAACCGAGTCAGAAAACAATCATAACGAAATACAATGAAATTAGAAAATTTATCAACTGAGATTTCCAGAACCACGTATCCCGGCAGGGGCATCGTTATCGGAAAATCCCAAGACGGCAAATTTGCCGTAACCGCTTATTTTATAATGGGAAGAAGTGAAAATTCCCGTAACAGAATTTTTGTCGAGGACGGCGAAGGCATCCGCACCGAGGCTTTTGACCCCGCAAAACTCAAAGACCCGTCGCTGATAATTTACTCTCCCGTAAGAGTTCTCGGCAACAACACAATCGTTACCAACGGCGACCAGACCGACACCGTTTACGAAAAAATGAACGCCCAGATGACTTTTGAGCAGTCGCTTCTAAGCCGCCAGTTTGAACCCGACGCACCTAACTGCACTCCGAGAATTTCCGGCGTTATGAACGTTTGCGACGGCAAATTTTCTTACTACATGTCGATTCTAAAATCCGACGAAAAACGCGAAGAATCCAACTGCCGTTACACTTTCCATTACGACAATCCGCCCGCAGGAGAAGGCCGTTTTATCCATACTTATATGAGCGACGGCAATCCGCTTCCGAGTTTTGAAGGCGAGCCGCAACGTGTTGAAATCAAGGGAGATATAGAGGAGTTCACAAATACAGTATGGAACGCACTCAATCCCGAAAACAAAGTGTCGCTTTTTACCCGTTTTATTGAAATCAAAACGGGAAAATATTGTTCTAAAATCATCAATAAAAACGTAAAATAATGAAAGAATACCAATTAAAATACGGTTGCAACCCCAACCAAAAACCGGCGCGGATTTTCATGGAAAACGGCGAACTTCCCGTTGAAGTGCTTAACGGCAGAGGCGGTTACATTAATTTTCTTGACGCTTTCAACGGCTGGCAACTTGTCAGCGAACTCAAAAAAGCGACGGGACTTCCTGCCGCAACCTCTTTCAAGCACGTTTCGCCGGCGGGTGCTGCGGTAGGTCTGCCGCTCAGCGAGGTTGAAAAACAGATTTACTGGGTTCAGGATTTGGACATTGAGTTTACCCCGCTTGCAAACGCTTACATTAGGGCGCGCGGTGCTGACAGAATGTCGTCTTTCGGCGATTTTATTTCGCTGTCAGATGTTTGCGACAAAAGTACGGCACTTGTTATAAAACGCGAGGTGTCTGACGGCGTTATCGCTCCGGGCTACACAGACGAGGCTCTTGAAATCCTAAAACAGAAGAAAAACGGCAATTATTGCATTATCAAAATTGACGAAAACTACCGTCCCGAACCTATTGAACGCAAGCAGGTTTTCGGAATCACTTTTGAGCAGGGCAGAAACGAACTTACAATCACGGACGACTTTTTCGACAACATCGTAACCGACAACAAGGCACTTACAAAAGAGGCAAAAATTGATTTGACGATTGCGATGATAACGCTGAAATATACGCAGTCAAATTCGGTTTGTTACGTTAAAAACGGTCAGGCGATAGGTATCGGCGCGGGTCAGCAGTCAAGGATTCACTGTACGAGGCTCGCGGGTCAGAAGGCTGACAACTGGTGGCTCAGACAGTCGCCCGAAGTGCTTGGCTTACAGTTTGTTGACGGTATCAAACGTCCCGACAGAGACAACACAATCGACATTTATATGTCAGATGATTACGACGACGTTTTGGCGGAAGGTCAGTGGCAGAAATTTTTCAAGGTTAAGCCTGAGGTTTTCACACGCGAGAAAAAACGCGCATGGCTCGACAAAAACACCGGCGTTGCGCTCGGCTCTGACGCCTTTTTCCCCTTCGGCGACAACGTTGAAAGGGCTAAAAAATCGGGCGTAAAATATATCGCGCAGCCCGGCGGCTCACTCCGCGACGACAATGTTATCGAAACCTGCAACAAATACGGTATCGTAATGAGTTTCACCGGAATAAGGCTGTTCCACCACTAAAAAAGCAAACAGTTACAATTTTACAGCGCAGGAGTTTTTTGTTTCTTTGAAATAAAAAACTCCTGCTTTTTTATTTGTTAATATTTGTTTTTTTTTTATCTTTGCGTTTGTATTAAATTATTAAATCTAACATATTATGGGATTTTTAAAACGATTATTCATAGTAGAAGAAGAGGGAGACAAAAAGGAGCAGCAGAATGCAGCACCCTCTCAGACACAACAGGCTTATCAGCCTCAGCAGCCGGTGTCTCAGTTTCAAACGCCTCAACAGACGTATACCGCGGCACAGACCGGTTACACCGCGCCGCAGGGCGGAAGAGTGGACGAGGCTATTCTCAAAATGATTTCCGACGTTATTGACGAGCATAACATTCCCGGAACGGATTATTATGAACTCAACAAAATAATTGAAAGTCAGGATTTTATGAATGCCATTCCTGACAGAAGGTCGAGAATTATTTCAGCGTTTTTCTCTCTGAAAGCGCAGGATCCGAAGGTTACAAAACAGACCATTTTGGACAGTATCGATTTTTACAAGGACGTTGTTAACAAAGAATATCAAAACGTTTTGGCTGGTTACAACGAAAGTGTTGAAAACAACATCAACGCGCCTCAAAAAGAAATCGAACAACTTTTGGCGCAAAAGCAGGAACTTATGGACAAAATCGCCGCAATCGACCAGTCGGTTTTGGGACTTCAACAGGAAATCTCAAACAAAACTCTTGAACTCAGTTGCAAAAAAGCCGATTATGACGTGTCTTTCAACTTGGTTCTCAAAAACTTGGACAACGAAAAAACAGAATTAAACAACATATTACAATGAAAGAATTAACAGGAAAATCGCCGTGGGAAAAACCCGGCGGAACACTCGCAAAAGTAACATTGGTGGCAATGATTGGCGCGGCAGGTTATGCGCTTTACAAATTTTTGCCGGACTTGATTGCGCTTACTCAAAACCTTTTGACACTCACCGCTCTTGTCGGCGTGCTGGCTCTCATTTTCTTTTTGATTATGAACGACACGTCAAGAAACTTCTTCAAAAACCTTTACTTTTTGATAATGAGGAAGTTGACGGGCTTAATCGTTGAAATAGACCCGATTGCGATTGTCAAGGGCAAAATAAAGGATATGAAAAACCGCCTCGTTAAAATCGAGGAAGGCATTACCAAAATGCGCGGCGTTCATATCAAAAACGAAAAAGCCTTGGAGAGCAACAAGAGAGATTTGGAAGAGTCACTCAAAAAACTCCAAATCCTTCAAAAGCAAAACAAAATGGAAGAAAGCGGACTCCTTCAACGCCACATTTCGCAACTTGACGAAAGCGTAAGAAAACGCACTCAGAATTTTGAGAAGTCAAAACAGATGATTGACATTTTGACAAAAGTGAAAAAGTCTGCCGAAATGAAGGTGAAATACACCGAGGAAGAAATCAAACTCAAAGAAGAGGATTACGAACTGATGAAGGCCAACCACAAGGCTCTCAACTCGATAAAGTCTTTGATTAATCCCCAGACCGACGACGCTTTTGACATGGCGATGGAAAAAATGGACACCGACATCACGCTTTACATCGGCGAAATGGACGAGTTTTTGGAAAGCGGCGTCATCGACGACATCAACCTCGACAACGCCCTCAGCAGCGTTAAGTCGCAGGCCATTTTGGACAAGTACAACAAAGGCGGTTTCGACGCGATTCTCGGCGAACACAAAGAAGCGTTGAAACTCGACAGCAATTACGCTAAACTTCAAGAATCATCAAATAAACTAAGCAATAAATATTTTTAAATCATGGCACTTACAAAATTTGCAAAAGCATTAATAGGCGTTGTCGGAGTCGGCGCAGTAGCGGGCGGACTTTATTTGGCAGGTCAAAAAGGTCTCGGCGGCTCTTCCGACAAAGACGTTATCACAATAGGCACAAACACTTACGCCGGTTTTCTCCCGTTTATGTACCTTAACAACGGCGCAGACCCGAATGAAGACTGTATCCTTTACAAAGAATACGGTTTGAAAGCCAAAATTATCGTTCAGGACGATTTTGCAGCCGGACGTTCCGCTTTCAAATCTGGCGACATCAACATCATTTATTGTACGGCGGATGCTCTGGGCGTTGAAATGTCAAGAGGCTCGGATATGACCGACGCCAAGTTTATCAACATCAGCAATTGGAGCCGCGGTGCCGACGCTATCGTGGTCAATTCAAAAATCAGGACAGTTGCCGACTTAAAAGGCAAGGTTATCGCCTGCTCAGAAGGTACGGCGTCCAATACGCTGCTTATCAACACGTTGGAAACCAACAACATGGATTACGACCAGATTAACACTTCCGCTACAACCGACCCTGATAAAGTAAACCTCAAAATCGTGGCAAGCGGTTTGGACGCGGCTCAGATTTTCAAGGCGGGACAGTGCGACGCGGCTGTTGTCTTTTCGCCCGACGACCAGGACATCGTAAACAGCGTTCCGGGTTCCAAGGTCTTGATTTCCACCAAACAGGCATCGTCAATTATCTGCGACGGACTTATCGCAAAACAGAGTTACATCGAAAAAAACAAAGAAAAGGTTACGAAACTTATTTCCGCGCTTTTGTATGCCAACTCTCAGATGAACACCAATCCGAATGCCGTTAAACAGGCTGCAAAGGCTTTTGCAAAGGCTTATCAGGTAGACGAGGATTTTGTGATTGACGGTTCCAAAAACATCTACTACGTTACTTTGGAAGACGAGGCAAACTTTTTCGGTCTCACCACTTGCACAAGTTGCGTAAAAGGCGAGGAACTTTACAACAAAATGGCTGGAACTTACGAAGGTCTCGGTCTTTGCAAAAGTCCGCTGCCGTGGCAGAAAGTTGCCGACGGTTCTATCATCGAAAGCCTTTACGACAATCCTTCACAGGTAAAAGGCGACCAAAAAGCCGAAACCGTTAAAGAGTTTACCGAGGTGAAAGCCGTTGAGGTAAAAGAGGAGGAAAAAATCTCCAACAAAACCGTTTCCGTTGAATACGAAGTTAATTCCGACATCTTGAACCAGAGTGCAAGAGACGTGATTACAAGGGAGTTTGTTCCGATTGCAAAACAGTTTTCGGGCGCGAGAATCATGATTGAGGGCAACACTGACAACACCGGAAGCGCGGCTTTGAACCAGGAACTTTCGTACCGCAGAGCATTGAGCATCAAGAATTTCTTGGTAAAAGAATACAAGTTTGACCCCAACAGGTTTATCGTTGTGGGCAACGGCTCGCAGAAGGCAATCGCGGCAGGTTCCACCGGCTCTGACGCAAGATACAGAATGACAGAGTTTAAACTCGTTGCAAAATAACAAAAAGTATGGCTGTAATAAAAGAGTTGTTCAAATTGGGCGGTGATGATTCTTCGTTGTCAAAATCGGCGAAGATAATCATCACCGTATCGGGTATGTTTTTGATAGCGGTAGTGTGGCAGACAGTCTGCGCGCTTGAACTGATACCCGAAAAAATCCTGCCCTCGCCTCTGAAAGTTTTGGCAAGTTACGCTCCGCTGATTTCAGATTATGACATGTTTGCAAACGCCTGGTATTCAATCCGTCTGAACTTGATGTCATATTTCTGGGCGATACTGATTTCTCTGCCGGTGGGATTTTTTATTTCGCTTTTTCCGATCAACAATTTGATTGTCGGAAAATACATAAACTCTGTGAGATATTTGCCGATTCCGGCGATGTCGGGAATTTTTATCGCGATTTTCGGTCTTACTTTCGGCATGAAAGTCTCTTTTTTGACCTTTTCGCTCCTGATTTACATTCTCCCCGCCGTTGCCAACAAGGTAAACGACCTTCAAAATCCGGCAAACGACAAGGATTATGTTTATTTGCAGACGATAAAAACTCTCGGCGCATCACCGTGGCAGAGTTTCAGACACGTATACTTTCCGTACGTAACGCGCACTATTTCTCAGGAAATCATCACTCTGACGGGTATAAGTTGGAGTTATATCGTCATTGTTGAAATGCTTTACAAAGACGGCAGCGTTTCGGGAATCGGCGCGCTGATTCAGAATATGACCCGTATGAGCCACATGCCGGAGGTTTACGCGCTGCTGCTTTTGGTTATCGTAATCGGTATCTGTCAGGACTTGTGCCTGAAATTTATCGACAAGATTTTGTTTCCTTCAAAGTACAACCGCAAAAGATTATTTTAGATGTTTGAAAATTTAACACAGCAAAATACGCCGCAGCCGGTTAAGCAGGAGCCACAGTCAACAGTTACAGTCCCTGCCGGCAACTTGGTTGATATATTCAATTTGAGCGGTATTAATTTGAGTTTCAAGACTTCAAACGGCGTTTTTACGCTTTTTGACAACTTTAATCTGCGGATTGAGGATATTCCTGACGAGGGACAGTTTGTGAGCATACTCGGTGCGTCCGGCAGCGGCAAGTCCCAGATCCTTAAACTGCTCTCCGGACTAAGCAAGCCTGATTCGGGCAGCATAAAGTTTTACGGCAAGGAGATAAATTCTTCGCATCATATTCCGATGGTTTTTCAGCAGTATTCTGCTTTCCCGTGGATGACGGTTTTGGAAAACGTGATGCTGCCGCTTAAACTCAAAAACGTTCCCGAAAAAGAAGCCACAGAGCGTGCTTTGGAAATGCTGCGGATTGTCGGTCTTGAAGACCAGAAAGACAAATGGGCGCAGTATCCGGCACTTTCAGGCGGACAGTTGCAAAGGGTTTCGATAGCGCGGAATCTTGTTGACAAATCGCAGGTTTTGCTTCTTGACGAGGCGACCTCGGCGTTGGACATTTTCTCAAAGCGCGAGATGCAGAAAACGCTTTTGGACGTTTTTTACAGCAGCGAACTTGACTCTACGGTAATCAACGTTACACATGACATTTCGGAGGCGGTTTATCTCTCCAACAGAATAATTGTTTTGGCGGCTAATCCGTGCAGGATTCATGCCGTTAAAAAGATTTCTTTCGGCACGGGACGCCGGACCGAAAAAATCCGGGAAACACAGCAGTTTGCCGAATACGTCAGGGAGGTTGAAAGTCTGATGGACGAAGTGAACAAACGATAATAAATAAAAAAAACCGGCAATTTGCCGGTTTTTTTTTATCTCTATTCTTCCAAGCCTTTGCCGTGGCAGTTTTTGTATTTTTTGCCGCTGCCGCAGGGACAGGGGTCGTTTCTGCCGATTTTCTTTTCGCCTCTTACTATCGGCTGGGTTTTCGGCTGTTCAGGCTGCTGGGGCTGCTGCTGTTGGGGCTGGGGTTTGGGCTCGTCGGTTATCTTCTGAGCCTCTTCCTGAGTGGCTTTCATACGCTCTTGTTCGCGTTTTTGAGCCATCGCCATTGCCTGAGCCTGCGCCAAAGCCGCTGCCTGAGCGCGTGCTACCTCTTCGGGATCGCGCACGGGAATCTGACCGCGCATTATCGTCGAAATTATCGTCTTGTTGTTTTGATCCAACATCTTGTCAAACATCTCGTTAGACTCGATTTTGAAGATTACCAACGGGTCTTTCTGCGCGTAGGTTACTGTCTGAACGGCTTGTTTCAAATCGTCCAAATCCCTTAAATGCGCTTTCCAGTTTTCGTCAATGGTTATCAACATAATGATTTTCTCAAACGACTTGGTAATTTCGCGGCACTCGGTCTCGTATGCTTTTTTCAAGTTGACGCGGATTTGGAAAATTCTGCGGCCGTCAGTAATCGGAATAACAATGTATTCGTATCTGTCGCCGAATTTTTCGTAAACCTCCTTAATCTGCGGCATAGCCATGTCGCGGATAATTTTCATCTTCTGAGCCAGATTGTTGAAAGCGGTTTCAAAGAGTTGGTCAGCGATTTTTTCGTTTGAAAGTTTCAAGAAATCGTCTTCGCTGACGGGGTTTTGAATGCCGAGACTCTTGGATACTTCAAGAGAGAAAACTGCGTAATCGCCTTCGTTATGATATTGGTTTGCAAGGTTTTCGCAAGTATCGTTCAGCATGTTTGTAAGTTCGATGTCAAGACCTTCGCCGAAAAGGGCGTTTCTGCGCTGACGGTAAATCACCTCGCGCTGCTTGTTCATCACATCGTCATATTCCAAAAGGCGTTTACGGATACCGAAGTTGTTTTCCTCGACTTTTTTCTGCGCCCTTTCGATGGATTTCGTAACGATTTTGTGCTGAATTACTTCGCCTTCTTCCAAGCCCATTCTGTCCATCAAGGCGGCGATTCTTTCCGAACCGAACAGCCTCATAAGGTTGTCTTCCAGCGAAACAAAAAACTGTGAACTTCCGGGGTCTCCCTGACGGCCTGCACGTCCGCGCAACTGACGGTCAACGCGCCTTGATTCGTGTCTTTCCGTACCGATGATTGCAAGACCGCCTTTTGCCTTTACCTCGTCAGAAAGTTTGATGTCGGTACCGCGGCCTGCCATGTTGGTTGCGATAGTGATTGTACCGCTCTGACCAGCAACTGCAACGATTTCAGCCTCTCTTGCGTGCTGTTTTGCGTTCAGGACGTTGTGGTTCAGTTTTCTGAGCGTCAGCATCTTGCTCAACAATTCTGAAACCTCGACCGATGTCGTACCTACAAGCACCGGACGGCCTTCGTTGTGAAGACGCTCGATTTCCTGAATTACTGCGTTGTATTTTTCGCGTTTGGTCTTGTATACCAAATCGTTTTCGTCGTGTCTGATGACGGGTCTGTTGGTCGGGATAACACAAACGTCAAGTTTGTAAATCTCCCAAAACTCGCCCGCTTCCGTTTCAGCAGTACCGGTCATACCGGCGATTTTTTCGTACATACGGAAATAGTTTTGAAGCGTTATCGTCGCAAAAGTCTGGGTTGCAGCCTCCACTTTTACGTTTTCCTTTGCCTCGATTGCCTGATGAAGTCCGTCTGAATAGCGTCTGCCTTCCATGATACGGCCGGTCTGCTCGTCCACGATTTTTACTTTGTTGTCAATGACCACGTATTCCTGGTCTTTTTCAAACATCGTGTAGGCTTTGAGCAACTGGTTGATAGTGTGAATGCGCTCCGATTTTACCGCAAATTCCGACATGAGTTTGTCTTTCTTTGCGAGTTTTTCCTCGTCAGAAAGTCCTGAATGTTCGATTTCGGCAACCTCGCTGCCGACGTCGGGCATAACGAAAAACTGCGGGTCGTCAGAATTGCCGGTGATAAGGTCGATACCTTTTTCGGTCAAATCCACAGAGTTCTGTTTTTCCTCGATAACGAAGTAAAGTTCGTCGGTGATTTCGGGCATACGCTTGTTGTTTTCAGCCATGTACTCGCCTTCGGTGGCGTTCAAAAGCACTTTGTTGCCTTCTTCGCTGAGGAATTTAATAAGCGCGTTGTTTTTCGGAAGACCTTTCCAAGCCTTCAAAAGTTTTACGCCGCCCTGAGTTTTGTCGCCTTTTTTAATAAGGGTTTTTGCCTCGTTCAAAAGTTTGTTGACGAGTTGTTTCTGATGTTCTACGAGTTGAACGACTTTCGGTTTCAAATCCATGAAAAGTTGCATGTCGTTACCCGCCTTTGCCACCGGTCCGCTGATAATAAGCGGTGTACGCGCGTCGTCAATCAACACCGAGTCAACCTCATCGACGATTGCAAAAACGTGTTTTCTCTGAACCAACTCTTCGGGAGTAGAACACATGTTGTCTCTCAAATAGTCGAAACCGAACTCGTTGTTGGTACCGAAAGTAATGTCGGAATAATATGCCTTGCGGCGTTCGGGCGAGTTGGGCTGGTGCTTGTCGATACAGTCAACGCTAAGACCGTGAAACATATACAACATTCCCATCCACTCGGAGTCGCGTTTTGCGAGGTAGTCGTTGACTGTTACCACGTGTACGCCCCTGCCTGTCAATGCGTTAAGGAAAACGGGGAGTGTTGCCACGAGGGTTTTACCTTCACCGGTTGCCATCTCCGCGATTTTGCCTTCGTGAAGCGCGATACCGCCGATTATCTGAACATTGTAATGAACCATGTTCCATGTCAGAAGGTTGCCGCCGGCTCTCCAAGTGCGGTTGTAAAATGCTTTGTCGTTGTCGATTCTGATATTGTCGTATTTGAGGGCGAGTTCGCGGTCAAACTGGGTTGCCGTTACCTCTACTTCTTCATTCTCTTTGAAACGTCTTGCGGTGTCTTTTATGATTGCAAACGCCTGAGGCAAAATCTCGTCAAGTTTTTCTTTCAGGATTGCCTGAATTTGCTTTTCAGCCGTCTCGATATTGTCATAAAGTGCTTCTTGTTCTTTAACTGTCAGATTTGCAGATGTTTCTAACTGTTTTTTGTATTCGGACAGTTTAGACTCTTCTTCTTTGACCGCCTCTTTTAAATCTTGTCTTAATTTTTGGGTCAACGCCCTTAATTCGTCATTGCTTAAGTCGTGAAGTTTTGCAAATTCGGCATTGACTTTATCGACAATAGGCATCATTCTTTTGATGTCTTTGGACGATTTGTCGCCGAAAAAAGACTTAAAAATATTTTGAAGTAAACTCATTTATATTTGATGTTTTTATTATTTTGCTGATTATTAATTACTTGGGTATATCACCCATTAATTTCAATCCGCAAATTTAAAAAATTATCACCGAAAAAACAAATAGATTGTTTTTATTTAAATTGCAATTTTAAAAAAAAATTAAAAAATTTTCAAAAGAAATTTTTTTTCCCTTTCGCGACCTATTATAATATTCTTTTCCATAACAATATTTTTTTTAAAGAATCTGCCGCAAATATACAAAAAAATACAGTTTTGGCAAAATTTATATGGCAATTTTGCCAAAACTATGTTATTTTTCTAAGTTTTGGCAAATTTAGTGCGGTAATTTTGCCAAAACTGTATAAAAATCATTATTTATGCACTACTTCCGCAATCAGCGCGACAACAGTCGGATATTAATTACCAGACCTTTGTTTTGCCTTTTCTACATTTTTCAAATGTTCTTGATGTCCTTTTTCACGATAGGCACTACAACGAGGACATTTTTTTTCCCCGCGACATTCAGAGCATACCATAGAGCCATTATGTCCATAACAATTTGAACATAAATCGTGTTCAAAATCTCTGCATTTTTCATCATCGTATTTGTATTTATTTGCTTTATCAACAGCACTGGAACAATACAATCCCCACTTTTTTCCGTTTCTGTCAGTAAACACATTATCTTTACAATTACTGCATTTACCTGTACCTTTACATTCGTAACACTCACCATTTCCACATCTACAATTCATCATATCATGATCCATATTAGCGGCTTTGTTATGGGTCACCGCTTGATTTCGGGTATACCACAAAGTTCCGTCCGACGCTTTATATTGATAGCCGGAACTGTTACTACTATTTGAACTGCTGACTCCTATGGAGGATGTACCGGCTGTTGTATAATCGCTGCTGACATATTCCGTAGTGTTATTCCAGTTTTTTATGGTGCTGCTTATTTCACTTACGGATTGGGCAATGGTACTTACAGAATTGAAAAAATCAGTCCATGCTTCCGCCCGACTCTGTCTGAGTTTTTCCTTGGACTGCATATATGACAAATATAAGTTGTGCGACGCTTCTTTACTGCCGAGTGCTTCGGCTTTTCTAAACCAATAGTTAGCGTCTAACAAATCCTGTTTTACACCTGTTCCGCTGAAATACATACACCCGATATTGTTTGCGGCTTCGGCATTGCCCAATTTTACTGCTGCTTTATACCATTTTAACGCATTTGAATAATCCCCTGCCTGATAAAAGGCAACGCCAAGTTTGTATTTTATACGGGACATTTCCTTATTCGCATTTTCATTTCCCTGTGCTGCCGACCTGCTGTACCAAAGAAAGGCATCTCCGACTTTATGCAAAGAATCATAACAAACGCCAAGTCTGTATTGAACCTCCGAATCTCCCGACAAACTCTCCGCTGTCAAATAATTTTCTACCGCTTTTTGATAGTTTTGCGCAAAAAGTGCTTCGTTTCCTGCATTTTTATATGGAATTGACTTTTTATAATCTTCACGCTTTATAAAGTTTTCGTATGCTAATTTTCCAATAATGCTATCCGTATCTACCGCCTTTTGATACCATTGAGAAGCGGTTTTTATGTTTTGTGCTGCACCAGTTCCAAATTCAAAACACTTTCCCATGCGGCAATATGCCTCGACGTTTTTTTTGTTCGCCGCCTTTTGATACCACGTAAATGCGGTTTTATAATTTTGATCTGCACCATTGCCATAATAATAACAGTCTCCCATTTTGACCCATGCATTTATATTGTTGAGATTTGCGGCTTTTTGATACCAATTGAATGCTCTTTCATAATCTTGGTCTGTACCGTCCCCATATTCGTATAACAATGCAAGTTCATAAAATGCTTCCTTATCATTTTTTTCGGCACGTTCTTTCAAACTCAAAAAATACTCCACTTTTTGTTTTTCCAACAAATCATTAATACTGTCAATTGCCTGAATCCGTTCTTTATCTGATTTATAAGGCAAAGGAAAATTTCCGGGACTTTCTTTCCAGTGTACATAATCGTTAAAAAAAATTCCGCTTGTAAGTTTCTCTTTTTCAACATTAAAAATGGTTCTGCCAAATGACTTGTAATCAACATTATAACAGTTTTCATTCTTCAGATAGTAGCCCCCAATGACATCATAGTATTTGCTTAATATCTCGCCATTATTATAGCAACTATAAACAGGGAAAACCAAATTACTGTCTTTAAGATATTCTTCTTTCAGCATATATCCTACTATTCCTGCTGTTTCGTTTCCATCTCCCATTATCTTCATAAAATTAGCACAATAGGCGATAGAAATAATTGTAGAGTCGTCATTTTTGTCTCTTCGGCATACTACCCCAATTATACCACCTTTATATTTCACGCCATATCCTTTTTCCACGTAATCATAAGGATATTTATAGTACCAGCCATATTTACCATTGAGAGTTCCATAACTGACACATTCTTGTACATTAACACCTCTTCCGACAATACCACCCATTGCTACGTTTTCAAATTTACCAGGCTTCGACACCAAAGTACCATCAAATGAACAGTTTTTTATGGGTTGATAGCACTCTCCTGCTATGCCACCAACGCATATAACACCTTCTATGTATGAGTTTCTAACATGCAAGTTGCTTATTGGACCTTCAAACCAGCCAAACAGACCAGAACTGTAAGTTTCATATTTTTTAGGCTTAGACACGACAAATACACCATAAACCGTATGTCCGTCCCCGTCAAAACTTCCTTCTGCATATATTGGAGACCATTGTTTTACACCTTTGCTGTATCTGTTCAATGACTGATTTGTATTCAGGATAATATCAGACGTTAATTTGTAATGAGTCGCCTTTGGAGTTTTTTTTGCAAATTTGTTTATTAAAGCCAATTCTTGACCGTTTGAAATCAAATACGGGTCTTCTTCTGTTCCGCTTCCGCCCGCAAACTGCTTAGCGATTTTGCCATCCCAAACTTTTGCTGTTTCACTATGCAATTCTATTGATTTTTTTTGTGTATTATAACCATGTATAATAGGTTCTTTGCAATACATCCTCATATCCTGATTTTTGCGACTCAAAATATAATCTTTATCGTATTTCTCGCTCTTATCAGCGAAAAAATGAATCCACCTGTCATATAACAACATCAAGGTATCAACCCATAACTGTTGTTCAACTCGGTTCGAGGCTTTGGACATTTTGAATTTTACTATATTCACGCCGTTAGAATAGATACTTTGTGAACTTTTGGGATATTTATTAAATAAAACAGACCAAGAAGGATAAGAACTTTTCAAATCAGCTTTTTTCGTAAATTCTTGAAATTGAGATAATAAATTCATACATTCAACAGAATCTTCGCCGTATCCGTATTCACTTTTTGCATCCATTTCAGACAACCACTTTTCCTCGGATTGATTAACCGCATCCTGTCCAAAAGTGTAAGACACTGCGACAACTGCGATTATAATAATCATCAATACTTTTTTCATATTTCCTCCTTTGTTATGTTAAACTTTTCAATTTCCACACACAAAAAAGAAAGGTGCGGACACATCTTCATAGCAAATCTGAGGCTCGGCAAAGCCATAGCAATACTATAAAGAAAGCCCACACCCTTATAGCGAGTGTGAGCATTTACCCTAACTGACATTGCTATTTTGAAATTTTGCCGATTTCAGATTTGTCAATTTAAGGGCAAACGCTCTTTCAATTCTATGTTTTTTACGCCGCCAAATTAGAAAATATTTTTAATACGCAAAAATATTTTTTCTACTTTTGCATTAAAATTTATTCGTATGCCAGCATTGCGGCTTGGTTAAGCAGGCTGCAACATGGGGTTAGGATTAAAAAAATACGTTTTTTCAGGCAACATTTTTGAATTTAATTTACCATAGAATTGCTTTGCCGTAATGTTTTCATCGTCAAACATAGTTACCAAATACAAATTTTCTTTTGTTTCGGCAAAACGCAATATATATGACAAATCCATATCGCCGTTAAGAAATGAATTTAACTGATATTTTGATAATTGCGCCGATATATAAATTAAATTTCCGCTCTCGTCAATATCAAAACCAAGGCATAAATAATCCAAACCGTCAGTATCCTGTGCGGTAAAAAGTTGTGGAATGTCATAATATTCCAATATCTCAGTTATTTTTAGTGTTTTTTTCATTTTTAATTATTTTTGCTGAATTAATGTCAAATTTTTTTGTACGCCACCAAGTATAATGCTCTGGATTTTTGCCTGTTTGTTGCAAAACTCCGTCTTCTGGATTCAGAATTAATTCCGCAATTCCATAGAACTTTTTCATCATCGGTAAAATTATGCTTTGAGGCTCGTTTGTTGATATTAAAGATAATCCCGCAGCCATAACTTTTAAGTTTCCGTTGTATTTTTTTTCGGGAAACATTTCCATATATGATTTAAAATCATCTTCCGTTACCTTGTCAGTGTTCAAAGTCAGACGGTACATTCTTTCATTTTCGGGGACTAATATATCTTGCGGAGGACACCCTTCCGGCAATTCAACAGCCCATTCTATATTGTAATGTTTCAGATAATTGTCCAATCTGTCATTTTTCAGCATAATTCGTAATTATTTGACAAATGAAATCTAAGCCTGCTTTCATACTCACAAGCAAAAATTACGGCGGCAAGTTAGAAAATATTTTTGACCCGCAAAAATATTTTTTCTATTTTTGCATCAAAAAACGCAATGAAAACAAACACGATTTTAAACTTAAAAATTTCCGAAATAGGAAAAGATGGCGACGGCATCGCAAAAGTAAACGAAAATTTTTGCGTTTACATTCCTTTTGCGCTTCCGGGCGACAAAGTTTCGGCAGAAATCACCGAAAGTTACAAAACTTACGCCAAGGCAAAAATCTTGAAATTTTTTGAATTTTCACCCTCCCGCGTAAAAACCAAATGCCAATTTGTGGAACTTTGCGGCGGCTGTCAAATTCAGCAAATGAAATATTCCGAACAGTTGAATTTGAAAAAGAAAATAGTAGAAACCTGCTTACAAACTTTCGGCGTAAAAATAGAGGAAACTTTACCATCTGAAAACATTTTCCGCTACCGAAACAAATCGTTAATACCTGTTTCTAAGGACGTTAACAAAAATATAATTGCGGGAATTTACAAAAAAGATTCTCACGAAATTATTTCTTGTCCCGACTGCAAAATCGGCATTAAAGAAAATGAAAAAATTATTAAAACCGTTATCTCGCATCTTGAACAATACAATATAGAACCTTACGACGAAAACACTTGTACCGGCATTTTGCGGCATATCCTTATACGTAAAGGATTCTTTACTAACGAAGTGATGATTTCGCTCATCGTCAACGCCGAAAAATTGCCTTACGAAAACGAACTTGTAAAAAAATTAACCGAAAATAATGGAAATATCAAAACCGTTTGCATAACGCCTAACTTACAGAATACCAACGTAATAAACGGCAAAGAATTTCGGACGATTTACGGTGAAGGGTTCATAACTGACTATATCGGAAAGATAAAATATAAAATTTCGCCGCTGTCGTTTTTTCAGATTAACCCAAAACAAACGGTAAAACTATACGAAAAAGTTTTGGAATTTGCCGCCTTAACCGGAAAAGAAACGGTTTTTGACCTTTATTGCGGTGTCGGAACTATTTCTCTGTTTTTAGCCCAAAAAGCAAAAAAAGTTTACGGGGTTGAAATAATTCCACAAGCAATAGAAAACGCGAAAGAAAACGCCGAAATAAACAGAATTTCCAACGCGGAATTTCTTTGCGGCAATGCAGGCGAAATTTTCAACAGACTTGTTGAAAACCAAAAAGTTAAAGCCGATGTCGTAGTTGTAGACCCGCCGAGAAAAGGCTGCGAAGAAGAACTTTTGAAAACCGTTTTGAAACTAAAACCCAAGAAATTTGTGTACGTCAGTTGCAATCCTGTGAGCCTTGCGCGTGATTTAAAATTTCTAACAGAGAACGGTTTTGTTTTAGAAAAAGTTCAGCCTGCTGACATGTTTCCGCACACGGTGCATGTTGAAACGGTTTGTCTTCTTACTTTTTGCTTCTGATGATTTTTGCAAACAAATTCGGGAAAAATCTGCTGACCCAAATTCCGTTGGTCTCGCTTCCGCCGGCAGTGATTTCGAGTTTTTCTTTTTCAATGCCTTTGATGATTTTTTGCGCCATTATTTTGGGGTCAAGACCTTTTTCTTGACCTTCATCGTTAACACCGCGCTTTTCTGCCTTTGCGTCCAAAGCATTGATTGCAACTTTCGTGTTGACATATCCCGGACAAACCATCATTACGCGGATTCCGTTGTCGTAATTTTCTGCCCTCAGAGTTTCAAAAAATCCGTGAAGAGCATGTTTTGCAGCAGCATAACCGGAGCGCAAAGGTATTCCAAATTTTCCCGCAAGACTACTCATACAAACAATATGACCGTGTTTTTGTTCAACCATTTTGGGCAAAACTTCTTTTGTTAAAGCAACTGCTCCGAAAAAATTGATTTTCATCATTTTTTCCACCACTGACAAATCTTCGTCAATCACAAGTGCCCTTTGACTCATGCCGCCATTGTTAATCAAAATGTCAATACTTTTAACCTCTTCCAAAACTGGTTTTGCAATTTCAGCAATGCTGCGATAATTTTCCAAATCAAGGGGAACAATTTTTACTTTGTCAGGGTTTTGACAGTTATTTTTCACTCTCTCCAATTCCGTCTGACGTCTTGAAGAAATAATCAGAAATGCTCCTAATGCGGATAGTTCATAACATAATGCCTCGCCGATTCCGGAGGAGGCACCCGTTATCCAAATTTTTTTGTCAGTGAAATTCATTTATAATTCAATTTGGTTTTCTTGCCGTAAAAGTACAAACAATATTTATAGTTGCAAAATTTTTTGAAAAAGAAAATTTTCTATTAGAAGATTTTTGTAATTTTGCAAAAAAAAGTAATAAACAAAATGGCTGATTATTTAGTAAATTTTACGCTTATTCTTATAATGATTGGAATAGGTATGTCGCTGACATTTCAGGACTTTAAAAACGTGTTTTTGTATCCGAAATCCATTCTTACGGGTATTGGAAGTCAACTTCTTATACTCCCTGTTTTGTCGTTTTGCCTTGCGTATTTTGCGCCGGTATCAGCATTTGAAAAACTCGGAATAGTGTTGATTGCTTTTTGTCCCGTTGGCACAACAAGTAATATTTTGGTTCATATTTTTAGGGCAAATACTGCACTTTCTATTTCGATGACGATTTTTAATTCGCTAATTAGTCCGTTTTCAATTCCGTTTTTTATTTCGCTCGCGATAATGTTTTTTGTTCAAGGAGATAGCACTGTAAGTCTTTCGTTTTCAGAAAGTTTTATTCATATTTTGATATTTGTGATTTTGCCTGCTTTTTTGGGATTGATGATTAGAAAATACAAAAAGCAAGTTGCTGACTTTTTGGAAAAACCTTTGAAAATTATTCTTCCGCTTTTGTTGTTAGCGGTTTTTTCCATTAAGATTTTTTATTCTGACTCTTCCAGCACTTGCAATCCTCTTTCGGTTGACGAAATCATTATGCTTGCCCCATACGTTTTGTTGCTTAACATTTTAGGAATGTACGGCGGTTTTCTTTTGTCAAAAGTTTTTTCTTTGGACAAGGCCTCGCAGTTGACCGTTGCCATTGAAACGGGACTTCAAAACACTGCGCTTGCTCTTTCTGTTGCCACAATGCTTGAAAATTCGTGCGAAATTGAAAAACCCGCTCTTGTATACGCAATGTTTACTTTTTTTACGGCAGTATTGTTTTTACTTGTTCATTCTGATGTTAAGGTAAAAGATATTTTCAAATAATTGATTTATTCTCATTTAAATCGTTGCTAAAAGAATTCGCCGTGATTTTTTTATACACTCCGATAAATGCGGGAATTAGAAACAAATCAGCGGCACACCATGCCATAGGGTCGCCAAAACAAACTCCTAAAAAGCCGAATTTCGGAACGATAAAAAGGCTTATCAAAACGCGTGCAATCATTTCAGAGACTCCGCTAAACATTGAAAGTTTTGTGTAGCCGACCCCTTGAATTGAACACCTAAGAATTGCAAGAGCACCAAGCGCAAGGTAAAAACTTACCGAAATTCTAAGAAAAAGTTCCGTATTATCAAGCACTTGCACCTCTGATGAGTCCATAAACCAAGTACCCATTTCACGCGCAAAAAACCACTGAACAAAAAACATCACGACAGAATAAACTGCCATCATAATCATTGAATCTTTTATGCCGGTTAGGATTCTTGACGTTTTTTTTGCGCCGTAATTTTGACCGCAATATGTTGCCATAGCGATTCCAAGATTGTCAAGAACGCACATAAAAAACATTTTTATACGCATTGCCGTTGTAAAAGCCGCAACGCAAACCGTTCCGAGGCTGTTGTTAGCATTTTGAAGCATCATAGAGCCGATAGCCGTAATCGAAAATTGCAACCCCATAGGCACGCCTGCATTCAGCAAAATGCCGACATACCTGCGGTTCAACTGTTTTTCAAACGGTTCTGATTTCAAAATAGAAAAGTTTTTTTGCATATAAAACCAGCACAAAATTACAGAAATTGCCTGAGCAGTCAGCGTTGCGAGTGCGGCACCTCCGACACCGAAATTCAGTCCCAAAATAAACAAAAAGTCCAAACCGATATTCAAAACGGTTGAAATTATAAGGAAATAAAAAGGCGTTTTGCTATCACCCAAAGCACGGATAATTGCGGACAAAAGGTTATAAAAAAACGTTGCCGGAATGCCTAAAAAAGTTATCAAAAGGTACATATATGCACCTTCAAAAATTTCTTCGGGTGTATTGAGCCAATGCAGAATTTGCCGGCACATAAGAGCGGTTATTACCGTCAAAATTAGTGAGATAACAACCGAAATTTTTAGAGAGTTGTTTACAAAACAGCGCATCAAAGAATAATCTTTTGCGCCGAATTTTTGCGCAATCGGAATCGCAAAGCCGCTGCCACAGCCGTTACAAAATCCCAAAATAAAAAACATAACCGAGGTTGACGCGCCGATTGCGCCTAAGGCGTTGATGTCGATATAATTGCCGACAATAGCCGCATCTGTCAGAGAATAAGTCTGTTGCAGAAGGTTTCCTAACATTAGTGGCAACGAAAATTTCAGAATCAGACTAAAAGGTCTGCCCGTTGTCATATCCTTAACTTTTACCGCCATTTTTTTATAGGCTTTTTACTTCGTTAATGCTTACTAAGTTGTTGGAAATTGCATAAATAGTCATAGCCGTTGCCGAGTGTATTTGCAGTTTCCGCGCAATATTACGCCTATGAGTAGAAACCGTGTAAACAGAAATATTCATTTCGGACGAAATTTCTTTGTTCGACCTGCCTTTTACTACAAGTTTTACGATTTCTTTTTCTCTTTCGGTCAACGCAGAATCCAAGTTTTCCCTTTCATGATAACCGCTCAGACGGTCAATCAAATGATGAATGTCATCGGGCTTGTCGTAAAGGGTTATAACCGCTTCAAAGAGATTCAAAACGCTTTCGTCCAAGACAAAAGTTTTAAGACAGACAAGGTGCGAGGTTAGCGGAATTTTCTTTTTCAACTCCTTTACGCCTTGAAGCCCCAAAAATACGGGATTAACAACGATAATGTCAGGAGCAAACCTTTTTAAATCGTCATAATCCTGATTTTCAGCAAATTCCTGAAACACAACATCACAATCAAGAGCATGTTTTATTGTGCTGACAAGCCCCGAAAGCAATATCGGTGAAGTTTCAATAACCGTAATTCTTAATTTTTCGCTTTTTTGCCGCATTTTATTGTTAAAAACTTAATTTTACGCCGCCCATAAATGTCGCTTTCGGCATATAAAATCCAGCGTAAGTCTGATATTTTTGTGCTAAAAGATTTTCGCCTTTTACAAAAATTTTCATATTTTTCAGCACTTGATAACCGAAATTTAAATTAACAAGTGTATAATTTTCTTCCATATTTTCGCCGATATACAAGCCGGAAATATTTTCAACAGTCAAATTTGAAGAAAATTTTTCGCCTAAATAACCCGCAGAAAAAAATATTTTGTGTTTTGGTGCACCTTCAATGTCTTTGTTAGAATTAAGATAAGAATAATTCAAAGCAAAATTCCACGCCGGATTAAGAAAATATTTTGCCGATAATTCAAATCCCGAATTTTCAAAATCTTCAACATTTTTATTGATTTTACCTTTTCCATCGGGTTTCATAACCGTTAGAATCATATTTTCGCCCTTAATATAAAAGACATTGGCTTCTAATTGTAAATGATTGATTTTCTTTGAGTAAGAAATTTCATAATTCATTGTTTCTTCGGGCTTCAACTCATCGTTTTGAGGCGGAAACATATACATTTCCCTAATCGTCGGATTTCTGAAACCTTTTGAAAACAAGAGTTTTACATTATCGTCTTTTTGAGAATAAAACGAGAGACCAAACTGCGGCACAACAAAAGTTCCGCTTTGAGAATGATTGTCCACTCTTACGCCCAAATCCGCTGAAAACCAAGATGTTAACTCCTGACGAAAATCAACGTAACCTGCCACTTCGTTTTGATTTTTGTCGTTAACGATATCCTCGGAATGTCCGTCAAAAAAGTCGTTCCAAGCCTTTCCGCCAAAATTTTGGTAGTCAAAACCAAAAGTTGTTCTATTGCCTTGAAACAAACTAACTGATTGATAAGCGTTTATACCGCCAATAAAATCTTTGTGCTTGTAGAGATAATTTTTTTCAGCAGCGTTAAGAAGGTGTCCGTCGTTGATTTCGTGATTTCCCCAATCGTAAAACACACGAAAAGAGCCAGAAGTTTTTGCGTAATTATTTGTTACAGAAACACTTGCAAGACCTCTAATAATGTCCGCGTCTGAGTCATAAATTTCCGCGCCTTCGGGTCCGGGATTTGAAAACTCAAAATTAGTAAGATTAATATCTGCATTAGCCGTCCAGTGGTCAGAAATATCGTAACCGACTTTTATAAAGTCCGTAAGTTGGTCAAAATTAGAGTTTGGTCTGTGTCCGTCGGTAAACTGATAACTCACACCGAGAACGCTTGAAAATTTTCCACTACGAAATTTACCCGAGCCTTGCGCCTGAAACGTGCCGTAACTTCCTCCCGAAATTTGAAAATCGGTATGTGCGCCGTCAGTTTTTTGAGCATCTTTTGTAACAATGTTGATTACTCCACCCATAGCATTAGAACCGTACAAAAGGCAAGAAGCCCCGCGTATAACTTCCACTTTTTCGGTTGAAAAACATTGGTAAGCGTCAGGAATAGGGTGTCCCATAAGCCCTGCAAATTGCGGCTGACCGTCAATTAAAACAAGAAGTTGCGCCATAGAGCCTACTCCGCGCACTTTTATATTTCCAGCAGCATTAGTAGAAACGCCATAACCAATTATACCCCTTGAAGTTGTAAAAAGTCCGGGCGTTTGTTCCATAACTGCCGGCAAAACAGAAAAATCATATTTTCTTTCTAACTCTGCGTTAGAAATTTGCGTAACAGTTAGCGGTAAATATCTTACGTCTACTAAGTTACGTGTTCCTGTTATAACTACTTCCGGATGTTGTATAGTGGTGTCGTTTTGTGCGCAAACATTTAGCGAACAAAAAGATAAAGTCAATGCTGCAAAAATCGGTTTCATTATTCTACGTGTGTGTATTCTTAAAATTACGCTGCAAAATTAAAACAAAATCAGTGTTTTAAAAAGCATTAATATTAACAGAATGTAAATTTTTTTCCTTTTGTTAGTGAATTTGAAAAAAAGTTTGTATTTTTGTTTTTAGAAAAAGTTTGTAATTATGAATGTATCTACATTTGAAATCTCATCGCCTTTGAGCGTAAAATATTGGTCGTTGCTGAAAAATTTGAGCGATATGGTAAAACTCGAACTTGCAGCAATGCTTGTTAATTCTGTGGCTCACAAAGAGTCCAAAAAGGAAAATTGGACAGACCAATTTGCGGGAAAATGGAAAGACAGCCGTTCCGCTGAGGAAATCATTGACGATATATATCAGACCAGAACCGAAAACAGGGAAATCGAATTATGAAAGGTTATTTGCTTGATACGGACATTTGTGTTTTTTATCTCAGGGATAAGCACAATATTAAGCAACGGTTGGAAGAAACCGGTCGTAAAAAAGTTTTTATTTCCGATAATCTGATTTGCAAATAGAAAATTGGGTAAGGTAAAAAACTTTACATATAAAAAAATTAAAAATTGCACTGAAAACTAAGTTTTTTTTGGTTGTCTATGCAATTTTTTCTAATTTTGTCGAATAATTTTTGTTAACAAACCATATAAAAATCTTACAATCCATGACATTATTGGAACAAATAAGAGAAAACGCTAAAAAGGCAAACAAACGTGTTGTATTGCCCGAAGGCGAAGAAGAACGCACTCTTAAAGCCGCTGAGCAAATTCTCGGCGAAGGCATTGCACAACTCGTACTAATCGGCAATCCCGAAACAATCAAAGCCGAAGCAGAAAAATTCGGTCTGAAAAACATTTCAAAAGCCGAAATCGTTGACCCGAAAACTTTTTCAGGCAAACAGCAGTATGCCGAAATCATGGCTGAAATCCGCAAGTCAAAAGGTATGACCGTAGAAAAAGCCTTGAAACAACTTGACAGCCCCTACTATCTCGGCACACTTATGATAAAAGCCGGACACGCTGACGGTATGGTTGCAGGCGCAATCTGCTCTACCGCTGACACTATCCGACCCGCTTTGCAGTATATCAAAACCGCTCCGGGTGTAAGTACAGTTTCGGGCGCATTTGTTGTTGTCGTAAAAGACAAAAATTACGGTCAGGACGGCGTATTCCTTTTCGCTGACTGCGCAGTCAACATCGCTCCTAACGCAGAGCAATTAGCCGACATTGCCATCATTTCTGCAAAAACAGCAAAAGCCTTGGCAGGTATTGACCCGAAAGTTGCAATGCTTAGTTTCTCTACCAAAGGTTCGGCTCAACACGAAATGGTTGACAAAGTTACAGAGGCTACAAAAATCGCGCAGGAACGCGCTCCCGAACTTGAAATTGACGGTGAACTTCAAGCCGATGCTGCTATGGTTCAGAAAGTTGCAGATTTGAAAGCTCCTGGAAGCCACGTTGCCGGAAAAGCCAACGTTTTGGTTTTCCCCTCTTTGGAGGCTGGAAACATCGGTTATAAACTCGTTCAGAGATTAGCCGGTGCTGACGCTGTTGGTCCTATTCTTCAAGGTATGGCTGCTCCTGTAAACGACCTTTCTCGCGGTTGCTACGTTGAAGACATCGTTAATATGGTGGCTATCACTGCATTGCAGGCTGCTGCAAAGTAATTGACAATTGAAAATTCACAATTCACAATTCATAATTCATAATTAAATAAGGTGAAAATATTAGTTATAAATTGCGGTTCTTCGTCATTGAAATATCAACTTTTTGATATGGACAAAAACGAAGTTTTAGCAAAAGGTGGTGTTGAAAAAATCGGTCTTAAAGATTCATTCTTAAAACATCAAAAAGGCGAAGGCGAAAAGACCAAAATCGAAAAGCCTATGAACGATCACAAAGAGGCTATCGAATTGGTTTTGAGTACTTTAACTGATAAAAATTTAGGCGTTATTGCTTCTTTGAACGAGATTGACGCAGCAGGACACAGAGTTCTTCACGGTGGCGAATTTTTCAAACAATCAGTTTTGATTAACGACGAAGTTATCGCTAAAATCGAAGAAATTGCTCCGCTCGGACCTCTTCATCAGATGGCTAACCTCAAAGGTATCAGAGCAATTAAAGCAATATTGCCGTCTCTTCCCCAAGTTGCAGTTTTTGACACGGCTTTCCATCAGACGATTCCCGATTACGCATATATGTACGCAATTCCTTACGAATTGTACGAAAAATATCATATCCGTCGTTACGGTTTCCACGGTTCAAGCCACAGATACGTTTCTAAACGTGCCTGCGAAATCTTGGGTCTTGACTACAACAAAACAAAAATCATCACTTGTCATATCGGAAACGGCGCATCACTCGCTGCAATCGAAAACGGCAAAGTCGTTGATACGTCAATGGGTTTGACTCCTTGCGAAGGCGTTGTAATGGGTACCCGTTGCGGTGTTATCGACCCGGCTGTTTTCCCGTACTTGTTTGAAAACGGTGCGTTGAAACCCGAAGATATGAACACCTTTATTAATAAGAAATCAGGCGTTCTCGGTATTTCGGGCGTTTCTTCTGACATGAGAGACGTTGAAGAGGCTGCTTTCGTAAGAAAAGAATACCGCGCAGCACTTGCTTGCAAAATGCAAGATTACAGCATCAAAAAATACATCGGTGCTTACATGGCTGCAATGAACGGTTGTGATGTTCTTGTTTTCTGCGGCGGAATCGGCGAAAAAGGCGACACCACAAGACGCGGCGTTGCAATGAATCTCGAAAACCTCGGAATCGAATTTGACGATACCATTAACACCGGTCTTAGAGACAAAGAAATGGTAATTTCAAAACCGACATCAAAAGTAAAAGTTATCGTTGTGCCCACTAACGAAGAACTCGTTATCGCACAAGATACTTTGGAATTGACAAAGAAATAAATGAAAAAATTTTTACCTTTATATCTAACCAATGTTTTGGGCGTTATGAACGACAATATGCTCAAAACATTGGTTTGTTTTATTGCTGCCGGTTGGGTAGACGAACAATACAAAACTTTCGTCGTTAATTTTTCGGCAGGGGCATTGGTGCTGCCTTATATGCTTTTTTCACCGCTTGCGGGCAAACTACCGCATTTTTTTAAGAAAACGCGAATTGTTAAAACCGCAAAAATTCTCGAACTGCCGATTATGTTGGTGGCTGTTTTGGGATTTGAATTTCAAAATCTTGCGCTCGCACTTTCAGCAATAACGTTAATGGGCTTTCAGAGTGCGCTTTTTTCACCGTCAAAATACGGGCTGATAAAAGACATTGGCGGAAAAGACGGCATTTCGCAAGGTATGGGCGGAATGGAGGCTTTTGCGTTTTTAGGAATTTTGTTAGGAACATTTCTCGGTTCGGTTCTAAGCGAAGGTGTTTCTAAGGAAATTCAATACGCTGCTCTTATTGGTATAGCAGTTTTGGGCGTTGTCAGCAGTTTTTTTGTAAAGGCAAAAGAAGAATATCAGGCAGAGGAATCTTCGGCAAACCCCGTAACTTTTTTAAAACAGACCGCAGCGTTAGTCTCAAAACACAAAGGTTTAAAACATGTCATTTACCTTTTGTGTATGTATTGGTGGCTGTCGGCTTCTATTCAGACGCTATTAATTTTGCACTGCGACGAGGCTCTTTCGATGTCGCCTTTTCAGACGGGCATAGTCTTGGCATTAATGGCAATAGGCATAGCGTTGGGCTGCGTTGTGTGCGGAAATCTCGACAAAAAGCGTTTTATGCTCGGTTACGTGCCGCAATTCGGATTTGTGATAGCGGCATTGCTCATTTCGATTTTTGTATTTGACTTCGGGAAAAATATTTTCACCGTTTGTATCGTTTTAGTGGCTCTTCTTTGCGGATTTTTCAAAATTCCAATGGACGCCGAACTTCAAAAACGCGCACGAACGGAAGAATTAAACGTCTTTTTGGCGTATTTCAATCTTTTGTCGTTTGTTTTCATTTTCTTTTCTTCGTTAACTAACATTCTGATAACAAGCCTTTTACCGACAAAATACGTTTTTCTTTTCGACGGTTTGGTTTTGTTTGCAGCCTCAATGGTTTTTCTGTTTAATTACAAAAGCGTGCTGTGCTTTTTCGGCAGAAACCACGTAAAACTGCATTACGACATAAAAATCAAAGACATTGAAACTCTGGATGTTAAGTCAGAGGAAAACCTTTTAATTCTGCCTATGCACCGAGCAATTCTCGATCCGATAATGCTAATTGCCATGCTTTATGACAAAAAACTGCAACCTTTGGTAGATTCGCGTTTTTGGAACGTCCCGGTTATCGGACATATTTTAAATATGTTTGACGCGGTAAAAGTACCCGATTTGAGAAACGGACGAAAAGGGGTTGAACAGGTTAAGCAATTAGACAGCATTGTGGAGGAGCAACTCAAAAACGGCGCAAACATACTTTTTTATCCTTCGGGACACATCACTCTTGACGGCAAAGAAACAATCGGAAACCGCCGTCTGGCTTATAACGCCGCTCAGATTCTGCCTCAAAACACAAAAGTTGTCGGGGTAAGAATCATCGGATTTTGGGGCTCAAAATGGTCAAACTACAACCGCAAAAAAACTCCGCCTATTATGAAACTTTTGCTAATGAGCGTTTTGTATATTTTTTCGGGATACGTTTTCATAAAGAAAAAACGCAAAATAGAAATTGAATTTCATAACATAACCGAAAAATTCCGCTCGTGGAAAACACTTTCAAGACAGGAGTTCAACAAAAAACTTGAAGATTTTTATAACGGAGAAAAAGAATTTGAAGATTTGGTAATAAGTTAAAGACTCTCGGCACGTTTTTTGTTTTGAAAACACAAAACAACTTAAAAAAATTTTATGGAATTATGAAACGTGCATTTTACTTATTCGTATTCGGAGTGATTTTGGCTACTTGTTTTCTGTTTGAGTTCAATACAGACAACACGTACCAAAAAATCAACACTGCAATCAGCGAGGGCAGGGCGGAAAATCTTGCGGTATATTTTGCGCCGCAGATGGAGTTGAATTTCAACAATTCTCAAAATATCTGCACAAAAACACAGGCTGTGCAGGTCTTGGAGAGGTTTTTTGAACTCAACAGACCGTCTCAATACACTTCGAGCCGCAACAGAAATTATTTCTTCGGAACGATGAAAACTTCCGAAGGTAAATCCTATAAAGTGGACTACACACTGAAAACCGTTAACAATCAACCGGTTATTACAGGGTTGTATGTTTACTGAGATTTTGAGAAAAACAGCGAAATCCGAAATTATTTTTTTGATAATTTCGGATTTTTTTTTGTACCTTTGTCGCGTAACATATAAAAAAATTTAAAGAATGAAAAAATTAGAAGAACTCGAAGACGATTTAATCGACATCGCAATTGCCGAGGACTTAGGCGACGGCGACCATACATCTTTGTCAACAATTCCTAATGACGAGCAGGGCAAGGCACGCCTTATAATAAAGCAGGACGGAATTTTGTGCGGAATTTCAGTGGCGTTGAAAGTTTTTGAAAAAATCGACAAAAATTTAAAAGTTGAGGTTTTCTTAAAAGACGGCGCAAAAGTAAAAAAAGGCGACATCGCTTTTGAAGTCTCCGGCAACGTGATTTCCATTTTGCAGGCAGAAAGACTCGTTTTGAACTTTATGCAAAGGCTCAGCGGCGTTGCAACGCAGACGCACATTTACGCTGAAAAAATTGCCGACCTTCACACCAAAGTTCTTGACACGAGAAAAACCACTCCGGGACTCAGACTTCTTGAAAAACAGGCTGTTAAAACCGGCGGCGGCGAAAACCACAGAATCGGTCTTTTTGACATGATTCTTATAAAGGACAACCACGTTGACTTTGCGGGCGGAATCAAAAACGCAATTCTCGCCGCTCAGAAATACTGCAAGGAAAAAGGCAAAAAACTTGACATCGAAATCGAAACCCGCAACCTTGACGAAATCCGCGAGGCTATGGAAGTAGGCGGAATCCGCAGAATTATGCTCGATAATTTCGATTTGGAATTAACTAAAAAGGCTGTTGAACTCATCGGCGGAAAATACGAAACAGAATCTTCCGGCGGCATAACTCTCGATACGTTAAGGGATTACGCTTTGACGGGTGTTGACTACATTTCTGTCGGCGCGTTAACACACCAAATCAAAAGCCTTGACATGAGTTTGAAAGCAGTGTAACGGCAAAATTTTTTTGTCTTCCTGTTTAAACAATATTAACAAAAAACGCGTTCACTTTTTTCAGTTGTGAACGTCTAAAATAATGATTGATTAACTTAACTGATAGGAGGAAAGTATTATGAAACCTGTTTATTTATTTTCGGCTTTGGTTATGTCGGCACTCTCGTCTTGCACGGTGCTTATGACAACGAGTTCAACAACATACAGCGACGATGTTTACGGGGTTTATACACGTCCGGAGAGAACTATTGTTGTGGAGTCAACCACGCCGCAAAATCAGGACGTTACCGTCTATGAAAGCGAAAGCGGCAACAACAATAATCAGTATAGTCAGAGTTATGACGAGGACGAGGTTATCGTAGACGACAGTTATACGACGAGGATTTACCGTTTTCACCGTCCGACTTGCGCCACAAGATATTATGACGTAGTGATTTGCGAGCCTTGGTATCACAACTGGTATTGGGACTTCGGATATTCTTACAACTCGTTTTACTGGCACGCAGGCTGGGGAATGCCTTACAGATATTCCTACTGGGGCGACCCGTATTGGGGATATTCATGGTACGGCTATCACCACCACTATTACAATCCGTGCTTTCACGAGGGCTATTACAGACACCATCACTACGGACACGGATACTACGATAGTTTTGACCGTCATTACGCAATGGATTACAACAGAGTGCATGCAGGACAAAGCGGCAGGACGTACAGAACTTACACGAACCGTAATATGAGTTCAACGCACGGTGTTGGTTATAGAAGTTCAAGCAACGGTACAAGTAAAAATTATTCTAATTCCGGTAGAAACGGCAGTTATTATTCTGGCGATTCACACCGTAGCAGTAACAACGGTTCTAATTACTCCGGTAATTCCAACCGCAGCAGTTACAATTCGTCATCAAGTTCAAATACTTCAAGATCAGGAAGTTCAACTTCCGGATCGAGTTCCCGCAGCAGTAACAGCGGTTCTAATTATACTGGTAATTCCAACCGTAGCAGTTATAATTCGTCGGGTTCGTCAAGCCCGTCCAAGAGCGGTTCGTCGTCAAGCGGTTACTCTGGCAGATCGTCGTCATCTTCGTCGTCAAGCCACAGTTCTTCGTCAAGCCACTCTTCGTCAGGAAGCAGCCACTCGTCATCTGGCAGCAGCGGACATTCAGGCGGACACCACAGATAAAATTAAAAATAACAATTTATAAATCGAAAATTTTATAACAAATTATGAAAAAGAGTATATTCTTTGCATCTTTAACGTTGTTATCGTCAGCGGTTTTCGCTCAGGACGAGTATGATGCAATACGGTTTTCTCAGACATACCAGCAGGGAACGGCGCGTTCCATTGCAATGGGTGGTGCTTTCGGGGCATTGGGCGGCGATATTTCGTGTCTTTCAAGCAATCCTGCGGGCATGAGTATTTATAAAAGAGGCGAGTTTACTTTTACTCCGCAGTTCGTAAACGTTAATTCAGAAAGCACAATCAACGGACAGCAGGCCTCAGACAGTAAGTTTTCGTTCAAAATAGCGAATGTGGGTTTTGTTCAGGCAAATTATAATGCCGAAAAAAGCGGTTTTAAAGGCTGGTCTTGGGGTATCGCTTACAACCGTCTGATGGATTTTAATTCCAAGGAATACATTTACGGATGTAACGACAACGGCTCAATGTTGGACAATTGGAGTAATCAGGTGAACGGTATGAATCCGGATTACTTGGGTGAGGAAAGCGTCGGTGCGGAATTAGCCTACAAATGCCAATTGTTAGAATGCAAAAACAATGGCGACTATTACAACGCACATGAAAAAGGCTGGTTTGATCAGACGGTCTACGGTTACGGTGAATACCAAAAAAACAGAATCAAAACCAAAGGCGGTCATAATTCATGGGATTTCGCATTTTCCGGAAATTACAACGACATCGTATATTTCGGCGCAAGTATTGGGCTTGAAACCCTGAGGTATAAAAGTACAAACATTTACAGCGAAGATGCAAGTTCTCTTAGCGACATAGAATACAACGATTGGCGTTTCAAGAGAAACTTTGACATCAAAGCAGCGGGTATCAACCTCAAAACAGGCGTTATCGTAAAACCGGTTAATTTCCTGCGTTTTGGAGCCGCAATTCATACACCGACATGGTTTTCCGGCATAGAAGACAAATTTTATGCGACAATGGAATGTGATTACAAAACGGGCGATAAATTCACGTCCATAACCGAAGATGACGTGCTGATAAAATACAATCTCCAAACCCCGTTCAAAGCCATTGCTTCGGCGGCGTTTATTGCTCCGGGTGTAGGTCTGCTCAGTTTCGACTATGAATATGTTAACTATTCGCAGGCAAAATTTGAAACTGAGGATTTTGAAGATGATGCATACGCCGACGTAAACCAAATGATCAAGAATGTGTATCGTTCTACTCATAATTTAAGAGTCGGCGGTGAGGTTAAAGTAAGTCCTTTCTGCTCGCTCAGAGCGGGTTACGCGATGTATGGTAATCCCGATGAAAGCATTAAAGGTAATTATGAACGTATGGTAGGCTCTTTCGGTGTTGGTCTCGGCAATGAGGATATTTTTTTCGATTTGACCGGATCATACCATCACTACAAAACTACAAAATTGTTGTATGACACACAGTTTTATGATATTAAAAACAAATACGTATACATAACAATGACATTTGGAGTAAGATTTTAAATCAGTAGAGCCGCAATGTTTGCGGCTCTTTTTTTTTATAAAAAAAATTCCGCAAAAATTTTGCAGGTTAAAGTTTTATCACTAATTTTAAACGGCTAAAAAAGGCACAAAGATTGCATAAATTTTTTTAGAAAAAAATTGTAGCGATGAAACTAAAAATTCAAGTAAAATTACTTTTGTATATACTCTCTGCTGCACTTGTAGTTTACATAGTGTCAGCAAGTTATCTTAATTATCATACAAATAATACCAACACGTCGCTTGTGATAAAAAACATTCGCGGCGTGCAGAACAATGCTGTCTTGAAAATTCAAAATTCTCTTGACAGAAACATCGGCGCGTTGCGTTCTTTTGCGTCTTCGCTTTCAGGAACCAACATTCTTTCGGAAAGTGAGCGCATAGAAATTTACAAAACTGCGGCGCATGTTTTTCTTAGCAATAATTCTAATTATGACAACATAAAGATTTCGTGGGAATTAGGATTCATAGATGCTATCTGGTCAAAATCGTACGGGCGCAGGGTTTATACTTTTGAGCGCGGCGACGGCAGTACACGTTGTACAATTGAGGATTTGGACAAAGACGGCGATGATTTTTCGAGCAGTTATTACAAGGCAAAAATCAACGGAAAGGAGCAGATTACGGGAATTGTCAGCGAAGATCCTGAAAATCCGAGCGTTAAGCCGATTTACAAATCCACCGTTTTGATTCCGGTTTTGGACGGCGAAAATAATTTCTGCGCCATGGTAAGCGGCGATTTGGAGGTTGAAAATTTCAACGCGATGGTAAAAAACGCTTCGGATTACAGCAATGTCGCTTCGTTTCTTTTGACAAACATCGGACAGTTTGCTGGCGTTTCTACCTCTGTAAACGAAAATTTGAAAAACGATTTGATGAAGTTTTCCGCAACTTCGTTTTACGACATAAAAACCAAGGTAGACTCCTCCGGTTTCGCGTTTTTTAATTTGCCAGACTCTTTGGATTCTCATCTGATGATTTGTGCCATGGGGCTTGAAAACAAGGTTTTTGACTCAAAATGGTTTTTGGTTTCGGTCTTGAACGGTGAAACTGTTTTTGCTCAAAACAATTCGCAGTATACGGCTCTTATTATGATTGTGATTTTTGGTTTGATGTTTTTGGGAGTTTTTATATTCCTTACCACTTCCGAAATGGCAAACTTTTTGGGCAAGTCGGGCGAGTTGCTAAAACAGTTTTCGCTTGGAAACTTTCAGATCGATTCCAATATGGAAAGCAGTAATACTGAGGAACTTAACGTTATTGCAGACTCTATAAACGATTTGAAGTCGGGACTTGACAAGGCAGTTGTTTTTGCGGAAGAAATCGGAAAAGGCAATCTTGACACGCCTTTTAAGCCTCTGAGCGACAATGACGAACTTGGTTCTTCGCTTTTGAGTATGAGGGATTCTCTTAAAAAAGCGCGTGTGGAAACTGACGAGCGTCAGGAACTTGACCGCAAACAAAACTGGATTACAGAAGGTACGGCAAAGTTCGGCGACATCTTGCGCGAATACAACAACGACATGTTTGACTTCTCTTTCAACATTATAAGCAACCTCGTAAAATACGTCGGCGCAAATCAGGGCGGACTTTTTGTCATCAACGACGACAACAAAGACGATATTTATTTTGAACTGACGGCGGGCTACGCTTATAATATCAGAAAGATTTTGAAAAAGCAGGTTAAGCCTGGTGTCGGACTTATAGGCCGCTGCATACTTGAAAACGACAGCATTTACATCAGCAATCTTCCGGAGGATTATATCAACATCACTTCCGGTCTCGGCGAAAAAAGTCCGCAGTATCTTTTGATTGTGCCGTTTAAGTTCAACAACGAGATTTATGCGGTTGCTGAGATTGCCTCTTTCAACGAAATAGAGCCTTATAAGCAGCAGTTTGTTGAGGAGGTCGGCAACAGTATCGCCTCAACGATTGCAACTGTAAAAATCAATATCAGGACAAACAAACTGTTGCAAGAATTAAAAGTTCAGTCTGAGGAACTTGCTTCTCAGGAGGAGGAAATGCGTCAGAACATGGAAGAAATGAAAGCCACTCAGGAGGATATGACCAAAAAAGTTGACGAATATACACAAACAAATGATGTTCTGAGTCAGTTGATAATGCTTGCTGAATATACACCTGAGGGCAAAATGACGGACTTGAATTACAAAGCCGCTGACTTTTTCGGGAAACCGCGCAACGAAATCATCAACCTTTCGGAAAAGCCGTATGAAACTCTGATGTCAAGCGAAAATACCGAAGTGGACGAATTTTGGTTACAAATAAGACTCGGACGCACAAAGTCTGTCAACAAAACCGTAAAAATCAACGAAGGTACTTACACTATAACGGAAACGTATGCTCCCGTTCAAAACTATTACGGCAAAATTTATAAAGTAATCTGCATTATAAACATCTTGTCAGGCGAGTCAGTTATCAGCGGAAAAACAAGCGATTCTGGCGGCGGCGGAGAGTTTTTCTAATATTTTCCAAATGATATATACTTAAAAATAGGTATTCTTGGTCTGAAAAATACCTATTTTTAAGTATTTTCTTTAAATAATCTTCTCTCTAATTTTGCGCCGTAAAAAAAATAGAGAGAATGAAACAGTTTTTTGTAATATTATTTATCGCGCTGACTTTTAACCTCAGCGCACAAGAGGACACAACGTTCAAAAAATTCCGTTTCGGCGGCTACGGCGAAATGCTTGCCTCGTGGCAAAACTACGGTCTCAACCGTTGGAGCGGCTCTACAAACGGAAATTCAGAAATCAATCACGCTCAAATTTCATTGCCGAGATTTGTTTTGGCGATTGATTATAAATTTTCCGACAAATGGATTCTCGGCGCGGAAATCGAGTTTGAGGCTGGCGGTACGGGTACGGCTATGGAAATGGAGGCGGGTTCGGGCAGCGAAAACGGCGAGTACGAAACCGAAATGGAAAAAGGCGGCGAAGTGGCTCTCGAACAGTTTCACATCACACGAAAATTCATAAAAGAGTTCAACATCAAAGCCGGACATCTTATTCTGCCCGTCGGCTTGACAAATACTCACCACGAACCGATAAACTTTTTTACAACTTTCCGTCCCGAAGGCGCAACTACCATAATGCCTTGCACTTGGCACGAAATAGGTTTGGAATTTTTCGGTAAAATCGGCAAAATATTCAACTATCAGGCGCAAATAGTTGCGGGACAAAATCCGCTCGGTTTCAGCCGTTACAACTGGATTAAAGGCGGCAGACAGGGACTTTTTGAAGCGGATAATTTTACAAGACCGGCGTATGTTTTCCGCTTGGATTTCAGCGGTGTTAAAGGTTTAAGGCTCGGATATTCAATGTATTACTGTTATGATGCGGGAAAAAACAGCGACCGTCTGTCAACTTTTGAACCATACGATCCGATTAATATTTCGATTTTTTCGTTTGACGCTCAGTACAAAAACGATTACGTAACATTCCGAGGAAACTTTTTGCAGGGTGGTTTGACAGAGGTTGCGGCGGTTGACAAGGTTATCCGCACTTACTCTTCAAAATCGGGTTACAACCGCAGCCCTAACGTTGCCGAAAAAGCACTCAATTACAACTTTGAACTCGGCGTTAATTTGAAGAATGTTTTCAGCGGCGGCGACAACTTTCCTGTACTTTATCCGTTTGCACATTACGAATATTACAATCCTCAGGAAAAAGGTGTAAATCTGCAAGTTATGGACGACCGTTGTCAGGTTAGTTATTGGACTTTCGGTCTTAACTATTTCGCTTTGCCGAATCTTGTTATAAAAGCGGATTACACTTGCCGCAGAATCGGTACAAACGAGATGTTTAAAAACACCAAAACCAATTACAACAACGAAAACGAATTTTGTATTTCAATCGGTTATGTCGGTTGGTTTTGTCAAAAATGATAATAATAAAAAAAATATAGAAACGATGAAAAAAAGAGTTTTAATCGCTGCGGGCTTGATTGCTTTTTCGGCAGCAACCATCACAAGTTGTGATAAGGACAAAGAAGATGAAAAATTAGTTCAAATTGCTGATTCAGTTGCGATTGACGCGGAATATAATTCCGATTACGCAAAACAATGGGGCAATTATATGCGCACCGTCGCAACCCTTTTGAAAGCCGATTCCGATAACTTATATGCTTATTGGAATGACAGTTACGAAGGCGGCGAGAGTTATGCAAAACGTTTTCTCTCTCACGAGGGTGCAGGTTTCAAATCGTCAAAAGACTGTGTTGAGCAAATAGTTGACGGCTGCATTGACATCGCAAACGAGGTCGGCGACACAAAAATCGGCAGCCCGGTGGAACTTTTCGCAACCGAACCCGCAAAGGCTGTTCTTGAAGTTGAATCGTGGTTTTCATGGCATTCGCGTGTTGACTTTACTAACAACATCACTTCTGTAAAAAATGCTTATTACGGTTCGCTTGACGGCACTGTTAACGCAAATTCAATTTCAAAAGTTATTAGCGGCAAAAATGCCGAACTTGATGCAAAAGTTATTGCCGCAATCAAAGCCGCACAGGACGCGATTATGTCGATTCCTCAGCCTTTCCGCAACAACCTCGGCAGCGCGGAGGCTCAGACCGCCATTGAAAAATGCGCCGATTTGCGCGATGTTTTGGACAAGGAACTCAAAACGTTTATCGATGACAATCTTGCCGATTATAATTGGGACAATGTTCTTTCTCAGTATGTTAACAGCGTAGTTTTGCCGACGTACAAAAACTTGAAAGACAAAAACACCGAACTTTACAACGCTGTTGTCGCGTTTGAAAAAAATCCGTCAAACGACGGCTTTTCAAAATGTGCTGACGCTTGGGTTGCAGCCCGTACACCTTGGGAAAGTTCGGAGGCGTTTCTTTTCGGACCTGTTGCCGACAAAGGTCTTGACCCGAACATGGACTCTTGGCCGCTCGACCTCAGCGGAATCATCAATATTTTTAACACGCAGTCTTGGGCAGACCTTGAATGGTCGGGCGAATATGAGGAAATTCTCGAAGGCGAGGACGGCACCAAACACGCTCAGGAGATTTCTTCTGCGCAAAATCTCCGCGGTTTCCACACTTTGGAATATTTGATTTTTAAAGACGGTAAAGCAAGGACGATTCATTAAAAAATGAAGATTAAGATTAAATATGCCGCAGTTTTGGCTGCGGCTTTTGTGCTGTATGGCTGTGACAGAGAGGATGGCATCGGCGTTGAGGAAATAAAAATCCCCGACGGTTTTGCATTGTCGGCGGGCACTTCGACGGTGTTTCTTTCCTCGTCATACGCTTACGATACCGATGCGGACTGGGTCAGCGGAAAATATACTTCCCGCTTTTTGAACGGCGACAACCTTTACGACAATCCGCTCGGCTCATCGCGCAGTCAGGGCGGATTAGGTCCTGTTTATGCGGGATATTCGTGCGGAAGTTGCCACCGAAACGCCGGACGCACCGAGCCCACACTTTGGAGCGCGGGAGGCAGCGGCAACTATGGTTTTTCGTCAATGTTGATTTACATCACGAGGAAAAACGGCGCGTTTTTTCAGGATTACGGACGAGTGGTTCATGATCAGGCGATTATCGGCGTAAAACCCGAAGGAAAACTCAAAGTAACGTATGATTATCAGGATTTTACGTTTCCTGACGGCGAAAAATACCAACTCGCCAAACCAAACTACACCATCACCGAATGGTACGCTGACACTATCGCGCCCGAAGACCTTTTTTGCACCGTCCGCATACCTCTCCGCCACGTTGGAATGGGCTTGATGATGGCTGTTGACCGCAATGAGATTGAGCAACTTGCCGCCCGCAGCAATTATCCGGAATATGGAATTTCTGGCAAGGCAAATTACATCAAGGAACGCGGAAAACTTCAACTTGGTCTCTCCGGCAACAAGGCTCAGCACGCCGACCTGACCGTGGAACTCGGTTTTTCGTCGGATATGGGTGCAACCAACAGCCGTTTTCCGGAAGAAATCTGCGAAGGTCAGGCGCAAATGGAGCAGGCAACATCCGCTATGGGCATTACTTACAAACAGTTGGACGTTACCTCGGAGCAAATGGAAGACGTTGACCTTTATATGCAATGCCTTGGAGTGCCCGCCCGCCGCAATGTCAACGACCCTGTGGTAAAACGCGGAGAGGAGATGTTTTACGCCGCCAAATGTCATCTGTGCCACGTTACAACGCTTCATACGCAGCCGCAAGGTTCTGTCCTGCTGAATGGTACGCGGATTCCGTGGCTCGGCGGACAGACCTTCCACCCGTACTCTGATTTCTTGCTTCACGATATGGGCAGCGAAATTATGGGCGTTGGTCTTAATGACAACTACGTCAGCGGTCTTGCCCGTGGCAACGAATGGCGCACCACACCGCTTTGGGGCGTTGGACTTCAAAAAATCGTCAACGGACACACCTATTTTCTCCACGACGGCCGCGCCCGCAACTTCATCGAAGCCATAATGTGGCACGGCGGCGAAGGCGAAGCCTCCAAAAATCTCTTTGCCAAAATGCCAAAAGAAGACAGGGTGGCATTGGTTACATTTTTGGAATCATTGTAATTGTTGTTCTTTTTTGAAAAAAAGAACCAAAAAACTTTTATGCTCGCGCTTCGCGCGGACGTTAGCACCAAACGAAAAGAGCGTCCGGCGAACGAAAGTGAGCCGAATATAAAAATTTTCCGGTTCCCTTTTTTAAAAGGGAACAAAAAAATAAAAAAAATGAAAAGAATATTAGCATTAATATTATCTGCTGTAACGCTTTCAGTTTCAGCGCAAACCGACGAATCAGACAATGGCGTTGTATCGCTTGCAGGTCGTGAAGGTTTTTCAATCAAATCAAAAAAAGGCGACTTTGTTTTCAAGCCTTACACATTGATTCAGACCGCCGCAAAATACAATTGGTACGACGACGAAGGTCTCGATAAGGCTTATAATCAGGACAATGTGATGAATTCGGGCTTTGCCATTCCGTATGCAATTCTCGGTTTTACGGGCAAAGTTTACGATCGGATTTCGTTCAACCTCTGCATCAACGCGGCAGCATCGGGTGGAGCACTTTTGCAACAGGCTTGGTTTGACGTAAAAGCCAACAACGCACTCAGTTTCCGTGTTGGAAAATTCAAAACTCCTTACACTCACGCATACCTCACCACATTGGGCGAAACTCTTCTTCCTTGCGTACCTACATCGCTGACTACAAGCGTGATAATGCCTCACGTACTCAACGCCGTAAACCCCTCAATCGGTACAGGTTTCGACCTTGGTGTAATGGCTCACGGTTTGGTTGCCAACAACAAATTTAGTTACGAAGCCGGTATTTTCAACGGCACGGGCGCAGGCGTCAACTCCGCCACCAAAACCCTAAGCGACGATATTAAAGGTCTGCCGTCGCTCTTTTACGCCGGACGAATTGCCGTAATGCCTTTTGGCTATATGCCTACAAGTCAGGGCAATCCCAACAATTTAAGCGACAAAAAAATGATAATTGCCCTCTCAGCCAACACCAACGTTGAGGCTCAATCAGAATCTACCAACGACACCCGCGCAGGTTTTGAGTTCGTATATATGGTAAACAAACTTTACTTTGCAACCGAGTTTTACTACATGCACATCGGCTTTACCGACCGTCAAAAAATCGACGACACATTCAATTATTGGGGCGGATATGTTCAGGCGGGATATTTTGTTGCACAGCAATGGCAAGTCTCTGCACGTTACGACTTTATGGATCGCAACGCCACCTCAAAAGACGGTATTATCAATATGCCCGCCATTGGTTTCAATTATTTTATAAAAGATACCAACCTGAAACTCCAAGCGATGTATCAGTATATGGGTCGCAAGGGCCACGACACACAACTCGACCGCGACAACGATGACCTCGGCCTCGCAACTCACTCTGTTACAGTAATGTTGCAGTATGCTTTTTAATAATGGACAATTGACAATGGACAATTGACAATTATAGTCAGGTGTCCATTGTCAACTGTCAATTGTCAATTGTCAATTTTAAGAAATGAAAAAGATTTTATACATATTTTCATTGGTTTTGTTAGCCGCTTGCGATGACGGTGACATTGTGGAAAAAATTGTTTATCAGCAGGATGGCATAAAAGTCGCCGTTGACGTTGATATTTCGGGAATTGATTCCTGGCCGGAGGGTTACGCCGTAACGCTTTCCGGCTTTGAAACTGCAAAAAATGACAAGGCGATTGCTGAATATTCCGAAATTTCAAAACAGATACTCTCCAACGTCAGCGGTAAAAAACGCATTACGTTGGGCGGAATCCCTCAAAGCGTCAACTATTTGGAAATCACGGTGATAAACCGCATACGTCAGCGCGAAATCACCCTTTGGCAAAAAGAGTTGTCCAATGACGACAAAAATTCACGCGATACGTTGCTTTTTGACGCCGGACAAATCAACGCGGGATTGTTTAATTATATTCAGAATGAATATTTCAACAACTCCTGCGCCAACTGCCACGGTTTGGGCGAACACGCTGCCGCCGGACTTTTTCTCACAGAGGGCAAAAGTTTCGCCGCAATGGTTAATGCCAAATCTTCAAAACGTCCTGAAATTAACGTAGTTACACCCGGCGACACGGCTAAAAGCGCGTTGCATTTGGTACTTCACGGACGTTTTCCCGAAGTGAAACATAACCACAAAGACAAACTCGCCGTTGAACACGACAAGGAGATAATTGATATGTGGATTTTGAGCGGGGCAAAAGCGGAATAGTTTTTTATAAATGACAAATTTTTGCTAATTTTGCGCCATGATAATTGGTAACAAGATATTGAAATACATTATAATAGCACTCTATTCGGCGATTCTTGCGGCAATGGCTGCGGCGACTTTTTTTACGCAGGATATTGCTGACAAAAACGTTTACACTGCGGTTTGGTTCAGCGGATTGTGGGCGGTATTGACGGCGGTTTCGGCTGTGGTTTTTGTGAAAAAACTCGCTAAAAAACTGCCGGTGATATTGTTCCATTTTTCGCTTGTAATCATATTGGCGGGCGCGTTGGCGACCAAAATTTCCGGCAAAGAAGGATACTTGCATTTGAGAAGCGGCGAGTCGGCGGATTTTTTTGTGCTGAAAGAGAATATGTTTAAGGAAAATCTCGGTTTTGAAATGCGTCTTGACAGTTTTCTGATAAGAAACTACCAAGGCACGCAAATGCCGCAGGATTATGTGAGTTTTGTTAACATCGGCGGCGAAAACGCACAAATTTCGATGAACAAAATCTATAAGAAAAACGGTTACAGGTTTTATCAGACGAGTTTTGACGAAGACGGCTTGGGTACTTTGCTTTCAGTTAATTACGACCCTGTGGGGACGCCGCTGACATATTTCGGATATATACTTTTTGCGCTGTCGGGGCTTTGGCTTTTCTTTACTAAAAGTGCGGAATTTCGCAGACTTTTGCAGCATCCGTTGCTGAAAAAAGGCGGACTGTTTTTGGCATTGGTTTTTATCGGTTTTAACGCAAATTCGCAAGAAAGAAAACTGCCCACAATCAGTTACGACGAATCCGACCAAGTGTCTGAAAAACAGATAGTTTACAACGGACGAATCGCGCCGTTCAACACTATGGCGAGGGATTTTGTGCAGAAAATTTACGGCAAACCGTCATATTATTCGCTGACGGCGGAGCAGGTTGTCTGTGGCTGGCTTTACCGTCCCGAAGTCTGGAAAGACGAAAAGATGATTCTCATAAAGGACAAAAATCTGCAAAAACAACTCGGCGTAGAAAAATTTGCCTCGTTTGCCGACTTTTTTGACGAAAACGAAAATTACCGTCTTAACACCTTTGAACCCACAAAGGCTGTCCGCGAAATTGACGAAAAAATCGGTCTTATTCTGATGCTTACAAGCGGCAAACTGTTTGAAGAAACTTCTGTAAAAATCTCAGAATCAAAGATTAAGGCAGAAATCATTTACAACAGAATCAACTTCGCCAAAATACTTTTTATGATAAATCTCACAATCGGATTTTTGGCGTTTGCGGTGATTGTTTTATCCAAAAACATCTCGGAAAAATTTTTTGCGGTGCTGAGAATCGCGCTCTTGGTTTCGCTGATTTTTGATGTTTGCGGATATGTTTTGAGGTGGTATGTTTCGGGGCGCGTTCCGATGGGCAACGGTTACGAAACAATGCTTTTTATGTCGCTGATTATTATGCTGTTGGCGTTGGCTTTCGGCAAAAAAATAAAAATCTTGACGCCGTTTGGTTTTCTGATTTCGGGCTTTACGCTTTTGGTGGCGTGGCTCGGACAAAAAAATCCGCAGATTACGCCGCTTATGCCGGTTTTAAATTCGCCGATTCTCAGTGCGCACGTTTCCACGATTATGATTGCGTACAGTCTGCTGAGTTTTACGTTTTTCAGTGGTATTTTTTCGTTGCTGGTCAGGGACAGTGAAAAAACAAGCCAACTTGCCGTCCTGAGCCGCATAATGCTCTATCCTGCTGAAATTCTGCTCGGTATCGGTATTTTCTTGGGCGCGGTCTGGGCAAATATTTCGTGGGGACGTTATTGGAGTTGGGACCCGAAAGAAACTTGGGCTTTGATAACTTTTATGGTCTACGCTCTGCCGTTTCATTCAAAAAGCCTTATAATTTTCTACGATGACAAAAAACTGCATAAATACTTGATTTTTGCGTTTTTAACAGTCTTGATGACATATTTCGGAGTGAATTATTTTTTAGGCGGAATGCACAGTTATGCAAACAGTTAAAAAAAAGGATTATGAAAAAGTTTAATATACAATTTGAGGATTTGGGTGCTGATATTGAGGTTTCAGAATTTGCACCGAAAGACAAAGTGGCTGAATACCACGCAATTATACATATAGAACCGAAGGGTGAAATTTTCCCAGGACAGTATTCAAGAATTTGCAAGGCTGAGGAGTTGTTGTTGCAGCGGCCTGAAATTTCAGGCTCTGAAATCGTTTTTAAGCGTTATTTTGTAAGCGACAGCACCAATCAAAAACCGTGGATTAAGGATTCTGACTCGCCCAAGGTCTCGCTGATTCAGCAGCCTCCTTTGGACGGCAGCAAAATTGCTCTCTGGCTTTATCTTGCCAAGGGAATGGAAATCTCTGCGCAGCACAACTGCGTTACCGCCTCGCACAACGGTTACACGCATATTTACAAAATGGGCATGCAGAGTACAGAGGGCGACAGTGCGGCTCAGACAGAGAAACTGCTCTCGGATTACGAGGACGCTTTGTCTAAATTTGGTGCCACCCTTGCTGACAACTGCATACGTACATGGTTTTTTGTCCGCGATGTTGACACTCAGTACGCCGGAATGGTGAAAGCCCGCCGCGAAAATTTTATTAATCAGGGACTTACAGAAAAAACTCATTATATCGCTTCAACCGGTATCGGCGGACTTCCCGCAGAGACCAAGGCTCTTGTTCAACTCGGCACATACGCTCTTAAAGGACACGAAACCAGCCAAGTAAAATATCTCTATGCGCCTGAGTATCTGAATCCTACATACGAATACGGCGTAACATTTGAGCGCGGCACTTGCGTAGAGTTTGGCGACCGGGCCGAGATTTACATTTCGGGTACGGCAAGCATCGACAACAAGGGAAACGTTCTTTATATCGGCGACATCAAGAGGCAGACAGAGCGCATGATTGAAAACGTCAACGCGCTTTTAAAAGAGGCTGACAGCGGTTTTAACGACGTTGCGCAGATTATTGTTTATCTTCGTGATATTGCGGATTATCAAACAGTTAAAGAGATTTTTGACAAGCGTTTTCCTGACATTCCGCGTGTCATAACTCTTGCGCCTGTCTGCCGTCCGACTTGGCTTATCGAAATGGAGTGCGTGGCGGTGGCGGAGAGAAAAAATGAAGGCTTAAAAGACTGGTAAGAACTTATGGATTGCGGGCATCTCTGCCCGCTTTTAAAAACCAATCATTCCGCATTATAAACCGTCCTTGTTTCCAATGAGCGGGCGAGGGTTACTTCGTCGGTGTATTCGAGGTCGCCGCCAAAGGCTACGCCGCGGGCTATCTGACTGATTTTGCCGACTTTTGACGAAAACAGACGGCTCAGATAAAAACACGTCGTGTCGCCTTCCATGTTTGCGCTGAGGGCAAAAATCAGTTCTTCAACCTCGTTTTCTTCAATCCTTGATTTCAACTGTTCGATGTTCAGGTCTGACGGACCTATTCCGTCAACCGGCGAAATCAAACCGCCGAGAATATGGTAAGTGCCTTTGTATGTGCCGGTCTGCTCTATCGCAATGACATCGCGGATATTTTCAACAATGCAGATTACTGACTGTCTGCGCTGAGGATTGCCGCAAATCGTGCAGATTTCCCCGTCAGAAAGGTTGCCGCAAATTTTGCACTCGTGAATGTTTTTTTTGAGGTTTGTAAGTGAGTTCGCAAAATTTTCAACCGTGTTTTCGTCGCGTTTTATGACATCAAGCACAAGCCGCAAAGCCGTTTTTTTACCGATGCCCGGAAGCCGCGAAAACTGGTCTACCGCATTTGAAAGCAGTTTGGAAGGTATGTAATCCATTTTCTATTTTTCTAATTTTTCTTCAACAAATTCTTCACCCGCAAGCATAAAACAATACATCGTCACCGCTATAACAACATGTGATATGTCATTGAAATTGAACCATTTGCAAAATTCAAACTTCAAAGCCATCACCGGCGGCGTTATCAGCATTATCAAAATGCCCGAAATCATATACTTTGAATATTGTGAGCGGTGTTTTCTGTAAACCGCAATTTGCAGCGGCAACGCTGTTAAATATAGTGCAAAACCGATATGCGCTATTGCAATGTCGTATTTCAAAACCGTTAAAAGCAAAACATAAACCGCAAGGCTTTCCACCGCAATTACCGCATAATACAGCCCGGTGTTGAGTTTTGGCAGATATTTTTTTGTCATTATGATATTTGAAACTTCAAACAGCGTTACCGAGACAACGTTGAAAACCCAGTTCGGAAGATTGTGAAGGTTGTATGAGAGTTTTTCGTCATAACAAAGCACCGAAAGAGCCTCTTTTGAAAGTCTTTCAGGATAAAAAAAGTATGAAAAGGCGTGGGTAAACAGTCCCGCAAACAATGTTCCGAGTCCCATAAAAAGGAAAAACCATGCAAAAACCCGCAACTGACGTTTTTCTGTCTCTTTGTGGCGCGAGAATTTTACAAGTCCCAGAATGCAGACTGCCGTTACGATAAAATCTGTCAGGGCTGTCAGGGGTTCAAGCACCAAAAGCCCGCCGTTACCGCCTAAAATCCATTGTGTTAATTCCATTATAAATGCTTTTTTTCCGGCGCAAAGTTAGTATTTTTATTTGAAAACTACAACTCTGTCGCAAAAATCAGAATATCGTCCACCTGATCGTTGTTGCCTTTCCAGTCGGTGATAAAGGTTTCGAGTTCGCGTTTTTGTTCCGGCATCGGCAGACTGCTGATTTTCAGAAACATTTTTTCGACCGCTCTGGTGTGAAGTTTTTTGCAGTTTTCGCCGCCGAACTGATCTGAAAAACCGTCGGTTGTCATATAAATAATGTCGCCTTTTTGAAATTTTATGTCAATTTGCGAAAAAGGTATGTTGTCTTTCGTATGTATTCCAATCGGCATTTTGTCGGGTTTGAAATATATCAGAAACGAATTTTTGTCCGGCGGAAAATTGAGTTTTATGCGTCCTTCTTTCGCGAGGTTTATTATTTCCTCATTCGGTATGCCTTTTCTGACAAGGTACGTAAAAGAGTACGCTCCGGCAAAACTCAAAATTTTTTCGCTGTGGTTGATAACGCACATGCTCAAATCCATTCCGTCCTGAGGCTCGCCGATTTTGCCCCTTTGGTGCAGAAGTTTTATTGTGCGGGTGCGGATTTCGTTGAGAATTACCGAGGGTTTTATGTTGTCGGACTTTGCGATTGTGTTTGAGAGCGTTACCTGTCCGAGCATTGACATAAAACCGCCCGGAATGCCGTGTCCGGTGCAGTCGGCAAGGGCTGTTATTGTGCAGCCTTTGCGGTAGTCCACCCAGTAAAAGTCGCCGCTGACGGTATTTTTAGGCATGTTGACGATGAAATAACCGTTCAAAACCGTGTCAACGAAAATTTTCATAGGCTTTATCGCGTCTTGAATTTTTTTTGCGTAGTCAAGCGACTGCTGAATTTCGGCATTTTGTTGTTCTATTTTGTTTTGCGCTTTTTTCAACTCGGTGATGTCGGAATAGACAGCGATAATTTGCGTTATGTTTCCGTCCTTGTCGAAAGTAGGTGTGAGTTCGGCCTGCATCCAGCCGTTGCCTTTTATATTGCTTATAGGAGTGCTGAAAGAGACAGAGTGTTTGGTTTCTTTGATTTTTTCGTAGTAACTTTTAAGGTCTATGTCGCATGCGGCGGCCTTGAAGACACTTCTGTCGTTTATTTCGAGATAATCCTTGATTTTGAATCCGGAGTGCTTGACAAAGGCGTCGTTAATCCAAGTGATGTTTCCCTCCGGGTCGGTCAGCACAATCACCGTGTCGGTTAGTTGCGCTACGATGGAGAGTTTTTCCAACTCGCGGCAGGTATTTTCGAGTTCGTGGGTCTTATTTGAAAGTTGACGGGATTTCCTTTCCAAAAGTTTGGTTTTGAGTTTGAGCAGTTTGTGGTTTCTGTGTTGTTTATGGTACATATAGGCAGCCAAAAAAGTTGTCGCCGTGGTTATGATGCACAGCGTTACCGTAACCGTGTTTATATCACTGTTTTGGATTTGCCTGTCATAATTCTTTGCCGGACTTATAAGCGGCAGCAGCAAACACACCGTATATGTAATAAGTTTTTTGAGCATTTTTTTTAAGTTTGAGAAAAATCGTTGTTGAAAACTTGTAAAAGTGCAAAAAAAGTATTAAGTTTGCAAACTTAAAAATAAAACTTAAAAAAAACAAATGTCAAACGTATATTCTTTTTTAAAAAAATGCTGGGGCTGCATAAAACGCCATCCGTACTTGTGTACGTTTGTGCTTTTTGTGGTGTGGATTTCGTTTTTGGACCAGCACAGTATATACCGTATAATTCAGGATTACCGCCGGAGCAATAATTACGAGCGCGAAAAAAATGATTACGTTGAAAAAATCGACAATTACAAAAAAATGCTCGAAGAACTTCAAACAAACGACGAAAACCTCGTAAAATTTGCCCGCGAGCAATATTATATGCGTGCGGCTGACGAGGACGTTTTTATTGTTCAGGAAAAATAAGACAAAAAACATGACACAAAACGCACTTTCGCTTTCGGAGTTGTCGCTGAAAATAAAAGCCGCAGTAGAAGCCGCTTTGCCGCAGTCTTATTTTGTGGTTGCTGAAATTCAGTCGATAAACCAGAACCGCAGCGGACACGCCTATCTCGAACTGATAGAAAAGGACTCTTCCGGCTCTCAAATCATCTCGCAGATAAGGGCAACAGTCTGGGCTTCAAAATACCGTCTTTTGAAACCTTATTTTGAGTCTCTGACGGGCTGCACTCTTGCCGCGGGCATTAAGATTATGGTGAAAGTCAGCGTTTCGTATCATATACTTTACGGTCTCAGCCTCAACATCACCGACATTCTTCCCGAATACACAATCGGCGAAATGGCTTTGCAGCGCAAAAAAACTATTGAGCAACTCCAAAAGGACGGCGTTTTCGAGATGAACAAATCCCTTTCGCTGCCTTCTTTGGTAAGGCGTATTGCGGTGGTTTCGTCTTCTACGGCGGCGGGTTACGGCGACTTTTTGAAACATTTGGACGAAAATCCTTACGGTTATAAATTCTCATGCGAACTTTTTGAAGCCTTTATGCAGGGACAGGAGGCTGTGCCGTCTATTATTCATGCTTTGGACAGAATTTTTGAAAAGATGTCTCTTTTTGACTGCGTGGTGATAATACGCGGCGGCGGCGGAAAAACGGATTTGACGTGTTTTGACTCTTACGAACTTTGTCAGAATATCTGTCAGTTTCCTTTGCCGGTGATAACGGGTATCGGTCATGACAGAGACGAGTCAATCGCGGACATGACGGCTTTTCTGAGCCTTAAAACTCCGACCGCAACGGCTCAGTTTTTTATTGACAGAACGGCTTCGTGCGCCTTTCAGTTTAATCAGACGGTTGAAAATTTGAAGCGCGGTTTCCAAAACGTTTTCGATTACAACAACAGACGAATTTCTGAAATAGAAATCAAATATTTCAGTTTTTTAAAGAATGTCTGTCCGCTTAATCTCAGCCGTTTGGAGCAGGTCCGCAGCCGTATAATTTCGCTTTTGCAGAATCATATCAGCCAAAAAAAGCACCTTTTGCAGCAGGTTGAGACCAAAATAGAACTCAATTCGCCGCAGGCCGTTTTGAAAAAAGGCTACACGATAACCAAAACCGAAGACGGAAAATTGTTGAAAAGTGCCTTGGATGCAAAAAGCGGTGAGAGGATTACCACTTATTTTTATGACGGAGAAGTCCTCTCAGAGATAAAAGAAATAAAAAAATGAAAACGATAGGTTTGCTTTCTGATACTCATAACAGTTTGGACGACAGATTCTTAAACTTTTTTGAAAACTGCGACGAGATTTGGCACGCGGGAGATTTCGGAACTTTGGATTTGGCGGACAGACTTTCACATTTTAAACCGCTGAGAGGCGTTTACGGAAATATTGACGATTACAAAACGCGGCTTGTTTATCCTGAGACGCAGCGTTTTACGGTTGAAAATGTTGACGTTTTTATGATTCATATCGGCGGTTATCCTGGAAAATATTCCGTAAAGGCGCGTGAGGTCTTGAAAACCAATCCGCCGAAAATTTTTGTCTGCGGACATTCGCACATCTTAAAAGTGATGTACGACGAAAAATACGGCTGCTTAGTAATGAATCCGGGCGCGGCAGGCTGGTACGGACAGCAGGTTAAGCGCACGGCGTTAAAATTTATAATTTCAGGAAGCGATATTAAAGATTTGGAAATCTGCGAATTGCCGCGTTAAGCATTAAAATGTGCATTAAAATTTTTGTTTTATTCGGAATTTTTCTTTAATTTTACAACGGATTTCGCAAAGGTTGAGCGTACATGGAAATGGAAAATAACGTCAGTTCTATATGGAATAAGTGTTTGGATTTTATAAAGGACAATGTTCCCGAATCGAGTTTCAGGACATGGTTTACCCCGATTGTACCCCTTAAAATAGACGGCAATATTCTTAAAATTCAAGTTCCTTCGGCGTATTTTTACGAGTATTTGGAGGCTAATTACGTCGGGCTGTTGCGCTCGGCGTTGCAAAAAAACTTGGGTTTTCAGGCAAAACTCGTTTACAGTATTGTCGTTGACGCGGGCAGGGCGGCGGCAAAACGTCCCGTACCTTTTCAGCAGCAGGGTTACACCGTGCCGGGCAAGATAATTTCGCAGCCCGACAACAAGGCTGCCGCCTCGCAGCATTTGCAGCCCAACCTGCCGTACAATCCGTACACTTTTCCGGGCTTGAAAATGCCCAAAATAGACCCGCAACTCAATTCCAATTATACGCTTGACAATTTTGTTGTCGGAAAATGCAACCAGTTGGGACGCTCGGCGGCGGAGAGTATCGCCAAAAAACCGGGCAAAACGCCTTACAATCCTTTTATGATTTTCGGAAATTCGGGTCTCGGCAAAACGCATTTGGCGCAGGCTATCGGCAATTCCGTGAAAGAGATGTACCCCGAAAAATTGGTTTTGTATGTTGAGGCGAACAAGTTTCAGACACAGTATTCCGACGCCTGCCGCAACAATACGAGAAATGATTTCATTCATTTCTATCAAATGCTTGATTTGTTGATAATTGACGATGTTCAGGAGTTTGCGGGAAAGGTCGGCACTCAGGATACGTTTTTTGCGATTTTCAATTCACTTCACCAGTCAGGAAAGCAGATAATTTTGACGTGCGACACAATGCCGTCAGAACTCAAAGGCTTGAACGACAGACTTCTGAGCCGTTTCCGCTGGGGCTTGACGGCGGAGGTTTCAGCCCCTGACTTTCAGACAAGGCTCAACATCTTAAAGAAAAAAGTCTACAACGACGGAATGGAAATTCCGGACGACATTTTGGAATATATTGCTCATACGGTGGTCTCAAACGTCCGCGAATTGGAGGGAACGCTGATTTCACTTTTGGCGGCAAGCACTTTTACAAGGTGCGATTTGACTTTGGAAACCGCGCAAAACCTTTTGGGCAAAATCGTCAGGGAAAGCGACCCCGAATATTCAGTGGATTTTATCGTCAGGACGGTTTGCGGGCATTTCGGCATTAAGGAAAGCGTTTTGAGTTCAAAATCAAGGGCAAAGGATATTGCCTCGGCGCGTCAGTTGTCGATGTATTTTTCCAAACAGTTTACCGGTCTGCCTTACAAGACGATAGGAGAGAAGATTGGCGGCAGAGACCACAGCACCGTTCTCCACGCCTGCAAAGCGGTTGCAAAAGCCGTTGAAACAGACCCGAAATTCAAGGAAACAGTTTTGTTTTTGGAAGAAAAAATCAAAGAAGGAGAGAAAAATTAACAACAAGATTTTAGTCGAGTTATTTTAGATATGGAGTTGCCTTGATGCGGATTTTTCGGCATGTTCGGCAACTCTTTTTCTTTTTTTATAACGCTTCGGCAACTACGTAGTTGCTGCCGCCCAAGAATATGAAATCGTCTTTTTCAGCATCGTTTTGAGCCGCTTGAAAAGCCTCTTTCACGCTCCCGAAAGCCGTGCCTTTAAGACCGTGGTTTTCTGCCTCGGCTTTCAGATTTTCAGCCGGCAACGCCCTTTTACTCTGCGCGTTGCAGAAATAATAGACCGCTTTTTGAGGCAGCATTTTCAAAATCGTGTTAACGTCCTTGTCTGAGACAAAGCCGATAACAATGCGCAGCGTTTTGAACTTTTGCGCTGACAACTGCTCCGTAACGTATTTCATTCCGGCGGGGTTGTGTCCCGTGTCGCAAACCGTCAGAGGCTCGGTTTTCAGGATTTGCCATCTGCCGTAAAAACCGGTGTTGCGGTTGACGTTTTCAAAACCGTCGTAAATATTCTCTTTTGAAATCTTAAAGCCTTGTTTTTCAAGAAGTTCTATTGTGGCGAGAGTGGTAACGATGTTTTTTTGCTGGTACGCGCCGAGTTGGGAACATTTTATGCCAGTAAAATACGGCTCTCCGCATTTAAAGACGTTGAAAATCATTTTTCCGTCATCGGTCATTCCGCCGCACGTTGCCTGCAACTTGTTGGAAGCCAAGATTATAGGTGATTCTTGTTCGGAGGCTTTGTCAAGAAAGACGGAGTTTGTGCGGCTGTCGCTTTCGCCGATTACGACCGGAATTCCGCGTTTTATGATTCCCGCTTTTTCGGCGGCGATTTCTTTGAGCGTGGAGCCGAGAAACTGACAGTGGTCAAGGGCGATGTTTGTTATCGTGCTGACAACGGGAGTTATGATGTTTGTAGAGTCAAGACGTCCGCCCATGCCGGTCTCGATAACTGCGACGTCAACCTTTTTTCCGCTGAAATATTCAAACGCCATCGCGGTTGTCAGTTCAAAAAAAGTCGGCTTTAAATACGCAAATTTTTCGGCGTAACGGTTTACAAAATCCGTTACGTAATCCGCGCTGATTTTTTCGCCGTCGACCCTTACACGCTCTTTGAAATCAACGATATGTGGCGAAGTAAAAAGCCCCGTTTTGTAGCCCGCCTCTTGAAAAATTGACGCCAAAAAGTTTGAAACCGAACCTTTGCCGTTGGTGCCGGCGATGTGTACGGTTTTGTAGTTTTTGTGCGGATTGCGGAAAAAATTATCCAACGCAGTTGCCGTGTTCAGACCGGGTTTGTAGGCGTCGCCTCCCGTTTTTTCAAAAACCGGCAACTGCGTAAACAGATAATTTTCAGCCTCTTTGTAACTTAAATTCATTAATAGCCTTCTTTTATAAGGATTTGGTGAGCGAGTTCAAAATCGGGTATGCCGTAGCCGTAAACAGTGTCGGGCTTGTCGAATTGTGAACTTGCCGTTTTAATCGCTTTTATCAAAGTCATAACCGGTGCTTTCGGGTGAGCCTGCATAAGACAGATGCACGCGCCTGCCATTATCGGTCCTGAAAACGACGTTCCGTTGGAATAAGTTATGTGGTTGGAAGTTCCCTGAACGGCTGCGTCATAACCTTTTGCGCAGACATCGGGTTTTACGCGCTCGTCGTAAGAAGGTCCGTTTGAAGAAAAATACGCAATTTTTCTGTCTTTGTCCACTGCGCCTACCGTCAAGACGCTGTCTCCGTCAGCGGGTGCTGTTATCCACGGCCAGACAAAATTGTCGCCCTCGTTGCCCGCGCTTACGGTTACCAAAATGCCCTTGCTTGCGGCAATGTCGGCGGCTATCGTGCTGATTGCCGTGTTGCCGTCCATTTCGCTGTATTTGTAACTTTTGGTTTCGTCGTCGAATTTGTGATAACCCAGACTGCTGTGTATGAGGTCAACACCGAGACTGTCGGCTCTTTCTGCCGCCATTGCCCAGAGAAATTCCTCGATGATGTTTTCTGATTTTCCGATTTCCGTCCTGAAAAGATAAACCTGAGCCTCAGGCGCAGTGCCGATCAAATGCTCCGGATCATGACCTGTTATGCAGGAGAGAACGTTCATGCCGTGAGTGTCGTCTTCATAAACGCTTTCTTCCTTGTCAACAAAATCCCATGTGCCCAGAACATGCTCTTTTGCAAGCATGGGTTTAAAACTGTTGAGTTTGTCAACTTTGTAAAAACCGGCGTCAAGAAGTGCCGCCGTTACGCCTTCGCCTTTGAAACCGGCATTGTGAAGAGCCTGAATGTTAAGCATTTGAACCTGATTTTCGCCTTTTCCGTAAGGAAGTTTAACCGTAAAATCGGGTTTGTTTTTACGCTTAATTTTCGGGCGGCTGAGATTTTCGGGCTGTGCTTTGGGTTTGCCGGTGCTGTCTTGTTTGCGCCATACATAGTCGTAGTCGACAAAAGAGAGCGGTTTCAACTTTTCCAACTGAGCGGAGTCGCAGATAACGACGGCGCAGTTGAGCCATTTTGAAACGCCCTGAATACCAAAACCCAGACTTTTCAGTGAGTCAACATACTTTTCTGTAACGGGCAAATCCCTGCTGTCAAGACCGATAGAGAATTTTTCGCGTCTGTCGAGTGCTTTTTGCGAGAGAAATTCTGACGGTTTTTCCAGAGTGTAGGCGTTGTTGTCTTTGTCAGTGAACTTAACGGCGTATTTCTTCGGCGAAACTTTGTACTGAGCCTCGGAATTTACTGCAAAAGAGCAGGTTAACGCCGCTGTTAAGATTAAAAATTTTTTTATTGTTTTCATCGTTTTAAGAAATTTATTGCTGCTAAAATTGCTATTGCGCCCACGAGGGCTTGAAGAAAATCGCCGTACCAAGCGTCGGCAAATTTTATGCCTATCAGAGGGCACAGCCATCCGGCGAGGAGGCTTCCCAAAATACCGATTACACAGTTTACGATAAGACCTAAGCCGTGTTTTTCTTTTGTCATGAGTTTTGCCGCAACGTATCCGGCGGCGATTCCGATTAAGATGAACAAAACCGGATGTTCCATATTTTCAAGTCCTAAAAAACTTGTGGTGGGTGCAGGTGTAGTTGTATCCATTTTATTTAATGTTTTGTTTTACGCCGCAAAGTTAACGAAAATATCAAGGTTAGCAAAAATATTCTACCTAAATAATTAAGATTTTTTTGCATAATCCTAAGGCTTTTTTTACATTTGCAACAGAAAAATTAATTCGCAAAATTTGCGAATTATAAGACGCAAATTGCAATGTGGATATACGAAACAGAGAATTGGACAAAGTTCGTTTGGGACAAGGATTTGGTGTCCGACAAATTGATTTCGGTGAATAAGAAAGCCGGGTTTTTGTCGGGAAGGCTTAGTGCGCTTGGTTTTGACTCGTGTCTCCGTGCTATGACTGACACTATAACTAACGATGTAATAGACTCTTACAAAATCGAGGGCGTAAATCTTGACAGTGATATGGTGCGCTCGTCGGTGGCGAGGAAATTGGGGGTAGAACTTCCAAAACACAAAGAGCCAACCCATTATATAGACGGTATTGTGGAGATGATGCTTGATGCCACCGCCAATTATTCCAACCCGTTGACAGAAAAACGATTGTTTGCGTGGCATTGTGCTTTGTTCCCTTTGCAGAAAAGTGGCATAACAGAGATTACCGTCGGCAAATACCGCACAACGGGAATGAAAGTTGTTTCAGGCTCGTGGGGACGTGAAAAAGTGCATTACCAAGCACCCGAAGCCGCTTTGATTCCTGAAATGATGACTAAGTTTTTGCAATGGTTTGATGCAGACAATCAAAATGTTACATATCTCAAATCGGCGATTGCGCACTTATATTTTGTAAGTATTCACCCGTTTGACGATGGCAACGGACGTATGGCGCGGGCAATCAGCGACATGGCTCTGTCGCAGGCAGACAATTCCAAGATGCGGTTTTTCAGTATGTCAAACCAAATAAACGCCGAAAAAAAGCATTATTACGACATTCTCGAACGCACACAAAAAGGCGACGGCAACATTACAGAATGGCTTGTGTGGTATCTGTCGTGTATGGAGCGTGCAATCGACAAGTCAAACGACACTCTTTCGCTTGTCTTAAAGAAATCTATATTTTGGCAGCAACACAGTCAAGTGGTAATGTCTGAACGTCAGAAGGATATGCTCAATATATGGCTTGACGGTTACGACGGCAAACTCACAGCCAAGAATTGGGCAAAACTTTCCAAAAAATCCCTTGACACGGCATTGAGGGACATTGCAGATTTGGTAGAGCGAGGAGTTTTGAAAGCGAAAGAAGGCGGGGTGAGGAATTTGGAGTATGAGGTGAGAAATTGTTGAAAAAAGTTTGGTAGGATATGGAAGATTGATTAACTTTGGCGTGAAAACAAATCATCAATTATGAGTGTAGAAATTATAAACCCTGACAATCACGTGTACATCTCCTACGCGTGGCGTGACGGCGTAGAGCAGGATGTACTTGATGTTTGTCAAGTGATGAATGATAATGGAATCCAATACGAAAGGGACAAAGACGGCTTGTGCCCTTATAAAGCAAACTTACCAAAGGAGAGACATTGCGAGAAGAGTTTTTATTGTAGTGTTGGAGGATGCCGAGATAAGTAATTCAAGGTCGATTGCAATGTCGTCATCATCGTTGATTGGGGCGGTTTCTATTTCTGCTGTGAGCATAGCGTTTTGTTTTTATGGTTTTCGATACGGCAAACTTATAATTTTTTTGCGGATATTGCAAAAAAATGTTGAAATAATTCACTAATTAGTTGTGCTTAGATACTTTGTCAGATTCAACGCCCCAAACAGCGGAATGTTTGTAAGGCCTAGTTTGCCAACGAAAACCTTATAGAAAGCGGTATGGCGAATTTTTCGCGGAAATACTTCAAACTTTTGGCTTGGAGATTCCTTCCATATTTTGAGGTCTTCAATTATCTTTCTGTACATAGTAATCCGTTTTAATTTTCGGCAAATATATGTTCTTTTTTCTTAATAAACAAATCTTTTTTACATTTTCTTGTACGACTTTTTGCGATTTCTTACACTTTTTCCCACGACTTTTTGTAATATTATCACACTTTTTCCTACGACTTTTGGTAAAATGTATAATTTTAAGTTGCGAAATCATCATTTCCGAAACGTCGGTTTCGCATTTTAGGTTCAAATATCCTTCTTCAACGACTTTGGATTGTGTTTCTGTTTTTTTGTTAAAGTGCAAAATTTTTATTGTGCGGATTTTAAATCTTCCAGCGAAAGACCTTTAAATTCAAACTTGAATTTGGAAAACTCTTTCTTCGTTAACGGCGATTATGTCAATCTCGTTGCCGGAATTGTTTTATTTTCGAGACTTTTGAGAATAAGCGACGTTTTACCGATTCTGCGCCGTCCGCTTATAACGGTGAACACGGCATTTTCTTGCGACAACAACTCATTGTCGTTCAAAAGTTTAATCTCAGTTTCGCGGTCGTAGAATTTCATAATTTTCAATTAATTTAATGGGAGTTAATTTAACGGCGGTTAAATTAACCGGCGTTAAATTAGCCGCAATATTAGCAATATTTTTTTTTTTTGCAAAAAAATATTACCTTTGCGCATTAAAAAAATTCGTAGAAAAGATGGTAACTGAATTTTCGCAATTATTTTCTTTGGCGCAGGAGGCGGGCAAAAAAAAACTGTCCGTGGCTTGTCCTTACGATTCACATACTTTGCGTGCAGTTGAAAAAGCCCGCAATGCCTCGCTTATTGACGCTGCTTTTGTCGGTCAGAAGAGTAAAATCGAAAAAGCGGCTCTTGAAAGCGGTATTTCTTTGGACAATTACGAAGTCATTGACGCCTCAGACGACGACAACGCTTTGGAGGCCGCCGTCAGAAAAGTCTCGTCTGGAAGGGCGGATATTCTTATGAAAGGCCTTATAAGTTCGGAGCGTTATTTGAAAGCCGTATTAAGCAGAAGTTCAGGACTTTTGACCCTTGACAGCACAATAAGCCACATCGGAATTATCGACAATAAAAATCTTGGCAGGCTTTTGATTTTCGGTGATGCGGCGGTTTTGCCTGAGCCTGATTTCAAACAAAAACTCAGAATCCTTTCCTCGCTTGTTAAAATGGCGAAAAAACTCGGCAACGAAAATCCGAAAGTGGCTCTTATTGCGGCTACGGAACTCGTTTCGATGGCTATAAAAGCCGGACACGACGCCGCGATAATTTCAAAAATGTCGGAGCGCGGACAACTCGGCTGCATTGTTGACGGACCTCTCGGTCTTGATGTTGCAATCGACAAGGAAGCCTCTGAAATAAAGGAAGTTAAAAGCGTTATAAAAGGCGATGCCGATTGTCTGATTTTTCCGAACATTGAGGCGGGAAACGCTTTTTACAAGGCAAACACCAAAATCGCAAATTCGCTTATGGCGTCGATATTGGCGGGCGTAAAATGTCCCGTAATCTTAACCTCGCGTGCCGACAGCATAGAATCAAAATACTATTCGATTCTTTTGTCTTTGGCAACGGGCGTTATCTGATTGTTTTTCTAAAAGAAGATGAGGGTTTTGTGTTTTTTGACGGCGTTGCTGTCGGTTGTCTCTTGTACGCCGAAAAAGATTTTGGGCATTTATCACAGCGAAAACTGCGACGGTTACGCCACGGATTGTTTTATTTATAATTTCCATTCTGACGGCACGTTTACTTATTGGTACTCTTCTGAAATGGCGGGCGAGGTCAACTTGTACGGAAATTATTATGTTATAGGCGATTCCGTAAAACTGACTCCGGAAAAATATATTTTTCACGATTCTTCTTCCGTTGAATATCTGCCTCAGAGCGAAAAAAACAAAATCCATCTCAAAATTTCCCTTATTCCGGGCTATTTGAAAAACAAACCCGATACTATGTACGTGCCTTGGCTTATCAAAACCGACAAAATGCTTTTCTATGACGAAACTGACGAGGAAGGAAACTATGTGATTGAAGATGAAGACGTTAAAACCATTGAAATAGCGGATTATTCTGCAAAATTTCAGTTGGAGGAGGCTGACAAAACGGAGGCTTCATTAATAACCGTGGAGCGGCAGAATTGCGATATAAGGGTTAATTTATCGTCAGAGGATTTGGAACCGTTTGTCATAGAGCCGGTTAAAAAATTTTTGATTTCAGGGAAAAAACTTATTGCCGTTTATAACGAAAGCGACACCTCAGGCAAATTCGCAAAACCTCCGACTCAGGTGTATATAAAAGAAAAATTGTAAAAACATTATGAAAAGACTTCTGTTATTGATTTTCGTTATGATGTTTTCTTTAAGCATTATGGCGCAAGGCAAAAAAGATTATGTAAACCTCGGACTGAGCAGCGGAACGCTTTGGGCGGCTTGTAATGTCGGCGCAGAGTCTCCCGAACAAAGCGGCGGCTATTTCGGCTGGGGCGAAACAGTGCCGCATTTTTATAACGGCAAATGGTCTCAGCCCTTAAAAGAAGGCTGTTACGGATATTGTTGGGCAAATTATAAATATTGCAATCTCAGTTTCAAACAACTTACAAAATATTGTTGTCAGGAAGAGTATGGCGAAGGCGGCTTTACCGATTACCGCGTTTTGCTCTCTTGTGAAGACGATGCGGCGTATGTCATTATGGGCAGAAAATGGCAAATCCCGACAGAGGAGCAGTGGCAGGAATTATTGGACGAATGTCAGTGGACTTGGACGGACAATTACAACAACACTTCGGTTGCGGGGTATATTGTCGCTAACAGATATAAAAAAGACGCATATATTTTTTTGCCGGCGGCGGGCTTTTATGACAAGAATTTTTTTTATCAGGGCAATTTGACCGGCGATTATTGGTCGTCGTCCCTTGACAAAAACAATTCTTCTTACGCTCGGTTTGTGAGTTTTAACAGCGGCGGTTGCAGAGTTGTCAGCAACAACAGATTTTACGGCATTTCAATTCGCGCCGTGCGTAAGAAAATAGTTGGAAACAAATAGAACCGCTTCTTTTAAGGTTTTGATTACCCGAAAGGGTAATTTTTACGTTTCAGTGAAAAATTACCCGAAAGGGTAAATTTTTTCCGAAATTTTTTGTATATTTTTGTGGCGGAAAACGAAAGCAAATAAATAACAAAAATGGTAATGAAAAATATTTATATAAAAAGCATCATTTGGGGTGTAATGCTCCAAATGATGCTTTCAAATTTTGTTTTTGCGCAAAGCAAACACGCTTCTCGTTGGTATATTGGAGAATATTGTATTAATTTTAATGAAGTTCCTGCCAAACCTGAACCACATAATTATAACGGATACAATGATATTTTTTATACTGATTCTGACGGTAAATTGAAATTAGTTTATAGTAAAGCGGATAGATGTGTTTATTATGTTACAGATGAAGGCGATAATATCAGTATAGAAGGTTTAGAAAATATCGCCATAAATATCGGGGCTGTTTTTGTTCCCCGATCTTACGACGAAAATTATGTTTATTTAATTTTTAATACAGGATATGCACTGATTGATTTAAGACAAAAAAAAGCAATTGAAATAAATTCCAATATTTGGAATAATAATAATTACTCTCCTGTATTATTTCATCATGAAAATTGTAATGATATTTGGTTTGTAAACGGTAATTCTGTTTATCTGATAACTAAAAATTCAATAGAGCAATATCCAAACGAATTGGATGGAGATTATTGGCGTTTGTCTTCTGATTGTAAATTTTGGTCATCATTTAAAGGGAATATTAATTGTAAGGTATTTTTTGGAGTCTTAGACCGTAATGATTCTAATTTTAAACTTATCAGCGAACATAATTTTAGTGAATATTCCCCTTGTTATGGGACTTGTTTTTCTTCTGATAATTCCAAATTGTATTATTTGATGAGCAGCGGAGATAAACTTGATTTATTGGAGTTTGATATAAAATCGGAAATTCCTGATTTTGAGCATTACAAAAAACTTGAAATTTTGAGTAAAATCAAGGGGGTACTTGCCGGATGTTCTATGTATTGCGGATTAGACGGCAATATTTATGTATCGTTGATGTCCCAACAAAAAGTTTTTAGAATCGGTTTTGACGAAAATGGCAATTCAAAAGAGCCGGAACTTTTTCTTTCATTATCAAAACGTGTTTATAATCAAAGTTTGAATTTTGTTTCTACGTGGTTTTCAAAACAGACCTGTACTCCTAAAATTTCTGCTGAAAATTCCTGTTTGGGTGACAGAATTGATTTTTCGTTAGAAAATTTTTCCGGCGTGAAAACTTTTTTGTGGAATTTTGGCGACGGTGAAACCTCAACCGAAATTTCTCCGTCGCATTTATACAAAAAATCCGGCAGTTATAAAGTTAAACTTTTGATTGACGGCAAAGACGAATACGAAACGGATATTGAAATTTATCCGCACCCAAAATCCCCGAAAGTAATTGAAACACAATAAACATGAAAAGTAAAATTTTATTAACATTTTTTGCGGTGCTTGGTTTTAACGCCGCAAATTCGCAAACGGCGGAATTATCACCCGTTTGCACCTCCTCGGTAAAAACTTACGGCGTAGAGGAGACGGAAGAAAACACCGTTTATCATTGGGAAGTTTCAGGCGGCACTTTGAGCAGCAACACGGGCGCAGAAATCACCGTTACATGGGACGATACCGAAGGCGAAGGCTCGCTTAGCGTTTACGGCAAAAACACCGAAACTAATTGTACTTCCGAAACTGTTGTTTATATCGTTAAGCGCAAAAAAGCCCCGTCAGTAGCCTTTGAAAATTCAGCAGTCTGCTACGGTGAACCGCTGAAAATAACGCTTTCTGGCTCAAAACCGTTTACAGTTTTTTACACTCTTGACGGAAAGGAAAAGAGTCTCGAAACCGACAAAAACGAGTTTTTGATGGACAACATTTCTGGCAAGTACAAAATCACAAAGGTAACTGACAGCGCGTGTGAATTTTCGCCGACAGAAAACAATGAGGCGGAAATTTTCAAGGCTGTTAAAACGCCGAAAATCATTTTAGGGGATTAAAAAATCCCCTTTATCATTTCTTCGCCGATTTTGTAATAGGTTTCATAATTTTCAATCCAGTCGATTTCTACCGTTGTCGAAAACTTTAATTCTTTGAAATTCAAGTAATTCCACCAGTCTGCGGTCATGCCGCCGTATGACTGTTGATTGTCGGGAATCGGTCGGAAGTATTTCACGGAAATTTTGTGGAAATAATCTCTTAAATCCTGACTTTTTTGCATGTTGCCTTTCAAATCAAAAAACGAAAAATCACCTGATCCTATGATGCCGCAAGGAAACGTTCCGTGAACATCAAAAAACATATAATACTGATATTCTTTTGCCGTTTCAGCGATTTTGTTTTCAAGTATTTTTATGCGGTCCCGGATAGGGGAGTCCCAGTCGCGGTTGTAGTCCCTCGGCTTTGACATTCTGCCCGAAAGTCCCGAAACTACATTTTCAACGTCGGTCATCGGAACAATTTTGAAAATGTAGCGTTTCAGCAGTTTTTTGTTGCAATCCTCTGACAACAAGTATTTTAACATGCCTTCCATGACAAAATTTGCAACCGATTCAAAAGCGTGCTGACGGCAGATTATCCAGACGAGTTTCTTTTTTGGCGAATCTTTTTTTGAGGTTATAGTCAGCAGCGGAATGTAAAACTCTGACGCAGTGTCAAGATTTTCCGTCTTGACGAGGTTTTTGTGCGGGGTGTTTTCGTCGAGAAATTTTTTAAGGTTTTCGTAACTGTAAGGATAGCCCGTCGCAAAGAAAACCGTGTCTTTTTCCGGCTTCAAAGCGGCTTCAAGATGTTTGTTTTTGTAACGGTTTCTCATCGGAAAAAACTCTTTGTTGTCATAACTGAAAACCAAAAAACTTGGATTGTAACTGCTTTCGTCAAAGACGCTTTTAACAGTCAAAACGGTGTCTTTTCTATACCCCGTTATGCCAAAACGAAACCATAAGGCACAAGTGTTGAGGGAATCTTTGTAGGGTTTGAAACTGATTGTATTAGTCTTATAATCATAACTTTCGCTGCAAACGCTGAAATTTTCGCTATTTTTTAGGAATGTGGTTTGTGCGTTTAGTGTCAGCGTTGAAAAAAACAATATAAAAAATGTAGAGACGCGATTAATCGCGTCTCTACAAACCGTGTTTTTATGTGTTAAAAATTTTATTCGCATGCTACGCCTAAAATATGGTCATCGGGCAAAAATCCGAAATATCTTGAATCGTCTTTGCCGGAGCGGTTGTCGCCCAAAACAAAGTAATAATCTTTCGTAAAACGGTAAGAAGACTCTTCTTTGCCGTTGATGAAAATTTTGCCGTTTTTAACTTCTACTTTGTTGCCTTCGTATGCTTCTATGCAGCGGCGGTAAAGCGGAAGCGTGTTGACAGAAAGTTTCAAGACTTTGCCTTTTTGAGGTATTGCAACGGGTCCGAAATTGCTTTGGTTCCAGTGTTTTGTCTCCAAATACGGGAACACTGTCGGCTCAAACAAGTCTTTGGGAAGTACGATTTTTTCAACCTTGTTTATTGCCGAAAATTTTGAAAGTTTGTCGGCGGAGTTTTCGTTGAGACTGTATATTGCGAGGTTGGAACTTGAAGCGATTTTGTTGCGGTAAAGTCCGATAAAAGTCTCCGCGTAATCTTCTTCGCTTGTCATATCCTCTTTTTTCAAGCCCCACGAGTCAAGCATCGTTTTGCTTACAACCCTGTCGTTGGCAACGATAAACGGATATTTTGTGCTGTCGGGGTCGGCAACCGGCGCATTGTTTAAGTACACGACGTTGTTTTTGATTTCGATGATTGTTCCCGGCGTACCGTAGACTCTTGACAAATAAATCGGACGTTTTTTAAGTTTTTGATAAACGACCTCATTTTTAGAGCACCAGTTCTGACCGTACATTCTGCACATTTTGTAATAATTTTTGTCATGTGCGGTAGGTACTACACTGTCGGTTTCGGGGTGTCTGAAAACTACTACATCCAAGGCTTCGGGCGTTGAAAAACGGTTGAAAAACACTTTGCTGTTTTTGCCGATTGTCGCCTCCATAGACGAGGACACGTTTTTTGCCCTGCCGAAAACTATCAGCAGCACCGCACCCGCTACAACAAGCACACAACAAGCAATCAATAAGGCTTTTACAGCCGTTTTAAGGCCGGACCACCAGCCGCCTTTTTTCTTCGTCTCCGTTGTCGTGGTAACGGTGGTCGTCGTTACCGTGGTTGTCTGAACAATTTTTTCTTTTTCTGCCATTTTTTTAGTATAAGTTAGAATTGGAAATATATAAACGGCTGCAAATCAGATGCTTTAACCTGATACAGCATAAAAACTACTCCGATGCAGATAAGGATTTTTACCCAAACGGAAGTGTTGATAAACCAGTTTGTGTATCTTTCCTTATAATTAGCGGAAAACCAGTGCACAATCATTCCAAAAAGAATTACTGCAAAGACTTTCTTATAACTCATCATCATTGTCGGGATCAGCGAAATGTCCGTCCAGCCGTTGAGCAGCCTGTCAAGAATACCGCTGACTGTTTCTGTATCGGGAGCGCGGAACCATATCCTCGTAAACGTTATAAAGTTGAACGTCAAGAAGATACCCCAGATGTACACAATAAATTTGTTCGGCTCTTTTATTTGTTTTTTGGTGATGTAAAACAAATGCGCCGCGAGCAAAACCACGCCTGAAAACATCCAAATCAAATTCCACGTGCCTGTACAGCCCCAGAAACAAAATCCCAAAGATACAACAAAATTTGTCCAAACAAAAATATTCCACGGCAGATTTTTTCCTTTTTCTTCCTCCTGGTTTATGTAACAGTCAAAATTGTCGGCGATGAAAAATGTTACCGCCGTCAACATTGTGAGTATCAGCCATGAAGTATATTTTACGTCGCTGTTCCAAAAACCTGTCAGCACTACTGCGCAAAGCGAAAAAAACGCGATTAAAATAAGTCCGAGAATATTTTTTACTGCGCTTAAATCTTTTTGCGACCATTTTACCACCCAGACAAAATATGCGTAGAGGAAAATAAAATCCAAAATTCCCCACAAAACCACGCCGTTTTGACTGTGCCAGAGATTCTGATTATAAGTGATATACGCGGCAATGTTCAGGACAGCGAAAACAATCCAGCGGACAACCTGCGTTTCTTTTTTCCAGAGTTTGTAGATGACAAGACCGATACCGTTGTACGCGCCCCAGGTTACGAACATCCAACTTGAACCGTGCCATAGACCGCCGAGCCACATCGTGATAAAATTGTTCATCGAAGTTGTCAGCGTGAGTTTGAAATCCGGCTTGAAATACGCGATAATTGCCAAAACTGCCATAATTCCGAACAATATCGCGCCGACCAAAAGGCTTGACGATAACATTGTGATTACCAGCAGGATAACCACCCAGCAAATATAACCGCCGGCAGAGCCGTTTCTGTTTCCGCCGATTGGAATGTAGAGATAATCTTTCAGCCAAGTTGACAGAGAAATGTGCCAACGGTGCCAAAATTCAGCCGTAGATTTTGCTTTGTAAGGCGAGTTGAAGTTTATGCTCAGGCGGAAACCCATCAAAAGCGCGAGTCCGATTGCGATGTCGGTATACCCGCTGAAATCCGTGTAAACCTGCAACGAATAGCCGTAAAGCGACATCAGAGTTTCAAAGCCTGAGTATTTTCCGGGCGAGTCAAAAACCCTGTCGATAAAGTTTATCGAAATGTAGTCCGAAATAAAAACTTTTTTAATTAAGCCTTTCAAAATCATAAAGATTGCCATTCCGAACTCCTGTTTTGTGAGGGAATAGGGCTTATAAATCTGCGGCACAAATTCAGAGGCGCGGACAATCGGTCCAGCCACCAACTGCGGAAAAAACGACACGTAAAAACCGAAATCCCAGACGGATTTTACGGGTTCGATTTGCCGTCTGTAAACGTCCACGCAATAACTTATCGCCTGAAAAGTAAAGAACGAGATTCCCACCGGCAGAATGATTTTGTCGGTAACGAAGTCTGTTCCGAAAAGTCCGTTTGCCGCAAGTGAAAAATAGTTGACGACGTGAAAATCAGTTCCGCAAAAATCGTTGATTGAGTTGACGATAAACGCCGCGTATTTAAAATAAAACAGCACAAAAAGGTTTACCGTAACGCCGAGTGCGAGAATAAGTTTCCGTTTTAAGCCGTCGGGTGTTTTGTGCAGCCAGTTTGTTATGTAATAAATGGTTAAAATCGTGAAAAACAGCAGAATGACAAAAATTCCGCCGGTTTTGTAATAGAAGAAGAAACTCACCGCCAAGAGGTAGAGGTTTCTCATCGCTGTTTTTTTGTAAACGGTGGTGTACAATGCCAAAACGATTACAAAAAATCCCCAAAAATAAAACTGCGTAAACAGCAGCGGTCTCAGCGGATTGTATGTAAACAGGCTTTCTATAAATTCAAATGAAAAAAAGTTTTCCATTACTTAAAAATTTCGGTGCAAAGTTAATGAAATTTTGTTTAAAAACGCTTTTTCGCATCCAAATAATTGCTGTAACTCTGTAAAAAAGCGTTAAAAAACATATCGGCGCAAAACGTGTAACCGGTTGCAGTCATGTGTACTTTGTCGTATGCCATAAGACCGTTTTTAACCCATGTCAGAGACGAGCCGTAACCGCCCATAACGTCGTAAATGCTGAACATGGATTCGCCGTATTTTTCCACTAATTTTTTTACGACTTCCTCCTCTTTTTCCATTGCGGGGTTAGGACGGCGGCGGAAAAGGTAAAAATCATTCGGCACTACAAACGTCCAAACCGCATTCGGACAGTACCTTTTGACCCTTTCGATAAAAGTTACGTAATTGTTGTAGTAGAAATTTTCGTCGAAATGCGCAGTGTTTGCATCGTTAACGCCCAAGAAAATCACAAACCAGTCCGGATTGAGCATTTGAAGTTGTTTTTCAAAATGCGCACAGCCGAGCCACGACGAAAAACTTGCGCCGTTGATGCCTAAACCTGAATAAGTTACGCCCGGATTGTCGTTTTCCAACGAAAAGCCGTAAAGTGTAAAGTTCTGCTGGCTTTCGTCTGTTTTTTCAAAGTGGAATTTTGCGACTTCCTGATATTTTTCAAATTTTATGTCGATATAGCCGAGACTGTCAATTTTTGAAACCGTGTAATTTCCCATTTCTATATCAGGGACGATTTCAAACTGTCCCAAATGTGGAGCGGTAAAGATTTTTACCTCGTTGAAATCGTATTTTACTTGGTTGTTTGGGTTCATAGAGATTGATATTCTGGCGTTTACGTCGAGTGTTGTGGCAGACGCGCCGGAGATACCGAGTTCGCAAGAGCGTTTCCATTCAACGTTCCGGCATGTTGTCCAAAAGCCTGAATAAGAGATAATATAGTTTGACGGGTTGTTGGATTTTGTCATTCTGTACGGGAAGACGAAGCCGCGTGCTCCGACTAATCCGGGGTGAAAAGTTTGGAGTCTGACTCTCATGCGGTGCGAAAATATGTCCGCCTGAGTGTGAGAAGCCCCGATTTGAACGATATTCAGTTTTCCTTTACCGAATTTTATCAAAGAGTCCGTCTTTTGAAAAATTCTTTCAAATTTTGCCGAGTCTTTTGAGAAAATTAGTTTTCCTCCTTTGTAATTCACAAAGGGATAATAAGTTATGTCAAAAGGATAATCCTGTGCGGATAATTTTCCAAGACACAGAAACGTTAAAATCAGTGTAAAAAAATATTTTTTCATTTTCAATTATTTTTTTCAATTTCACCGGTTAATTTGCCGGGTTCACGCCGCATATCCCAAAAAGCGGTTATGATGATTCTGTTGCCGTCAATATAGTAAACCATTTTGTTGTACTGGGTTACGACAAAACTTCTGTACGTTTTTGAAAAACCGTCCAAAAGTGGTTCAATGCGTCCCATATTCGGATTAAACTGCAAAAGGTCGGCGATATGGTAAACTTCACGCAGAAATTTTGCCATAGATTTTTCTCCGAATTCCGACATGATATAATCAGCGGTCTGCTGCAACGTTCTGTCAGCGTTTTTGTTCCAGATTACTTTCATGCCGTTTCCAATTGCATATATTTTTCATACTTGCGGAAAACCTCGTCTGTTGTATAATATTCACCTCTTTCGACCTGTTTTTCGCCTTCCTCAATCATTTGTCTGATTTCGTCTGTTGTGTAGGGCTTCAATTCCTGTTCTTTTTTGACATAGTTTTGAAGTTCAAAAGCCAGCCACAATATGTTATCTTTCGACAATGTTGCAAAAAGATAATCTCTCAGTCCGGTTAAAGTATCCTTGCTCATAATTCTTTATTTTTTTCTTAACCATTGATTATACCTTGAAATTATCGCGGTATAAAGCATTCTTGCCATAATATTTGCGCCGTTGGGCGTAAAATGTACGAAATCTTTTTCCGCCAACTGAGGGTCGTGATAAACCCAGTCTGGCATGGAATTTTCGCCGCCCATTGCCGCGTACATGTCCCAAAACGCACAGTCGTTGCTCAGAGCCGCAGATTTCAACGCTTCAACCAAAGGCGGCAAAATTTCGTAAGTTTCGTATCTGTCTTCGACCTTTGTACTCATGTCGGCAGGGCCTACAACGATGATTGACATTTTCGGACAAAGCCGTTTTATATACCGTATTTGAGCGGCGAACATACTTTTAAAAGCGTTCAGGCGTTCTTCGGTCATGTACGGCACGGCATTTCCGCCGAATTGGAGAATCACGCATTTGACATTAAGTTCGTTGTACATTTGCGCCAGCATTTTGCCGTTGATTTTCGTGAAAATCGTTCCGCTGCAACCTCTGAGCGCGATATTGTCAACCGCCACGCCGCTGTTGCCGTCAAGTGCAAAACCGTAAATTTCAGGGCTTTGCGGCGACGAAAATTCAATTTTCAAATCATTTGGCGGCTCTGAAAAATTGAAAAGTTTTGACGAGTAAAATTCCGTCGGTTTCAGTTTTTCATCGTACAAAACCGTTTCTCCGTCAAAAACTTTAACGCCGCAGACATCGCCGGTATTGCCGTAAAAAAGTCTGCATTTTTTTATCACTTTGAGATTTTGTCTCAGCGTTGACGGCGTAAAAGAAATTGTTCCCGTTAGCATTTCTTTTGGTTTTTCCACTTCTTCTGTTTCTGCGACAACTGGCATGGAATCAGCGGTTTGAGTCGAATCATTTTCCGCTTTTTTGGTGTGTTCCGTGGTTACTTTTCTTAACGGTCCGAAAGTGCAGAACGCGCCCAAAACGCCGTAGTTTGAATGTTTTACCGTTGAGTCTATTGCGGGGAACACCGTGTAGCGTTTCCAGTTTTCAGAATTGGTAACGGCGCACGGTGATTTGTAGTCGTAAGCGGTTTTTGCGGGGATAAGACCGGGACCCGAACCGCCGAACTGTTGCTGCAATTTATAGCGCAAATAATTCGTTATTCTGTCCGTTTCTATCTGAGAATCACCATAATGCATTATGCGGACAACGTGTTTCAATTCGTCGGGGTCGATGAGTGCGGCAAAAAGGTTTTCCAGACATTTTACGCCAGAGGCTGGCAAATCCAAAGGCTGTCTTAACGAATCTGTTGAAATAGCCCTCGGTTTAAACTCAAATACCGCAGAATCAATCACTTCCTCGTGTTCCACAAACTGCGCCGTATCTTGTTCGATAACCGCCAAATCGTTGTCGGCAATAAAAATTGCCTTTGTAGAATCCACAGAATCCGCCTTTGGCAGACTTTCCGCCATAAATTCCTTTAAATCAGGGAAATGTAAAGTTACGTCATTTCCGATTTTTATGCCGTTTTTCGGGAAAACCACCGTCAAAAGTCCTAAAAAAATCAGAATGAAAACAAAAAAAATCAGTGTCCGTTCCGGTTTTACCATTTTTCAATATTTTTTTGAAACTGCAAAATTAGATTTTTTTTGCGGGAAAACCAAAATTATTCCTTCTTTGGTTAAACTTTTTTCTTTGTCAAGTGTCAAATTAATACTTGTTAAGAAAATTGGATAAAAATAAAATAAAAGATGAAGAAAGTTTTTTGGCTGATGGCCCTGTGGATTTTTGTGTCGGTCTCAGCATTGGCTCAGGAAAGAGAAATTTCAGGTATTTTGATTGACGGCGACACCAAAGAGCCTGCGTATCAGGCAACGGTCAGACTGTTGAAAACCGACAGTTCTTTGGTAACGGGTGCCATCAGTGATGATCGGGGCGCATTCAAAATGAACGCTCCCTCAGACGGTGATTTTGTGATAAAAGTAACAAGCGTTGGTTTTGAGCCGCTCGTAAAAGCGGTTTCTATAAAGCAGGCTAAAAATGTCAACCTCGGCAAACTTGTGATAAAACCTTCGTCCGTAGAATTGGAAGAGGCTGTGGCAACGGCATACGCTGCCAAAATGACGGTAAAGCAAGACACTTTTGTTTATAACGCCGACGCTTTCCGCACCCCCGAAGGCTCTGCGATAGAGGAACTTGTAAAAAAACTTCCCGGCGCGGAAATTGACGACGACGGAAAAATCACAATCAACGGCAAGGAAGTGAAAAAAATTCTCGTTGACGGCAAAGAGTTTATGACAGGCGACACAAAAACAGCCATGAAAAACCTCCCGACTTCCATAGTCAACAAGATAAAAGCATACGACCAAAAAAGCGACATGGCGCGTATTACCGGTATTGAGGACGGCAACGAGGAAACCGTGCTTGATTTTGGTTTGAAACCGGGAATGAACAAAGGTATGTTCACAAATCTTGATTTGGGACTTGGAACCAAAGACCGTTATTCTTGGCGCGGTATGGGTGCGTTTTTCGCTGACAAACAGCGCATTATGATTATGACCAATGCCAACAACATCAACGACCGTGGTTTCGGATTCGGAGGACGTCCCCGTTTCGGCGGTAACGGCAACGGTCTCAACGCTACTAAAATGGCCGGTCTTAATTATAATTTTGAGGAAAAAAACAAGTTGAAAATTGACGGCAGCGTGCGTTGGAACCACAGTGACGGCGACATTTTCAGCAGACAGTCGATAGAAAGTTTTGTCAGCAAAGCCGGCGCGTTTTCAAATTCAACAAACCAAAAGTACTCGTGCGCCGACAGTTGGAATTTTCAGGGACGTTTGGAATGGCAGCCGGATTCCATGACCAACATTTTGTTCAGACCTACGGCGCAGTTTTCCACCAATGACGGAACAGTCAGAAGTCTTTCTGCCTCTTATACCGACGATCCTTACCTTTATGTTTTTGACCCCTTGGAACTTTCTTCCATAGAAAGTCTTGCCGCAGACCAGATGATGGTCAATTACCGCAGCAACAGCAATCTTACATACGGCTCTGACAAACGTCTTAACGGAACATTGCAGTTCAACCGCAAATTAAGCAACGAGGGACGCAACGTAACTCTCCGAGGCGAGGGCGGTTATTCCGATTCTGAAAGCAAACAAATCACCACAAGCGATGTTATTCTGTATCAGATTCAGACGGCTGCTGGCAACGATTCAACATATTACACAAGCCGTTATAATCTTACGCCTACCGACAACTGGAACTATGCGGTTCAGGCCTCATACAGCGAACCGTTGTGGAAACGCACATACTTGCAGTTCAGTTATCAATTTCAGTACAAATACAGCAAGAGCGACCGTTCCACATACGATTACAGTCGTTTTAATCAGAATCCTTTCTCCGGCGTAACGCCTGAGTACCGCAAGTGGGACAACTTTTTGGCGCACGTCAACGCTCCCTTCGGCGATGCTTACTATGACGAGTCGCTGAGCCGTTTTTCGGAGTACAAAAATTACATTCACGACATGAACGTTAATTTCCGCATGGTACGCGACAAATACCAACTCAATGTCGGTGCGATGATGCAGCCTCAGCAGACCAAATTTATTCAGAATTATCAGGGCGTTTATACCGACACTACAAGGAGCGTTTTTAACGTAACGCCTACTTTTGAGTACCGTTATAATCTCAACGACCTTACCCGCTTGGAAATCACTTACCGTGGAAGCACTTCTCAGCCTTCCATGAGCGATTTGCTTGACATCACCGATGACAGCGACCCGTTGAATATTACCAAAGGCAATCCCGGTTTGAAACCTTCGTTTACCAACAATCTTCGTCTTAATTACAACACGTATATCCGTGAGCACATGCGCACTATTATGACGTTTGTAAATATGAACAATACGAAAAATTCCATTTCAAACATGGTAACTTACAATGAAAAGACTGGCGGACGCATTATGCGCCCCGAAAACATCAACGGCAACTGGGGAATCAATTCCGGTTTTATGTTTAATACGGCTCTTGACACAGCGGGCGTATGGAACGTTAATACTTTCACCATGTTAAACTACAATAATTATGTGGGCTATCTTTATCAGGACATGGTTTCAAAAAAGAACACTACTCATACAACAACTGTGATGGAGCGTTTGCAAGGTACTTGGCGCAAAGGCTGGGTGGAAATCTCTCTTGACGGAAGCATTAATTATACGCACACCAACAACGAGTTGCAGAAACAGAGCAATCTTGACACCAAGCAGTTTTCTTACGGAGGCTCTTTCAATATTTATATGCCTTGGGGAACAAGCATTACGAACGAGGTTCACAATCAGTGCCGCCGCGGTTACAGCGACAATTCTATGAATACCGATGAGGTTGTCTGGAATGCACAGATTTCGCAGAGTTTCTTAAAAGGGAAAGCCCTTACGGTTTCTGTTCAGTTTTTTGACATTTTGCAGCAACTGAGCAGTTACAGCCGCAGTATTTCGGCAATGCAGCGCAGTGATATTGAATACAACACAATCAATTCATACGTTATGTTGCATATCATCTACCGTTTGAACATTTTTGGCAACAAGGATTCCCGCAACGGACACGGCGGACCCGGAGGTTTTGGACCGGGCGGTTTCCCTGGCGGCGGACGCGGAGGATTTCAGGGCGGACGCGGCGGATTCGGCGGCGGTCAGCCTCCGAGATTTTAATGATAAAAAAAAAACGGAATTGCCTTTTTAGACAATTCCGTTTTTATTTTTTTTATGATTAGAATTTTTCTACCTTTGCAGACAAATAAAAAAATTAACAATGATATTTTGCCACCCAAAAAATGAAACGCAATATCATAATATCTCTAATCGGAATTGCTGTTTTGATGCCTTTGGGATTAATTTCAAGACAAATTGGCTCAATTCCAAATGAAATAGGCGATGCTCTTTGGGCGATGATGGTATTCTGTATATGGCGTATTATTTTGCATAGAAAAAAACTTTCAACAATCGCACTTATCAGTTTGATAAGTGCTTTTCTTGTGGAGTTTTCGCAGTTGATAACATGGCCGTTTTTGGTTGCGTTTCGCAAGACATTTGTAGGACACATGATGCTTGGTCAAGGTTTTTTATGGATTGATTTATTGGCGTATACGATTGGAATTATTTGCGTTTTCGGGATTTTTAAGGTGATGGGGAAAAAAACGATTAAAAGTTTAATTGTTTGCTAATAGAAAATTAAATGGTGCAAATATTACAAGAGAGAAGTTGATTTTTTTAGATAACATAGCGGAATGTGTATTTTTTTTGCAGATTCCGCTATGCTATCGCGGATAACTTAGCGGAATGTGTGATTTTTTAGGCGATTCCGCTAAGTTATCGAAATTAAATCAAGCTGCAGATTTATGATTATTTTTTTGAGAACGGACTTAGATTTATAAACAAATCTTTCAACTCTTCGCAGTTTCCAAACTCTCTGAATACATATTCTAAAAGTTCTTCCTGACGAGGCTGTCCCAAAGTGAGTCGGTAGAGCGAAAGAATTTTGATAAGCCTTTCATAAATTATCTCGTCTTTACTTATAGGATAATGAGCCAAAATACGTTCTATTTTGTACTTTTGATTTTCTTCTAAACACCAAAACGGAATTAAATCACTTTTGCCTTTCGGTTTTTCTGTGTGAGCGGCTTCAAACATCTTTTGCCACAAATCGCCTTTTGACTGATAATCAATCACAGAAGAATACCTTTCTGCAATGTTTTGTCTTATTGCCAAGCACTTAAAACGGTTTATCCTACCTTCTCGTTGTTCCAAATCTATCGGATTGGACGGCAAATTCCAATGCATTACTTTGCGGCAATAAAGATGAAAATCCAAACCTTCCTGACCTATTGAAGTAGAAGCCATTACAAAAGGCCAAAATGGGGAATTAAAAGTCTTGCGCAACACATCTTTTCTTGCTATACCTTTTTCCGCTTTTGTTGAATCCGTAAAGCCGACTGCATAGTGAGTTCGGATTTTCGGAGGTAAACTGTTTTCATTACCAAAATCATCGTAAGTTTCTATTTGATAGGCTGCTGTACGAATTGTTAGCGACTCTGCAAATGCTTGATACAATTTGTTGGCATCAGAATATGTGTCCCGCAAAAGATGAATATACTCGTCAATCATAGCCTGAAAATTGCCGTTTTTACAATAAACCAAAACGTCCTGCCAATGGTCGTTTTCTTTATACTTTTTCTGAATAACGGAAAGTTCTATAATTGCCGTGCGTTCAGGAGAATTAAAGTATTTCCTAAATTGGAGTGCCAATTTGACTGCTAATTCACGTTCTTTCAAATTTCTGTAAATGCACACAGCCGGCGAGCCTAACGTCATATTAACCAATGTATTAATAAGTTCTTTTTTATCAGGGCATTTGCCAAAATTTTTGTGAATGATTTTGTCTTCTATTTTTTGACACATTGAGGTCAATTGTTTGGCATCTTCATCGTTACTTCTTCGCAAATAATACAACCATAGTGTTCCGTAATCAAAACCGTCAAGCATCATAGGCGCAGCCCAATACCAACTGTTATCAACGTTGCCCGTTTTTGTGTCATATTGCTCAATGAACGGTTGGAGTTTTTCTTCTATGATTTTATAAAGTTTCTTTTCCAATTCCGGCAACGGCATAAGCCCGTTAGAAACATCAGGAACAAAAATCTCCGCTAAAAATTTTGACGGATAGAGTAGTGTGAAAACCGTTTCTTGTGAAAGCGGCAAACGGGACTGAGGATAACGGTAATTTGCAAAATAATCAGCGGTCATTTTTTTGCCTTCTTTGTTTTTTTGACGGATTAACCGCCCAATAGTACGGCGTTCTTCTTCGTATGAAATCATACTGCCAATCATTCGCGGAACCATTGACCATGCTGAAAAAATGAGAATTTTTGAAAAGCCTTCGCTACCGCGGTAAACTCCGCCAAACTCGTAATACGGTTGAGACGGTGTTACCCAAAGAAACAAATCCGGACGGTTTTTAACATCATCCGTTTTTGAGTTAAAAACCTCATTTTTAAGTCTTTCCAAACGTGCGTTAACTTCGGGAAGTTTTTTATAATTTTTAATATCGTCTTTGTTCAGCCACAAAAGCGAACTTTTCAGAAGCGTTTTTTTATCAAGATTATGACTAAAATAATTGACAATTTGCTTTTTTACATCATATATAGTCATAAATGAAAGTATGTACGGACTACTTTTGATGTAATCTATTGAAAATTTGACATTTATATTATTTTCTGCTATGATTTTGATGATGTGAAGATACGCATTTATATCACTGCCTTTTATTTTCAACGGATTGTTTTTGGTGCTATCATCTATGAAATCCGAATTGCCCATTACCGATATTCGTTCCGTGCGGCAAATACAGTTGTATAAAACGTTTTCGGCTTTATCCTTGTTGGTTTTTAAAACCAAAACAGCATTTTCTTCATTTTTTAATTCCCTTAATGCAACAGAATAATCATTCCAAACATTTTTATAATTCTTAAATTTTAAATCATTGTTGTACAAGAATTTAATAACTGTATTAAATTCTGTGTAATGTTCATCATTATTTTTCTCGTCTAATTCTTCAAGCGTTGTGTATAGTTTATACGGCGTTGCCGATAGCAACAAAACTCTGATTTTAGCGGCAGCGGAATCAGGATTTGAACTTGTCAAAAAACTTTTAGCGAGAATAGCGGCGTCGTTTTCTTCATCATCGCTGTTAATCAAGAAATTAAACCTCTGAAACTCGTCCATTATCACAAGGTCGGGATTCAACATTTTAATACTTGCCTTTGCAAAACTTTTGCGGATAAAGTTGATAAAACGGCTGTCGTTGTCAAAATATTTTGAACAGCCTTTATTACTCAGATATTCGTAAATTTTTTGTAAAAAATCTTCCTCTGATAAAAGAAGTTTATGAATTTCAGACTTATACGGCACTACATTAAAAACATTGAACTCTTTTGAATAACTTATCCAAGAAAAATGATTGACACCGCCTTGCATTACCCCGTCAAGTTTTGACATATACAAGTTTTTATCGGTGTAACTGATATTGTCATCGTGTTTTATGAGTTGCTCTAAACCTTGTTTCAACAAAAAACGTTCTTTTGCCGTTCCGATTCCACTTTTTTGCTTGAACGACGTTTCAGGCGTTAAAGTTATCATTTGAACATATTTACCCTGCTCTTTGATTTTTTTTTCACTCCTTGCAATAGCATAAAACTGCATTGAAAGCCGCCAAGATGATAATTCTCCGTCTATATCACGGGAATTGAAAATGTCAAGTTTATCAAGATTTTGATTTGCAATACTCTGATTAGAACAAATATAAACCACTTTAAAAAGGTCATCGTTTTCCTCGTAACGCAATTTGGCAGTCTTGGCTATAACACCTTTTGCAATAAGAGTTTTACCCATTCCAACCTCATCAGCAACTAAAACTCTGTCCTGCCCGTTACGGAAAAGGTAATCTACCCTTTCAACGGTAGCCCTTTGAAAATCTTTTAGTTGAGGCAAAACTATATTCTCGGCTTGATTAATCTCTTCAAGTATGTCCATTTCTCAAAATTTTAAAGTTGATTTAAATGTCGTATACATATCTTTAAACTCTTGATTTATAATTTCTTCGTCATCAATCAGTTTGATAATGTCATCAATTTCTTTAAGCCTTTCAGGATTTGTATATGCGGCTTTCAACATTTTTTCGTAAACGGGAAACATTATATTTTGATTTTTAGAAGAAATATTGTCTGAAAATTCCGTTTCCAACATTTCCATATCTTCTTCGTTTTCGGCGAAAGTTTGTAGTTTATCATCACCTAAAATGAAAGCAATGTATTCGGAAAGTTTCCGACGGTTGGAAATCACAGATTTGATAATCATTTTTTCCCTGTCATCGGGCATTCCTAATGTTGGAATCATAATAACACGTTGTAAATCACCAATTTCAATTATATATAACTGCGAAAGTTGCTCTAATTTTAATCCGTCAAAAACAATAGTTTCCGATAAATCTTTTTTGAAATTTTCGAGCATAAACGGTGCTATTTTTACAGCATAATTGGTTGTAACAAAATCCTTGAAACGTAACACGGCATTGTAACAACCGTTTGCCTGATGAATTTCGGCGGAAATTGGAAGCCGTAAAATTTGTTTTAAAACAGTTTCATTATCATCTTTAACTTCTTCTTTTTCTGTTTTTATGTTATACAAAGCCATTTTTTCAAATAGGGAGTTTTCTTCGTTCAAACCTAAATCTTCAATAAAAGCCGACGGCGTAAAGTTATCGTTCCTTAATTTCAAAAGCATTTCTACATTGCGGTCTACACCGTTTTGCGAGGCATTCATAGAGCCTAAATAAACATAAGTCTTATCTTTTGTTGTAGTTTTTACATAAATTTTTGCATGAATGTCAGAGGGCGGAATGTTGTCAATTTCTTCAGAATTTTCATAATCAGGGAGAAAATTTTCTCCGTTAACTATTTCATCTTTAAGACAATAAGCATTCAAACGCCAATATTCCAATGATTTTATTTTTTCAAGTTCCTCTTTTCTTGTTATCAACGTTAAAGTGGAATATGTTTGTCTCAGCGAAATAAACTTGTTGATAACGGATTTTGAAACAAACGGCGACATTACCGCTAAATCCTTAAATTTTCCGGCAAACAAATGGTCGTTTTTTATGTCAGCAGTGCCAATTCCGAGCGGCAAAATTTCAAAATCTGTAAAATCAGTATCTTCTGTCGAAAAACTTACTTTTTTTAACTCATTTATAAAGCCGCCAATTATTTCTGATTTTGCGCTGCCGTTTTCATTAATTTGCTGTTTCAAAAACGACAAAAAATCTATAAGCGGACGTGTTTTTGGGTCTTCGTCTTCGGATATTTTTCCGTCCAAACACACTGAAACGTCCCAACTTCTATCGAAAGTAAGGTTTCGGCTAAGAACTATGAATCGAAACTTAACTTCTTTTGTTTCAATATTTTCATATTTCAAAATCCACGTTTTAGGATGAAACGACGGAAAACCGTTTTTAGTTTCAGGCAGTGAAACGGGAACTATTGAATTTTCCAAAAGCCCCGAAAGTTTTGATTTCTTTTTCGGAAGTTTTATCTGTGATGACTCGCAGAAAACAATAATTCTGCCTGCCGCCCTATGTATGGCATAAAGAAGATTTATCGGATTTCTGACAAGTTGACTGTCGGTTGCCTCGCCTAACGATAACGACAGAGTGCAAGATGTCAATGTCTCCAAATCCAAAGAATATGTGGTAGTTACTGCGTTTACCAAAACATATTCGGGTTCAGGTGCAATTATGTCGCCGTAATTCTGACGGTCTTTGCTTGATTTCGGATTAAACATTTTCTTGTTCCTCCCCTTGATAAATATCGTTTAAAATTTTGATTGCAGTTTTTAGACGGTAATCTAATTCATATTGTGCAACCGGCTCTGTATAAGAGTTTTTATTGAGCAGTTTTGCCCGTTTTTCGCCTTTAAGATTCCTCTCCCGCTTTATTATTTCATAGTCCAAATCCTGAATGTCGTTCTCTAAAAGCAGCCTTTTTGCATTATTCAAAAATACTGTCGTTCCCGTCACAGGCAATTTTAGTGTTTTGAAAAGATGCTCAATGTCAAGATTTTCCAATTCTTGAACACGTTGGAAATAACCATCCCACTTATCTTTCAAACCGAATGAATTTTCGCCTAAAAGTATAATGTTGTAGCGTGTTCTGCACAGACAGACAAGAATATTGAACAGATTTGCTAAACGTACAAGTTCTTGATTTTCAGGTGAAAGTTTATCAAAAATCTGTTCGAAAACACTTTCAAAAGGAGCATTTTCTTTAAGTTTTATGTTGTTGTCAAGCAAAAACTTAAACAAAGAGCCTTGCAAGTTTTCGGAAATCATTTTCCGCAAATGTCCGGCTTCGGCTTTTGTCAAATTGATTTTAAGTTCTTTCATCCAATTTTGTTCATCGTATTCGGGCAGATTCCAAAAAGTGGCTGAACGTTCTTTTCCGGCATCATCGTCATCAAAATCGCTTGCATCGTTGTCCGTTTTGTTTTTTGATTTGGTATTTTGGTTGGCAAACTTTTTACGGTTTTCCAATTCCAAATGAATATATTCCGCAAGCGAAAGGTGCAGTTTTGTGAAGATTCCAAAGGTTTTGAGACCGTTCCAATAGATAGAGGACGGTTTTCTTGAAACCCACGATTTCGGCAAAGACCTTGCACCTATAACACCTTCCCGTTCATTTGTGGATTTTTTTAGTTTTTTTGCACAATCCTTTTCGATGTTGTTTTCTATTTCGCTTAAAACCAACTTGTAGTTTTCCAACGATTTTATTTGCAACGCTTTTTTGATAGCATACGGCACGATGAAAAAATATTTCGCACGAGTTTGAATTGTTGATGTTCCCGGGAAAAATCTATCGGCAAAAGCATCTCTGACGATACCGATTCCTATTTCATCTACCGCGCCCTCATCATTGAGCAAAGCGATAACATTCAAAGCCTTCTTTCTGTCCGTGTCCGAAAAATCTATCCAACCGATTTCCATTGTCTTACGTTATTTTAAGCCTCTAAGTTCAAAATCTCTTCAACTTGCTGTTGACTGATATTCAAAATTTGAGCAATTTGAGCCGCCGTATTTGTCGCGGAAAGTGCTTTGATAGCGGCGGCGATTTGCGCCTTCTGTTGCGATAATTGCGCACCCATTTCGTCGATGCGACCTTGCAGTTCTTGTGTGCGGCGTTCCATTTTCAGTTGGTTGTTCCAAACGTATTGCTCCAAGTCGAGGTCGCCGCGCAGTTGCTCATCTTCGTAAACTTTTTAGTTTTTGGCAAAGATAACTGATATTTATCAAATATCAAAATAGATTTTCTTCACAATTCTTTCCTCATATACACCAATTCCTGAAAACCGGAATTTCTTGAATTAAAGCCCAACGGATTCCTGCCGAACTCCACGAAACCGAATTTTTTATAAAGGTTTAACGCCTTTTTATTTTCGGCGACGCATTGAAGTTCCAACTGCTTGTAACCGGCTTTTTTTGCACATTCGATGCAGGCGGCGGTGAGTGCCGAGCCGACACCCAAGCCCCAATATTCTTCGTTGATGCCGATACCGAAATCAGCACGGTGTTTTACTTTGCAATGTCCGCCGATTTTTTCAAATCCTGCCGTACCGATGACTTTTCCGTTGATTTCAGCAAGGATTTCTATTTCATCGGGGCTTTCGGTTTTCGCTTTAAGATAACGACTTTCGTCCTCGGCGGTAAAAGTGTTTTCGTCTGCGTATGATAACAAAAAATCCGTCTGACGGTGTGTCAACAAAAACACGTCAAGCACCGCTGCACCGTCGCATTCATCAGCATTGCGAAGGGTGCAGAGGGTGGAATTTTTTAGTGTTATGGTTTTGTTGTAGTGCATGGTTAAAGAGTTTTTGCGGCAAAGGTAGTATTTTATTTAGATACTAAAAGATAAATTTCTTTTTTTTGTGCTTATAATTTTCTACTTTTGCGGACAAAATAAAAAAATTAACAATGATGAAAGAAATATATTTTGCTGGCGGATGCTTTTGGGGCACGGAGCATTTTTTCAAGCAGGTGGAAGGCGTAAAAGAAACTGAAACCGGATTTGCCAACGGAAACACTGTAAACCCCACGTACAAAGAAGTTTACACCGACAAAACAGGTTTTGCCGAAACCGTAAAAGTAGTTTACGACGAAAATATTGTCGGTTTGAGATTCCTTCTTGAAATGTTTTTTCACGCCATCGATCCGACTATATTGAACCGTCAGGGACATGACGAGGGTACTCGTTACCGCACCGGCGTTTATTTCGTTGATGAGAGCGACGAAAATATTATCAGAGATTATTTTGCTGAGGTTCAGAAGTTTTACGACAAACCTATCGTTACGGAAATCTCAAAACTCAAAAACTATTATCCTGCCGAAGAATATCATCAGGATTATCTTGACAAAAATCCCGACGGGTACTGCCATCTTCCGTTGGAACTTTTTGAGTTTGCAAAAAAAGCGAAGGCAAGAAAATAAGCATAAACAAAAAACGCGAAAGACTTTTTATATCTTTCGCGTTTCTTTTTTTACGTGTTTATTATGGAAAAATTACTTTTTTCTGATTTTGATAATCTGACCGATTTGAAGTTTGCGCACGTCAGAGGCGGTAAAACCGTTGATTTTCATGATGTCCTGATCTGAAATTCCAGGATAATGCGATGCTATCGTGTTGAGGTTGTCGCCTTTGCGGATTGTGTAGTATTCATAACCGGCGTCTAATTTCTTGCCGTTTGTATTGGACTGCGCTACAATCTGGTTTGACTGTTGAGCCTGTTTCTGGTCAAAAGTCATATTGTCGATGTTTTTGTAAGCGTTGAGTTTTTTGGTCGGAACATAGACCGTAAGTTTCTGTCCTACGTTAAGACGGTCGCGTGAAATATTGTTCCAGCATTTCAACTTTGCAACTTTTACGCCGTACCAGTTGGCGATAAAACCGAAAGTGTCGCCCTGCTTAACCGTGTAAGTCAGTTTTGACGAACCTGCGGGAACAGAATTGTCGCAAGGTTCGGGAGTGTAGTTCGCATATCTTGAACTTGACGGATTTGTCGGAACTGACTGACGCGCAATTTCAAGATTTTTTTGCGGTGAAAAATATACCGAATCCAAATATGTGTAAACTGCCTGTTCGTTTTCAGCAAATTTTGCCGCATAATCGCCCGGAAGTCTGAGACTCATGGGCTTGATGTTGCCCGGAATTATGTCTTTTTTGTATTGGGGATTCAGCGATCTGAGTTCGTCAACACTTACGCCCAACATTCCTGAAATCTGTCCGAAATGCAGTTTGTCGTGAATTATCACAGTGTCAGAGTATTGCGGCATGTTGACGTTGAACGGTTTGTAACCGTGAGCCTCGTAGTTGTTCATAATGTAGTTGACGGAGATGAAAGCGGGTACATAGCCGCGTGTCTCTTTGGGAAGGTATTGGTAAATCTCCCAGAACGAGGTTTTGCCGCCTGAGCGTTTAATAGCGCGGTTTACGTTGCCCGGTCCGCAGTTGTATGCCGCGATAACGAGTGCCCAGTCGCCGTAAATCGAATAGAGGTCTTTCAAAAACTGTGCGGCGGCAATTGTCTCTTTGTCGGGGTCTCTTCTGTCGTCAACGAGCGTCGTAACCTCCAAACCGTACATTCTGCCCGTGCCGTACATAAACTGCCAGAGACCAGTTGCTCCCGTTCTTGATACTGCGAGCGGGTTCAATGCCGATTCTACGATGGTTAAGTATTTGAGTTCCAAAGGAATGCCGTATTGGTCAAGCACCTGCTCAATTTTCGGAAAATAATACTGCGAGAGGCCTAAAAACGTCGGAATCAAATATTTGCCTCTGCGGAGATACATTTCAATCCAGTCTTTTACCTTTTGGTTGTAGACCAGCGGAAATGTTGTGGGAATGTTTTTCAAGACGCTTTCGTAAACCGAATCGCCGAAATAAACCGGAGTCTCCAACACCATGTCGCGTGTTATCGCCTCTGAGTTGATAGTGTTTTTAATGTACCAAAGCGCAAGCATGCTGTCGATTTCGCTTGTAACCTGATTTTCTTCAATCAGGATTTCCGAAACGCTGCCCGTTACCAAAGAATCCACTGACAATGAGTCGTTTTCGCTGAAATCTTGCGCAAAAACACCGCCGGCGCAGCAAACGGTCATAACGGTAAAAAAGAACTTTTTCATGATAATTTTTTTGAATTTTTTTATTTAGTAGTTAACAAAAATATTTTTTTTTAAAATCTGATGACAAATCTCGCACCCATTGACGAGCTGCAGCCGAAAATCTCCGGTTGTGCGTACGGCTCCACTCTCAGGGTTATGTCATCCGTAACATTGTAATCATAAATATGCGCGTCAACAACCGCATCAAATATATTCATTATATAAACCAAAAACGTGCCAAGATAACATAAATCCCTGTAACGGCGGTATTTTCTCATATATCTTACGATGTCGGCCTCGTTTGTAAGCCCGTAAAACGTTTTGCCCGTGTAGGTAGTGTCGTTGAGTTGCTGTGCTAAAAAGTATCTTTCGTCGTTTTTCAACTGTTTGTATCTGACGTTGTAAAATTCCGACACGTAAATAAGTGTACCGAATGCTCCGTAAATGACCGGAATTTTCCAATACTGACCGTTATAAAACTGTCCCGAGCCGGGCAGAACAAACGACATCCAGCCGGCGAGTTTCGGGTTTTTCTTCGGGGGCTCGTAAGCGGTGTCGTTTAGAAATTCGCTGTCTTCCACATATTGATAATCTTCGTCGCCGCCTGTCGAAAACCTTGCCCGTGAGGTGTCCTGCCTGCCAGGACGGTAGCCCTGCTGTACGGCGGGGTCGTTTAAGTCGGGTTTGTCAAGACTGTCCAAATCCTGGGCGCAAACCTCCGCGCCCAAAAATGCCAATAAGAAAAAGAACAGAAAAAATTTTCCCTTAAACATATTTTTTAGAGTTGAATATTGTTTAAAAGTCCTATGATTCTTCCGTATTCCTCTTCTGTTTTGAGGTTGAAAGTCAGTTTGCAGCCGCCTTTGCTGTCGGTTTTGAGGTCTACCGGCACCGAAAATTTCTGGGTAAAATTCTTTTTAATCTGTTTCTGTTCGTCCGAAAGTTTCGGCCTCTGGACTTTTACCATCACTTTTTTCTCCTGGTTTTCAGGATTTTCCTCCGGATTTTCGTCCTGGTTTTCCTCGTCAACAACATGCTCGAAAACAAAACCGTCGGGGTCTTTTACGAGTTGTTCCACCTGACGCGCAGAGAGTTGGTAGTTTAGGACTTTCTGAAACAAATCCAACTGAATCTCCGGATCTTCCACGCTGATTAACGGGCGGATTTGTCCGACAGTGATTTTTTTGTTTCTGAGTGCTGCCTGCATCTGGTCCGGCAACTTCAAGAGCCTGAGCGAGTTGGTAATCGTTGTGCGGCCTTTTCCGAGTTGTGTGCTGAGTTCGTCCTGTGTAAGATGGCACTCTTCTATAAGGCGGTTGTAGGTAAGGGCTACTTCAATCGAGTTCAAATCCTCTCTCTGAATGTTCTCCACAAGAGCCATTTGAAGCATTTTGATGTCGTCGGCCTCGGTGATGTAAGCGGGAACTTTTTCAAGTCCCGCGAGTTTTGAGGCTCTGAAACGCCTTTCGCCCGAAATGATTTCGTATTTTCCGCCGTCTACTTTTCTGAGCGTTAACGGCTGAATTATACCCAAAGCCCTGATGGATTCGCTTAATTCGGCGATTTTTTCCTCGTCAAAATCCGTTCTCGGCTGAGTGGGATTCGGAACGATAAGAGTGATGTCTACCGCCGCAATTTCGCCGGTGTTTACAACCGCTTCGGGGTCGGGATTAAACGTCGAATTGTCCGCCAAAAGGGAATTTAACCCGCGTCCCAATCCGAGTCTTGGTTTGTTGCTCATTCTGTTTTTTTGCCGTTAAAGTTAATTAATATTCAACAAATTAGGCTTTTGCGTCTTTTTCGAGGATTTCTTTTGCGAGGTTTAAGTAGTTTACCGCGCCGTTGGAATCCGCGTCGTATTCAATAACCGGTTTTCCGAAAGAGGGAGCCTCAGACAGACGTACGTTTCTAAGAATCAGTGTCTTAAACACCATATCCTGAAAATGCTGCCTTACCTCTTCAACAACCTGGTTGGAGAGTCTGAGCCTTGAATCGTACATCGTGAGTAAGAAGCCTTCGATTTGGAGTTGCGGATTGAGTCTTGCTTGAATCATTTTTACGGTGTTCAGGAGTTTTCCCAAGCCTTCCAAAGCGAAATATTCGCACTGAACGGGGATTATTACCGCGTCTGCCGCAGTTAAAGCGTTGACTGTCAGGAGTCCCAGCGACGGAGAACAGTCAATCATAATATAATCGTAATCGTTGCTTACTTTATCAATAAACGATTTCATTTTATATTCCCTCTGCTCTTGGTTGAGGAGTTCGATTTCCGCGCCTACGAGGTCGATGTGCGAGGGAATCAAATCGAGTCCGTCAGTACAGGTTTTAAGGATAACGTCCTTAGGTTCAACGTCATCGGTCAAACAGTCGTAAATACTTTTTTCGATGTTTTTGAGTTCAAAACCCAAACCCGATGTACAATTAGCCTGCGGGTCGGCATCGATGAGGAGGATTCTTTTTTCCAGCACAGCGAGCGAGGCTCCGAGGTTAATAGAAGTTGTGGTTTTGCCAACACCGCCTTTCTGGTTGGCAATTGCAAATACTTTTGACATGTTTTATGTTGTTTTTTTACTGTCTAATCATAAAATATTATCCGAGCGCAAAGGTAGAAATTTTTTTCGGATTACAATAGCAAAAGAAAGAAAAATTTACATTCTGTTAATATTGACAATTATTTTTTATATTTTTGCACTTTAAATAATATAATACATTTTTTATGAAAAGACACAATTTAATTATGGGTATTTTATCTTCTGCCGCATTGCTGACAGACTGTTCGGGCGGCGGAAAAACTCTTCCTCAGTTGGGCTCTGCGCCTTTGGACGAAGTAATTGCGGCTATGACCGAGGACGAAAAAGTCCTTCTTCTTCTGGGCTGCGGACAAAAGGACGTCAACGAGCCGATTGCTGTTGTAGGCGCAACGGACGACATTATTCCCGGCGCGGCGGGTACTACGCACGGCGTTGAAAGGCTCGGTATTCCGCCCATGGTTTTGGCAGACGGACCGGCGGGTCTGAGAATCAAGCCTCAAAGGGACTCCTTAGACAAAACTTTTTATTGTACGGCTTTTCCGATTGCCTCGTGTCTGTCCTCAACTTGGAACAAGGAACTCGTAAACCAAGTGGGAGAGGCTATGGGTCAGGAAGTTAAGGAGTACGGTGTGGACGTGATTTTGGGTCCGGGCGTCAACATTCACCGCAATCCTCTCTGCGGACGCAATTACGAGTACTATTCCGAAGACCCGGTACTCGCGGGCAAAACCGCAGCCGCAATCATCAGCGGTATTCAAAAAAACGAAGTCGGCACTTCAATCAAGCATTTTGCCGCCAACAATCAGGAAACTTTCCGTACAAGCACCGATTCAAGGGTTACGCCGAGGGCTTTGAGGGAAATTTATTTGAAGCCTTTTGAAATCGCTTTGAACGAGGCTTCTCCCTGGACTGTTATGACCTCGTACAACTATCTTAACGGCACGTACACTTCCGAAAGCAAAGAACTCAGCATTGATGTTTTAAGAGGCGACTTCGGTTTCAAAGGTCTTGTGATGACCGACTGGTTTGCGGGTCTTGACGCCGTAGCGCAGGTAAACGCCGCAAACGATTTGCTTATGCCAGGCATTGACCGTCAGTACAACCAGATTAAAGAAGGCTTGAAAAACGGCACGCTTTCGCAAAAGCAACTTGACGAAAACGTGAAACGGGTTTTGGAACTGATTCTCAAAACGCCGCGTTTCAAAGGTTACAAATATTCCGACAAGCCGGATTTGAAGGCTCATGCTGCGATAACCCGTCAGTCAGCCGCCGAAGGTATGGTTTTGCTGACAAACAAGAAAAACGCTTTGCCGCTTTCAGGTGTTAAAAAGGCTGCTGTTTTCGGCGTAACGAGTTACGAGTTTGTCTCCGGCGGCACGGGTTCAGGCGATGTCAACGAGGAATATACAGTCTCGCTTATGGACGGTCTTAAAAACGCCGGCTTTGAAATCGACAATTCTTTGGCGGAGATTTACAAGGCTGAAATCGCAAAACAGAAACAAATCCGCGATGCCGACCCCTCGCGCAACAACGATTTTATTTACCGTTTTATGCCTGAAAATTTTGCAATTTCCGACAAGGATCTGGCTCAGTACGCTCAAAACAACGACATTGCGTTTTTGACTTTGGGACGTTGCAGCGGCGAGTTCAAGGACAGGCGTATTGCGGATTTTTATCTTTCCGACAAGGAAAAAGACCTCTTGAACTCCGTTAAAAAAGCCTTCGGAAAACTCGGCAAAAAAGTTGTCGTGATTCTTAACACCGGCGGCGTTATCGAGACAAAATCGTGGATTGACACTCCCGACGCTGTTTTGCTCGCGTGGATGGGCGGTCAGGAGGGCGGAAACGCTGTTGCCGACATTTTGACGGGAAAAGTCAGCCCTTCTGGAAAACTCCCCGTAACATTTGCCGAGGATTATTTCGACTATCCTTCCGCTAAAAATTTTCCGTATGACTATCAGGAAAACAACAAGTCGATGTTCGGACGCGGCACTGAGCGCGGAAACGACGAAAATCTTGACTACACCAACTATACGGAAGATATTTTTGTGGGTTACAGATATTTTTCGTCTTTCGGCAAAAAAGTTATGTTCCCTTTTGGTTTTGGTCTCAGTTACACGGATTTTAAGTTTTCTGACTTTAAGGCCGATTATGACGGAAAAGACCTCGTAAAACTTTCCGTCAAAGTTGAAAATACAGGAAAAGTGGCAGGAAAAGAAGTTGTTCAACTTTATGTTTCTGCGCCTCAGACGGGCTTGAAAAAACCGATAAGGGAGTTGAAAGATTTTGGTAAGACTCCTCTTTTACAGCCGGGAGAAAGTAAAGTTTTGGAGTTTGAAATTCCGCTTTCGTCTTTGTGCAGTTTTGATGAAAATAGTTCTTCGTGGATTTTGGAAAAAGGCGTTTATAGATTTCTTGCGGGCAATTCCTCTGAAAATATTTTAGGAGCGCAAGATGTTGATATTCAGACAGATTTTTCAAAAAAATGCGCCGATGTCCTGAAAGTAAAACAGGAATTTGAGATTTTGGGAAAATAATTTTCATGTAGAGCCGCAATGTTTGCGGCTCTTTTGATATATGTTTGCGGCTCTTTTGATATATGTTTGCGGCTCTTTTGATATATGTTTGCGGCTCTTTTTTTTATGTTTGCGGCTCTTTTTTTTATGTTTGCGGCTCTTTTTATATATAAATGCACAATCAAAAAATAAAAAAAATTATTTTCGGCACAGTTTTTTCTGATTTTTTTTGTACATTTGTAAAAAATTTTTCAGTATGAAATATCGGTCGGTACAATACGGAGTGATTCTTATATCGGTGCTTTGCATTTTGATACTTGCTGTTACTATGCTTTTTTATTATAAGGTGCAGCAAAAGCAGAACGAGGAAATCAAAGAACTCTCGTTCCTAAGGCGTAACCTTATGATTGAAAGCGTTTTGAAAATAAAAAAACAGCAATATGAGGCGATTATCAACGAAAATTCCGCATGGGACGAATTTAAAGAGCGCGTAGAGAAAAACGATTTTGACGAGGACTGGTATGACGAAAATATCGGTGCTATGATTGGCTCTTACGAGGGTGCTAATGTTTCGGTCTTCACCGAAGACGGAGCGTTGATTTACAACACTTTTGGCGAAGGTTATGAAAATTACGAGTTTTTCCGCGATATTAAGGTCTCTCAACTCTTGAAAAACGGTTATAAAAACATTTTTTTCAATTTCAAAGGCGAAAAACTTTTTGAGTATTTTTGCTACGGCATTGTATCTTCCGACGATATTGAAACCCGTAAGGAAACGCCGTCGGGCTTTCTTATTATGGTCATGGAAATCGACAGCGACCTTCTCTCCGAATATTCCGAAATATTGGGCGGCGTAAGTGTTGATGTTGCCAAAAGCGAAGGCCTTTTGGAGAAGGCGAAAGAAGAAAATTACGATGATTATTTTTACAGTGTCCAACTTCTAAACCAGTACGGACGCTCTATTGCGTACATGTATTTTACGGCTGAAAACGAGGTTGAGAAGGTTTTCTCAAAAACTCTTCCCGTTCTTGTTTTGATAACGCTGATTGTGCTTGTGATGTTTCTTCTGCTGTTGGTTTTTATCCGTCAGAATGTTATCCGTCAGATACTTGCGATGGTTAAGATTTTTGAAAACGACGATATAACGGCGGTTAAGAAAATGCGCAAAAACAAGACTGAGTTCGGATTTTTGGCGGGTTATATCGAAAAATTCTTTTCGCAGCGCACCGAACTTCAAAACCTTAACGCCGAAATGCAGGCAAAACAGGAGCAACTTGTCTCTCAAAACGAGGTGTTGTCAAACCAGAAAAAGGAAATCGAAAGCCAGATTGAAAATATTCAGGTTCTTAACACGCAGATTACCGAGCGCAACAAGGAAACCGAAAAGAAAAACGTAAGGATTTTTGTTCAGAACGAGCAGTTGAAACAACAGGCTCAGGCTTTGAGAGACAATCAGTCAAACATCGAAAAATTGCAGTACGAACTTCAATTCAACAATCGTCTTTTGGACGAGGCTAATACCGAAATGTTCAACAGCAAAAATTATGCGTTAAGGCTCAAAAGTGTTTTGATGGTTGCCTCTACGCCCACAAAACATATTTTTCACGATTTCTTTGTTTATCAGCATTTTATGGAAAAAATAGGCGGTGATTTCGTTTTTGCCAAAAAGGTCGGCAAGATGATTTTCGCCGCGGTAGGCGATTGTAACCTGAGAGGCATAGCGGGTTCGCTGCTTTCGGCTTTGGACGTTTTCTTCCTCAACGAGACCATAGATTTGGCAAAGACTGCGGAACTACGTCCCGACTATATTTTGAACATTCTGAACAAAAAAATCATCGGCTCCACAACCGACGAACTGAAAACCGACACCGACCGCGACGGTCTTCATATTTCGCTTTTTATGTACAATACGGAGACTCTCAGCGCGTATTTTGCGGCTTCAAAATGTACGATGATAATCGTAAGAAACGGCGAAATTTTGGAGTTTTTCGGCGACAACCTTTCTGTCGGCAAAATCACCGACGACAAGCAGTTCCGTGTCGTTGACATTCAGGTTTTGCCGGGCGACATCGTTTACATGTATTCTGACGGCTGCACCGAAATTGTCGGCGGACCTTTCTGCAAAAAACTTTCCCACGCCAATTTCAAGAAGGAAATCTTAAAGCAGCACGTATTTCCTTTGTCGGTTCAGAAAACCGGCTTCAAGAGGTTTTATGAGGAGTGGATAGGCTATCTTGACCAGTCGGAGGATATTTCTCTGTTTTCGTTTAAAATTTAAATTTTGATGGAAAACTTCGGGAATATTCGCAACCGTCTGATAATCACAGATAAAGAAATTGAAGCAAACCGTGAGGCTTATACGCGGGGGTTTTCAAAAAACTATTTGGAAACCTTCTGTGAGTATATTCTCAATCCTATACGCAAGGTTTGGTACAGGGCTGAGTTTGTGGGTTTTGACACTCTGCCAGAGCGCAACAATCCTTCTTCGCCTTTGATATATGCCACCAATCATTCGGGCATGGCTTTTCCCTGGGACGCGATAGTTTTTGTTTCGGAAATCGCCGACAGAAAATATCCCGACCCCGACGGAGTGCGTGCCTTGATTTCGCCGATGCTGACAAAATATCCGTATATGTGTCCGTTTTTGATTGACGGTCTTTGGTGGAAAGCGGGCTGTATCAACGCCACGCTGCTCAATTTTGAGACCGGCATGAAACTCAACGGCTCAAACATTCTGATTTTTCCCGAAGGCATCGACGGAATAGGCAAGGGGTTTGACAAGCGTTACGAGTTGCAAAAATTCAGAACGTCATTTATCAGAATGTCAATCCGTTACAAGAGCGACGTAATTCCTTTTTATACGATTAACGGAGAGTTCAACAATCCTTTGGCGTATAATTTCAAGCCGCTTACAAAAATTGTCAGAAAAATAGGTATGCCGTTTTTTCCTTTCGGACCGGTGATTTTTATGGCGGTTTTTCAGCCGTGGATTTTTTATGTTTCGCTGCCTTCAAAACTTACTTTTGTGATGGGAAAGTCTGTCAGGGTCAGCGACATGGTTGAAAACAAGCCGTATGAGGAGTTTTCTCAAAAAGAATTGAAACTGACGGCTGAGAAAATCCAGACGATAATGCAAAAAGAACTTCTTGATTATAAGAAAAAATACGGCAAAAAGTTTTATGACATCAAAGGTCTTTTGAAATCCATGTGGCAAAACCGCCGCTTGTTTTTCCGTTATTTCCCCATGTTCTGGCCTTTGGTGATGACATATTTTGAGGTAAATTACGATGAGAAAATTGGCAAGGATTCTTTGAAATTTTCGTTTAAGAAGTGTGTTAAAACTATTTTGAAACGTCCCATTGTTTTGGCGATGTACCTGCCGGTTTTGGGCTGGCTTTTTATCTGGCTGAAAACGCGCAGCATTATGAAAAAAAGATGTTAAAAAATTTGGAAATTTTAATAAAAAAACATAATTTCGCAGTGTATTTTATAACTTAAATTTTTTATAACCATGAAGAACTTAAAACAAAAATTTCTCGACATTTGGGTAAAGTGTCTCAGCCTCATTCTTAGTTTTTTGGGATTTAGTGCCTGTATCGGAGACGGACCTGATTTGTACGGTTGCCCGACGGATGAATATCAGGAGATAGATTTGAAAGTCCACGGCAATGTTATCAATGAGCAAGGGCAGGTTATTAAGTCTACAATAACTGTAAAAACTTCTGATGACGGCGTTAATTTCCAACCTTTCCAAACCGTTACGACCAATGATTACGGTTATTACAGTTTCAGTCATTGTTTTTACGACAGGTGCAAAAAAGTCAGATTTGTAGTATCTGACGACAAAAACTATTATTTGCCGGATTCAGTTGACTTGCAACTGAATTATGCCAACGGCGGTACTTTGTATGAAGTGGAAGAGTTCAACTTTACTCTCTCGCCCCGTATTGAGTTCTAAAAACAGACTACTTTTATTTTTTAACCTTAAATTTTTTAAAAACATGAAAGACTTAAAACAAAAAATTCTTCAAAAGTGGGTTAAGTTTTTGACCCTCATTTTGGGCGTATTGGGCTTTGCCGCCTGCAATCATGAAGCAGGTGAGGACGACGCTTGTTTGTATGGTCCGATGGTGGCACTTTACAAAACTGTTGACCTCTCCGTCAAGGGCAATATCATCAACGACGCGCAGCAAAACATCAAATCCACCATCATTGTAAAAGTAACGGAAGACGGCGAAAACTACATTCCGTATACCACTATAAAAACCAATGAATCTGGTTTTTATGAGTATCGTGAATGTTTTACTGACGAGTGTCTCGGAGTGCGTTTTGTAATTCAGGACGACAAAAACTATTACCTTTCCGATTCTGTTGACGTAAAATTTGTTTATCCTGAGGAAGGCGAAGGTTATCAGGAAAACAAAGAATTCAACTTTACACTTACACCGAGAATACCGTTTTAGCAGAAGATGGGAGAATTATCTTTAAAAAAGCGTATCGGACTTACGCTCTCGCGCTCGGTAAAAGAAAACCGCAAAAAACTTCACGTTTTGGGGCAGTTGTTTTGGGAATGCACTTTGCGCTGCAATCTCAAATGCCGTCATTGCGGAAGTGCGTGTCTCGACAAAAGTCAAATCAAAGACATGCCGGCGGAAGACTTTTTAAAGGTTATAGATTCGGTTTCGCCGCACGTAGATCCTAATCACACGATGATTATCATTACGGGCGGCGAGCCGCTTTTAAGGCACGATTTGGAGGCGGTCGGCAAAGAACTTTACAAGCGCGGCTTTCCGTGGGGCATGGTAACAAACGGTATGCTGTTGACGGAAGAAAGACTGAGAGCCTTGATTCTGAGCGGACTCCGCAGTGTTACGGTGAGTCTTGACGGCAACGAGGAAGACCATAATTTTATGCGCGGCAATCCTCAGAGTTGGCAGCGTGCTTTTTCGGCGATTTCGCTTCTTTGCAAATATTCCGGCAATATAGTTTTTGATGTTGCCACATGCGTAACGCCTCACAGCCTTAAAGGTCTTAATGAACTGAAAGACAAACTCTTTGGCATCGGCGTAAAAGACTGGCGCGTGTTTTCGGCTTTTCCGGCTGGCAGGGCAAAGGACAATCCCGATTTGCAGTTGAACGGGGCTCAACTGCGTGAGTTGATGGAGTTTATAAAGCAGTGCCGCAAAGATGGCAAACACGTAAGTTACAGTTGTGAAGGCTTTTTGGGTCGTTACGAAAGCGAAGTCAGGGACTATTTTTACAGTTGCGAGGCGGGCGTTTCGGTTGCCTCGGTGATGAGCGACGGCTCTATTTCGGCGTGTCCTGGTATCAGGGCGGTGTTTTCGCAAGGCAATATCTACAAGGACGACTTTTGGGACGTCTGGGAAAACCGCTTTCAAAAATTCCGCGTAAGGGACTGGGCAAAAAAAGGTATATGCAAAGACTGCAAATTCTTCAAATTCTGCGAGGGCGGCGGTATGCACCTTCACAATGCCGACGATTCACTGATGCTCTGTCATTTGGAAAAACTTAATTCCTGAAAGGGAAAAAAACAAAGGGGAAGTTTCACAACTTGCCCCTTGCCTAATTATTAACCTAAACCTTTATATTATGAAAAAAAATACTTTTATTTTGTACGGCAAAGGTACAAATATTTTTTTTATTTCCAACGGCTAAATAGCAAATAAATGTTAAAAGATTAAAAAAATATCTCGTTCCGCATAATGAAGCCTATAAGAAAGCCCGCCCTGTTTATCACAAGACAGACACCATAAAGGTGAAAAAGTTTTTTTGAATGAGAAAAAAATATCTATATTTGCAGTGGATTAAAACCGAAAATAATATGTTGAACTACCCTATTGGCATACAGAGTTTCGAGGATTTGAGAAACAGCAAATGTGTCTATGTGGACAAGACGGATTATGTGTATAATCTTGCTTACCACGGCAAAACATACTTTCTCGCCCGTCCGCGCAGGTTTGGTAAAAGCCTGTTATGCACTACGTTGCGCTCATTTTTTGAGGGCAAGAAGGAACTTTTCGAAGGTCTCAAAATTTGCGAATTGGAGAAAAATTGGATTAAATATCCAGTGCTGCACATTCCATTGGCAAGCGGCAATTTTGCCAAACAGGGAACCCTTTACAAACGTCTGTCAAAGTGCCTCTCAAAATACGAAAAACAATACTTGGGCGCAACAAACGACAACGAAGACGACCTTGGCATCAGACTTCAATGCGACGTGGAGGAGGTCTTCGACAAAACGGGGCTTCAGACGGTAATGATAGTGGACGAATACGACAACCCTCTGATCAACAGTAAACATCTTGAAGAAGACAAGGAGATATACCGTGGTTTTTTTACGGTATTGAAAGACTACGACGAATATTTCCGGTTCGTGTTCCTGACAGGTGTCACCAAGTTTGCCAAGACATCCATTTTCAGCGGTAACAACCAACCCGACGACATATCTTTGGATCCCAATTTTTCGGCAATTTGCGGCATTACACATGAAGAAATGATGTCATATTTTTCGGACGAAATCAAAGCCTTCGCCGACAAGAAAAAAATATCCACCGAGCAGATGGTCGCGTTGCTCAACAAATGGTATGATTGTTACTTGTTTCACGAGGACGGTATCAAGGTTTTAAACCCCGTAAGTCTTTTTAACGCTCTGAAAAAGACTGACTTACAAAACTATTGGTATGAAACGGGAACACCAACCGTTTTAATCAAAAGAATCAAAAACTCCACCTTCGACATCACAAGTCTCAAAGGCGACATCGAATATCCGAAAGACAAACTCAAGGACTACAAGGACGACGAGTTCAGAACAGACATTGTGCCACTTTTGTATTATTCGGGCTACCTCACAATAAAATCGTTCATAGAGGAAGGTCGCCTGTATGTGCTCGGATTCCCCGATTACGAGGTTGAAACGAGTTTTTTTAACTCGCTTGCCGAGGAGTTTTACGGTGCGCCAAGCGAACAAAACGGCTTCAACTACTCCGATTTCCTTTATGATTTTCACAAAGGCGACATTGAGAGCGTCATCGAACGCATGAAAGCCCTCTTCTGCTCCCTACCCTACGCCACCGACAAAAGTCTGAGGCTCATTGAGCGCGATTTTCAGAACGTCATCTATTTGGTGTTCACCATTTTGGGCGAATTTATAATAAGCGAGGCTCACTTCTCCAAAGGCCGCGCCGACAGCATCCTTGTCAACAAGGAATATGTCTATTTATTTGAATTTAAGATAGACCAAGACGCCCAGACCGCCCTCGCCCAAATCAACACTAAAAACTACGCCGGACGTTTCAAGATGGACAATCGCAAAGTGATCAAAATAGGCGTTAGTTTTTCGAGCGCGGAAAAAAACATTGTCGATTGGGTGGCGGAAGAAGACAAGTAAAAAAAAATTATTGTTGTTAGATAAAAAAGTCAACAATAGTTAAAAATATTTTTTACCAGTCTTTTTATTGTATAAATTTTTGTAATTTTGCGGTGTTAAAAATTCACGAAAAATGTCAGTACATAAAGAAGTAAAAGTTGTTACGACACAGGTTTTTCAGAATATGAAAAACAATGGCGAAAAAATCGCCATGTTAACGAGTTACGATTATTCCATTGCGCGTTTGGTGGATCAGGCGGGCATTGACGCTATTTTGGTCGGCGATTCGGCTGCAAACGTTATGCTCGGACACCACACCACGCTGCCGATAACCGTTGACGAGATGATTTTTTTCGCACAGAGCGTTGTAAAAGCCGCAAAGCGTGCGATGGTTGTTGTTGACATGCCTTTCGGCTCGTATCAGGGCGACGCGCATCTGGCTTTGAAAAATGCTGTCAGAATTATGAAAGAGACTGGTTGTCAGGCTGTTAAGATTGAAGGCGGAAAAGAAATCGAGGAGTCTTACAAAGCCATTCTTTCGGCGGGCATTCCGATTATGGCGCATTTGGGACTTACGCCGCAGTCTATCAACAAATTTGGCGGTTACGCTTTGAGGGCAACGGAAGAGGCTGAGGCTCAACTCCTTATCGAAAACGCAAAACTTGTTGAGCAGTTGGGCTGTTTTTCGGTGGTTTTGGAAAAAATTCCCGCCTCGCTTGCCAAAAAAGTTACAGAAATGCTTTCGATTCCGACAATCGGCATAGGCGCGGGCAATGTCTGCGACGGTCAGGTTCTTGTTTTTCAGGATATGATTGGCATCAATGACGAGTTCAAGCCGAAGTTTTTGCGCCGTTACGCCGACCTTTCCACAATTATAAAATCGGCGGTCGGAAACTATGTAACAGACGTTAAATCAGGAAGTTATCCTAATGAAGAAGAATCTTATTAATTTTTGTGCGGCGGTTTCGTTGTTTTTGTCATGTGCTGATAACCAGCCAAACAAAAACTTTGAAACCCTGCCTTCGGGTCTTGAATATCTTTTTGTTGAAAAAACAGAAAATATCACGGAATGCAAGCCGGGCGATGTTTGGAATTTGGACATAACTTATTATAATTCAGCGGATTCGCTTTTGTTTACCTCAAAAGACGTTGCTGCTGCTTTTATGATGAAAGTCCCTGAAAAAAACACCGTTGAAGGCTCTGTTGAAGAAGGTATTCTTTTGATGAACAAAGGCGACAGCGCGGTTTTTAAGGTAGATGCTGAAACTTTTTTCAAGAAATCACGAAAAATTGATGTTCCGCAATATATTTTACCTGACGAAAAGTTAACTTTTCATGTCAGATTAAAAAATATAATTGACGGCAACGAGTATCAAAAAGGCATCGACGAGTGGATTGACAAAATGAATGCGCAGGAACTTTTGATGATAAAAGATTATCTTGAAAGGGAAAATATTCAAGCCGCAAAAATTGATTCGGGCGTTTACAAGCAGGTTTTGAAAGAGGGGAGAGGCAGCGTTCTTGCCGCCGGTAAAACGGTAACTGTCAACTACACAGCGCATTTTATTGACGGCCGCGAGTTCGACAATACTTACGTAAGACAAGAGCCTTTTAAGTTTCTTCTCGGCAGCGGCAAAACTGTCGCCGGTTTTGAAATCGCGCTTTCTTCGATGAAAAAAGGTGAAAAATCTTTGTTTGTAATTCCCTCAAAACAGGGTTACGGACCTGATGGCAGAAAAGGCATCATACCGAAGTTCGCAACTTTGATTTTTGAAGTAGAAATGGTTGATTTTGAATAGATTATGAAGAAATCTTGGTTTATATTTACGGTTTTAACCTCGCTTATTTTTTTCGCGTGTTCCAAGGAAAAAGACGGCAGACAGGCGGAAGAAGAGGCTTTGGAAAGTTTTTTCAAGCCTTACGGTGATACTTGTTTTGTAAAATATGACGGAATATATTTATACTTGACAACCGAAGGCGAAGAAGAATACCAAGACGGTGATTCTTTGATACTTAATTATTCCGGCAGAACGTTGGAAAATCCCGTAACTTTTGCTCCGAAGGCCTCGGTCAGCACAATTTATCCCGGCGAAGATTTTATTGAAGGCTGGAAAATTGCGTTAAAGCACATCAAAAAAAATTCGGAAGGAATTTTGGTTGTGCCTTACAAAAAGGGTTACGGAAAAAACAGAACGGGCGTTATTGAGCCGTTCAGCACGCTTGTTTATAATTTTTCAGCGCAGTAATTTTTTTTACTTTCTGATTATAAATCCCTCGTCTTCAAAAAGTTTGATGTCGTTGTCGATGTCAGCGTCTTTGGCGTTGACTACGAGTTCGCCGACGATTGAAGAGTTCATACCTGAACGCAAAGCCTCTTTTTCGATGATTTTTATAAGGGTGCGACCGCGGGCAAAGCGGAGTTGTGCTTTTGGATTTATGAACCTGAAAACGGCAAAAGTTGTCAAAATTTCCTGATTGGAGAGCCTTGCATGCTTTTCGAGCGGAGTTCCCGGGAAAGGCAGCAGAATGTTCAGCGAAATGGCGTCTGCTTTCAATTCCCTGAGTTTCATGGCCATGTCTATTCTGTCTTCCATTGTTTCGCCAAGGCCGATAATGCCGCCGCTGCAAGTGTAAAAGCCGAGAGACTTGGCGTTTCTTATGGTTTCGTATTTGTCTGAAAGTGAAATAGTTGTGCAGGTGTTGGGATAATAATTTTCTGAACTCTCGATGTTGCAGTGATACGCTTTGATTTTTGTTTCGTTTTTTAAGCGTTTCAACTGTTCAAAACTCAGACAGCCGAACGAGGCGCACAAATTTACGTTTGTTTTGCTTTGAATCGTGTTCAAGATGCCAATCATTTCGGTGAGTTTTTCGTCGTTGAGGGTTCGGTGCGTGGTGTCAATTTCAAAGTTTTTCACGCCTTTCGCGCTGAGGTTTCTGATGGATTCTATCTGACCTTCAACTCCGGTTGTGTCGCAGGTTGCGTAATAATTCACCCTTGTAACGCTTGACATCGGACAAAAAGTACAGTCGTTTTCGCAGCGGCCGGTGTTCTGATGGTAAACCGACCACATCTCAAAATACGCTCCGCAAAACTTCGAGCGGATTTGGTTTGCGCTGTAATACAGCGATTCCAAATTTTCCGTTCCGGCAAGCCTTACCGCCTCGTCCCTGGTTATTTTGTAACCGTTTAAGACTTTGTCTTTCAGATCTTTAATTTGTGCGAAGTTCATCTTTAATTCTCAAAAATTCGTGTTCAAAATTCGGCGTGAAAAATTCTTTGCCGAGGTGTTTTTCTATCTCTGAAAACGGGAAAAATCTGCCTTCGTCGATTTCGTTTTTTGCAATGATTTCGGGGTTTTCGTAACGGCATTTATAGACGTGAATAAATTCCGTTTCCAAGGGACATTCCCAAAGATAGTCCGTTATGTGCTCAAACTTTCCGTCAACCACGCCTGCTTCTTCCCAAGCCTCGCGTTTGAGGGCCTCGGAAATTTCTTCGCCGAAAGTGATGTGTCCGCCCACGGAAGTGTCCCATTTACCGGGCTGAATCAGTTTTTTTTTGCTGCGTTTTTGAAGGAAAACCTCGCCCGCCTTATTTATAATATGTACGTGTACGACGGGGTGAATCAGCGATTTGTCCTTATGACAAAGGCTGCGCAGGGCTTTGCCGGTGATTTTGCCTTCGCGGTCGCAAACGGGCAGCATTTCCTCGTTGTCAGCCGCCAAACTGTTAATTTTTAACGTCTTGTCCATTGAAAAAAACAAATTCTTTTTAACCCCCAAAGATATTTAAAATTTTTGAAACAAACGAAATTTTTGTTTGCTTTTTGCAAAAAAATACCATAACTTTGCGGCTGAAAATTTAGAACATAAAAATTATGCAATATTACGACCCTAAGACCGACGTTGTATTCAAGAAAGTGTTCGGTTCTCATAAAAATCTTACAATCAGTCTGTTGAACGCAGTACTGAAATTGGAGAACAGCGAAAATAAAATTAAGGACGTTGAGTACCTGCCGTCAGAAATTATCCCTATGACAGACGGCAAGCGCAGCAATATTGTTGATGTGCGTTGTCAGGATACGAATGACGACTATTTTATCGTTGAGATGCAGATGTGCTGGTCGTCAGACTTCTTGCGCCGCGTAATGTACAATAGTTCAAAGGTTTACTGTTCGCTTTATAACAAAGGCGAAAGATATTACAAACTCAAAAGAGTTTTCGCTGTTAATATTCTTAACGACATCTATCAAAAAGATACCGCCGAAAACTACCACTATTACAAAATGTCTGAGGTTGGCAATCCAAACAGCGTAATCCAAGGCATTGAGATAGTGTGTGTTGAACTGCCTAAATTTGTGCCGCAAAACAAAGGTCAAAAGACTTTGTTGGAATTGTGGCAGCAATTTCTTACTTCCATTGATGCGAGAACCGGCGAAGAGAACGTTACGGACGACCTTTTGGAAAATGAGGACGTAAAAGAAGCGTTGGAACTTTGCCGCAATCTTACGGAAGAGGAGCAGCGACAGTTTGACAGTTTTTGGGACATGGATTTTTTGCGCAAAGACAGGGATATGACCATGGAGAATATGGGTCGAGAGAAAGGTCGTGCCGAAGGCCGCACCGAACAACTCGTTGAAAGCATTAAAAAATTTATTTCCAAAGGTTTTGACTTTGATGAAGTTGTAAAGATTTTGGAAATTCCTATTGACCAAATCCCCGAACTCAGGCGTTTGGCTTTTGAATCTTAATTTTAATTTAACACATATTTTTTGCGTGTTAAAATTATTTAATTTTACTTTGCGGCATTAACAAAACATCTAACAACAAAAATGAAAGAAACTGAGATATATCAAACTTTACAAAATGTAAATCGGGGGGGTAAAAAGTACTTTACTTTTTACTTTTCCTAAATATAGTGCAATCCCTTGCAGACAGAAATTTTCATTCTGTCTGCAAGGGATTTTTGTTTTTGTAAATAATTTTTTTTAACATTATAAATTATGACAGACAATATTAAAAATCAGCCGGTTATACTTCCGGCGCAGAAAGTAATTAAGAAAAAGTACGTAAAACCTGATTTTGAGGTTATCAACCTCGAAGACACGCCTAAACTTTTGGCGGCAAGCGGACCTGCAGCAGGTGTCAGTGGTACAATGTCTCAGGGTAGAGCACTTTCTAACGGTTCATGGGATTAATAAAAAGGAGGAAAGAAAAATGAAGAAAGTATTTTTTAGAGTTCTGCCCCTTGCTGCGGCAGTTTTGTTTGCAACTTCTTGCAGCAAAGACGAAAACAGCGAGAACAACGAACCAGTTAACGTTGTAAAACAAGAGAAAACCGTTACCGTAACGGGAACATTGAGTAAAAAATCCGATATTTCCAAACTTTCGTGCGCAAACGGTGTAGATTTAACTTTCGACGGCAACGAAACTTTGGTATTTTCAGGCGATGGAGGAAAGATTCACGGCGAAACGACACTCCACACCGAGGCAGGTGCAACCGTAGATTTTACTGTTGAATTGTCTTATCCTGCTGATGCAAGTTATGACCTTGACGGCAAAACCGTTACTGCAACTATCGGCACAGCACCGACAGGTGTAACAGGTTCGTATGAAAACATTAATGCTGCTGCAAAAGATGTTTACGAAGTGTCAGAACCTGTTACGATAAGTGCATCAGGAAACGATTTCAATTTTTCGGACAATATTGTAATGAACGTAAATGTTGCTTTTGTTAAAAACGAGAAATCTGCGGCAATTTCTGTTAGCGTGAACGACGGTGCGGCAGTATCGTTGGCATCAGGAAAAATTTGTATCGTTCCTGCGGATGTAAAAGTTACTGCTGACGGAAAAACAAAAAATACGACTGTTGCAGGTCAAATTTACACGATTGAAGCAGCACTGACTCTTGATTGGGGTACTTCCAAGACAATCGTATGGGGCAACAACACCCAAACAGTTACGGCAACTATTATTCCTGCTCAGACCATAACGTGGAGTCATGAGGGCGGTAATGAAAATAATGAGTACACTTCTGACGGCAACACTTTTTCCGTGTTCGTAAAGGGAACAGGTAATTTTACGATTACAGCCACCGCTGCGGACGGCACGACAGCCACTTGCACCATCACCGTCCCGACAGATTATGTAGACCTTGGTACGGGGGTTTATTGGAAAACCTCTGATGAAAATGGTACATATAAGTTTGGAGAGCCTACGGATATACCATCGCCTTGGAATGTTCCTTCCGAAGCCGAATTTAACCTTTTGTCGACGAGTCAAAATGTTACCTATTCTAATGCAACCTTTACCAATAACAACGGTTCAGGAGCGTCTATCACTTTGCGGTCCTTCGAGACTTATTGGTCGAGGACGGAGTTCGACGAGGAGCGCGGTAGGAGCATAACCTTCTACTCGTCATTCCAGGATTGGAACAACAGTTTGCGGAGCGACATGTTTTATGTCCGGCTTGTTCGTACTCTGTAGAAATTATTAATTCTGTAAAAAATATGGCGGGCGGAAAATTATTTTTTCGCCCGTTTTTCCTCAATATTTGTAAAGTTTGAATTTTTGTATTGACCATTCTCCGTCAGGAATTCTGACGTGCCGTCCCTGATGCGTTTCGTCGCCGTTTAAATAGCGGACAACATTACCGTTGCAGTCAATTTCTTGAACTTCGAGTATTCCGACGTTTTTCTTGTCCTTGGGCAAAAAGTTCAAAACAACGCCCGTACCTATTAATAAGAACTCCTCTGGCGCAGTGTTGATTATTATTGCGCTTTCTGTGTTCCAGTCTGGAAGTTTTGCGAGTGGAGACCAGCCGAGCGTAAAATCGTGTTTTGCAACAATTTCGTAACCGCCTATTATGAGCGTATCGCGTTGATTAATAGAGTCCAAGAGAACGCCGCGCATTTTGTCAGTCCCGTTAAATTCCATGATGTAATCTTCCGTACATTCTATAAGATTGTAGGCGGCAGGCAGTTCGGTGAGCATACCTTTTTTGCTTTTTGGGTCAATGGTTTCGCCTAAAACCGGCGGCATAAACTGTGCCTGCTTTGTCTCTGCCGAAAATGGCGAAAAACCGAGCGCGTGCAATTCTCCGAAAGCGTACAAAGCCTTTGCGCCTGCCGTGGCATCGTATTGATGCTCAGGGACAAAGAACGGATTGTCAGCGCGGCGGTAGGCAGAAGTCCATTTCTTGAAATCACCGAAATAAATGTCCGGACTCAGCATTTCAAGAGCGGGTGCGCCGGCTTTCCAAATATCAATCAAATGCGGCAGCGGACCGCCGGAGGGATATTCGCCGGGCTTTTTGCCGGGACGGTTGAGGGCGCAGTTGACGTACATCGGAAGGTCGTAAACCGCTTTTCCGGCTTTTGTAATCTCGTTGACATAAACCGCGTAACTCCATGCCGTGAAAATTTCTTCCCCGTAGACCGTTTTTCCGAACAATTCCTGCCAAGAGCCGGAAGTTTTGCCTGTCCAGTATTTTTTTATTGAGTCGGTAAGTTCGTTTTTGTGTTTTAACAGATAGTCCGTCAGTGTTGCCGGAACGGTTGATTTGTAAACCGCGTCTGCCGTTTTGGAATAATCACGCGCACCGGGCAGCATTGCGATTTCGTTTTCGACCTGAATCATTATGACGGTTTGTTTTTTGTCGTTTTCTTTGATAAATTTCATCAGGGCGCAAAACGCTTTTTTGTCGGCGTTGAGGTTTTCTGAGGAGTACGGCGAAAGAATTTCCTGTCTTATTCCGTCCTTGCTTTCGGCTCTCGGAAAACGTTTAACGTCTTTTTTTACCCATGCGGGAGCGTAGCACGACATCGAGTTTTTCCATGCGCCGAACCACAGAAAGACTATTTTCAAATCGTTTCTCTGAGAGATTGTTATAATGCTGTCAACAAGTGAAAAATCAAATTCTCCTTCCTTTGGCTCAATCAAATCCCAGTAAACCGGAATCAAAGCCGTGTTGATTTCCTGACTTTTCAGTTTGTGGACTACGTTGTGTTTGAAATATTCAGCCCTTGAAGCGTTGGAATTTCCGAGTTCTCCCGCCCGCATTAAAAACGGTTTGCCGCCGACAATCAATTGATACGCATTGCCGTGTCTGATGATTTTCGGCAGGTTCTGAGCCGTGGTTTTAACGGCGGAAAAAACGGAAAGCAGAGAAAATAATAATGCAAAAAATGTTTTCATATTTAGTGTTTTTAATTGTTTTTTTACACCTCAAAAGTATTGAAAAATTTTTGAAAAAAGTGTTTTTTTTGTGAAAAAAAATAGAAATGATTATTGTAAAAAATTTTGTTTTTTCCTAAAAAGTTTTCATCTTTGCGTAAAAATCACATTGTTATGGACATAACTGCAAACAGCGGCTCACAGTGGCATCCTAAATATATTGACCCTGCAACTGACTTCGGTTTTAAGCGGATTTTTAAAGACGAGGAAATAACACGCGGCTTTCTTAACGACTTGTTACAGAAAGACGACCCGAAAGTACACATCAAAAGTGTAAAAATTACCGACGGAGAATCCGATGAAACCAGCAAAGATCTCCGCCGTGTTGTTTATGACGTGCATTGCGTTACGGATACGGACGAAGAGTTTGTTATTGAAATGCAAAACGATTCGCAGGATTTTTTTGCAGAACGTATAGTTTTTTATTTGGCGAGAGCGGCTTCCCGTCAGCAAAGCAAGGGCTATTTGGAATACTTTGATGCTGACAATAAGAAGAAAAAGAAAAACTGGGATTATCATTTGAAAAACATTTACGGAGTTTTCTTTATGAATTTCAAGGATAAAAATCCCAAACATGCGCAACCGCTGTCTCATTTTGCATTTATGGAAAAAACGAAACATTACGTTGATACCGATGTGGTTCAGTATTGGAAAATACAAATGCCTTTTTATCGGGAAATGAAAGAATCCGATTGTAAAGACAGTGTGGATAAATGGATATTTAACTTATCAAATATGTCAACTATGGAAACAAATTTAGCCTTTACGGATGAGCAGCCGTTGTTTATGCGGCTTCAACAACTTGCCACGTATTCTGCGCTGACTCCTCAGCAGCAACTGCAATACGATGACAGTTTTCATAATTTTATGTGCTATCACGGACAGTTAAATACAAAATTAAGAGAAGGCGAGGAAATCGGTTTTTTGAAAGGAGAGAAGAAAGGCATCGAAAAAGGTATCCAAAAAGGCCGCACCGAACAACTTGTTGAAAGCATTAAAAACCTCATATCCAGTGGGTTTGATTTTGACAAAGCCGTTGAAGTATTGAAAATCCCTGCTGACCAAATCATGGAACTTCGCCGTTTAGTTTTTGAATCTTAATTTTAATTTAACACATATTTTTTGCGTGTTAAAATTATTTAATTTTACTTTGCGGTGTTAACAAAACATCTAACAACAGAAATGAAAGAAACTAACATATATCAAACTTTACAAAATGTAAATCGGGGGGGGTAAAAAGTACTTTACTTTTTACTTTCTCAAAAGATAATGCAATCCCTTGCAGACAGAAAACAAATTCTGTCCGCAAGGGATTTTTGTTTTTGTAAATAATTTTAAAATTTTTATAAATTATGACAGACAAAGTTAAAAATCAGCCGGTTATACTTCCGGCGCAGAAAGTAATTAAGAAAAAGTACGTTAAACCCGATTTCGAGGTAATCAACCTCGAAGACACGCCGAAACTTTTGGCGGCAAGCGGTCAGGTAAACGGCACTTTCGGAACAAGTTTCCGCACAATCAGCCGCGATGAAAACAATTGGTAAATAAGGAGGATGAAAAAATGAAGAAGAGTTTTGTAAAAATTCTGCCCTTTGCGGCAGCAGTTTTGCTTTGGGCATCTTGCAGCAAAGACGAAAACAACGAACAGAAAAACGTTGAAAACAAAAACGGCATGGTTGAAGTGCCTGTTTCGGTAAAAGTCAAAAACGCCGACAAAAATTTGATTTCCAAGGTGACGTTTTCTAATGACGGCGGTACAATTTCTTTCGACGCAGCAGATATTGAAACCGTCAAATTATCTGTAACCTGTGCGGACAATAACGACATCAGCGGCACATTGGATTTGATAAATGAGGACGGTTACAGGTTTTCGGGTAAATTATCAGTTCCGGAAGACAAAGTTGATGATTTTGAAAACGGCAGCATTACTTTGCAAGGTGAATTTTCGCAGACCAAAGGCGACGGCAGAACCACAGACGAGGATTTCAATGATTTGCTTAACAACTGCGCACATACGTATAAAACAAGTTTTGCTTCAAGTGCTGACGAACTTGAATTGGTTGACCAAAATTTCTACGTTTATGTAGAGAGAGCAAAAGAAATGACAATCGGAAATGTTTCAAGTTTTACGCAAGGCAATTATTATGTTTTCCCTATTTCTACACAAGTTGAAGGCAAAACCGTTGAGCCATGCAAACTTTACACAATAGGCAAGGCTGTTACCGGCGTAACAATTAACAATCCGCCGACAACCAAAGTTTGGGGCAACGATGCGTTTACACTTACAGCAATCGTAGCACCTGAAAATGCAACAAATAAAAACGTTACTTGGTCGTGTACCACAGACAATGCGACAATAAATGAAGACAATGAGATTTTGATAACGGGAACAGGTAAAGTTACTATCGTTGCAACAACAGAGGACGGCAACTTTACAGCTTCATGCGATATAACCGTCCCTACAGATTACGTTGATCTTGGAACAAGTGTATATTGGTATATGTCAAATTACAGCAATAGCATTTTAAGGTCAGCAGCATTGACAGCAGCAACTAACCAAGGAGCATTAGTTCCTTCTGAGCCCGAATTTCAGGAATTAGCATCCCTATATAATTCAACTACAAACTATTTTGTCAATCCAAATGGTTCTGGCGCACAGATGAAATTGTATCAGGGCAATGAAACTTCTGCCAACTTATGGACACGCAGTGCAACTGGTACTAATTGGGACTATGTTTATTGTTGGACTAATCAGTTCTCTTGGATAAAAGATTATCGTATGCAAAATCAGCCTATACCCGTTCGTTTTGTTCGTGCTAAGCAGTAGAAATTACTATTCTGTAAAAAAAATGTATCGGGCGGAAATTATTTTTCGCCCGTTTTTTGTTTGTAATTGCGAAAAAATATCCTAACTTTGCGCTTGAAACTTTTAATTCTTGCAAATTATGTCGAAATATCTTGACCCGAAAGCGGATTTAACGTTCAAAAAAGTCTTCGGCGAGCATCCAAACCTCGTTTTGAGTCTTTTGAACGCCCTTTTGCCGTTGCCGGAAGGCATGGAAATAAAAACCGTTGAATACCTTTCGCCGGAAAACGTACCCGAAAATCCGGGCAAAAAATATTCTATTGTTGACGTGCTTTGTGTTGATAACTATAACCGCCATTTTATCGTTGAAATGCAGTCGATTTGGAATACTGAATTTTTTCAGCGCACGTTGTTTAACGCCGCGTCAATGTACACCAAACAGTTAAATAAAGGTAAGGCATTTGGCGAATTAAACGATGTATACGCCTTGTGCTTGGTAAACGACGAAGCGGCTTTTCCTGAATATGGCACAGAATATATACAAGAGTATTACCTATCCAACAAAAACCACACCAACGACCGTCATACAGACCTTTCAATGGTGTTTATTGTTTTACCGAATTTTAAGCCTCAGAACCGTGCAGAAAAAACAATGCACAATCTTTGGCTGAAATTCCTGACCGAAATTGACGAAAAAACCGACGATGCCGACCCCGAATTGTTGACAAACAAAGACACATCAGAGGCATTGGAGATTGTCAGACGTTCTGCCTTTACGGACAGCGAGTTGCTTGCATACAATCTTTATTGGCTTAATGTCAGCACTGAAAAATCCTCTCTCGAAAGAGAACGAATGGAAGGCCGTGAAGAAGGTCGTGCCGAAGGCGCGAAAATAGGTATCGAAAAAGGCGAGAAACAAAAAGCCTTTGAAATGGCTGTTAAAATGAAACGCAAAGGTTATTCTGTTGAGGATATTTGTGAAATTTCCGGGCTTTCCCCCGAAGAAATTGAAACAGTATAAAATAACATTAAAAATTTTACTGCTATGAAATTTTTTAAATCAGCGGTTTGTATAGCCGCAATGCTTTTTACGGGCTTGTGTGCTTCGGCGCAAAACAACCCTTACGCCGACGAAGATGACCCGGAAACCGCCGCATACGCTTTGACGGTAACTTTCAGCGGTCAAAAGCCCGGCATCAACGACTTTGTAAGAACGCTGCTTACTGAGCCGGAAGACGAACATTACGGCGCGTTGTCCGAAATGTGGGAACGTCATCAAAAAAACACCCCCGAAAAAAACGAAAAAGTAACCGTTGACGCTAAAAACGGCTTCGTAAGTTTTGAATGCAATTTCCCTGAGGACGGTTCTAAAACCATTACCGAAATGTGTTATTGGAACTCTTCCGACTCAAAACACAAGGTCGTCGGTGAATCGGTGCAGGTGTTTCAAAACGGAAAACCGGTTCAAACTGAATTTACCGGCGTGTTTTTTCACGTTTACAACAATTCTACGCACAAACTTTGTTATATCAACTGGCACGATATGGGCGTGGATATTGATGCAGGCGAAGGCGTTGTAACATACTCACTTCCGCGTGTTGGCAAGGACATAACTGCTGTTGTTTATGAAAAAAACGGCAAAACTAAAAGCGTTGTCTTGAAATGGAACGGTTTGAGATTTGATGTGCAGAAGTAAAAAAATTTTTTTGTTTGAAGATTTTTTTATAATTTTGCGCAAACAATTTTTAACGATGGAATTAACAGATTTGACAGCCGTTTCACCTGTTGACGGACGCTATCGGGGTAAAACCGCCGAGTTAGCGGAATATTTTTCTGAATTCGGGCTTATTAAATATAGGGTTTTGGTAGAAGTGGAGTATTTTGTCGCTCTGTGCGAAATCCCTTTACCGCAACTGCAAGGTTTTGACAGACAAATGTTTAAGCCCTTGCGTGGAATTTACAGAAGGTTCTCACAAGAGGATGCTCTGAGAATCAAGGAAATCGAAAAGACCACAAACCACGACGTTAAAGCGGTTGAGTATTTTTTGAGGGAAAAATTTGACGCGCTTAATATACCTCAGTACAAGTCCTTTATACATTTTGGACTTACTTCGCAGGATATTAACAACACTTCAATTCCTTATGCTTTGCAGGCTGCAATAACGAATGTATATTATCCTTTACTTGATAACGTTATCTTGCAACTTTACCACAAAGCGGGCGAATGGGCTGATATTCCGATGCTTGCACGTACACATGGTCAGCCGGCAAGTCCTACGAGACTCGGAAAAGAGATTGAAGTGTATGTTGAAAGGCTTCATAATCAGTTGGGACTTTTGAAATTAGTGCCTTATTCGGCTAAGTTTGGCGGTGCGACGGGTAATTTCAACGCGCACAATGTGGCTTATCCCGAAATTGATTGGATAAGATTTGCAAATTCTTTTGTAAATCATGTTTTGGGGCTTGAACGTTCACAAGTTACGACTCAAATTGAGCATTATGATAATTTTGCTGCACTTTGCGACGGTCTTAAACGTATAAACACGATTTTGATTGACCTTTGCCGCGATATTTGGATGTATATCTCTATGAATTATTTCAAGCAAAAACTCAAAGCGGGCGAGGTTGGTTCGTCAGCAATGCCGCATAAAGTCAACCCGATAGATTTTGAAAATGCGGAGGGCAACCTCGGCATGGCAAATTCTGTTTTGACGTTTTTGGCGCAGAAACTTCCGATTTCGAGGCTTCAAAGGGATTTGACAGATAGTACGGTTATTAGAAATATTGGTGTTCCGATTGCTCATACTTTGATTGCGATGAAGTCGTTGCTTAAAGGTCTTGACAAACTTATTCTTCATAAAGAGTCGATTGACAGGGATTTGGAAGAAAATTGGGCTGTTGTTGCTGAGGCTATTCAGACGGTTTTGCGCCGCGAATGTGTGCCTAATGCATACGAAAAACTCAAAGAATTGACACGTGTCAATCGTCAGATTACGGAAGACGACATTCATAATTTTATCCAAACGCTTGATGTTTCGGCATCCGTAAAAGAAGAGTTGATGAGAATTACACCGTTTAATTATACGGGAATATAAAAATATAATTTAAATCACAGAAAACACGGAAATCACGGAAAATACAAAATATTTTAATTCCGTGGTTTCCGTGTTTTCCGTTGTAATAATATTAATATGCTATGAAATATATTTTTTCCATAGTTTTTTTATTTGTTTCGCTTTCGGCGGAATGTCAGCAACTGAAAATCGCCTTGATGAAATATTCCGGCGGCGGCGACTGGTACGCAAATCCGACTTCGTTGCCGAATCTTGTGACATTTTGTAATCAGAATCTCAAAACCGACATTTCGTCTGACATTCCGTCAGTTGAGCCTTCGAGTGCTGAGATTTTCAACTATCCTTTTGTTCATGCTACGGGACACGGAAACGTTATTTTTTCGGGTCAAGACGTTGAAAATTTGCGCCGGTATCTTATTGCGGGCGGTTTTTTCCATTTTGACGACAATTACGGCACAAAAGAATACGTTTTTCGGGAGATGAAAAAAGTTTTTCCGGAAGCCGAATTTGTAGAATTACCGTCAAGTTTTGAAATTTTTCATCAAAAATATCCTTTTCCTAACGGTTTGCCGAAAATTCACGAGCACGACAATCATCCGCCTGTGGCTTACGGAATGTTTTACGAGAGCCGTTTGGTTTTTCTTTACACTTGGGAGTGCGACCTCGGCGACGGTTGGGAAGATATTGACGTTCACAACGATACGCCCGAAGCACACGAAAAAGCATTGAAAATGGGCGCAAACATCATTCAATACGTGTTTAATCATAATTAAAAAAATTGGACAATGAATGTGAGTTTTTTTGTTTTATGAAAAAAATATATTAACTTTGCCTCAATAATTAACTAAAAAAATTTTGCCTATGGTTATATAAAAATCGTAAAGACATACATATAAAAGAGCGTTATCTTGATTCTTACATCTGTAAAATTGGGGAATTTTAAAGGCGTATTCAAGAATCAGGTTAATGCTCACGTTATGCGTGCATAACGTGGGCTTATACTTGATTTTGAATACGTGGGTTTCCCCAATCCCTCAGATGTAAAACAAGTTTGAAGCCTGCGTTTTTTTATAGTCTATTTTTTGGATTAAGGCTTAGCAAAAAAATAGTATTTACAATTTAATTCTTAAAAGATGAAAAAATATTTAATTTATAGTTTTTTGACATTATTTTGTACGGCTCTGTTTTTTCAAAGTTGCAAAAAGGACGATGCTAAACCAGAAAAAACGCCAGAAACTTCTACAAAAACTTCAACAAAAACAGAACCGATAGAAGATGTTAACGGGGTTGTTATCGGTTCCAAAACCACAACTACTACAACTACCAATGGACAAACTACAACAGAAGTGGTTATCAAGGATGTTGACGGTAATGAGATTAACACGGATACAAAGTTTACTATCACATTTAACACAAACGGTGCAAAGGGCACTGCCCCTTCCACATTAACCGGCGGATTCGGCGATAATGTTACGCTACCCGGACAAGGTGATATGACATTCGGCGACTATGACTTTATAGGTTGGAATACAAAATCGGATAGGACAGGTACTGCGTATAATGCTAATGGCAAAATTACGCTTACTAAGAATATTACGCTTTATGCCACTTGGGGTATTAATTATGTTTATGCCGTTATTTTTGATACAAACGGTGCCACAGATGGTGAATATACTGATTGTCTGTGGATAAAAGACAAGGATTTTAAGGAATTTGAATTGCCGACAACAAGTTTGGTCAAAGGCGACCTTGTTTTTAAAGGTTGGAGTACAAGTGCAACAGGTAGTAAAATATTTCCTGCCGGCGTAAAAATCAAGGATGGTGATTCGGATTTTTCCGATTTTAAAACATGGTTGACAGCAACTGCAACTATTTTAACCCAAAATACAGCAACGCTTTATGCCGTTTACGGAACACCTGAATCTGCGAAAACCAGTTCCAAATACAACATAGTATTCAACTCAAACGGTTATGAAGGCTCTTTACCCGAATCAATTGGTTTTGACGATTTCAGAACTGCTACATTCAAATTTCCTAAAAATACATTCTCAGCACCTAACGAATATGAATTTGTTGGGTGGAGTACCGAAAAAACATACGAGACGGGAGGTGTTGTTGTTAATTCCGGCATAAAGTTTTATTACTCTGAAAATGAAACTTGGTCATATATTGGCGATGACAATTATTTAAATGATGCTGTCTCAACTCATTTTTATGAAGCCGAAAAATGGCCGACTCTGAACACTCCCGAAGTAACTATTTATCCTATATTTGCAAAAAAGACAGGTACTTTGACGTTGCAAAATACTTCGGGTATTACATATACAATTAGTGTTGACGGAAAAGCAGTCGGCTATCTTGACAATGATAAATCTTACGATATTGCAGACTTGTCATTAAACGAAAAGCATGAAGTTATCATTCATAAATATGATAAGGAAAATAAAGTTTACTATCCGGCAACAAAAGTAACCCACTCATTCACATTTACAAAACCGGGAGAAAAACAAACCTTTAAATTTCCCAAAGTTGGTACATTGTCTATTGAACATAATTCTAAAAATACATATTATGTTTATATTGACGGAGAAAAGGTTGCAACGTGGACAAAAGCCGGAACATACACTTTTGATGTATCTGCCGGAATCGAACATACAGTAAAAGTTGTTCAACAAGACGGTTATCTTTTAAATCCGACCCAAGGAACCAAAAAATTTACGGTGCAAGAAGGTAAAATAATAAGTTTTTCTGGACCTGTAAGTGGAAGTTCTACATCTTATTTTAACTAAGCAATTAGTTTCCATTCAGCATAATTAAACTTCGCCAAATGTGTTTCTTTTAACTCATTTGGCGAAGTTTTTTTCTTTTTGAAAAACATTTCTTATATTTGCGGTATAAATAATCAGAGAAGAATTATAAGTAATGGCAGAAAATAATTTTTTACCGCAACATGGACATTACAAGCATTTGCGTGTTTATAAGGTAACGGAAATAATATATGACATTACGTATTATTTTACGCAAAAGTATCTTAGTCGCGGAGATAGGACTGTTGATCAAATGATTCAGGCTGCCCGTAGCGGCAAACAAAATATTGCAGAAGGTAATCAGGCGTCAGCCACTTCTGCTGAAACAGAAATTAAATTGACAAATGTTGCCAAAGCAAGTCTTGAAGAACTATTAATTGATTATGAAGATTATCTTCGTGTCAGACATATTGAGCAATGGGGCAAATTACATCCGCGTTACGAGCCGATGCGAAAATATGCCCGTAGTGAGAGTATAATAAATGATTACAATAAATACATCGTCAGAATGACAGATGAAGAAATTGCTAATTTGTGTATTACGCTCATACATCAGGCTATATATATGCTTTATAAACTATTAGAACATCAGCAAGACAGATTTGTCAAAGAAGGCGGTATTAAAGAAAAAATGTACAAAGCGAGGACTGAATATCGCGGCGATAAGTGGCAAAAAAAATGACGATAATGGATTATTCAGAGTGTTCCGAATACTCAGAATAATCCCTTGTGTTAAAGATTTTTTGCCTAAAATTGTCATCTTGAGTTTGCAATTTTGACCTAAAATTGTCAGTTGGAGTTTGCAATTTTTGTTATTTTTTTGTAAAATATCTATCTTTAAATAATTATGAAAAGGCTTTTTTTATTTTTATTTTTTGTGCTTTCAATTAATACTTTGTCGGCGCAAAAAGACGTTAAAAATTTCGGTAAGGTTGACGGTGGGGATTTTGAAGAAACCGTCTATGATGATTTAGGATATGATGCTGTTACGTTGCTGAATTTCAGAAAGGTGTATTTCGAGGTTTATAATGGGTCGTTAAGATTATTTAACGAATACCGTATTAGAGTGAAAGTTTTAAAAGACGGCGTTTTTAACGGCAAAACCTTTGAAATCCCTTTTTCTGGACGTTACGAGTATGAAAAGGTGGTTTCGCCGAAAGTGGTTGTTTATGCTAAAAACGGGAAAAAAATCACCGCGCACAAACAAAAATTTAAAATCTCCGAATATGTTGACAGAGATTCTCTTAACAGCAAAGTCATCGTGCATTTGCCGGATATGAAAGCGGGCGAAATCTTAGAATTGAAATATTATTTGATGACCTTTGATTTTATGCTGCCGCGTAAGTTTGAATTTTGTGGCGAATATCCGTGTTTAAAATCGGTTTTGGTTGCCGAATTTCCCGAACACATGAGATATAAGTTTGACGTTTATAATGATGAAGATATGTGTTATCATTCAGAAAATCAGACGTTTCTGTCAATTAGTTATACTTTTGTACCTTCCGACAATCCAAAGTCGCTTTCTTATATGCATGGCGGCAGACGTTATGGTTTGAATTATAGATTTTCTGCCATAACAGATACTTTTTCGATGACAAACGTTTTGCCGAAAAGAGAACTTTCTGCGACTTCCTTAGTGCCGGAAGTTGTTTTTAAGGCTTATAAATTTACTATGGACTATAATTATACACAACCTGTTTATCAAGCGGGGTGGCAGCAAATGACGCATGTACTTTACACTTATGCCGACCCAGAAAACAGATATTTGTCGCCGCAGGAAGTCTGGTTTAAACAGTATCATACGGGTTTTGTGATTGTTAAAGCGGACTCTTGGCAGTATTTTCACAAAAGAATGAGAAAATCGCCTGATTTTTGGAAACCCGTTATGAAAACTTTTCCTCTTAGTGATGACCTCCAAAAAATCATTGACGGAGTAGAATTTGACGATACGTTAAAAACTGTCGAAAAACTATATAATTTTGTAAATCAATCAGTTGAATGGGACGGAAATTTTAAAAATCATGTAGATAAAAATCCTGAAAGAGTTTTAAAACAGAAAATAGGCTCTTCGGCTGAAAAAAATATGACTTTGGTAGCACTTTTGCGACGTGCGGGTATTGACGCTTTTCCGGCTCTTGCAGCAACTACGGATTTCGGCAAAATAGATACTGCGTATGCAGACAGAATACAATTCAATCATGTTTTGGCAGTGGTTAGAATTTCAGGGGAGTGTCTTGTGATGGACTGCACTGAAAAAAGTACGCCATTTAAAAAACTGCCTCAAAGGGATTTGAATAATTGTTGTTGGGCTGTTGCTCCCGAAGACGGCTTTTTTATTTGGTTTTGAGAGAGTTACATTTGCGGCACTAACGCATGGTCGCCTAATTCTATGCCCCAAAGACTGATGTCGTCTCTCTGCTCTTCAAGACCTTGCCAGTTGTTTATCAGAGTTTCGATAGCAATTTTCTGGTCTTGAATTTTTTCCGTAGATGTCATCGAAAACATCATTTTGAGGCGGTTGGTGCCGAAACGTTTGCGCATAACGTTGTTTTGGTCTTTGATGCCGTCGGAAGTCAGATAAATTCTGTCGCCGATATTAAGGGTGCAGTCTTTGTCTTCAAAAAAGAAAATATCCGCATACGACTGTCCTCCGATACCTCGGCGATTGGCTTCGATTATTTCGGTTTCGTCGCTGTTTTTGCGTTTTAAATATGCGGGCTGTTTTGCTCCGGCGTATTTGAGTTCCCATTTACGGTTTTCTCCGTCTTCAACAAATTTGAAACGGCAAATCGCGATGTCCATACCGTCGTTGTTTTCGGTAATATCCTGTTTGAGGGCCGCTTGAATTTTTTCGTGCATGGTTTCAAGAATGATTGACGGACGGTCGATTTTCAACTCGTTAATAAGTTCACCGAGAATTCTGATGCCAATCATGCTCATAAACGCGCCCGGAACACCGTGTCCCGTACAGTCGCCCAAAACCACAAACGTATAGTTTTCCGTTACCGAAAGCCAATAAAAATCGCCTGATACAATGTCTTTTGGTCTGTAAACTACAAAGTTGTCGAAGAAGTTTTCCATTTGCTGCTGATCTGGCAACATAGCCTCCTGAATTGTCTGAGCGTATTTTATACTGTCGGTAATGTAATTGGTTTTCGTGGTGATTTGCTTGTTGCGGATTTCGAGTTCGTCCAAAGCGTTTTTCAAGTCCGCAGCCTGATGTTCGAGTTGCTTATGCTGGTCGGCAAGAATTTCGTTTTGCTCTTTTATACCTGCCTGCTGAACCTCCATTTGAGCGGTGATGAGTGTCAGCATTTCGTTTTGCATTTTGAGTTCTCGCTGCTGGTTTTCAATCCTTTCAGAGGCTTCTTTGAGATTTGAAATATCGCTTATTGATACGCAGATAAGTTTTTTTAAACTCGGATATTTTATTTTTGCAATCGAGATATGAAGCCAATAATTCTTGTCTAATAACTTTGCTTCGGTCTCGTATGACTGTGTTTCGCCGGTTTCCAAACATTCTGCAAATTTGTCTCTGGCATCGTTACCGCTCAAAAGTGCATTTACGCTTTCTTCGATGTTAACGCCCTGAAAAAATTCCACTTTGTCAAGATTAGACCAATAAATGGTTTTATCTGCCTCCAAAATCAAAATCGGGACATTTGCAATCGAAGACATTTCGGCAACTATTCCGCTACTTTTTATGCGTTTATAGAAGTTGATGTTGAGCCATATACAGAATATTAGGAGCAGAGTAAGAGCCGCGTCAATGACAATAAATGCGGGATTGTTATAACGGCTGACAACAAAGTTGAAAAAACCGCAATTCAATTCAAATGTTGAATATGTTTGGTATTCTCGGTACAATATCACAAAAAACGGCACAACCAACGCTGCTATAACAATGCTGGTCAGGGTTTTATTGTTTTTTTGTGCGGAACTTTCTGGTTTCATATTAAAATAATTTTCCTCGGAAAAATCCGCACTAAAATATATAATTCTGCGGATTTTTACAAATATTTTTTTACTTTATTTTTTCCATGGCTGCAAAATTGTCGAATTTGGCGAACCGCTGTACTTTTGTGTAGGCGTGTTCAGCAAAATCGGATAACGGCTTTTTGTCATAATGAAACTTGCCACAGAGTCTGCCCACATAAATGCAGATTCGGGTTTTGGGTGCGCTCCGTCAGCATAACGCTTATATGTTAGGTTTTTTGACGGAAAATATCTGCGGCTGCCCACGTTTGCCAAAATCATTTCGTTGATTCCAGTGTCTTCTCTCCAATTCGGCGGTCCGACCCAAATGTATGGAATTTCACCGATTTGCTCCAAAATGTGCTTTACATACGGAGTTCTGATTTTTATGATGTCCCTTACAAACAGTTCGTTAGCCCCCAAAATCAAAATTATGTAAGTCGGCTTTTCCTTGTTGATAAAATATTTCAGCGTGTCCGTAGTGCCGTACCATTCGGTTTGCGAACTATACCAAATCACGCTTGCCATTTCGTGTCCGTTTTCCTTGCAGTAGTCCCTCAGGCGCCAGCGGAATTGCTCCAACATCGAATCGCCGATTAACAAGATTTTCTGTTTTGAGGAGTCTATGCCTACTCTCGGTTTGTATTCTGAGGTGTAAACGCCTTCTATATATAAAGGCAATGTGTCGCCCAAAACAAACTCCGAGATTTTTGATTTTTTTACCTCGTTTCCGCACACCTCAATTTTGGGTTTTGAAAACGAATACGCTGACAATAAGGCTGTTACTACAACCATAATTATCACAATCCTAAAACCTGATTTCATTTTCTTTTTCTATTTTTTTACATTTGAAAAGAGCCATTCAAAGTTTTTGTTGTCAGAATAAACTCTGTTCCAAATAAAATGTCCCATATTGGGAAATTCTTGATATTCAATATTTTGGCCGCCTGCTTTTTTTATTGCGGCGGTTATGTTTCTCGACCGCGAAACTTTTACGGCTTTGTCTGTTGTTCCGTGAAAAACTCTGATTGGTATTTGTGTTAACTTTTGAGCCTGAGCCTCGTCAGCACCTCCGCATATAGGCATTGCGGCGGCGAATTTTTCGGGGAATCTCGAAATCAAATCCCATGTTCCAAAACCGCCCATTGACATTCCTGTAATGTAAAGTCTTGATTTGTCGGCTTTTGGGGTTGATGCAATGCTGTCCAAAAGTTCGTTTGCGGCGTTGAGGTATTTTGAAATTTCGTTGGGCATTGTGTGTTTGTCCCACGTCCAATCAACCTCGCACCAACGGTGATTTTCTTCGCATTGCGGTAAGATGACATAGCACGGAAAGTTTTCCGTAAAGTTTTCGCTACCGAAAATTTTGTCCATGTATGTTAACTGTTTTTGGTTGTCAGAGCCTCTTTCACCCGCACCATGAAGAAATAGCACAACGGGGAAAGTTTTTTGAGGCAGACTTTCAAATTCCGGTCTTAACAGTCTGTAAGGCAATACAGTACCGAAAGAATCAGTGAAATATGCCGCTTCAAAATCTGCGTTTTGCGCAAATCCTGAAACAGAGAGAATCAAAAAAACGGTTGTAAAAAATATGCTTTTCATCTTTTTATAAAATGCGTTGCAAAGTTAATAATTCTTTTTTTCATTACAGCATAAAACGTGCCTTATTTTTTGAGGCGTTTTTTTCTAAAAAAACTTCATTTTTATTTTGTTTTTTCAAAAAAAGTTTTCATATTTGCAAGAGTATAAAAAATAGTATAATGGGTAAATACGTCAACCCGTTTACAGACACGGGTTTTAAAATACTTTTCGGACAAGAACCGAGTAAACCTCTGTTGATTGACTTTTTGAATAACCTTTTTGAAGGCAAGGAGAAAATCACGGATGTTACTTTTCTTGACAAAGAAAAACCGCGACTCTACAAAAAAGACCGCGGAGTGATTTATGATATATTATGCGAGACGGACAAAAGTGAGAAAATCATCGTTGAAATGCAAAACCGCTCGCAGGAACATTTCATATCGCGAAGTGTATTTTATGTTTCGCAAGCAATAGCAAGACAAGGAGTAAAAGGCGATTGGGATTTTGATTTTCATGCCGTTTATTTCGTGGCTTTTATGAACTTTACACTTGACGGTTTGAAGGAATTCAGAACGGACGCGCACCTTTGCAAGACAAGCACAGAGGAACCCGAAATTCTGTCTGACAAGATGAAATTCGTCTACTTGCAACTTCCGTTATTTACAAAGACGGAAAATGAATGTAAAACAAATTTTGATCGTTGGATTTTTATTTTTAAGAATATGGCAACTTTGGAATATATACCTTGGGCGGCGAAAGATACAATATTTTCACAACTCGGTAGATTTGCTCAAATCGCAAATCTTTCTGAACCTCAACGCAGAAAGTATGATAAAGATTTGAAAATTTACCGTGATAATATCAATGTGCTTGATTATGCCATAAAAAGCGGTATTGAGAAAGGCCGAAAAGAAGGCGAAAAAATCGGCATTGAAAAGGGTATTGAAAAAGGCCGCACCGAACAACTCGTTGAAAGCATTAAAAAATTTATTTCCAAAGGTTTTGACTTTGACGAAGTTGTAAAAATTTTGGAAGTCCCTGCTGACCAAATCCCCGAACTTCGCCGCTTGATTTTTTAGGCAACACCGTTTTTGATAGCCGTTTTTACCGTTTAATTTGGTATGTTTTTTGATTTTACGGTAAGCGACTATGAAAATGAAGGCGGCTATATTGATTTTTTTTATGACTTTTGCGGTTGACGCGGCTGTTTTTGCTCAAAACTTCCTGCTTTCACCGAGTGAGTTGTCATGCAAAAAAATCTATTCAGACCTTGACGACGCTTTGGCTCATCCTGACGATGTTTACGTTTTGTGTCTGAGTTACTGCGATTTGATGGAAGTGCCGAAAGAAATTCTTAATTTCAAAAATTTGCAAAGGCTCTCTTTGGACGGAAATTTTATTGAGTATCTGCCGGAAGGTTTTGAAAGACTTAAAATGTTGCAGCATGTGGATTTGAGCGACAATCCGAGGCTTTATTCGCGGCAGGTTATAAAAAAACTTGCGATGTTGCCTAATTTGACGAGCCTTTCGCTCTCAGGGTGTCGGATAACAAAACTGCCGGAAGAAATCAATTTGCTGAAAAAACTGCAAGTTCTTAACCTTCAAAGCAATTATATTCCGGAAATTCCGTATGCGGTTCAGAGTTTGAGGCAACTAAAAATTTTGAACCTTTCGCTGAATAGGATTATGGTTGTGCCGCCTGAAATTGGCAATTTAAGAAGTCTTAAAGTTTTGGATTTGTCGGAAAATAGGATTCAAAGGTTGCCGAAAGAAATCGGAAATCTTTGGTATTTGGAGGAGTTGTCTTTGGCGGATAACAGAATCGAAATTCTGCCTTTTTATCTTATTAAGTTAAAGAGGCTCAAAAAGTTGGATTTGCAGCGGAACAGAATTCCGAAGACCGAACTCGATCATATTCAGGTTATTTTTCCGAGGACAAAAATATTGTTTTGAAAAAAAAGTGTAAAAAAATTTGTACGGTTTGAAAACTTTTTGTTACTTTTGGCGAATAAGTTTTCATAGGAAAATTAACGTTTAAGGAAAAATTAAAACACTGATAAACAATTTGTTGAACAAAAAGAGCATTAATAATCGAAAAAAACCGTTTGGAAAAATTAAAAATGGTTTGATTATTGATTAATGTAAAATAGGAAAACTTGTTAAAATAAACATTATGGAAAGCGCGGAAGTTAAAAAACATCGGACGACTGATAATATCGCAATCAGTTATACGGGTATTTTCGATACGGAGATTTTGTCGGTTTTGGCAAAAGAGATCGAAGGTACGCTTTCTCCTGATGATAAGATAAATAAGAAGGTGTTCAAAATTTTCATTGAACTCGCACAAAACATTTCGATGTATTCTTTGGAGAGAGAACAAAACTCCGAGGGCAGCGATATGGGTGTCGGTACGATGATAATCAGAGATTTTGACGGCTATTATGAGTTTTCCGCTGGAAACCGCACAACAAAAGATAGTATTATCCCAGTCATGGAAAAATGCGACAATATCAATTCTATGACAAGGGACAAACTAAGGGAATACCGTCGTTTGCAGCGCAATATGCCTGCCGGCAAAAAAGGTGGCGGAAACATCGGTCTTATTCAGGTTGCTCTTACGGCTTCAAATCCGATAGAGTATGCACTTGTCAAATGTGAGGACGGCGAATACTTTTACATTGTCAGTGTCAAGATTAATAAGGAATAACAAACTTTAAAAATAATTTTTTGTTATGGAAGATATTCACATAAAAGGCGTGCATGAGGCTTATTTTATGCCGACGGTTAATTTTGAGGTTGCTACCGGCAACTGCGAGATTTCCGGCGAGTCCTATTTGGAGGAGACAACAAAGTTTTATGCGCCTTTGCTTAATTGGATTAGGGATTACATTGATACCGTAAGAGGCCCTTTGAAATTTGATATAAAACTCAGTTACTTCAACACGAGCAGTTCAAAATGTTTAGTTGACATCTTGGATATGTTGAAGACGTATCAAAAGAAAGGCGGACAGGTAACTGTCAACTGGTATTATGAGGATTCTGACGAAGAATTGGAGGAGGTAGAGGATTTTATCCTTGAAACGGGACTTCAAATCAATAAAATTCCTATGGAGTGAAAAAAAATTTTTATTATTTAAAAATTTGTTATTACTTTTGCAACAACCAAAATTATAAAGGATATGGAAAAAAAAGACGGTAAATACGATTTCAGTCTTTATGAATATCATAATCTGCTTCACCAGAATATTTTGGTGTCTTACAAAGGGCCTATTGATGAGAGAGTTATGACGGTAATCGGTGAGAATATCGAAATACTCACTAATGATGGCAACGATAAGGCAAAGAGTAAGATTTTTAAGATATTCATGGAATTGGCTCAAAATGTTTGGCTTTATAGTGCCGAATCGTGCAAAACTGTGTCCGGCAAAAAGTTGGGTATGGGAACTTTGGTGATAGGCGAATTTGGCGATTCATATACTTTTGTAACGGGCAACGTGGTAAAAAACAACGATATAGAACCCGTAATAGAAAAATGTGAAATCATCAATTCTCTTGACAGGGATTCGTTGAGGGAATACCGCAGGGAGCAGCGCAGGCTTGCCAACACAGGCAAGAAAAATTCCGGCAACATCGGGCTTATTCAGGTTGCTCTGACAGCCGAGAGTCCTTTGGACATAGAATTAACCCCTGTCAGCGACGAGGAATCGTTTTTTTCGATTGCCGTCAAAATTAAGAAAACATCAGCAAAATCCTGAAATATCGGCACGGATATTGAAAAGATTTTGATATAAATATAACATAAGATAATTGGTCAACAGAAAATATACAAATCGAATATGGAATTGGAAGACATTGTGATAGAAGGCTCACACAAAAACTTTTTTACGCCTTCAGTTAATTTTAATGCCAAGACAGGTATTTGCGAACTTTCCGGCGAGTCCTTTTTGGAGGATACGGCGGAGTTTTATAAACCGCTTGTTGACTGGCTTGTGGAGTATACGGAAAAAATCAAAAAACCGATTGCTTTCATTATAAAATTAACTTACTTCAATACAAGTACTTCAAGATGTATTCTTGATCTTCTCAACGTCCTCAAAGATTACGAGGACGCCGGCGGAGAGGTTGTAGTAAACTGGCACTACGACGAAAACGACTCCGATATGGAGGAGGATATTGAAGACTATATGATTGATACCGGTCTAAATATCAATATTATACCGTTTTAACCAAAATAAAAGAAAATGGAAGATATTCATATTCAGGCGAGTAAAAACGTATTCATACAGCCGCAGGTGGATTTTTGCCTTGCAGACGGCACGTGTCTTATCAAGGGAGAGTCTTTTCTTGAAGAGACGGCAAAGTTTTATACGCCTTTGGTTGCGTGGGTGAGAAATTATCCTAAATACGGCAGCAAAATTGACTTTACGTTTTCGCTGACATATTTTAATACGAGTACTTCAAAATGGATACTCTTGTTGCTTGCCGAGTTGAAAAAACTCGAAAACAACGGCTTGGAAGTAAACGCAACATGGTATTATCATGAAGACGATTTGGATATGCGGGACGACATCGCCGATTATATGGCTGATACCGGACTGAATATAAATCTTGTACCTTTTAAATAGAAATTCCTTTTCGATATAGTTTGATGCCGCTTTCCCCGATGTTGACCAAATAAAGGGGGAACGGCTTTTTTAGTTTTTTGGTAATTTTATAAGCAAAATGCCGAATATAGCGGGCGGTTTTCCATCCAATCTTGTTTGATATAGTCTGACATAGAGAATCTTATCGCCGGAAGTTCAGGATGTTTGCTGACAAATTGAAACAGAGAACGCGATTTGTGGTTTACCTCGGCTTTAACTTCTATCGGTATAATATCTGATTCTTTTTGTACTAAAAAATCCAACTCGGCTTCCCGACTGGGAATGAGGTTCCCGGATGCAGTGCGATTCCTAAAAGCGAGCCTGCGACAACTACGTGGTATTCGGGGGCGTTTTCGCAAAAATATTTCAAAACGCCGAGACCGCGTTGTACTTGTTGGATTTCGTCGAAGATGATAAGTGTTTCGCCTTTTTCGGGTTTGATTCCCGTAAATGCCTGAATTGCAAGCAAAATGCGTTCTATATTGTAGTCAGTTTGAAACAAGTTTACATTTTTTCGGACATAAAATTTTGAAAATTTACATTTTTTCGGACATAAATTTCTAAAAATTTACATTTTTTCGGACATATATCTTTGTGATTTTTATTGTCTATAAACAACAAAAGTAAAAATTATGCAGATTTGTTGTTTATGGACAATGAAAAAAACTTTAATAAAATTTCCCTTTCAATTATTTAATTTTTACGTATTTTGAAAATATTTTTAATATTCTTTAAAAATTTCTCAAAAAGGTAACTTTTTTTGATTTTTTTCGTTTATATTTGCAACGGATATTTCCGATACCTTTTACATAGTCGGAAAGATTCTAAGGACGTTTTTATTGACGACATCTTCTTCGTATCAATCTTCGCAACATTGAAACTCATTTGAAGATACGGCAACCGAAAACGTCTGCGCTGTGTATGTATACACGTGGTGTATTGTATCCTTTCGGGGTATGATATGCTTTTTTGGGCGTGGACTTTTGCGTTGCTTATCCTAAATGAGTAGGTAATGCGAAGGCCTGATACGTGAGGATAAGTGATAAAAAATTCCCACGTCTTTTTTATTTTTATTAATCCGTGTTCGGGAAGTTCTACGGGCAAAAATCTTTAACAAATTTATGAAAAAGAAAGTCTTTTTGGCGGTTCTCGCCATGGTCGGGGCTACAAGTTTTGCCTCGGCTCAAAAAACAACGGTAGAAATTAATGCAACAGAGGCACGTACTACTGATGCAATCACTTCCGTTCATGCACGCCCATTAATTTGTGATGTCAAACAAAAAAAATATCAGGCTGGTGCTGATTGGTGCAAAGATACCGAATTTAACAAAATTGATAAAACAACTGGCCGCTTTACCGACCGTTGGTACTTGGATGCTGCAACAGGTCAGGCACTTGGAGATACTGAGGCAATGAAAAGGTACGGACAATACCGTTCGCAACAATACCGTCAGTGTGATGTTATTATAGCACCTATAATGAATGTCAGGAGTACATCAAAAGATGAACAAGGACAGTACAATGGTGCAGCATACGTTGTTACAATAATCGGCTATGCCGCTGATTTTGATATGACAACTCTCACAAATGCAAGTAAAGAAGACCTTCTACTTATACAAACGAATAAAAATATTATCGGCACAGAAGATAATATCAGAGAAGAAGTTAAAACAAAACATTAATCGCTAATCAAATAAACGAAAAATACGATGAAAAAATTTTTATTATTGCTTATTGCTTTCATAGCAATTACAAGTATTTCAAACGCACAGATTGTTAAACAAAACTCTGTAAAAATCAACAAACAAGACAAAGAACCGTCTGAATCAATGTGGTATGCAAGATTCGGATTGAATTTCATGAGTGCCGGCGGTGATGATGTTGACGAATTAAAGTCTAACCTCGGTTATCAATTAGTTTGGGGATTTGAAAAACCGATTGGTCCTCTTTTTTGGGGCATGGAATTCGGTTTAGGGTCTCGCGGGTACAAAGCCAAGGAAGGTGATATGAAATTGACTGCACATAACGGCGTATTTTCGCCTTTTAACTTAGGCTACAAACATGAACTCAGTAGTGATTTAGCATTAGAGGCACATATTGGCGTATACGTTGCAGGCGATTATTATGGAAAGGCGAAAGATGTTGTTACGGGATACAACTATAAAAAAGGATACGAATATGGAGATTGTTCCATCTACGATTTAGATGGATATGTATTTCCAGATGCAGGAATGCAGTTTGGTTTCGGTCTTTGGTATAATGTTATCGGAGTAGATATTTTAGTCCAAAAAGGGTTTGTAAATTGGAATAAAGATGCAGATAGCTTTCACACCAGCAACTTTATGATTCGTCTCGGATTAAAATTCTAAAAAATTAATATGTTGCGGTAGAAAATTAAATATTTTCTCCGCAACTTTTTGTAAAACAAACTATTAAAATATAAAATGATATGAAAAAAATAATCTTATTATTGGTATTAGTTCTTTCTGTCGTTTGGGTTAAAGCGCAGGACGAAGAGCAACTTTTTGAAAAGGAATACAAATTTCCTTTGTCAATGGACAACGGTAAATGCAGTGTAAGCGGTGCAATGGATTTTTCTGCAACGAAACTTGATGACGATGCAATTTTCACGAATCTTTATATGTGGGTTTGTGAAAATATGGTTCGTGAAAACGTTTTAAAAATTCTACCATCAAAAAAAATCATTGTATGCAAATACAGTATTGAAGGTAAAACAGTTGCCGTAACAGGCAAAAAAAACACTTATAATTTATCAACTGCATTTAGAATTGCTGATAAACGTGTGTATGTTTCACAAACTGAAATAGAAGTGTTGCCTGCATTGCCGTTTGCAAAAAAAGGCGGTATTGAAAAATATGCCGCACTCAAAAAACCGGCAGATAAAACCGTTATTGACGAATTCAATGAAGTAAATAATGAAATGATTCTAACCGTTTCAGGCTTTATTGAATCCAACACTCCACATCATATTAATAATTGGGATAATATTGTTGCCAAAAGAGTTGTAGAAGGTATGACTATGACGGAAGTAAAACTTGCTCTCGGTAATCCTCAGTCGGAAGTCGAAGGCAATACCGAGACACAATGGATTTACGGACTCACACTTATTATTTATTTCGATGACGGTAAAACCGGTGAGAAAAAAGTTACCCGAATTTTACGCTAAAAATTGACTTAAAAAAAATCACTCATAAAAAATGAAAAGGTTATTATGTTTATTGTTTGCATTTGCCGTGGTGTTCACGGCATGCAACAAAGACGACGACGGACTTTCCGGCGATGAAGGTACGCTGGTCGGTGCATGGAAAATCGCAAATGGAAGTTCTGTTTGGGTTTTCCTCGAAAACGGAACTTGCTACGCAGAAGACGGCAGTGTCGGAACGTGGCACTATTATGTACCGTCTTCTACTGGCGGTGATTACAAGGGTTTTTTAACGACGGAATATGTTTCTGCTTTTTCCGGAAAAGGTTATACGACTAACTGGTGGGTTGTTTCTGTTGCAAAAGACAAATGGATAGGAACAAACGTTAGCGGTGATTATGAGTACATCTATAATCGTATTGAGTTGAATAAGGAAAAGTACAAGGAAGTGGAGCAAACTACTCAAACAAAAAATGACGAAGGCGTAAAAATTACTTTGTCATATACGAAAAACAGCGGTAACAACTACACTTGTACTGTAAAACTTTCCGGCGATGTTGAAAGTGAGGACGTTTCGGAAATAGGTGTAAGATTTGCCCCGACTTCGTCTTCTGACGAACCTTATTTGCTGTTTGCAAATCCGAGTAACGGGACTTTAAGTTATTCAACGTCAAGAACGCTTGCAATTTCAGAAAAAGTAATGGGGTATGCAATCGTTAAAGGCAAAACCTATAAAACCAACATTCAAACCATAACAATTACAGCAAACAAATAAAATGAAAAGATTACATTTCGGCATAATGGCATTTGCGTTTGCGGCTTTGATTTTTTCAGGTTGCAAAAAAGACGATGACGGAGATAACGGCGACGGCAGTCAAATAGAACGCAGCAGCAAAAACGTATCGTTCAGTATGACATTGGTTGATACGGAGAAAAAAGAAACAAAATTTTCCACCTCGGATGCAACTTTTTATTCTTCATACGATACCGAGGCAGCAGAAAACGTTTTTAGCGGATTTTCCAATATGTTCAATTCCAAAACGACGACAACCATAGTCGGCAAAAAGGATAACCACACATTATCAATTACGTATTTGGGAACAGGTTCGTCCGCTGACGGAAAGAGTTTTTACGGTAATATTTCTTCCGTTAAAAGTAAAGATTCAAATGCAGCATCGGCAATTTTAAGTTATTTAAAAGGCAACGAACCGACTTCAAAGGAAAAAAACGCGCTTGAAAAATTAGATAATGAATATTATTATTCGGCTCTAATAATTTATAAAGGTAAGGACGATGTGCCGGGTAGTGAAACTTTTTACTATTCGGAGTCTGCCGCAGTAACAATTTCTGTTTACGCGACAAAGTTTATTACAGGCAGTTTTTCTGCGGCATTGAAAAACGCTTCCGGCGATACGTTTAAAATTTCGGACGGCGTATTCAATGTTTTAATCAGCGGAGAATGACGGAACTTTTTTTCATGTTTTAGTCCTGCGGTTGAAGGAGTTTTTCAGCCACAGGATTTTTTTTTATTTGTTAAATAATTTAGAATGACTGCCGTCTCTGACTAATTATCTAAGGTATGCAGCGATTTGTAATCTTTTTTGAATTGCGTGGAAAATTTTATCGTTACCATATCTGTTACGAATTTAACTGTTTAAACAAATATATTTAAAAAAAACATTATTTTTATTATGCCGTTTTTAAAAAAATTGTTAACTTCGCCGTCATATTGATAACTTAAAATTTTAAAATACAAAATTAAACTATGTTTGTCTTAATGATAATAGTTTTTGTCATAGGCTATGCTTGCATTGCCCTTGAACACAAACTTAAAATTGACAAGGCCGCCACAGCCTTAATGCTCGGTGCATTAATGTGGATTCTTTTCGTAATCGGTAAGCAGAGTATCTTGAACGATCCTGACATTACAAACAAATCGTGGGACGAGTACTGCGCCGCAAATCCTAACGCGCCTCACGACGATTCGTTCCTGAACACCTTTATCATTCAGGAACAGAGCCTTCATCACTTGGGCGAAACCTCCGAAACGTTGTTCTTTCTTCTCGGCGCAATGACAATCGTTGCGATTATCGACAAGCACAACGGATTTTCAATCATCACGAACAAAATTACAACCCGCAACAAAATGAAACTTCTTTGGATGTTGAGCATCTTAACATTCTTTATGTCAGCGGTTTTGGATAATTTGACAACGACTATCGTCATGGTAACACTGTTAAACAAACTTGTCGCCGACAGACACTTGCGCTGGACGTATGCCGGAATGATTGTTTTGGCGGCTAACTCAGGCGGAGCGTGGTCTCCGATTGGTGACGTTACAACGATTATGCTTTGGATTGGCGGCTACATCACGGCAGGAAAGGTTATCGCAATGCTGATTGTTCCCTCGCTTGTTTCGATGGTAATTCCGCTGATTGTTTTGGGTTTTTCGCTCAAAGGCGATTTGGAGACACCGCAGGCCACTACAACCCTTGCAAGTGCGTCTGAAAACAGGCTTCAGTCTTTCTGCTTGTATTGGGGTATCGGTTCGCTGTTGATGGTTCCCGTTTTGAAAACTTTCTTGCATTTGCCGCCTTATATGGGTATGATTTTGGTTTTGGGTCTTTTCTGGCTGATAACCGACATTATTCACCACAAAATCGGCGACCACAAAGAAAACTCTGTTATTCAAATTCTTACGAGTGTTGACACTCCGACGATACTCTTCTTTCTCGGTATTTTGACGGCTGTTGCCGCTTTGCAGACTTCTGGACATTTGGCTGCAATGTCAAGCGTTTTGGATTCGGCTTTCAATCAAAACACTTACGGAATCGGTCTTACAATCGGTATTCTTTCGTCAATTGTTGACAACGTGCCTTTGGTTGCAGGTTCTATGGGTATGTATGAGTTGGGCGCAACTCCTGAACTCGTTTTGGACGGAACTTTCTGGCAGTTATTGGCTTACGCAGCCGGTACGGGCGGAAGCATTCTTATCATCGGAAGTGCTGCCGGTGTTGCCGCAATGGGTCTTGAAAAAATCGAGTTCGTATGGTATTTGAAACATATTTCATGGCTCGCTTTAATCGGTTATTTTGCCGGTGCGCTTTGTTTCTGGGCGTTGCACAGCGTAATTTTTGCGTAAAAAATATGAAGTTTAAAATATTTGCATTGTTTGCATTTTTGTCGGTCTGTTTCAGCGGTTGCGCTCAAAACGGTTTCAAAAATGCTGACGTTCAAGAATTTGAAAAGATTACGGCGGAGCAATCCGTCGTAATTCTTGATGTAAGAACCCCTCAGGAATTTGCTGACGGTCATATAAAAGATGCTGTCAACATTGACGTTAAGGCTGATAGTTTTAAGGACGAAGCGTTGAGGCAACTTTCTGACAAAAATCAGACTGTTGCCGTATATTGCCGCAGCGGACGCCGGAGCGTTACGGCTGCAAACATCTTATCGGAAGAAGGTTATAAAAACATAATTAACCTCAAAGGCGGCATTTTGTCATGGCAGTCAGAGGGTAAAGCGGTTGAAAAATAAAGCGGATGAGTGCGGAAGATTTGACATATTTTGAAAAAAAAGCGGAGTTTGTTTCATGGTGTATTGAGGAATATGCTGCTCAAACCGCTCAAAAAGCGGACGAAGTGGCAAAGATGTTTTTTCAACATTCCGTGATTGACTTCCTTGAAACGCATTATGATGTTTTGCATACGCAGGGAAAGCAATACATTTTGGGTGCGGTAACTGATTTTATGCAATACGGAGGAGGTTTATGATTGTTTATCACGGCGGATTTTCCGTGGTTTTGTGCCCGAAAATCTTGAAACCTAACCGGACGATGGATTTCGGATGCGGATTTTATACGACAACGGATTTTGAGCAGGCTCAAAAATGGTCGTTGATAAAGAAAGACAGGTTTCATTATGACCATGCCGTTGTTTCATGGTATGATTTTGATGATTCTGTTTTGACTGACGGCGTTTTGAATTGCTTGGTTTTTGACAAGCCGGATGAAAGGTGGCTTGATTTTGTTGTTTCAAACAGGCGCGATATTAATTACAGTTATGATTATGACATCGTGTCGGGTGCGGTTGCAAACGACAATGTATATGCAAGTCTCAACCTTTATGAAAGCGGTTTCATCGGTAAAGATGAATTGATTAAAGAACTTATGGTTTGGAAGTATGTTGACCAGATATGTTTTCATACTGAAAAATCGTTAAATTATTTAAAATTCTTAGAGTCTAAGGAGGTGTTTTAAAATGGTACGACCCGAAGTAACTCAGCAAAATGTTCATCTTTTTATTCCGTATAAGGTGTCAAAAATGTGCGGAGAATTGGTAAGGCATGAGAAACTTACTCTTAGTCAGGCTATTATGAGAATTTATAATTCGGATGTTTACAAAACTCTCAGCCGTGAGTCCTCAAAACTTTGGCAGGAGGGTTGGGTTTATATTTATCAGTTGTTGACGGATAAATGACGGGAAACGATTTTGATTTGGTTTTAAGGCTTTTTGTCGGCTCGCTGCTTGGCGGAATCATCGGTCTTGAAAGGGAATACCGCTCAAAAGTCGCGGGGTTCAGAACGCATTTTCTCGTGGCACTCGGCAGTTCGCTTTTTATGGTGATTTCCGTTTACGGTTTTGACCGTTGGGAAGTGCGGTTTGACGCTTCGAGGGTTGCCGCTCAGATTGTGTCGGGCATCGGTTTTATCGGTGCGGGCGCGATTATGTTTCAGAAGCACGCCGTTAAAGGGCTGACAACCGCCGCCGGACTTTGGGTTACGGCGGCAATAGGCGTGTGTGCCGGCTCGGGACGTTTTGTTCTTGCGGTTTCGGCTACCGTTATGGTGCTGCTTGGTTTGGAAACGCTGAATTTTGTGCTGTCAAAACTCGGCAAAAAAATCGTTTCGCTCAGTATTTCTGCACATTCAAAATCAGAAATCAATTCTATCCTTACAAACTTAAAAACTTCCGGTTTTGAGATTGACACCTACAATATGGAACTCAAACGCCGCACCGACGGTGATGTCTACGTTTTGACGATGGAAGTAAAATTAAAACGCAAAGAATACGAAAAAAGGCTTACGGAATTGTTTGCGAATTTCGACGAAGTTTCAATAGACACTATATAATTATGATAAATTTCACTTATTATACGCCGACAGAAGTTGTTTTCGGCAAAGGCACTGAGGAAAAAACCGCTGAACTTGTAAAAAAGTACGGTGGCACAAACGTTTTAATCCATTACGGCGGAAAAAGCGCACAAAAATTGGGATTGCTTGATAAAATTACAAAGCAATTTGATAATCAAGGACTTAAATATACACTTTTGGGTGGAGTTGTTCCAAATCCGAGACTGTCGTTGGTAAAAAAAGGTATTGAAATCTGTAAGGCAAACAGCATTGATTTTATCCTTGCAATAGGAGGGGGGAGTGTGATTGACTCCTCAAAAGCCATTGGTTACGGTCTGGATTACGAGGGTGATGTCTGGGATTTGTTTGATAATAAGGGTGTTGCTAAAACTTCAAAACCGGTAGGCGCAATTCTTACGATTCCCGCCGCAGGCAGCGAAATGAGCGATAGTTGCGTTATCACAAACGAAAACGGCGACTTAAAACGCGGTTACAACAGCAATGTCTGCCGCTGCAAATTTGCTGTTATGAACCCCGAATTTACTTTTACGCTGCCGGAATTTCAGACCGCTTGTGGGGCAACTGACATTATGATGCACACTATGGAGCGTTATTTTAGCCCCGATACGGATATGAAACTTACCGATTCGATTGCCGAGGCGTTGATGAGGACGGTTAGGGACAGCGTTTTTGACGTCTTGAAAGACCCGAAAGATTACAATGCAAGGGCGCAGTTGATGTGGGCTTCGAGTCTTGCGCACAACGATTTGACGGGTTGCGGAATGAAAAGGGATTTTGCAACGCACAGACTTGAACATGAACTTTCTGCGATGTTTGACGTGGCTCACGGTGCGGGACTTGCGGCTTTGTGGCCATCATGGGCAAGATACGTAATGAATTGTAACATAGCGCGTTTCGTACAGTTTGCGGTCAATGTTGCAGGTGTAGAAAATAATTTTGCAGATCCCGAAAAAACTGCTTTGAAAGGCATTGAAGCGATGGAACGTTTTTATAAGGCAATCAAAATGCCGACAACAATTCCTGAACTTTTGGGACGAAAACTTTCCGAAGAAGAAATCCTTGAAATGGCAGATAAATGCAGTAGAGGCGACACTTTAACGCATGGCAGTTTCAAAGTCCTGAAAATGAAGGATATGATTGAGATTTACAAACTGGCGAATAAATAGGGAAAAAATGTAAATTTCTCGAATTTTATGTCCGAAAAAATGTAAATTTTTTAAAATTTATGTCCGAAAAAGTGTAAATTTTTGCTGTAAATATAGATAACAGACATTGGTATTCCGCGTTTTGCGTGTAGTTTTTTTGGTGTGTTATGAATATTAATCAAGAGGAAAATATAGGGGTAAAAGATTTTTTTACCGAATTTAACGCTTTGAAAAATACGGCTTATTTTGAGTCAGGATTTTTAAAAGGTGTTTTCTCTATGGCGGATTCGTTTGTGCGTACAACTGAATACGGCGTTTATATTTTTGACTATTCAAAAAAAGAGGTCGTATATGTCTCGGAAAACATAACACAATGGTGCGGCTTGCAACTCTCCGACATCAACAAGAAAGGTTATGACTATTACCTGAAATATGTTTGTATGGAAGATTTGAAAATGCTTGTTGAAATCAACAACGCCGGATTTGCGTTTTGGAACTCTCTGCCGGAGGGAGCGAGTTTGAATTATGTAGTTTCGTATGACTTCCGTTTCGGCTCTCTTATGGTCAATCAGCGTTATACGCCCGTAATTCTTGATGGCGGCAAAATTTGTATGGCGGTCTGCGTAGTCTCGCTTTCATCAAGCAAGGCTTCCGGAAATATTGTTATGACGTGTACTAAAAACGGATACCGTTACACTTATTCTATGTCTCTGAAAAAATGGATAAAAAGCAAAAAACTTTTTCTGTCCGATAAGGAGGCTGAAATAATACGTCTTTCCATACAAGGTTTTTCTACTTCTGAAATAGCGGAAAAAACATTGACAGGAACAGAGACTGTAAAAACTCACAAAAAGAATATATACCGTAAACTCAAAGTCGGCTCCATGACCGAGGCGGTAAGATTTGCCATAAATCATAATTTATTGTGAAAACATCCCCCGTTTGGGGGATATAAATCTTCAATTTTATCCAAAATTGGTCTTGTTTTGTAAAAAAAACGTTGTATATTTGCGATGTGATCACAACTAAAATTAACCTGCGAACCGCTAAGCGCAACCGGGGAGCAAAAAGTTAATAATTAAAAAGAAAAGACAATGAAACATTTTTATAAAATTCCTGTTTTGGCTGTATTGTTTTCGGGGTCGCTTATTTCGTGCGGAGACGATTTGTTATCTGGCAACGGTATAGAAAAAATTACTGAACTCGGACAAGCAACAAAGCCGAGCGTTGTCCTGACACGGGACGAAGAAATATTGCTTACGGAATTGTCAAACCAAACGCCGAAAATTTCTATGGAACAAGCAGTTGAAATTGCAGACAACTTTTTCAATAGAAATACTCTTTCAAAGCGGACGATGACGATGCCGCAATGTGAAGTTCTTACAAGAACAAAGCAAAAACTCAGTAAATCTGATGACGGTTCTGAAAACATTGACACCATGCTGTACATATTGAATTATGATGACGGTTTTGCTGTTGTGAGTGCCGATGTAAGAGTTCCTGAGCAGATACTTGCTTATTCTGATGAAGGCAGTATTCATTTGGATAGCGAAAATCCTGGAATCAATTTGTTTATGGATATGGCGCAGGATTATATTGATTTGAATATTTTAATGGCAGACGCAGTGAGAGATTCATTAGAGAAATCGTTAAATGAAAAGTTGTTAACCGCTGTTGGTATTCCCTTACATACTCTCTCAAAATATAAGAGAATGACTTCCAAGAAATTAGTGTATGAATATAATAAATCAACATATATTAGTACAGATGCAATAGTAGGTCCGTATACTAAGACCTATTGGCATCAAAGAAGTCCATATAACAATTCTGTGCCAACAAAAGATGGAAAGGATTGCCCGGCAGGATGTGTTGCACTTGCAGTTTCTCAATTAATGGCATATTGGCAATGGCCTATGAAAGATATTTACGGTGTTAGATTGGAGTGGTCGACGATTTTGGATAATAATGAGAATAACACTTATCGTAATTATCACGTGTCGCGTTTTATATATAATACTGGTCGTACTATCAATACTATATATGATATTGATGGCAGTGATGCCTATACAGAAGATGCACTGAAATTGTTGAAAAAATATGGTTATACAACAGGAAATATTCAAAACTATTCATTTAGCAAAGTACAAGTTTCGTTGGATAACAAATATCCGGTAATAATTGATGGCGATTCTAAAACAGAGGTAGAGGGAAAAACAAGCGGACATTGTTGGCTTATTGATGGATATGCAAAAACTACATGGAATTGTGATTCAAAAAAATCATACGTTGTTATGTATATAGATGATGTTACAGGAGAAGTTTCAGGAGAACTGCAAGAAAATGTATCATCAACAACCGATTATTATTATTACCAGCATTTTAATTGGGGTGGAGGTGAATCTAATTCCTCCAATGGCTATTATCTAAGTAAAGTCTTTGATAATAATTGGGAATATAAAATGTATTTGGACAAGCAGCCGGAACTATTGCCTGCACAATATGTTCCAAGTCGGGACTATAAATACAATGTAAGAATTATAACTGATATAAAGCATTAATTATGAAAAGAATATTAATTTCACTTATTACCTTGTCGTGTATTTGCTGTTGCAGCAAAAATGATAATGAAACTACAGATATGATTCCGAGTGATACTTGGTCGTCAGGAGATTATACCGGAAACTATATGGATATGTTTATTATTCCAAAGGAAATAACGTTGCAATACTTTGCAGATGAATATAACTCACCGAGTATATCTATTCAACCTGAAATGACAGAAGGAAAATCGGAATTTTTCCCTTATTGGGAAAAAAACGAAAACAAATTGAAACAATATAATGCGTATGCTGAATATTTCGGAGATACAGTATATGACGGTTATCATGATATGGGTTTGGTAGAGCAAGTATTTGCTGTTCCTATAAAATCAATATCAATAGTAGCCAATCGTGATTTTGATGCGGAACATCCAAGAGGTTCAAACCTTGGTGATGTTTTTTCGTTGCAATATTTATCTTTTTATTCGTTTATTAAAAACGGATGCAAGAATGGTATAAATAATACAATATGGCCGGCAGATTCTCTTTCTAAACTTACAGAAATTAAGTCTATATCGCTGTTCTCATGGCGTGGTGGTACGCAAATAAATTTTGACAAATTGCCAGAAATTCCCGGCAAATACACTTTTACCGTAACACTTGACTTTGGTTGCGACCCTTTGACCGGCGAAAAAGTTACCGTACCGCCGGCAAGTATTGAGATTGAATTTTAAAATACCACTAAAAAACGTCATAATTTTCAAAAAAATGGAAATTATGACGTTTTTTTTATTAAGTGTTTATTCAAAAATTTCAGACGGTCTTTTGACCTGAATCGTGGAATTTTTGAAATCCTTCGTATTTCGTGTGATAATTATGTCTGCATTTGCTGAAAGCGCACAAAAATGGTAAAACTCTTTTTCATTGAAATCAGCAGGTAAATTCATTTTTACGCTCATATTTCTGACACGGTCGGAAAGCGGACTGCGCTTGAATTTTATTTCTGTTTGTTCCTCTTCAAAGTTATTTCCTTGCATAACACTTTTGGAAAAAACATTCAAAATACTGAATACAGATATAAGAATTTCCATACTTCGGCTGTCTGTTATATCCAAAGAATCAATAAGCCGTTTGGTTGATGTTTTCAATTCAGTTGTACTCATAATAATATGATTATTTTAATTGTTGGCTTTGCAAAAATATAAAAAAAATCCAATAAATTCAATTTTTTTTCCTTATTTTTTTTATGTATTCGCTCGGACTTACTCCGTACTCTTCTTTGAAGCAGTCGCGGAAGTAGTCCGTTGAGCCGAATCCTACTTTGTAAACCGTTTCTCCGATGGTGTAACGGCCTTCTTCCAAAAATGCAGCGGCTTTTCTAACGCGGAATTTTTTGATGTATTCGTTTGCGCTGATTAGGGTTAGAGCCTTGATTTTGCGGTAGAGCGTGCTTGAAGAAATGCACATTTTTTTGCAAACCGTTGACACCGAAAAATCAGAATCGCTGAGGTTTTCTTCAATCAAAGCATCAATTTTTTTCATAAATTCAGCGTCTGTTGCGGAGAGTCCTTCGAGAAATTTTTGCGAGGTTGATTGTGCTGAAAAATAGCCCGCAAGTTGACGTTTTTTCTCCAAAAGGTTTGCTATTCGGCTTTGTATAAGACTTGCGCTAAAAGGCTTTGTTATGTAACTGTCTGCGCCCGAAATATAGCCCTCAGTTTTGTCTTCCAAACTGTCTTTTGCCGTTAAAAGTATAATCGGAATGTGGCTCGTGCGGAGGTCGTTTTTCAAAGTTTTGCAGAGTTCTATGCCGTCTTTTATAGGCATCATAATGTCGGAGACCACGATTTCCGGCGTTTTTTCTATCGCGGTAATTATTCCGGACTCGCCGTTTGAGGCGGTTAAAACAGAATATTTTTCTGTCAGTGCCATCTTTATATATTCCAAAATGTCGGCGTTGTCTTCCACTATGAGTACCGACGGTTTGCCGTTTGGTTCTTTTTCAACGGGGATTTCTTCCGTTTTTTCTTCCGGTGCGGCAGCCTCTTCTAATGAGGAAATCGTAACAATAAATTTTGAGCCTTGTCCGCTGCGGCTTTCAACCGCGATTGTGCCTTTGTGAAGTTCCACAAGGTTTTTAACGAGCGACAAACCGATGCCCGTTCCCCAAACCTGATGTACGCCGTTGCCTTGATAATACCTGTCAAAAATTTTCGGCATAGCGGTTTGTGAAATGCCGTAACCCGTATCTTCCACGCTCAAAATTGCTGTTTCGCCGCTTTTTGAAAGAGATACTTTGATATAACCTTTTTCAGTGTATTTTAGCGCATTAGAGAGCAGATTGTTGACAATAGTGGTAATGCTCTGATTGTCAAAATACATTTCGTAATTGCCAGGCTGACATTCGTAAAGGATTTCTACTTCGCGGTTGCTGTTGAGTTCGCGGTAATTGACTGTTAGTGCGCCGACTGTCCTATTAAGATAACCTTTGGTAACGTGGAGTTTGAAGTTTGCGGTTTCGGTTTTTCGCAAATCCAGCAGATTGTTGACCAAGGAGAGAAGTTTGCGGCTGTTGCGGTTGATAAGGTTGATTTTTTTTGCGACAGTCTCGTCTAAGTTTTTGTCTGAGGCGAGGTCTTCTAATGGGCCGGCTATAAGGCTCAAAGGCGTGCGGATTTCGTGAGCGGCGTTAGTGTAAAAACGCATTCTTTCTTCGTTAAGAGCCTCTTGTTTTTCGCGGGTTTGCTTTTCTGTTTTGAGTTCTGCCCGCATATTAACGCGCCGTTTGTATGCTTTAAACGAGAAGAAAATTACCGTCAAGGCACTCAAAACGTAGAAAATCTTTGCCAAAAAAGTCAGATACCACGGTTGCAAAACGGTGATTTTCAGGTCTGTTGTTTCGTAAGAAAAATCCCTGCCGATAAACCTTGTCTTTACTCTCAAAGTGTATTTTCCGGGGGCGATGTTCATAAAAAACACGTTTTCCGGGTCGGGGACGGTGTAAAAATCCTTTCCTGAGCCGTCAAGTTTCAGCGCGTATTCTATTATGCCCGAATACGCAAAATTGCCCGTGAAAAACGACAGCGAAAAGTTGTTTTCAAAGTGTTTTAAGACAACGCCGTTGGAATTGAAAGATGATATAACTTTCTGATTGTTAATGTTCAAGGAATCAGTCGGGAGAAATATCCGCATTTTGCCGAGTTGAGCCTTGGGCGGGGCTTTTTCGTTCAGGACCTCTTGCGGCAGGAATTTGCAGACGCCTTTTATAGAGGCAAACACGAGTTCGCCTGTCGGCAGTTTTGTTACCGCGCCGGAGGAAAATTCACCGGCTGGAATATTGTAATGCGGACTGTAATTTTTTACTTTGCCCTGACCGAAAAGAAAACACGAAATTCCGTTGTTGGTGCTTACCCAGATGTTTTTTTCAGAGTCTTCGGCTATGGCGCGGATGTGCGAGTTGAAAAGTCCGCTTTGCTTGTTGTAGACTCTGAATTTGAAGTTACGGCGGTTGTCAAAGCAGACAAGACCTTCGCCCGTTGCCACCCAGATTCTAAGTTGCGAATCTTCCGTGATGTGGTTGACGGTGTTTGACGGAAAGCCGTTGTCAGTGTCAAAATTGCAGATTATTTGAAACTTTTCGTCCAAAATATAGATTCCGCCGCCGAATGTTCCCGCCCAGATGTTTCCGTAACTGTCTCTTAACACGCATCTTACATTGTCGTGAGGCAGAGGAAAAAGTTTAACGTTTTTTTCCGCCGTGTTTACTTTCAGTACTCCGGCGTTGGTTGCCAAAAGTATATTGTTTTTGTCAAACTGACTGCCGCCCCTTACATCTGCACTGCTGAACTCTTTTGTCAGCGGATTGGAAAACGCCTTTGTTTTAGGATTGTAGACCGCTGCGCCGTTTTTGTAAAAACCAAACCAGAGGCTTCCCGACGAATCCCTGAAAGCGCATTGTATAAACCTGCCCGGAATACCGCTGTTTTCTTTCGTAAACGTCTTGGTCTGAGTGCCTTTGTCGATGACGCGGATTCCTTCGCCGTCGGTGCCTAACCACAGTTTGCCGTCGTCGTCGAAACTGACGGCAAGCACGCTTTCATCGGAATACGTGTCAAAAATTTCGCCGTCAAGGTTTATGAAATTGAGTCCGCCGTTCCAAACTCCCGCCCAGATATTGCCGTATTTGTCAGGCATTATGCATCTTACAGAATTTGCCGAAAGTCCTTTCGTGGAATTTTTTTCTTCTATGACAAAAGATTTTTCGGGATTTTCCAAGTCAAGAACGCTTATTCCGCCGAGTTCCAAGGCAAGCCACAACTGACTGCCGCCGAGAAGTTTGATGTCAAAAACGGCATTTTTGGGACTTTCAAACCGTCTGAACCGCTCCGTTGACTTGTCAAAAAGCGCAAGACCGGACCTTGTCCCGACCCATACACGCTGATTTTCATCTACATAAACCGACAAAACTTCGTTGTCGGGAAGTGAGGTTTCGTCGTTTGGAATGTTGACAAAATTTTTGAAAAAGCCGTTTTTCCTGTCAAAATACGCAAAACCTTTGTCGGAATATCCGATGTAAACTATACCCGTCGAAAAGTCTTCTTCAAGCGTCCAAATATTTCCTTTTATCCAGTTTTTGACGTTTTTTTCGTTGAAAGCGGTAAAGTCTTTTTTGGCTTTTGAATAATAAAAAATTCCGTCCCAATATGTTGAAATCCAAATACTTCTGTCTCTTGACGGGGCGATGTGCGTTACTGCGCCGAAAGACGGAAAACAAGAGAATTTTCTTGTGTTGTAGTTGTATGCGTTAAGACCGGCTCTTTGAGTCGCAATCCAGAGTACGGAATCTTCCGGGTCGTCGAGAATGCAGTTCAACTCGTTGCCGCTCAGAGAGTTTTTGTCGGTGTCGGATTTAAAAAACGTTTCAAAGCCGTTGCCGTCAAAACGGTTCAGACCCTCTTCGGTGGCTATCCACATAAAACCGGTTTTGTCGTGCGCTATGCTTACAACGCTGCTGTTGCTCAAACCGTCGGTCTTTGAAATCTTTTTTACCGAGTAGTTTTGAGCCGTCAGCGCTGCCGAAAAAAACAGTAATAATATGGTTGTTATAATTCTTTGCATAATAATAATTGCGCAAATGTAATATTTTTACTCAAAACCTCAAAATTATTTTTCCACCCCTTGCAAATCGTTCAAAATACCAGTGTAAATCGTTCATGAATGATTTGCAGGGGTACTTTGAACGATTTTTAGCGGTTTTTATAGAAAAAATATTGTTAGGTTTGCGTCAGAAAAAAATAATTTTTTAATTCATTTTAAACGTATGAAAAGAGCATTTATTAATCCTAAAACTTTTATCGCCGCCCTTCTTCTTTCGGGCGCGGTAATCGCTGGCTGCTCCGACGACGAAAGTTTTTCCGCCGTCGATAACCAAAATCCCGTCGTAGCACTTGAGGCCGAATCCATTCACTGGGAGTTCGGAAAAGAGTTTAAAATCAAAGCCAAAATCGATGATGCAGACGGTATCAAAACAATCAACCTCAAAAACTCTGATTTGATGTTGAACAACACTATCGACATATTAGCAATCAAAGGTTCGGAATGTAAAAGTTATGAACTTGACTACAAATTCACCGCTCCCGACAGTCTCAAAACCGAAACGTTTCCGATTGTTATCACGGTTGAAGACCTTGTGGGCAATGTATCTTCGGTAACTTTCACCGCCAACATGGACGGCGACTTCACGAATCCCAAGTTCACCGTTGAGCCCAACTCTGTAATCAACGTTATTATGAGCGCGTTCAACTTCAAATTTTCTGTTTCGGACAATCGTGTGATTAAAAAAGTTGTTGTTAATTTCCCCGACCTCAACATCAACGAGGAAATCACCAACGAGACCAAAACTTACGATTATGTTAAAAACATCAACCTCGGCGACGAAAACCGTGATTACACAGGTTATATCGCGGCATACGACGAATACGACAACGAGGTGAAAAAAGAAATCACGATTTCGAGAGGCGAACTCGCCGACTACGAAAGAATGTATCTCTGTGATGTAGCAGAAGAAGACCTCATAACAGACGTTTGCGGCGTGCCGATGCTTATCGACCATTCAGGCGAATTTGAATACACCGCTTATTACTACAACGAAAAGGCTGGCACGGAAATCCGTTTTATTCCTCAAAAGGCGTCTTACGAGCCGGTTTGTTTCGGTCTCGACCCTGACAGCGGCGACAAACTCAACTCTGACCCGTCTCAGGCTAAACCGCTTGTTTTGAATGAGGCAGGTGTTTATTACAAAATCGTTTTCAACACCAAACAGTTGACTTATTCCACAAGCACCTACTCCGTAGACAAGGCTTACGACCCGATGCCCGGAAAATTAGGCAGCGATGCTCCCGGTTTAGGTCTTAACACTTGGTGTACTGGTCAGTGGAACAAAGAAACAGGTCAGTGGGACGCCGCAGACGATGCTTGGTGGCAGACTTTCAAAGTAGGTCTTATGACTGACAATCCGAGGGAAGTAGACCCCTGTTTTGACTACAATCCCCAAAACCCGCATATTCTTCAAATTCTTAATTGTCCGCTCGAAAAAGGCGAATTTGAATTTCACCCGCACAACTGGCATCATGACGGCTGGTGGGATTACTGCACTTGGAAACCCGAAAAGGCTACCAAAACAGACCCCGAAATTTGGAAATATGTCGGCTCTTATGTTAAAGTGCCTTACGACTTGAAAACTACTTCTTACAACAACGATGTTGAAAACGACAATCATTGTAAGTTGACAATTCCAAAAACGGGCAATTACGACATTATTTTTGATATTCATTTGGGACGTATGAAAGTTGTTCCTTCTAAATAATTTATATAATTCGTTCAAAATTTTTAGGTATGAAAAAAATATTATCATTATTAACGTTGATGTTGTTAACAACCTGCCTTTTTGCGCAGAGAATCACGTTAAAGGGTACGGTAGCAGACAAAAACGGCGAAATCCTTATCGGAGCGGTGGTTTTGGAAAAAGGCACTACCAACGGTACTATCACCGATGTTGACGGCAATTATACTATTTCCGTTCAAGAAGGTGCGGTAATGGAATGTTCTATGCTTGGTTTTGAGACCACACAGATTCAGTTGGCACCCGACCAGAGGGTTCTTAATTTTGTTCTTCAAGAAGATACCAAAGACATCGAAGAGGTTGTGGTAATCGGTTATGGTACGGCAAAAAAATCCGACTTGACATCAAGTATTTCGTCAGTTTCAAGCGACGACATCTCGTCTTTCAATTCGGGTAACGCAATGAATGCTTTGCAGACCAAAGTTAACGGTGTTCAGATTAGTACCACCGGTAAGCCGGGTGAAAATCCGAGAGTTCTTATCCGTGGCGTAACTACTGTCAATGGTTCTAACCCGCTTTATGTTGTTGACGGTATGCCCGTCGGCGACAATATCAACTTCCTTAACCCCGAAGATATTGAGGCAATGGAAGTTCTCAAAGACGCTTCGGCTTCGGCAATCTATGGAACAAGGGCTTCTAACGGCGTTATCATTATCACAACCAAAAAAGGTAAAGCCGGCGAAACCAAATTTCAGTTTACTTCATCACTTGGTCTTAGCGTTATCGGCAATCCTGATATGGCAAAAGCCTCAGAATACGAACAAGTTTTCAAAAAACGTTACACCAACGATAATCAGGTTCCTTCTTATAACGGTATCGAAAACATCACCGATGCTCAGGGTACTGACTGGTGGGACGAAACTGTTAACAAATACGCTATGACACAGAACTATAACCTCTCTTTCCAAGGCGGTTCTGAAAAACTTATTTATAGCGGTTCTTTTGGTTATTACCGTTCTCATAGTCATTATAACTATGGTTGGTGGGACAAATTCACCGGCAGAGTAAATACCGAATACACTTTCAACGACTATGTAAAACTCGGCGTAGAAGTTTCTCCGAAACTTGAACGTTGGGACGATACCCCTAATCTTATGGGTGCTGCAATGGCTATGGACCCCACAACGCCGATTTTCCGCGCTGATTGGCAGGAAATTGACAACGAATTTTCTTGGTACGCACGTTCCAACAACAATCAGGAACACAACCCCGTTGCTAACCTCAAACGTCAGACGGGACATTCTAATGAATACGGCTTGTTGATGAATCCGTATTTGAACATTACAATTTTTGAAGGTCTTACTTTTAGAACTCAGTTTGGCGATAATGCAAGATTTAGAGTAACGGATAATTTTTCTCCTGAGTTTTATATCGACAACCTCGAAAAGGCTGATGTCAGCACTGCAAAAAGAGAGTCAAAAGTTTGGAACGATTGGAACTGGACAAACACTTTGAACTATCAGAATATTTTTGCCGAAAAACACAGCCTCAACGTTATGGCTGGTTATACGATGGAAAAATTCTCATATTATTGGTTGACCGGTAGCCGTGATGCCGTTCCCTCAAACAACGAAAATCTCCGTTATGTTGCAGCCGGAACCGAAAATCAAAAAGCCGACGGTAGAGACGAATTTTCAACCCTCGTTTCATACCTTGGCCGTGTGATGTACAACTATGATTCACGTTATTATATTACGGGAAGTATTCGTTTTGACGGTTCGAGCAAGTTCCCCGAAGGCAACAAATTTGCTATTTTCCCCGCAGTTTCAGGTGCGTGGAGAATCACAGGCGAAGAGTTTATGAAAAACCAGCACATTTTCACAAACCTCAAACTTCGTCTTGGTTGGGGTAAGGTTGGCAACCAGTCTATTGCCAACAGTGCATACCTTTCTACTATTGGAACTACTTACTATGTTGTTGACGGCAACCTTGTTACTGGTTCATACGTAAGTTCTACCGCTAATCCCAACATTCAATGGGAAACAGTGGAAGACTACAACATCGGTTTGGACATGGGTTTCTTGAAAGACCGTTTGACGGCAACTATCGACCTTTATAAAAAGAAAACCTCCGACATGCTTTTGAAAGAAAGCAACCTTAACATTCTCGGTTATCCAGAGTGGAACGGCGAAATTTGGACAAATGTCGGAAGTATGGAAGCAACAGGTTGGGAACTTTCTTTGAATTGGAAAGACCAAGTGAAAAAAGATTTTAATTATGAAGTAGGCGTTAATCTTTCTGGCGTTAAAAACGTTGCAAAAGACCTCGGCATTTCTTCACCGATTTTAACTCAGGGTTTCAACGGCGACTATATTATCCGTAACGAAAGCGATGCTGAGATTTCAAGATTCTACGGTTATGAGACAGACGGTATTTTCCAAAATTGGGAAGAGGTTATTTCTTACGCCAACGAACACGGCGATCTTTATCAGCCGAAAGCGCAACCCGGCGATTTGAAATTTGTTGACCGCAATCACGATGGTGTTATCGATGAAAACGACAAAACATATATCGGCAACGCTTTCCCGAAAATGTATATCGGATTGAATCTTGGTGCAAACTACAAACAGTGGGATTTCTCGATGAATTTCTACGGCACTTTGGGCAACAATATTTTCAACAAGACCAAAGGTTATTATTCTGGTGTTTCAGGACAGAATGTTTGGGCAGGTACGCTTGACGATGCATGGCATTACGAAGGACAGTCAACCGACATTCCGAGACTTTCTTACAACGATGCTAACGGCAATTTCACCACAGTAAGTGATTGGTTTGTAGAAAACGGTTCTTATCTCCGTTGCAAACAGTTGCAAATCGGTTACACGATTCCCGAAGGCAGACTTCGTTTCGGTACGCTCAGATTGTCGGTATCTGCACAAAACTTGTTTACGATTACCAAGTACAGCGGCTTTGACCCCGAAACGGCTGCAACCGGCAAAGTTACAGAAAGCGGTGTTGACGGTGTTGCATATCCGAATACTAAAATTTTCTTATTCGGCGTAAATTTGAACTTTTAAAAACGCGCTTTTCGCGCGGATGTCAGGGCTGTACAGTGCTGACATCCGTCGAGCGAAGCGAGACGAACATAAAAATTTTCCGGTTCCCTTTTTTAAAAGGGAACAAAAAAAATTAAAATTATAATTATGAGAAGATTATTAAAATACAGCATAATAGCGGCTGTTGCGTTGAGCGGCTGCACTGACGATTTTTTAACGCAGGACGTTAAAGGAACTCAGGTTTTGGATAATTATTTCAACAACGAGCAGGAGTGTTTGGCACAGGTTTACGGCTGTTATCAGACTTTGGCTTTTGACGACTGGTGGCAGATTTACAACACTTATATTCTTGCTGACATGTGTACTGACGACGGTTGGATGAACAATACGACCCAAGGTCAGGACGGTTACAACGACCTTGTACTTTATCAAGGCAAAACCACGAGCGGTACATTGGCTAACTTTTGGCAGTATCGTTATAAAGGCATTCACTATTGCAATACGGTTTTGGAATACGTTCCGAAAGTAACTTCAATCAGCGAGGACAAGAAAAACCGTATGATTGCCGAGGCAAAATTTATCCGCGGTTATCAGTATTTTGAACTCGTGAGAAATTTCGGCGGTGTGCCTTTGGTTCTTACCATGGCAACGCCTGAGGATGCAAAGAGCATCAGACGCGCTACTTTGCAGGAGTCTTATGCTCAGATTGAAAAAGACTTTTTGGAGTCAATCGACGCTCTGCCCACCCGCAGCGAAACAGTTAAAAACGGCGAACTCGGACGCGCCACCAAAGGTGCTGCGATGGCTATGCTTGCAAAGACTTATCTTTATCAGGAAAAATACACTGAGGCTGAAACTTATCTCGACAAGGTAATCGGCAGCGGTGAATACGCTTTGGAGAAAGATTTCTCGAAAGTATGGGATATGCATAATAACAACGGAATAGAAGGCGTTTTTGAAATTCAAACATCAGGGGATATTACATATAATGTCGGCGAAAGAATTTCCGTCGTAGCGGGCAGCCGTGATGACAGCGGCTGGTCGTGGGGCGGACCTTCGTCTGACCTCGAAAACGCTTATATTGCAGAAGGCGACGACATCAGACTGTTCTACACGATTCTCAAACACGGAGCAACGGCTGTTCCTCACGAGACAGACATGGAGCAGTTTGAATACAAAGAGAAAAATGCCGACGGCGAAGAAGTAACCGTAAAAGGCAAATATCCTGTGCTTCCGAGCAAACACAAAAGCGGCCGCGTAAACGCAAAACTTTACATTGCGCAGGCTGACCGTATCGAAGGCAACTATGACGCTGCTCATATCGAGTTGAATTACAGACTTTTGCGTTATGCTGACGTACTTTTGATGGCTGCCGAGGTTAAGAATCAACTCGGCAAAGACGGCGACGCTCAGACTTATTTGAACGCTGTACGCTCCCGTGTAAACCTCTCTGACGTTACTGCAACGGGTACTGCTTTGAGAGACGCAATCCGCAAGGAACGCCGTCTTGAACTCGCTTGGGAAGGCAACCGTCTTTACGACATCCGCCGCTGGACAGACGACAACGGTAAAAAAATGGCTTGCAACCTTTTCGGACCCAACGGCTCTTGGGTGATATACAACACTCAGGTTTCAACCGACGAGTTTGAAACTACAAATGAGAAAGAGCCTCAGGACGAAGGCAAGGATTTCAACGAGAACAGAGATTTGCTTTTCCCGATTCCGAGTGCGGAGGTTGTTCAGTCAAACGGCATGTTGGAGCAGAATCCGGGCTATTAAAAATTGAGGGTTAACCCATGAGAAAATTATCTTTAATCTTGTTAGTTGCGACGGCTTCATCTTTCATGGCTTCTTGCAGCCATGAAGATGTCAAGCCTGACCAATCTAATACGGGTCAGACACAAGATCCTAATAATCCCGGCGGCGAAGAAGGAACGCCTTCCGCTTGGAAGGTTGTCAACACTTCTGACGAGCGTGCTGACGATGAAATTTCCGTTACGGTAAACGCCGCGACTGTTTATCAGACGATGGAAGGTTTCGGCGCGTCGGACTGCTGGCTCGGCGAATATGTCGGCACAAAGTATGCGGCAAAATCCTCTATGGCAAAACTGCTTTTCTCGCAGGACACAACCTTGGACGGTCAGTTGTCGGGCATCGGACTTTCGATGTGGAGGGTCAACCTCGGGGCGGGGAGTGCAGAGCAGGGCGAAGCCTCAGATCTTGAAGACGTTACACGCAGGGCAGAATGTTATCTTGCAAATGACGGCGTAACTTATGACTGGACAAAATGCAAAGGTCAGCAGTATTTTATGACCGAGGCAAAAAAATACGGCGTTGAAAAAATGCTGCTTTTTTCAAATTCTCCGCTCGTTTTCTGGACTAAAAACGGCAAAGCGTTTTCTAACAGCGGCGACAAAGCAAACCTCGAAGACGAGGGTTACGAAAAATTCGCCGGATATATGGCAGAGGTTTCAAAACACTTTACCGAAAGCGGCATTCCGATTGACTATATTTCGCCGGTAAACGAGCCTCAGTACAACTGGGACGGCGGACAGGAGGGCAGCGGCTGGCAAAATTCAGAAATTGCTAAACTCGTAAGACTGCTTGACGAAAAACTCGGCTCTCAAACCACGCAAATCGTCATACCCGAAGCGGCAAAATGGTCTGCAACTTATTCCAACACTTATAACGGCAGGGCAAACCAGATTTCGGAATTTTTTGGCAGCGGTGAAAATTCGGTAAAGGATTTGAGCCACGTTCACAAAGTTGTCGGCGCACATTCCTACTGGGAAGACCGCAACTGGACAGACCTTAGAAAAATCCGTTCAAACGCTTACAACGAGGCTCAGAGCAACGGTATCGGACTTTGGCAGACCGAATGGTCGATGCTTGACGACTATCCCGCAACGGACAATTATCCGGGTCTTGACGGGGCAACCTACATGGACAACGCGCTTTATCTCTCAAGAGTGATTTATTCGGATTTGGTTTGGGCAAACGTTTCTTCATGGTGTTATTGGACGGTCTGGGGACAGGAGCGTTGGAGTCAGAAAAACAGGTTTTACCTCATAAAACTTGGCGGCAACGTTGCCGATTATGCTGACGACTATTCAGACGTTACAACCGGCGGCAACTGGGCTGCAAACGTCAATCTCTACGTTTTGGGCAATTACAGCCGTTTTGTGCGTCCGGGTTTCAGACGTGTTGAAATGGACTGCGGTTTGGACAGGTCGTTTTTCGGTTCGGCATTTTTGTCAGAAGACGGTAATACATTAGTGGCGGTTTATACAAATCTTACCGACCAGAAACTCAGGGTAAATCCTTCGGTCAGCGGATTTTCTGGCAACACCAAGTTTTTGCGTTTTGTTACCGACAAGGACAAAAGACTTGAACGTACAAACATGAGCGACGGCAACATCGTTGTTCCCGCAAAATCTGTTACGACAATTGTTTATTGTAAGTAGTTTTCCGCGTATACCCCGCATGTAATGCAGTTTTGGCTGTGTTATGTGCGGGGTTAATAAAAAATCGTTATTATGAAAAGACATCTCTTAATATTTTCTTTGCTTTTGACGGGTTGTGCTGAAAAGTACACGCAGAGTGCCGAAATCGATGAAAACCAGACTTTTCAGACGGTTGACGGTTTCGGGGCTTCTGATGCGTGGACGATTCAGACCACGGACTCTTGGCAAGAAGAAACCGTACAAAAAGCCGCCGATTTGCTGTTTTCAAAAGACAAGGGAATCGGCCTCAGTATCTGGCGTTTCAACCTTGGCGCGGGCAGTGCGTATCAGGGCGAAAACGCTCAAATACAGCCTTTTACGCGGACTGAATGTTTCTTAAAGCCTGACGGGGAGTGGGATTTTTCAAAGCAGGGTGCGCAGGTTGAGTTTATGAAAGAGGCTCAAAAGCGCGGCGTAAAGACTTTCATCGCTTTTTTGAACTCTCCGCCTATAAATTTTACGCAAAACGGACTTGCAACGAATACCGGACGCGGCGGCACTTTCAATTTGAAGGCTGATTGTTACGGCAAGTTTGCGGATTTTATGGCGGAATCGGTTAAAGGTCTAAAAGAAAAACACGGCATAAAAATTTCGTACATTTGTCCGGTCAACGAGCCTGACGGTCATTGGAACTGGTTAGGACCGAAACAAGAAGGCACTCCCGCAACAAATGCCGAAGTCGCAAAAATTACCCGCGTCTTGGATTCCTCGCTTACGGCAAAAAATCTTGACACCAAAATTCTTGTCAACGAGTCTTCCGACTACCGCGCAATGGTCAGCACACACCAGACCGAAAGCGACAGGGGTTTTGTGATTCAGACGCTTTTTAATGAGGATTCCGCGTCTAACGTTCTCGGCTTGAAACATGTTGACAAACTTATTGCCGGACACGGTTATTGGACAAACACGCCGCTTGATTTTTTGCGGTCGATGAGGCAAAACCTTCATGACACTTTGGATAAATTCGGCGTAAAGTTTTGGATGACAGAGCAGTGCATTATGGGCAACGATGAGGAAATCGGTTTCGGACACGGTTTTGACACGACGATGAAAACGGCTTTGTATGTTGCGCGGTGCATTCATTATGATTTGGTTTTGGCAAACGCTTCTTCGTGGCAGTGGTGGCGGGCAATCGGCGAGAATTACAAAGACGGCCTTTTGCAGGAGTTCGGCGAAGAAACCGTCATCAGCGGAAAACTTTTTGACAGCCGTCTGCTTTGGACGTTGGGCAATTACAGCCGTTTTGTCCGTCCGGGCGCAAAGCGTGTCTCTATAAAATTATCCTCCGGCGAGAGTCCGACTAGATTGATGGCAAGTGCGTTTAAAAATGCTGACGGCAAACTTGTTGCAGTAATTATCAACTATTCCGACAAGGACGAGTCAGTAAAATTTCCGCAAAAAATTTCGGAAGTTTATTTAACAAACGATTTTTCGGGAAACAAATTAAAACGGCAGCCTGAGGTTAAAAATATTGCCAAAATTCCGGCTAAAAGTGTTGTAACTATTGTGTTTACCTCTCTGCCCTAACTCCGCGCGAAAAGCGCGAACATAAAAATTTTTTGGTTCTTTTTTATAAAAAAGAACAACATCTTCAAAAAACTAAACTAAAAAGAATGAAAAGATTAATTTTAATGTTTTTCGCTGCCTTGCTAATTGCAAGTTGTGGTCAAAAGCCTCAGACGGGCAGTTTTTCTGTCGGGGACAAGACCTTTTTACTAAACGGCAAACCTTTTCTTGTTAAAGCCGCTGAAATTCATTATTCCCGTATTCCGAAAGAGTATTGGGAAAACCGTATTCAACTCTGTAAAGCCTTGGGTATGAATACACTATGTATTTATATTTTCTGGAATTACCATGAAATGGAAGAAGGCAAATTCGATTTTTCGGGCGACAAGGACATCGCTGAATTTTGCCGTTTGGCGCAGAAAAACGGAATGTATATTATTGTCCGTCCGGGTCCGTACGTTTGCGCGGAGTGGGAGATGGGCGGACTTCCGTGGTGGCTCTTGAAAAACGACAGCATAAAATTGCGCACTCTTGATGCCGATTATATGAGTCATGTTGAAAAATTCATGGCGAAAGTCGGCGAACAACTTTCGCCTTTGCAGATTACTAACGGCGGCAATATTATCATGGTTCAGGTTGAAAACGAGTACGGAAGTTACGGCACCGACAAACCTTATATTAGCGCAATACGCGACATTGTTAAAAAATCAGGCTTTGACAAAGTGCCTTTGTTTCAGTGCGATTGGAGCAGCAATTTTACCAACAATGCTCTTGACGATTTGCTTTGGACGGTTAATTTCGGCACGGGCAGCGACATTGACGCGCAGTTTAAGAAGTTGAAAGAACTCCGTCCGAATACGCCTTTGATGTGCAGCGAGTTTTGGAGCGGCTGGTTTGACCATTGGGGCAGACCGCACGAGACTCGTCCTGCCGATGTTATGGTTAGCGGACTTGAAGAGATGATTGAAAAGAACATTTCGTTCAGCCTTTATATGACACACGGCGGCACGACGTTCGGTTTTTGGGGCGGAGCCAACAATCCCGCTTACAGTGCGATGTGTTCGTCTTACGATTATGACGCGCCGGTTTCTGAAAACGGTCAGGTAACACCGAAATATACTTTGCTGAGAGAAATGATGTCAAAACATCTCTCTGAGGGTGAGCAACTTGCAGAAATTCCTGCGCAGATAAAAGCGGTCAGCATACCTGAATTTACGCTGACGGAATACGCGCCGGTTTTTGAAAACCTTCCTGCGGCTGTTGAGTCGGAAAACATTAAGCCGATGGAAAAATTCAATCAGGGCTGGGGGTCGATTCTTTACCGCACCACGCTTGAAGACAAACTCAAAAAAGGCACAAAAATCAAGATTGACGAGGTTCACGATTTTGCGTTGGTTTTTGCTGACGGAGAAAAAATCGCTGAACTTGACCGCAGAAAAGGCGAGTTTTCGTTCTCTTTGGACAGAAACTTGAAAAAAGGCTGCGTTCTTGACATTTACGTTGAGGCTTTGGGCAGGGTAAATTTTGACAAGTCGATTCACGACCGCAAAGGCATTACGAAGTCGGTTTCGGCAGACGGCGTGGAGTTGAAAAACTGGAAAGTTTATTCTTTGCCTTTGGATTACGCTTTTGCGGCAAACAAAAAATATTCGGCTCTGACAAAAACCGAAATGCCTGCTTATTATAAAGGCGTTTTCAAGGTTGACAAGCCGGAAGATACGTTTTTGGATTTTTCTACGTGGGGCAAAGGTTTTGTCTGGGTCAACGGTCATGCTTTGGGCAGGATTTGGGAAATCGGTCCTCAGCAGACTCTTTATATGCCGGGCTGCTGGTTGAAGGCTGGCGAAAACGAGATTATCGTTTTGGACATACTCTCGCCTGAAAATCCGGTTGTTAAAGGTCTTGACAAGCCGATACTTGACCTCTTGCGCGTAAGTGTTCCTCAGACGCACAGAAAAGACGGCGAAAAACTTGACCTTTCAAAAGAGCAGCCGGTGCTTTCGGGTACGCTTCAAAACGTTGCTTCGCCGCAAATCATTGATTTTGAGAAACCTGTCAGCGGACGTTATTTGTGTGTTGAGGCGTTGAATAATTTTAGCGGCGACAACATAACCTCGTTTGCGGAGTTGGACGTTTACGACAAAAAAGGTAAACTTATCAACCGAAAAGATTGGAAAGTGGTTTATGCTGACAGCGAAGAAACGCGTTCGGGCGAGTACACGGCTGACAAACTTTACGATTTGCAGGAGTCAACTTATTGGCAGACTGTTGACAACGTTTCGTTCCCGCACGCGGTGGTTATTGACATGGGCAAAACAGAGACATTAAAATCAATCCGGATAATTCCGCGTCAGGAAAAAGGCAATCCGGGCTTAATGAAAGATTATAAGGTTTATATCAAGGAAGGGGAGTTTAAAAAGTAGAAACGATTAGAGCCGCAATGAGTTTTGCGGCTCTTTTTTTTTATTGATATTTTTTTGCTTTTTTTTGTTTCACGTTATAAAAAAAAATTGTAATTTTGCAGTTGTTATGGCGCGTTTGTTGGCAATAGATTACGGATTAAGGCGTACGGGATTGGCTGTTACCGACCCCTCAAAAATTATTGTATCTCCGCTACAAACTGTTGACACAACGCATCTTACGCCGTTTTTGAAGGAGTATTTGGTAAAGGAAAAAGTCGAAAAAATCATTGTCGGCTATCCCGAAAATCCGCAAAAAGACATGGTAAATCCGATTGTCAAGCAAATAATTTTGTTTACTGACAACTTGAAAAAACTTTTTCCGGACATTCCCCTTGTGTTTTATAACGAAGAATACACTTCAAAAGAGGCTGTCTCTGTCATGTTGGCAGGTGGTTTTGGCAGAAAATTCCGTCAAACAAAAGGAAATACTGACAGAATGGCAGCGGCATTGATTTTGCAAGGTTGGATTGATGAAAACGGCGCAAACTAAAAAAGTAAAAAATAAAAAAAATGATATTACCTATAAGTATAATTGGAACTGCGGTTTTAAGAAAAAAAGCCGAAACTGTAACAAGGGATTATCCCGAACTCAAAGCATTGATTGATGATATGTTTGAAACTATGTATAAGTCTGACGGTGTGGGTTTGGCTGCTCCTCAGGTTGGACATTCAATCCGTCTTTTTGTGGTTGACGCCGCTCCGATGACAGACGACGACAATGATGTTTTCACAAAAACTTTCAAACGTGTTTTCATAAATCCTGAAATTGTTGAAGTTTTCGGAAATAATTGTTCTTACGAAGAGGGCTGCCTTTCGGTGCCGGGTCTTCACGAAAATGTCGTAAGACAAGACGGTGTTAAAATCAAATACTTGGACGAAAATTTCAACGAAAAAGAAGAAACTTTGACAGGTGCTGCATCGAGAGTTGTTCAGCACGAATATGACCATCTTGAAGGCATACTTTTTACCGACAAGGTGGGTGCGTTGCGCAGAAAACTTATTAAAAACAAAATTGCCAACATTTCAAGAGGCAAATTTGAACATAATTATAAGGTGAAACTGGCTTAAAAAATTTAAGAATTATGGATTTTACAAGAACTTCAAACCCCGTCTTCTCAGAGGAGCGGGTTCAAGGCCTTGCGCGGGAGTTTGCCGGCGAAGGCGTTATGACCGTCAAAGGTGTTGCAACAAAGACACTTTTGCTGTTTTTGCTGGTTTTCTTAACCGGCTCTTTGACGTGGAAACTTGCCATGACTAACAGCGGTGCGGTATTGCCGCTTATGATTGGCGGCGGAATCGGTGCGCTGATTCTTGGCTTTGTAACCTGTGCAAAAGCCGACAAAGCGTATATTTTCGGACCGCTTTACGCTCTTTGCGAAGGTTTGCTCTTGGGTGCGCTTTCGGCAATGTACGAGGCTGAACTGGCGGGAATCGTTTCAATAGCGATGTTTTCGACCTTTGCGGTTGCGGGTGTTGTTTTCTTGTGCTACCGTTTCGGCGTTTTGAGGGCTTCGGGTACTTTTATAAAAGTGATTTCGTATGCAACCTTGGGAATAGGAGCGTATTATTTGATTTCTGTTGTTGCAAGTCTTTTCGGTGCTGACATCAGCGTTTTTAGATTCGGCGCGTTTGGTATTGGTATTCAGGTGGTTATCGTTATAGTTGCCGCTTTGAACCTCGTTCTTGACTTTTCTTCAATAGAACAGGGCGTCAACGAGGGAGCACCCGCCAAAATGGAATGGTACGGCGCGTTCGGACTTATGGTTACGCTGATTTGGATTTATATTGAAATTTTAAGACTTCTGGCTGTTTTGAGCCGGAGAAATTAATTAATAATAAAATTTTGGTTTATGGACGGTGTCCCTGATAATTTAGAAAACAATCCGGCTTAGCGGAAAAAACTTATTTTCTAAGGTTTTTTCCGCTGCGGCGGATTTAATTTTAGGAAATAAATGATACAGATGTACAAAAGTTTTTTGGGCGACGAGAAACTCTCGGAACTCGAAAGCGGCTGTTGGGTTCATTGTGTTCAGCCTGACAGTGAGGAGGTTTCAATTCTTCAAGAAGAATATAACGTACCGCAGGAAGTCATTCAGGACATACTCGATAACGACGAGAGGTCGCGTTACGAGGTGGACGATGATTGGAGTATGATAATTTTGAGGATTCCCGTTGAGACGAGCGAAAACGGTATGAGTTACAATACCTACCCGCTCGGTATTTTTATGTGCGAGGACTACACGGTTACGATTTGCATGACTCCAAACAATGTTTTGCCGGTAACACAGCCCTCGGTCTACCGCTCTGACGTTCAGCCTGTTTACGACGTCATAAATTTTACCCTTCAACTTTTTATAAGGAGTGCAAATTCCTTTATGTACTATTTGCGGCAGATTTACCAGCACACGTCTTTGATTGAAAAAGAAATCGAAAAGTCAATCCGTAACGAAGAGTTGACACGTCTCTTGAAGTTGGAAAAATGTCTTGTGTTCTTTATTACGTCATTGAAGTCAAACGAGTTGGTTTTGGCAAAATTCAAGAATTCCAAGCGTGCGATTTTCAGCGAGAGAAACGAGGACTTGATTGAGGACGCGATGATTGAGACCAAGCAGGCTATCGAAATGGCGCAGATATATTCAAACATTCAGTCCGGTATGATGGATACTTTTGCCTCGGTTATCTCCAACAATCTTAACGTAGTGATGAAACAGATGACCTCGGTGTCGATTATTTTGATGATTCCGACGTTGATAGCAAGTTTTTTCGGTATGAACGTTCCGAATTATATGGAGACGATAGGCTGGGCGATGCCGGCGATTTTGGCGTTTTCTATTCTTATGGCGGTAACGGGAATTCTGATTTCGAGAAAAAAGCACTGGTTTTAGAAAAAAAATCGTTTTTTTCTTGAAAAAATGCCGATTAAAGTTTATCTTTGTGCGGTATAAAAAAATGATTTAGGATTATGACAAATATTTTACCGGCCAATTTTAATGTGCTGTATGTTTTTGCAGGCATGGTTCTTTTGGAGTTTATTATCTTTTTGATAATGGTAACAAGGAAGAACCTCAACGTAGTGAGAATATTTTTTGCTGTTTTATCGGGCAATGCTTTTACTACGGTTTTGTGTTTGTTCATTCCCTTTGGAGGGGAAGGTTTTGGGCATTTGATATGGTTTTTGACGGCGTTTGTGCTGTGTGCGGCTGCTGAATGGCTTATTGACATTGCCTATTTCAAAGACCGTCCGAACAGACTTTCAAACTTGGGATTCCTTTGGGTTTCACTTGTCTGCAACTTAGTAACGTTTTCGGCAGTTTATCTGCTCACGCAATACGGAGTATTGTAAAGAAAAGGAAACAAAAAAACGCCGCTTGGGATAAGTCCTGAGCGGCGTTTTTTTATTATTTTCCGCAGATATTTTTAATTCCTTCCGCAAAACCGTAAAGCGGAAAATTGAAGACGTTTCCCGTTTTGTTGTACGGCAGTGCGGAAATTTTTGCGGCGTATTCCGGCTGAAATTTCTGACAGAAAAACGCGAAACTTTTGGCTTGGAGATTTTCGCCCGCCTTTACTTCTATCGGAATCACAATGCCGTTTTTCTGAATTATAAAATCAACTTCACTTGTGCTTCTTTCGTTTGTCCAATAACCTGTGTAATCGCATTTTGCCGCCGCAAGTTCCTGCATTACAAATTGTTTCGTGATTGCGCCCTTAAATTCCGTAAAAATTCTCCCGCCTTCGGTCAGAATCTCAAAATTAAGTCCCGTTGCGGCGCAGAGCAATCCGCAGTCAACCATGTAAAGTTTAAAAACCGCCGCGTCCTGATACGCTTTCAGCGGCATTTTCGGAGTGCCGACTCTTTGCGATTTTAGAATTAATCCGCAGTTAATCAGCCACATAATGGCGAGTTCAAAATCTTTTGCCCTTGCGCCCTCCCTCAAAACGCCGTAAATAAACTTCTTGTTTTCTTTTGAGAGTTGCGCCGGAAGCGAATCCCAAACCATTGCCACTCTCGGCACCTGCAGGTCTGGAATGTGTTTTGAGAAATCCGCCTGATACGAGTTCAGTATGTCGCGCTGTTTGTCTCTGACGGCAAAAAAATCCTGAGTGTCAATCCATTTTTGCACCACTTCCGGCATACCGCCTGTTACCATATAGGTTCTTACAAGACGGATTAATTCGTCATGAAAAGGTTTGATAATATCCCATTTGCACTCTTTCAACGCATTGAACAACAATTCTTTGCCTGAGGCCAAGAGAAACTCGCCGAAAGTCATCGGATGCAGATCCAAAAAATTGACCTTTCCGACGGGAAACGACGTGTTTTCGTGCAGCGAAATACCCAAAAGCGACCCCGCCGCTACAACAGCGTATTGCCGCATATTTTCGCAAAAATATTTCAGCGAAGTAAGACCGCCCTGCACCGCTTGAATTTCGTCAAAAATTATCAGCGTGTCTTTTGGATTTATTTTTTTGCCGTATGACAGTTCAATTGTTGAGACAATCCTCTGAGTGTCAAAATCTTCCGTAAACAAATCCTTGAACCGTTTTTCGTATTCAAAATTTATGTAGACGGTGTTTTTGAAACACTTTCTGCCGAACTCTTTCATCAGCCAAGTTTTTCCAATTTGACGTGCGCCCTTGATAATCAGCGGTTTACGGTCAGGGCTTGTTTTCCAAGCCGCCAAATCCTCTAATGCCTGTCTTTCCATAGTTTTCCACTGTTTTATGCGGCAAATATAACGATTTTTTTCCTTGCTTCCAAGAGTTTCTATGATAAAAGTGTATTCAAACTACACTTTTATCAGGATAAAAATGTAATCGTACAACACTTTTATCAGGATAAAAGTGTATTCAGACTACACTTTTATCATAGAAACTTACTTTTTCCTTTCCAATTCGTGGAGATTTTCCATGCGTTTGGTTTCCAAAAACTCGTAAATTCCGCACAAATGCTCTTTCACTTTTTGGTGTCCGAACTCGTAAACCTTTGTTACCAGACCGTCAAGAAAATCTCTGTCGTGGCTGACAACAATCAGTGTGCCGTCAAACTCCTGCAAAGCCTGCTTCAAAACGTCTTTCGTCTTGATATCCAAATGGTTGGTCGGCTCGTCAAGAATTAACAAATTAACAGGTTCAAGCAAAAGCCGGAGAATCGCAAGCCTTGTTCTTTCTCCGCCGCTGAGCACTTTTACTTTCTTGTCAATAGCCTCGCCCGAAAACATAAACGCACCGAGCATATCTTTGATTTTCGTTCTGATGTCGCCTTTTGCAATGTCGTCAATCGTCTGAAAAACAGTGAGATTCTCGTCCAGCAATGAAGCCTGGTTCTGCGCAAAATAGCCGATTTTTACATTGTGTCCGAGTTGAAGTTTGCCTTCGTATTCAAGTTCGCCCATGATACATTTTACGAGCGTTGATTTTCCTTCGCCGTTTCTGCCGACAAAAGCCACCTTGTCGCCCCTCTGAATCGTAAACGCCGCGTTTTTGAAAACCGTTTTTTCGCCGAAACTCTTGCCCAAACCTTCCGCTATGACAGGATACTGACCGGAGCGCGGTGAAGGCGGAAACCTCAGTTTCAAGCGGCTTGTGTCTTCTTCGTCAACTTCTATAATTTGCAGTTTTTCAAGCATTTTGACACGCGACTGTACTTGCAGCGTCTTGGAATACGTACCTTTGAACCGCTCAATGAAATCCTTTGTTTCCTGAATCATTTTTTGCTGCTCCTCGTACTGTTTTTGCTGCTGTTCGCGGCGTTCTTTTCTGAGTTCAAGATACTGGGAATAAGAGGCTTTGTAATCGTAAATCCTGCCCATCGTAACCTCAATCGTGCGCGTGGTAATCGAATCCACAAACTTTTTGTCGTGCGAAATTACCACAACAGCCTTTGAACTCTCCTTTATAAAATCTTCAAGCCACTGAATTGACTCAATGTCAAGGTGGTTGGTCGGCTCGTCAAGAAGCAAAACGTCGGGATTTTTTAAAAGAAGTTTTGCTAACTCGATTCTCATTCGCCAGCCGCCTGAAAAATCCGACGTCGGACGGTTGAAATCCTCACGCTCAAAGCCCAAGCCCATAAGCGTTCTTTCTACGTCCTCGTCAAAATGCACGTTGTCAATGGCGTAAAATTTTTCACTTAATGCGCTGACTTTTTCGATAAGTTTCATATAATCATCGCTTTCGTAGTCGGTGCGCGTAGAAAGTTCGTCGTTCAGGCGGTCAATTTCCTTTTCCGTCTCCTTTATGAAATTGAAAACCTGCGCCGTCTCCTCAAAAACCGTCCTGTGGTCTTCGGTCATAAGGTGCTGCGGAAGATACGCCACAACAGTGTCTTTCGGAACGGTAACAACGCCGCGTGTAGGAGTTTTTTCGCCCGCAAGAATTTTCAAAAGCGTGGATTTTCCCGCGCCGTTTTTGCCCATGAGCGCGATTCTGTCTTTTTCGTTTATCTGAAACGAAATATCTTTAAAAAGGGCGGAACCCGAAAATTCCACCGTCAAGTTTTCTGCTGAAATCATATTAAAAAAAAAATTTTTGCAAAGATAGGAAAAAAAGTTGCTATTTTAGAAATATTTATGCATTTTTGCTGCGTTAACAATCAAATTAAACCCCAAACCCAATATGGCAAAAAAGAAAGACGACATTATCACCCGTGCCGACGGCAGCGTGGTAAAGATTGGCGGCTACATAGCCCCCGAGAAGAAAAGCAAAGCAAATTTTTACAAGGCGACATTAAAAGCCTCCAAACTTCCGCCGAAAGTGGATCTCCGCTCAATGATGACCGCAGTGGAAAATCAGGGTGAAATCGGCTCCTGCACCGCAAACGCAACGGCAGGCGCATACGAGTACCTTGTACGCACCACACAGAACGCCGACTATGATGTCAGCCGTCTGTTTATGTATTATAATGCGAGAAAGTCGCAGGGACTCGAAGACGAAGATTCGGGCGCGTTGATAGAGTGGCTTATGGAGCAGATGAGTACCAAAGGCGCATGCAGCGAAACCACCTGGCCGTACAATCCCAAGAAGTTCACCAAAAAGCCGCCAAAGGAGGCATACGAGGAGGCCAAGAACTACAAAATCACAAAGTACGAACACGTAGAGACCGACCTCAACACTTGGAAAAGTGTTTTGGCTGAGGGCTATCCCATTATATTCGGCATAGAGATATACGAATCGTTCCAAAACCCGCGCAAAGGCAAAATCACTATGCCGCGCAGCAGCGAAGAATGTCTCGGCGGACACGCAATGTGCTGTGTGGGCTATTCCGATCCCGACCAGGTGTTCATCGTCCGCAATTCATGGGGCGAACAGTGGGGCAACGGCGGCTATTGTTACATTCCGTACAAGTATATGATGGACGAAGATTACAACGGCGGTGATTCATGGGTAATCTATGCCGCAGAGCCCGTTGATATTTCCAAGGCAGAAGAGAATTGGAGCGATGACGACGAGTCGCTGTTCGTTGACATGTACTCCGAGTTTGACGAAATGGACGACGAGACGTGGCAGGCAATGTGCGACGAACTTGGCGATTACGACATCACTTACCGTCTTGGAGCGTTGTACGGCATTGCGACCGCCGGCGACGATGAGTGTTCCGACGAGGAATATCAAGCCGCCACCGAAAAACTCGCCAACATTCTCGAAATGTTTGACCTCAACTACGATGCTGACGAAGTGATGGAATATTGCGCCGAACTCATCAACGTTGACGGTTTCGTTGAAGAGACTGTGGAAATACTCGGACGTTATCTCTCGCCCGGTGCATTGGCAACCATTGCAAAAGACATGTACGAAGTTGCTGCTGTTGACGGACTTGACCCCGAAGAGGAGCAGTTTATCGACAATCTTGTTGGCGACTGGTTCAATGAGGAACTTGCCGAAGAGTACGACCGTGAGTACGAAGAAAACGGCAGAAAGAACCGCAGAGACAACCGCGGCAGAAGATGCTGCTGTGAAGATTTCGACGAGGATGAAGACGACGAAGAATTCGACGAGGACGAAGACGACGAAGAATTCGACGATGAAGAATATGACGAAGAATTCGACGAAGATGAAGATGACGAAGACTTCGACGAGGACGAAGACGATGAAGATTTCGATGAAGACGACGAAGATTTCGACGATGAAGATTTTGACGAGGACGAAGATTTCGACGATGAAGAAGGAGAATACGATGACGAAGATTATGATGAAGAAGGTGAAGACGAGGAGGAGAATTACTAATTCGTGATGTCACCAATCCAAAACAACGAGACAAAACCAGTATCTGTATGCCGACGGATACTGGTTTCGTTTTATTCTGCATATTTCCATTTGATTCCGCGTTCGCCTTCGCGGTATTTTTTGGGTGTTACGCCGTATTTTTTTCTGAACGCCGTACAAAAATGACTCTGCGACGAAAAGCCTAATTCAGTGGCTATTTCGGTGATTGACAGCGTGTTTTCTGACAGATAACGCGCCGCTTTGTTCATGCGTATGTCGTTTAAGTAGTCAAAAACCGTCATCGAAAACATCTGTTTGAAAACTTTTTTGAGCGTACATTCGTTTGTGCCGACTGCGACGGCGAGTTCGCGGATTGTGGGCGGATTTTGAAAGTTTTCGGTGAGAATGTCCCGCGCCTTGGAAATCTTGCGGCAAACAGTGTAATTGTCGGGCAGCGGCTGGTGAAACTGTTCGTAATAATAATTCACCAAACATTCAACAATCAGACCTTCAATGTAATATGGATTTATTGTTTTGGTGAGGACGGCGTTTTGAACATCGCGTGCGGCTTCAAAAATTTTGCCTTCGCTGTCGATAACTTCCAACATTACGGGCTTGTTTGAGTCCATAAAATCTTTGTAACGCTTAAAAATTATCGGAAATCTTTCGTTGTAGATTTTCAGGTCGCTTTCTGAAATCATCACGCTGATTTTGGAGAATTTGCAGCCTGCGGTAAGGTGCATTATATGAACGTTTTCTTTTGACATTATGCCCATGTTGACAGCACCGGCGTCATGCTCTACGTGTTGTCCGCTGATGATTTCCGAGACTTTGCCGCTTGTTATGACAGCCCAAATCAGAGCCTTTTCGTCGGTGCGGCTGTTTTCTATGGTGCAGTTTTTGCGTACAAAAAATTCGCTGTACATCACAACCGTCTGATTGTGAACGCACAACCAAGTCGTCATGTCGCATATATCGCGGACGGTGCAGGTGTTGGACAAAATCGTGTCGGTCTTGACGTTCAAATCCCCCGCCGAGGGCATGAACATTGTAATCGGATTTTCACCTTCTATTTTTATGACGCTCTTAAACATGGTGCAAATCGGTTTTCCAAAATTAAAATAAAGATAGTTGCGCTTTCCCAGTCAAAATATCTCCGATATTTCCGGCAGGAGTCTGCTTTAATTCGTTGGGTTCCATTTTACGGAGACCGCCGCCGTAAAAACGTCCTTTGCAGACAAGTTCGTTGGAGGAAATTGTATTTAGGTTATGCCATACTTTTTTTAATGTTGCTTCCTGTTTCATATAATGAGCGTATTCTGGCTTGGGATAAAGCATCAGATATACATTGGTAGTTATTGCGTTTGATGTATTGAGGATAAAACGGAACATTTTGCGGCTGCTTTCTGCCCGTCCCATATAAGGCACGATTATAGCGGCAGGTTCGCGCTCCTCACAAGAATACCACGGCTTGCGGTGGCTGCATATATAACTGTTCTGTACTCCGCGTTCATAGCCGGAAAGAATATACAGCCATACTTTTGGAAATTGTTCTTTTATAATATTTTCCGGCAGATTACAACTGAACAAAAACAACCGCCGATCCACATCAGGAAGTCCGTTTTCACTGCCGATGCAGTCGCCTTTTATATAGCGGGGCCCCGGAAGTATCGGGCGTAAAAATAATTGCGGAATTTCATAACGGTCAATTGTATTCTGATCTATGATAAAAAAACTATTGTCTCCGGTCGCAATACCGCGCTTGACATAAAAGAAATCTCCGATTGTGGCTTTTGCAGATTCCGTCAATGCTGAACCGGTGAACAAATTTGTCCATTTTGTATCCGGTTTTAACTGACGTGTTGTGAAAAATTTTACATTCTCAGGCGAGTTGATGCTTCCACCCAAGGAAAACTTAATTATTTCGTCCTTGTTGGACGGTTCGTTGCGAAAAACAACAATACACGAACTTACAAGCGCATCTTTGAACTGAGGCTCATTGTCGTTGAACCGGTGTATATGCAACAGTTGAACATTATCTGTCAAATACTTTTTTACGGCTTCACCATAATTGACATCCATAAACTCACACGGCACTATCCAACATGAAAGTCCGTCTTTTTTGAGCCAAGCAGACGAGAGCAGCATAAAATAGCAATAAAGTCCCGCAAGACCTGAGACCCTGATTCCGGTCTTTTTCTGTACATCGGCTTGCAGTCTTTTTTTTGTTTCAACATCAATATGGTGATGCCGCACATACGGCGGATTTGTTACAAGCATGTCATATTCATAGTCTGGCGTTTGTGTAAGGAAGTCCCCTTGCCGTAATTGAAGCCGGGTGCCTTTCCAAAACTCCTTTGACGGATTAAAATAATGCGGATCAATTTCAAAACCGAGAATTTCTTTTCCTCCTGAAAATACTTCCGTATATGCAGAATAAAACACACCTGTCCCAATAGACGGTTCTATGAACGAAACGCCGTCTTTACCGATGACATTCTTCATATATTGCATAATGTCAAGCGCAAGCGGGTACGGTGTGGAAAACTGTCCCATTATATTGCGGGCTTTTTGCGTTTTTTGCGCATCAAGCGTAGCCTGCATTTGCTGTCTTATTATTTCCTTGTCATTCATGTTTTTCAAATATTGGCCTTTTCAAAATCCTCAATACGGTGCTCCCACACCCAGTCTATCCCTTCTGCGGCTTCGTAGCCAAGATAGCCGCTGTCGAAATAGCCACACAAGAAAAGAATAAATTCTATATCTTTCCCGTAAGTACTTCTTAGTTGTTCTATTTTTGCTGCTTCTTCCTTGCGTCTTTTGTTGGTGTTGGTAAAATCACCGGCAGACTTACATTCAATTAATACTGGAAAATCGCCATCGGAGGCATTTTCGCGCATCACAACAACATCAGCCGGCAGATTGACTTTGCTGCTGCCGACGTTTACGGGTACGTTCAGCCGGAATGAAAAACACCCCGGTTTCAACGTTTTAAAGCCGGCAATATATTTTGATTCGACAAATTTATAGCCTTTTCCAGTGAGGTAGTTTTTTATCGTTTCAAGTTGACGGCGTTCCTGCTCGTTGCGTATCAGAGGATCTGATAATGAGCCGCAGACTCTGTCACCAATGACGTGTTCAGCCAGCAGCCTGTCCATTTCGTGCGGATAAGACCGGCGTTCCAGCCAAGGCATAATATCACGGTCAAAAAGTTTTGTAATTACATCAATAACGCGGACAAGGGAATCTTCATCAGTTTGTTTAGGAACACGGCCGCTTTCCAAAGCATTGATTAGCGTTTTTGAAACTCCGGCAAGACCGGCGAGTCTTTCACGCGCAAGCGGCGGTGTTGCAGACATTCTGAGAATGGAAATAATTTCCGGTGCGGTTTTTAATACCTCTGCCGAAACTTCATTTAAACATTCTGTCTTCTGAAAAGCGTTTTCAACCTTGTATATTGCCTCCTCCCTTGCTTTTATGTATGTTGCGGGGGCAAAATCCAGAAACCAGTTGTTGTAAAACATTACTGATTTCTGTATGTCGCATTTCCATTGTTCTACGTTATTTTTATTTATGTAATATTTTTTCATAACCTTCGACAAAATAATCTGGTTACAAATTTATAAAAAAAATATTTGCGGACATCGAAAAAATAAAAAAATCTTTCACAAAAAAATTTGTTTTTTACTGATAAGTAACATATTTTTGCCGTTAAAAAAAAGTATCTCACAAAATCGGGAATTTCGTACAGTTTCAGCAACCAGCCGTGCGAAATCCCCGAAATTTCAAAAAGTCTTCAAAAAGAACTCGGTACTACTTTCTGTCCGTCAGTAGTTATAAGATTGGGTTACAGCGGCAAAGCACCGAAATATTTTGCACCGAGAGAAGAAATAAAATTTTGGGAAAACTAATTCCTGAAACTCGGACACGTGTTGCAATGACTGCTTTTGCGTGTAAACCAGTGCTTTATGCCAAAGGCAAAACCCATTGCTTCGGGATTTAAGTGGATTATCGAAAAAGAAAAATCGTCGAGTTTTGAAATTTCATAATTATACTCCAATTCCGCGCTTACCCAGTTGATACGGGTTTGAAACTTGCCGTTTGTTTTCTGCTCGTAAAGTTTTTCGTCAGTGTAGCCGTCAATTTCCGACCATGTCTGACGGTAAAAAACCGACGGTCCGAAACCGAAATTCATGGAATGTTTATAAACCTTGAAAAGCCTCAGCCTTATCATTATCTGCGTGCTGAAAGCAAGTTTGTGCATGCTGTCGTATCTTACCGACTGCGCAAATTTGAAACTCGTGGCGGGATTGCCGTAAACCTCTGCGCCGAATCTTATTCCCGGCTCCATCAAAAGCATTTTGTCTTCGCCCGGCATAGTCTTGTAAATTGCCGAATTTTCTCTGTCGCCGAAGTCCAAGCCCGGCCCTGTTAACACCAAACTGATGTTTTGCTGCGCTTTCAGCGGGCTGCAAAACACAGTTAAAAGACTTAAAACAAAAAAAAGTTTAAAAATATTTTTCATTTTTTGATTATAATTTTAAAGTAATAACGTCAGGAATAAAAAAAAATTTTCTAAAAGTCGCTTTCTTTATATAAAAGTTACAATTTTTTACTAAATTTACGCTCTGAAAATTTAGCGAAATTATGTACACCTCCATCACCAACAAAGGCGTTTCTATAAAGAACAAAATGATTGAGAACTACTATATTCTCAACCAGATTGTACAAGGCATTGATACCGGCATAGTTATCATATACAACAAAACGCTTTTGCATATAAACAACGAAATGCGGAGAATCGCAAAACGGACTTACAAGGACATCGAATCAGACCTTGTAGGGGCTATTGCGCCCGCTTTCAGAGTCAGCGTCCTCAGATCTTATATTTCTGTTTTAAAAGGCTTTACCGACAAACAGGAGTTTTATTTTGACATAGTTATGCCCGACGGCAGCATAAAAACCGTAAAATGCAGAATCGTAAGAATCAAGATTTTTGAGTCAAACGGCATTTTTGCAACCGTCCACGAGGAGTTTTCGGAGATAAAACGCGATACGCTGATGCCTCTTACTCTGTGTCTTTGGAGAAAATACAGAAGCGATTACGAGCATATTCTTACCAAACAGCATGACTTTATAGCGTTTTTGGACATATACGGCAAGGTAAAGAACATCAGCCGCAAAGTCGCAAATTATTTGGGGTACGACAGAACGGAATTTTTGGAAAAACGTTTTGAAAATATTTGCGAAGTAACACCTTTGGAGGATTTTCTCGACGTGTTGGACGGTCTTCAAAAAAGTACGTCTTCCAATCTCATCGTCAAGGATTTGCAGTTGGAGTTGACGAAAAAAGACGGCAAAAAGTTAAAGTTTTTGGTTTCGTTTTTTGATGTTAAGTTCCGCCAGTATTCCAGAGGCTATTGTATCGTTTTCAAGTTGATGAGGCAATCCGACAAACAAAACGTCAGCGCCGATGAAATTGCCGCAAACATTTCTCACGAGTTTAGAAGTCCGCTTAATGCAATTATCGGCTTTTCCAACATAATCGCCGACGAAAACATTTCTGCTTACGAGAGAAACCAGTATCTGAAATACATCAGGCAGAGTTGCTCCTCGCTTTTGAATATTGTCAACGATTTTACGGATTTCAACAAACTGAACCACGACAAAATCGTTATTCACAGAGACGATTTTAATATCAACGCGCTTTTTGAGCAGTTGGACGCTTATTGCTCGATTTACAAAAACGATTACAACAAGCCTGACATTCAGGTTGTCTCCTCGCTTCAACAGCCTGACGGCGAGGTTATCGTAAACGGTGATTATCAGAGGGTTTTGCAGGTGATGCTTAACCTTTTGAACAACGCTTTCAAGTTTACAGAAAAAGGCTTTATAAAATATCAGTACATAATCGAAAACGGCTTTTTGGTTTTGAAGGTTTCGGACTCAGGAATCGGTATCCCGAAAGAAAACCTGTCAAAAATTTTTAACCGCATGACGCAACTCGACGTTAAAAATGCCAACAAAGGCTCTGGACTCGGACTTACGATTTCAAAGCATTTGGTGGAACTTATGGGCGGTGTCATATCCGTTAATTCGGAACCCGGAGTCGGGACGGAATTTCTTGTAAAACTGCCAATCGGAAACAGTGCCGGCAAGCCCCAAAACGAACTTCCCGTAAAAAGCGGCGAATACGATTTTACCGGAAAAAAAATAATCATCGCCGAAGACGCGCAGATAAACTACATTCTGTTGGCAAAAATTCTCGAAAAAACCCACGTGAAAGTTCTTTGGGCAAAAAACGGCAGGGAATGTGTTGACCTGTTTATCTTAAACAAAGATATTTCGCTGATTCTCATGGATATACAAATGCCGGAGATGGACGGTTTTGAAGCGGTGAAAAAGATTTTGGAAATAGACCCGAAAGTCCCGATTATAGCGCAGACGGCGTTTTCGTATTCGGAAGAAAAGAAACGGATACTCAGTCTCGGCTGCGTGGACTACATTTCAAAACCGATTGACAAAAACATACTTTACAAAAAAATGGCAAAAATTTTGAATCCCGTTGAAGAAACTCTCAAATAGATATTATGGTTAATATTGACTGGTTTTCGTTGATTAGCGGAATTGTCGGCGGTTTGGTGTTTTTCCTTTACGGAATGGACCTAATGAGTGCCGGTCTAAAAAGCAGTCTTGGCGACAGCATCAGGATTATAATGACCAAACTCAATAAAAACCGCTGCTCGTCGGCTTTGACGGGCGTTATCGTTACGGCCATAACACAAAGTACCGGCGCAACTACGGTGATGTTGATGAGTTTTGTGGAGACGGGCATAATGCAGTTTGCAGAGACCGTCCCCGTTATAATCGGCGCGAATATCGGCTCAACCGTTACGGCGCAGGTAATTGCTTTTGACATAGCGGGTTACGCTATTTTGCCGGTGATTTTGGGCTTTTTTATGAAACAGTTCAAGGCAAACGACCGTTTAAGGGACGGCGGAAACGTGATTTTTGGTTTCGGTCTTGTGTTTTTCGGCATGCAGTTTTTGGGAAAAGCGGTTTCGGTTTTAAAAGACTATCCCGCTTTTACGGACATGATTGCCTCGGCAGAAACGCCTTTTATCGGCTTTTGCGTCGGAATTTTAGCCACCTGCATTATGCAGAGTACGGGTATGTTTACGGGTATTTTGGTGGTTTTTGCGCAACAGGGTCTGATGGGAATTTCGCAGGCTTATCCGCTTTTGGTCGGCTCGTCGGTCGGCACGTGTCTGCTTATTATAATAGTGTCAATCGGAACTTCGGTAAAGAGCAAACGGGTGATGATGGCTCACGTTTTGACCAAAGTGGCGGGAGCGTTGGTTTTTATCGCTTTTACGCCATTAGCGGTAGACTTTTTGGAATGGTTTTCCGCTGAGTTTGAGATTTCGCCGGAGCGTCAGATTGCCAACACGCACACGTTTTTTTATACTTCGGTGGCGTTGTTTCTGCTTGTTTTTTCCAATTTCTTTGTCAAAGTGATTGAAAAAATAATTCCCGAAAAAGTTGACGGCGACGATATTCCGCATTTAAGATATATTGATTTCAACGTTTTGAGTATGCCACAGTCGGCGTTGGAACTTTCGATTTCGGAGACCGCGACGATTATAAAACTTACTTCGCGTATTTTTGACAACGCAATAAGTGCGTTTATCAGTTACGACCCTGACAGTCCGGCGATAAAAAAGCAGAATCAGAAAGTTATCGACGATTTGGCAATCAAACAGAAAAAACTTGACTACATAGAAACTGAAATACGCAAATATCTTTCGATGATAGGCAGAAACGATACAAGCGATGCCGTAACGCACGAAATTTTTGCACTTTTGTCGATTTTGGAGCAAGTAAAACGTATCAGCGATATTGTCCATAGAAGTTTTGTGCCGGCATACAATCAGTTGTCAAGGCTTTCGAGTACGTTTTCCCTTGACGGAATGAATGAGATAACTTATTATTACAGAGAGATTTCCAATCATTTTAAAGATTTGATTTTTGCGATTGAAAGGCGGGATTACGACTTTGTTACAAGGGTATATTCCGAGACCGAGGAAACAAAGGCTGACAGCGAAAAACTCAGGATTTCGCATTTGAAACGGCTTTGGGACGACCGCCCCGACACCCGCGCAACGCATGAGATTCATATCGGTCTGATTGACGATTTGGCTGAGATAGCCTCGGTGATTTCAACTATCGCTTATTCGTTCAAAAAGTCTGTTATCACCGCAGAGACGAAATAAAAACGGATAAAAACTGATGTGATTTTGAAAATTTTTTTATTGTTTTTTAGCAAAAAAACTTTTTTAAAAAGATAACTTTTTGATAACCATAAAGATATATATGTTAAAAAAATATATAAAAAACGGTGTTTTTTAACAAAAAATTTTGAAGTTAATTTAAAATTAAATAATTTTGGCGTAACTGTAAAATTATTTTTATTAACGCAAAAAATTAAAAAAATTACATATATATAAGTATGGCAAGAGACAATAAAGAACTTTTCAGGCAGACACTCCTTTTTGAATGTGCATGGGAGGTTTGTAACAAGGTCGGCGGTATTTACACCGTTATACGCTCAAAAGTTCCGGCGATTGTAAACAAATGGAACAAAGATAATTACGTTTTGTTGGGTCCCTATTTTGACGAGAAGGCTGCATCGGATTTTGAGCCGATTGAGGATTTGACGGATTCGATAGGTTTTGCCGTTCACAAAATGAGGGAAAACGGTTTTGACGTGCGTTACGGACGCTGGCTCATCACCGGAAAACCGAGAGTTGTGCTTTTCAATCCGTTCTCAGTTTTCAACCGCTTGGGCGACATTAAGTACAAACTTTGGGCTGACCATTACATTCAGGTTCATGACGAGCAACTTATGGACGAGGTTCTTGCCTTCGGATATTCGGCTACGGAATTTTTCAGGACGCTTATCAACAATACCGACCTTCAAAACACGAGTATCATCGCGCATTTTCACGAGTGGATGGCGGGTATGCCGATTATGGACATCAGAAGGGAAAACCTTCCGATCAAAACCGTCTTCACGACACACGCCACGATGTTAGGCCGCTATTTGGCGATGAACGACCATAATTTCTACAACAACCTGCCTTTCTACAACTGGGAAAACGAGGCTAAACATTTCAATATTTTCCCGACTGTACAGTTGGAAAGGGCTGCGGCTCACGGTTCGCACGTTTTCACAACGGTCAGCGACATCACCGCTCAGGAATGTATACACCTTTTGGGCAGGGAACCCGATTTTATTCTGCCTAACGGCTTGAACATCGAAAGGTTTGAGGCCTTGCACGAGTTCCAGAACATGCACTTCCAATACAAGGCAAAAATCAACGAGTTTGTCCGCGGACATTTCTTCCAGTCGTATTCGTTTGACTTGGACAAGACGATGTATTTTGTCTCTTCGGGCAGGTTTGAATATCAGAACAAAGGTTTTGACCTGACGTTGGAGGCTTTGGCGCGTCTCAACTACAAGATGAAACGCGAGAACATTGACGCGACGGTTATTTTCTTCCTTATCACTCCTCAGCCATACCACTCGATTAACGCCGAGGTTTTAAGGTCAAGAAATCTTATGGAGGAAATTCAGCGCAACACTCAGGAAATAGAGCGCGATTTGGGCAAAAAACTTTACGAATACATAACGAGTAACCACGGACAGTTCAACATTCCGGACTTAAAGAGCATGATGTCAGAGACCTTGGAAATGAACCTCCGCCGCAACGTAAAAGCATGGCAGCACAACAATCTGCCGTATGTCGTAACTCACAATTTGGTAAACGACGGAGCAGACCCCGTGCTTAACTTCCTTAGAATGAGCAATTTGGTCAACGGTGCGGAAGACAAGGTGAAAGTAGTTTACCACCCTGAATTTATCAACTCAGCATCACCGCTTTTCCACATGGATTACACGCAGTTTATAAGGGGTTGTCATTTGGGCGTTTTCCCGAGTTATTACGAGCCTTGGGGTTATACTCCGCTTGAATGTATGGCTTCGGGTATTCCGTCAATCACCTCAGATTTGGCAGGTTTCGGCTCATACATCAAGGCTAAGAGCGACGAGTTTGAAAACCCTGAAAAAATGGGTATTTACGTGGTTAACCGCAACAATGTTAATTACAACGACAGTGCCGAGCAGTTGGCGAACATCATGTTAAGGTTTGTAAAACTCAACCGCAGGGAAAGAATCAGTTTGAGAAACAACGTTGAGGAAAATTCCGTGCATTTTGACTGGCGCAACCTTACAAAACACTATTTCGACGCATACGAGGCAGTGTTGACAAGATAGGATAGGTTAAAAAAGAAAATAAACGGGCTCAAAAACCCGTTTATTTTTTTAATATATCTACCGTATATTCGCTCTTTTTTGATGTCATCGGCAAACCCTTTGTAATAATATTCCTCGTATTTTTGGGCAAATTCTACCATTCGGTTGCCGCAATATGTGTCGAAATTTTTCTCCACATTGTCGATGCCGCCGTTTACCAACGAAAAATCCAACCGCATCACTTGGTATAAAATCCGCAAAACTTTTCTTCCCTTGCTCTAATCACGACAATTACAAATCCGCCCCTGCAAACTTATTCATTCCTCGAATTAGATGGCGAAGGTTGCCGACGAGTTCTTGACTCTCTTGCAAAATGTGGATTGTGAGCAATAGCGTGTTGAGCGGAAACGTGCCGTCCTGCATATTGTCAATGATGGACTTGCGGTCGTGCGAAATCTGTTGCTGAACCTTGTTGCAGG
>JAFXUC010000023.1 GCA_017535325.1 Bacteroidales bacterium | reverse complement strand
TTATGGTGCTTGCATTTCAGGAGTAAGAAACGTGTTGTTTGAACGCTTGATGCGCTAAACGACACAGTTATAATGGAGCGTTTTCATTGTTTAAACGATGGCAGTTGTTTGTAAATTACTCAAATATTTCTTTTTCAAAATCATCCAACGCTTGTTTGCGCAAATCCTCCGCCTTTTGTTTCAACTTTTTCATTTGTGTTTTTAGTGCGTTAATGTGGTTGACAATGGCGTTTTGTACATCGAGGGGCGGAAATGGCACTGATAAATGTTCCAAAAACGATTTAGGAACTCTTTGCTGCCCGGCAGAACCTGTAAATGATTTCATTGCCTTATTTAAGACAATTGGTAATCTTAAAAGAATATGAATATACTTCATATTTATATTATTGTCTCTGCTTCTCAATATATGAAATTCTGTTGAACCACACCCGAACCCATTTTCAAGATTATCGACAACCGCAGATTTACCATTTTGCATACAAGGTGTTATTCTTGCCCAAATTAAATCACCATTTTGAAACTTTGTATATCCATTAGAATTTGAAATATGGCAAATTCTATGATCTTGCCATTCCCCATACTTATCAGAAATACATTCCATCGGGATAAATGAAATATTTACATTGCTTCTTTTGGGTAATTTTGTTGAAGGATTAATCAACAAAACATTCATTAATAGTTTATTTGTGTAGAATGTAGAATTTAGAAATTCCTTGTTATCTTCTGATATTTTATCGAAACCCCATTCTAATATATTTTTACACCGCACAAGTTTTAACAACTTATACTCACCACCATCATTAATGATAGTTTCAGTTTGTTTTTCAATTCCTAATTCTGTAAATAGGTAATCTTCTATTTCCTGTTCAATCTGTTTGGCTTGTTTTTCCATATTCTCAGCCTGATTGATTTTTGCATTATAATCGCTTACCAATGCTTGTTGCTCGGGCAACGATGGCAGAGGTATTTGTAATCCTTTCAATATTTCATAGGAAAGGTTTTGACGAACAGACCCAGTTGTATTATCTTTGATTCTTTGACTGAAAAATGCAGTTTTCATAGTCAAAAACAAATAATCAGAGCATAAAGAAGATAAGCAACTAAACACCACATACGCAGGGCTTATGTAATCATATTTGTGTTCGATTCTTTTTATTCCAATAGAACCAACATTAACACGGTATGGATTATATGCAATCCAACCAACTTCCATTTTTTTATACTTTTGCTTAATATTTTTTCCACTTTCAATATAGGCATCAAAAATTCCATTCTGATTGTTAACACCTAATATTCCATATTGAACATCAGGGTTATCAATACTATACTTCTGTGCTTGTTCCAAAATATGATTTTCTAATGAAACAATATCATATTTAGAAGTAAGTCGATTATTGAAGTGGCGTTTTAAATCCCACTGCAACAACGCTTTAAAATGAATTAATTTTAAAAATTTATATTGATTCATTTCCATATCTTTTACTTCGTTACTTTGTAAAACACTTCGGGTTCCGAGGCGAAGTTGTCCGCCATTCTAACCCTGAATACTTCGCCGCTATCAGAAACATTATATTTTGTTTCCTTGATATGTATTGTCCAAAGGTTGTTTGCCTTGCGATATGGCGTAAATTCTTCGGCAAGCGGAATCAATTCGTTTTCTATTGCCGCGCCAGTGGTGCTTATGCCCGCTTTTTGAACTTCGGCAATAGGTATTTCGTAGTCAAAACGCTGTTTAACAAGCGATTTGATTTCCGCTGTTTTCAAGTTTTCTATCTCCTTTTTGCGCTGTTCAAGTTTTTTGCGTTCTTCACGACTTGGGGCTTGCGCTTTTATGTTGTCAATGTACACCTCAATCTTGTAAGCATCGTCCTCATATAGTTTTTCTGCCTGTGCTTTCGCCTTGGCTCGAATGTCGGATTGTTTCGGCAACCCCTTTTCAAGTTCTTTTTGCTTTTGCAAAATTTTCTTTTTCAGTTCTTTTTGCATTTTGGCGACTTCGGCTTTTTCTTCTTTTGTCAATATGCCGCGCTTGGAAAGTCTGTCTTCTATTTGCGACAGTTCGTCGGCATATTTTGCATCAACTTCATTTGTAGCTGTATGCTTGATTTCGGCATATTGGATGGCTTCCTCATCGGTAAATTTCTTGAAAAACAGCAAACTCGGCTTTACGGTTGCACCCGAGGCAATAAACACGTCTTGCGGAATTGAAACTATTAGCAAAATTTTAGCCTTACTTTCAACAAAATCCCTAACTTTCTGCAAATTACTGTTGTTTAATACACCCTCAGGCAAAACGATTCCCATACGACCGCCTGATTTCAGGATGTTGAGACAGCGTTCGATGAAAAGGACTTCGGTAAGACCGCAGTCTATTTTGTAAAGATACAACAGCGGTTTACCGATATTATCGTTTACCTGTTTCAACGCCTCCAAATATGCGTTGCCGTAACGTTTGGTGTACTCTTCAATTTTAATTTGGTCGGTAAACTTGTCGGCAGCTGTTATCAGCAAGTCGTCGTTGACCCTTGCCCCAAAAGGAGGGTTTGTCAAGATAACATCAAAACGGTTTTCAAATATTCCGTTGACATTCAAAAGTCCGTCGTGGTGATGCACTCCACCGTGTCCGTCGCCGTGCATAATCATATTCATCTTGGCGGTACGCGCCATTCGCGGATTGGCATCCGTGCCATAAATGCAGTCAAACGACAATGAGCGCAAACGTCCTTTGTCGTTGTTTATGTTGAGTTCCTCATTTAAACGCAGGAACGAATCAGAAACTTTCGTGTCTATTTTTTGACGTTCTTCGTCAGAAAGATTGTCATAATTATCAGGGTATTGTGCCGTTTTAATTGATTCTTTTTGACTTTCAATGTCTTTCTCGATTTTTTCACGAACATACTCGAACGATTTTATCAAGAAACCACCGCTGCCGCAACACGGGTCGCAAATATATTCGCCTTCTTGCGGGTCAAGTATCGACACCATAAAATCTACTATGGTTCGCGGCGTAAAAAACTGCCCTAACTCACCACGGAATGTTTTGCCCAAAAATTGCTCAAAAGCAATGCCTTTAACATCGTCGGAGGTAGTGGAAAGGTTGTAGATTTCCAACTCTTTAACAATCTGTTCAAAACTGTTTTCCCGAATTTCTATTTTTGCATTGTCGTCAAAAAGGTGGTCGCCAGCAAATTGTTGCTTTGTTTGCGTAAACAAAAATTGGTAAAAATCTTCACCACCTTTGGGCTTGTATCTATCGTAACTTTCTTTGTCATTCTTAAACGTCTCCAACGAAAAAATTTGATTGCCACTGTTGTCTCGTTCAAATCGTATTTTTATAAATAGTATCTTGCTGATTTCATCAAAAGCCGCTTCGGGTGAAAGTTTGTCGTTGTTGCGGATAATATTATGACATTTGAAAAGAAGCCTTGAAAACTCATCGCGCGAAAACGCTTTGGTTTGTTTCAAAAGTTTCTCAATCTCCCTTTCGCTTGTGGCTTGTTTAGCGTTTGGAATGTCTGTAATTTCGTCAAGGTCAACAAATGTCTGCGGAATAGTTTCCTCTTTCAATCTGAAAATACGCGTTTCCTTCTGATTGGTTGTAACAAGGAATTTTGCGTGCATCCACGAAGCATAGTTAAATCCTTGGAAATAATCTTCTTTGTGAATTGTAACATTAGCCGCTTTACATTCAACCACAATCAACGCTCGTTTATGATTGGCTTTATCATTGACAGATGCCCAAACAACGATGTCTGCGCGAGCGCCGCCAGTGCCTCTTTCTGAGCGTTCGGTTGTAGAGAGTTCTTGCTCCATTTGGTCTAATGAAAAACCATAGTTGTTTACCAACCGACAAATGTATTTTTGCCTGACTTCTTCTTCGGGTTTATAGTCGAGCCACTTGTCTTTAAGAGGCGCAAATATTTTATTGTTATCTATTTTGAGTTCTAATTCTTCTGACATTTTATTTGCTTTGCGAGCCTTCCGCACATTCAAATAAGCAAATAAAAAAGCGTGAAGCCGTTTCGTTGATTTGCTTATTATTTCCGAAGGCTCTGCATAGCCTGAACTACTAATAAGCACGAAAACGGCTCACGCATATAGCGTGAACCTTAATCGCGGCTTATTCTCGTAGTTCTAAAATTTTGCAGATTTTCGGAAAGAGAATAAGAGCGTAAAGCTCAATTATCTAATATGTTAGTTATCTATTTCGTTGACGGTTGCCCGCCACTTTTTTATCATGTTTTTCTGATTTTGTTTAATGCCGTAAATTTAAGGAATGTTTTTGGAAACTTCCAAATTTTTCGGCAAGTTTTTTTGATTTTTTTTATAGTATTGTTTTTCAAACGATCATCCCAACGTCTTCTTGAATGTTGAATAATTTACATCTGTTTCATATTTTGCAAACACGGCAAATTCCACTGTCTTAAAAGCACAGGTATATTTTTGCAAAATGTTTTTATAGACATTGGCTACGACGACCGGATTGTTGTGAAACGCACCGCAACCAAACGCGCCCAAAATCAACACTTCGTTATTGAATTTTATGGCTGTTTCGATGATACGCTTGGCGCGGATTTGATGGATTTGTTCCAATTGTTGGTCAGAAATGGATGTTGTCCGCAAATCAGGCGCGGCACACGTGATAACATTTACGTTGTACCATTGTTCATTTGGCATCATTTGCGGATGGGAAGTGTCTGTCTTGAAGACTTTTACCCCCGGTGTGTAGATGAGGTCGCCATTGCTAAGCGAACTGCATTTGTCCCTGTGCGGATTATAAAATTCTTGCATCATCTTGCCGGTGGCTATCGACGGATAAAGCGTTGACAATCTGCATAATGACTCTTCTTGTGCTGTTGCCCCCCTCTCTACGCCACCACCAGGTTTGAAGGCATTTGCAAAATTCAGGGCGCACACTTGTTTGCCCTTGTCGGCGTACTTTTTTGCAGCCTCAAATGTCCGTTTGGAGGAAACAACTATTTCGGCGGGCTTGTCATATTTTCGCAGTTGATTTTCTGTCAAAACTATTGTATCATTTTCGAGAATAACACTTTGCGATTTGACGGACCGCGCAACGGCATCTGACAATATTTCATTGTCTTTGCAACGAGACATTGTGTCTTTGAAAACATTGATGTATTCGAGCATAGTGATTTTATTTTTTTCGCAAATATAATAAAAAAAATAATGGCGAAACATTCTTCTCAAAGATATTTCGCCATCAATTTCTTTACCTTACTATCACTTTCTTTATCAATTCTTTTGTGCCAATTTTTATAACAGTAAAATAAAATCCTGATTTTAAATCTGTTACACTGATATTAACAGTTGGTGAATCTATGTTTGAAAACTCTTTCACGCGCTTTCCGTCAGATGACAGAATCGAAATTTTTTCAATTTTTTCGTCCGACGTGATATTGAAAAATTCAGTGCACGGATTCGGATAAACGGTAAAATTTACGTTACTTTTCGGCGTGATGTCCGAAACCGCTGTCGGAACGTCTTCTTCACTGTCCGAAAAAATCGCCGTCTGTCCTGCCGCTAAATTGTACGAAACGTTTAAATCGCTGACTTCCAATCTTTTGCCTGATACAATATCGTACCAAACGCCAGTTTTCGGAAATGCTATTTTTGCAGAACTTTCTTTCGTGTTGAAATTAACCGCAAAAACCAAATTCGCATTTGCAGACCTGCGGTAAATTATTTTTATTAAACCTGAGGCTTCAATTTTCGCCGAACCGCTTTTCATCGCCTCGTTTGTCTTCCTCAAAGCACACATTTTTGAATAAAAATCGTACAAGCCTTTGCGGTTTTCATCGTCCAAATAGTTTTCGGGATAAGGCTTTCTGCCGGTGCGGGCATCGTTGTTTTCCGTTCCCGTGTTAATGTCGTAATTGATTGAATATCCGTAACCTAACTCGCCGAACTGCCAAATCATTTTCGGTCCGGGCATTGCTAATAAAACTGCCGCCGCACCTTTCAGCCTTTCAAGCGAAGTGTTAACGTCTTTTACGTCGTAATCCGCTGACGTTGAGCCGTATTTCAAACATTTGAACATCATGCGCTCTTCGTCGTGGCTTTCGGCGTAAGAGATGAGTGCAGGCTTTTCAAAACCGCGCTGAGTATAGTCAAGCGGATTTAAATTGCAGCCGCTCGCATAACCCATCGCCGACTGACAAAACGCATAATTCAGATTTCCCCAAAGTAAAATGCCGTAGTTGGCGAGAACTTTTTCTTCGCTGTTGTCGGTCAAATGTTCGCAAATCATGTATGCTTTCGGATTGATTTCATGCATTTTGTCGTAAATCCTTTCCAAAATTTTGATGCGCGACTCGTCGTATGCCGAACACTGCGCATCGTTGGTTGCGGGCGTGTTGGTAAAGCCTTTTGTGAAGTCAAAACGGATGCCGTCAATCTTGTATTCAGAAAGCCAATAACTCATGACAGAATCTACAAGAGCCTGAGTTTCTGCGGCTTCGTGGTTGAAGTCGTAACCCCAATAATAAACTTTGTTAGGCGATTCGGTGTTAAACCAAGGGCTGTCTTCTGTAACGTTTGAGCCGTCAAAATACAGTTGAACGAAAGGCGAAGAGCCGAAAGCGTGGTTCAAAACGATGTCCTGAATCACCGCAATTCCGCGTTTGTGGCACTCGTCAATGAACTCTTTGTAATCGTCCGTAGTGCCGTAAGCCTTGTCGGCGGCAAAACAAAACGACGGATTATAACCCCAACTGTTGTTACCCTCAAACTCCGAAAAAGGCATTAATTCTATCGCGTTAACTCCCAGTGTTTCAAGGTAATCGAGGTTTTCTTTTGCGGCTTTAACAGTGCCTTCCTTAGTGAAATCCCTGATTAACATTTCGTAAATGATGAGGTCTTTTGCCTCAGGCGCGTCAAAATTTTCAACCTGCCAAGCGTAATTTTTTTTGCCCAAACAAAACGTCGAAGCGATGCCGAAAGTTTTGTTTTCGGGGTATGACAAATTGCCGTCATAAACCTCTTTCGTTAAAAATTTATCGTTGTCGGGGTCGAGAATTTTTTCAGTGTAAGGGTCTGCTATTCTGACAGTTTCGTCAACGATGTACTGATAAGCGTATTCTTTGTTTTTGTCCAAACCGCTGACTGTGCAGAAAAAATATTTTTTGTCTTCGGAGAGTTTCATGGCGTAATTTCCGCTGATTTGCCAGTCTGAAAAATCGCCGATTAAATAAGCGTTCTTTTTGCCGGGCGCAAAGAGTACGAAAGTCGCCTCGTTTTCGCCGGTGACGTTAACTCCGCGTCTTAAACCTTGTGGCATTTCAGCGGTTACAGCGTCTTCTCTGACCATGTAAGAGACGGTTTTTTCAGCGGTTTTGCTGCCGTCTTTTGCAGTAATTTTTATGACGTGAAAGCCAGAGGTTTCAGCGGTGATTTCAACTGACGGACTGTTTTGAGAGATTGCTGTGCCGTCAATTTCGTAAGAAAATTCAGCGGTTTCGGTAGATGCTGAGACTTCGAGCGTGAATTTTTCGCCGCCGTCAACGAAAATGACTGATTCAGAAGGTTTTTTGACAGAGAGAGTAAACTCGTCTGCGGCATAAACCTCGTAAAAAATATTTAAGCCGCCGGTGTTTTTGCCTTCTTTTTTGCCGTCTGACGAGCGGAAAACAAACGCCATTTTGTAGATGTCAGCCGCCTCATCGTCTGTTAAACCGTAAAAATCTTTGATATTGCCGATTTTCAACTCGTAAGTGTCTGTTGAAATGCGGGTTAGTTTGCATTTTTCGACGTTTTTGTCCCAGTCGGCGACAACGTTTTTCCAGTCGCTGTCAGAGCCGCCTTTTAGGATAACGCCGGTGTGTGCGTAAACATCGCCTGAAAAGCCTTTCAACCCGGCAGTACCGAGGTCGGCGTGAAAGGTTATTGTTACGTCTTGTGAATTGATGTTCGGGTATTCGGGCGAACATTCAATGATTTGGGCGCATGAAAAATTCACCGCGCACAAAAGGATTAAAAGTGTGTAAAAAAGTCTTTGCATGATATTTAAAGTTTCAGTGGTTTATTGCTGCAATTTTAGTGATAATTCGGCAATTGGGAGGATTTTTTGCTTCGGTTTTTGATGTAAAAAATGCGCAAACGATTGCAAAAAAATAAGGGGCTGTCTAAAAAGTTCCTCGTCCAAATAAAAAAACAGGAAAATTCGCTTTTGTGTGAATTTTCCTGTTTTTTTATCAAAATAATTTGGAAAACTTATCAAAAATACGTATCTTGTTGAAAATTAAAAAGATATGA
>JAFXUC010000022.1 GCA_017535325.1 Bacteroidales bacterium | reverse complement strand
CTGAGTTCGAGGGCTTCGTTTTCGCCGGTAGATGCACCTGACGGAACTGCTGCACGGCCAAGAACGCCGTTTTCCAATACTACGTCAACCTCAACGGTGGGGTTACCTCTTGAATCGAGGATTTCTCTTGCGTGAATTTTTGAAATTTTCATAATAAAAAAAATAATTATTATTTTTAAATAGAATGTATCTTTTTTTACTGACCGCAAATTTACAACTAATTTCGGATTTTAAAAATATTTTTTTTGTTAAATTTTCCCATTTATTGCGATTTTTGAGGAATCAACAGCACCGCAAAAAATATTACAATGAGAAAACACAACGCCGGAATTATAAACGACGACTGTACGTCAAGTTTTTGATATACAGTATCCTGTACGGTTGTTATCACCGCGCCGCCGACAATTGACATAATCATAAGCGCACCGCCCAACTGTCTGTCAGCCCTGACATTGTGCATCGAGCAGCCGAAAATTGTCGCAAACATCAGCGACATCAAAAACGAAATGCCTATAAGTGCCGTCAGTAATACGTAACCGCTTGAAAACATAACTGTTATCGTACAAACAAACGCTCCTACCGCGCTTACTAACAACAGTATTTGCGGACGGTAATATTTCATCAAAAACGTAAAAATGAAACGTCCGCCCATAAAAAACGCTATTGCAATGATATACAGGTTGGCGGCTTGTTCGTGAGTCTTGCCCAAAACCTCTTCAATGGTTGTTGTCGTGAATGTCCACACGCCGACTTGTGCGCCAAGGTATACGAACATTGTAAGGAGTCCGACAGAAAAAATGCGGTCGTTAAAAAGCCGTTTCAGTGATTTGAAAAAAGACGTGTCATGGGTTGTGTCGCTTTCAAATGACGGAACGTTTATAAAAAGCAGCACCATCATAAAAACCAACAAAATCTGTCCCAAAGCGGCGTAAATGATTGTTATCGTGTCAAGTTCTTCCTTGACGATTTCCATGTTTTCGGTGATTGAGGTTTTTGCGTCAAGGGTGTCGAGAACAAGGAAGTTGCAGATTAAGATTCCCAAAATCGTTCCCGCCGGATTGAAAGACTGAGCCAGATTGAGTTTCCGGATTCCGTCGTTTATATTATGTTCCATTGACAGAATGTACGGGTTTGCGACCGTTTCCAAAAAGGCGCAGCCTGCCGCCATAACGTAAATTGCCGTCAGATAAAAGGCATAACTCATAAAACTTGCCGCCGGAAAAAACAGAATTGCGCCGCCTGCGTAAAGCATTAGTCCTAAGATAATTCCGTTTTTGTAAGCGTGTTTTTTTATGAAGAAAAACGCCGGCAGTGAAAAGCAGAAATATGCCACATAAAACGCAAATTTTATGAAATAAGTCTCCTCGCCGGTCATTTTAAGGAGTTGCTTGAAGGCATAAAGCAAGGTGTCGGTCATATTGTTAGCCATTCCCCATAAGAAGAAGAGCGAAATGATTATGACCGAAAGTATTCTTTTTTTTCTGATATGTTTACTGCTGTTTGTCTCCATCGCTTAAAAAAATGAATACGCGGCAAAGTTAATAAAACAGATGATAAAAACAATAAAAAGGAAGAAATTTTTTTGTTTTAAAACTTAGGTTGTGTATTTTTGCGGAGAATAATTTGGTTATGTAGGTTGACGTTAACGTCAACCAGCATGACATACTGAGAATGTAACTACTACTTAAAACGACAAGAAAATGGCACTGCAAACGAATTCTCCATACCGCAAACATCCGAAGTGGCACGATTACTATGAAAGGGGAATTTATATGATTACATTAGTAGTCGGTAACAGAGACCACATATTAAGCGAACTTAATATGGACGCTAAAAATCCTGACGTTATTTTAACAGAAACCGGCAAGGCGGTTGTTTCTGCTTGGTATGAAATTGCCGAAATACAGAAAAAGTACAACCGAAAAGTCAAAATGATGCACTGCGTTGCTATGCCGGATCATTTTCACGGAATCATTTTTATTGAAGAACGGTTGGATATAAAACTCGGAACAATCATTCAGGGCTTTAAATCTGCGTGCACAAGCCGTTGGCGAAAAATCAACGGTATAACAAACTCTCTCGAAACAGAAAAGACTGTCAGACATATCTCCGTTAACAAGCGCATTGACTTTTACCAAACCCAGCCCCGCTTAAACCGCCCTCTTTTTGACCCCGACTACGATGACAGTATTCTTTACAAACACGGACAACTCCAAAATATGATTGACTATGTTAAAGACAATCCGCGTCGTGCAATTCTCAGAAAACTGTTCCCCGACTTGTTCCGCAGAGTGCAAAAAATTACTATCGAAGGACGTAACTACTCGGCTTTCGGAAATATTTTCTTACTGAGAATGCCGCACAAGGAGCAGGTGTTTTTTCACAGGTTTGAACAAAGTCCCGAAAACTTGAAACTGCCTTTTTCGCAGCGGAAAAAATATGAAGACACAGAACTTTTTCAAAAAGAACGCGCTGACCTTTTAGAACACGCAAAAGACGGAACGGTTTTGGTAAATCCCGCAATTTCAAAAGGCGAACAAATTCTAAAAAAAGACTGCTTTGAACAAAAACTGAAAATGATTCAACTTCAAAAAACTCCCGTTAACAACCTTTGGAAACCCGAAAAGCAGCGGTTTGAAGCCTGTGTTTCGGGTAATTTATTGATACTCGCGCCTTTGGATATGTCAGACATGGACGGCTTTAACAATGTTGACAAGCCCTCTAAATATTCAGAATTTCACAATATCAATCTTTTGGCAGAAAAAATAACAGGCTTTTACGGAAAAATGAGTTTAGGAAAAGTAGTATAAAAAAACTCCCCCTTGCATTTTCAGCAAGGAGGAGTTTTTTATTCATTAGAGCAAATATTAATCGCCCCAGCCTGTGTGTCTGTAACCGTGAAATATTACTAAATCACCGTCATCAGGTATTTCAAAATAAATACTGTCTGCAAGAATTGATTCTGCTTCAAGAGTTTCCGGTTTTACACTGACTCCGTTGAGAATCACTTTGCCGTTTTGTACACGCTCGCCCGAAAATGTTAAATTTTCAATATTGGCAACTGCCGGCAAATATGGAATAGCCTTTTTCGGATTTTCAGGATCGGAAAATAAATTGTTGATGTGTAACAATATATTTTCATTGTCCTCTACCGTATTTGAGATAATGTAATTCCCTGTTGTAATAGTAGAACCTATTTCGTTTATATCAACAGTCAAAACCCATTTTCCACAAAATTTTTCGGTTTTTGCACTCCAAATATCGGGGTCTTTTTCACATGACGATAAGGCAACCGCCGAAATCATAACCGAAATTCCTAATATTAATGATTTTATTTTCATGATTGTTTTTTTTTAAATTACATACTCTCAACCGTAAACGTATAGCCGTTCCATACGGTTGTCCATTTGAAAGTTCCGGTTTCTTTGTCAAAAGAACCTTCAAGGCTTGTTACTTCTGTTTCCCAATAAGGTACATAGCCGTCAACTAACGAAATTGTACCGTCATCGGCTACTTTGATGTGTCCTGCACCGGCGCAGTCTTCACCGTAATTGCGGCCTATGCTATACCATGCGCCTAACAGACAGTCAACACTGTAAACACCTTCTTCTTCGGTTTTCTCGATTGAAATGTAGGTGTTGTATGTGGTTCCGCCCGGACGTCCTGCATATATCATAAAAACACCTTCCAATGTTTGAGGATTGTTTACGCAAATCAAACGGGTTGCGACTGCCGAGTAGCCGTCTGCATTGGCAATTTGATACGTCAACTTATACGCTCCGGGGGTGTTAGTGTCTACCGAACCGGAAACTTTTACGTTGCCGGCTACATCTTGACCGTTTTCTTCCGCAGTAAAACCGGGGTCAACAAAGGTTGTTCCCAATTTTTGAGACATTACTTTATCGCCTTTGAGTTGTAAGTCTACGTAATGGGTAATAAAAGAATTATTCTCCGTTTCTTTGTCGCAAGAGGAGAACAAACTCAAAACAGCAAGCGACAATATAAATATTTTTTTCATATTAATCTGCATTTTTTAGTATTTGTTAATTGCCTTTTTGCCAAAATATTTTTTCAGCCATACTTGATTTTTGAACACAATTAGGGTTCAGAGCAGCAACTCCAGTTTCAGGATATATAGGCGACAAGGGTAATACACCTTTCGGCAATACAGAACCGGCTAATGTCATAATGAACTTTCCTGCGGGAAAGTTTTCTTGAAGTTGAGTCAAATCCGTAATATCGCTTAATTGCGGATAACCGGTTCTGTTGCGCTCAAAAAACGCCTCGGCGTGCTGTGTCATAAAAAATGAAACCCAGCGTTGAAGTGAAATTAATTCCAATCCTTTTTCAAAATCCGGATTGTCCCATTTTGCATATCCGTTTTCACCGGTAATATCGGAAGCATCGCTAAGCCCCCAATATTTAAGACTCTCCAAAACGGCTTTTTCGTAATATTCTTTTGCTTTTTCATTGTTTGAAGCCCTCAAATAAACTTCTGCAATGTCAAAGTCAATTTCCCAAACGGACATCAAAGGAATGTTTTTAGGCATACCGCTCAAATTTACGGCACTGAACGCTCCTGTTTTGTCATCTTCGTTTACTTCAAAATAGCCTTGAAGTTTTCCTGCATATATATCTGAGTTGTTTTTAGTAAAATATACCGCCAGTCTCGGATCGTTACCCGAAGACATATAATTTACTAATGTGCGGCTCGGTAAGACATTGTTTGAAAAAAACTGTCCGCCTTCATATTCGTCAGCAGGATATTTCTTGGTTGATTTACTTTCCCAAATATTTTCGCTTATTTGTGCCGTTTTGTCAATAAATTCGGCATTGGAAACAAAATCAAGTAAAGATTCGTTCCGGTAGTAATCCGCAACATTGCTCAAACGGTGCATAAGTTTGAGTTTTAATGAGTTAGCAAATTTACCCCAGTCGGAAAAACTGCCTGAGTAGACAAAATCAACTTTTTTGTCGATGTCATCATTGTAAAAACCGGAGTTGTAATTGTCAATTGCTTTGTCTATTCTGGAAAGAAGATCTTTGTATATATCCTCGGCTTTGTCGAATTTCGGAGTAATATTTTTGCTGTCAAGAGCCTCAAAATAAGGAACATTACCCCATGTATCAACTACGTTCTGCCAAACAAAAATCTGCATTATTTCGCTGACAAAGGCATAACCGGAGGTTTCTTCCGAATTGTCTTTCAACGCTTGTGCCTCAACCAATTGTCCCGTAAAAAAATTGCGGTATGCATAGGCAAAATCCTCTGTTTCAAATTTTTCTGTTTTTTTGAACTGAGAATTGCCGTATCTTTGAGTAATATATTGGTTGTAAACTCCGGCATTAAAAAGATAATCCCATGACATCAGCGTATATCCGGCACTTACTTGAATACCCGATAACAGAGACGAAGCCTTTACCGTTTCGGGATTATTCGGAGTGTGGTTGATGTCAAGCCATTTTTCGCACGAAGTTGCCGAAAACAAAACTGCAAGTGCGGTTGAATATATTGCTTTCTTTAATTTCATTTTTTCTTGTAATTTTATGGTTCTAATTAAAATTTAACAGACAGTCCGAATGTATAAACCTGATTTGACGGATTGGTCATCCATTCGCCGAATTTTGCTTTTATACCGCTGTCGAATGTGGAATTTTCCGGATCAACATAACAGTTTTCTTTCGGAGTCCACAAAAGTATATTACCAGCCGTTGCTGAAACCCTGACATCTTGAAGTTTGAGTTTTGTAACAAGGTTTTTAGGCAATGTATATGAAAGAGTTACGTTGCGCAATTTCAAATACGAGCGGTCGATAACATAATCATTGTCATAGTCTGCACCTTCCGAATAATAATATGCATATTCACTGAAATCCATAGGTGTAGTGTTTTCTTTATAATAAGAAACTTGTTCCTCTCCGTCATCTGATTTTTTGGTAACTTTGAACGCGCCTTTGTCGTCTTCTGTGCAGGCAATAACCGAGTTGGGTACTATGAACGGATTTCTGTCGTTTTGTGTGGTTTCATACCCTGCACCTGTCCAACCTAAATATGCCTTTGTCTTGCTATAAAAATATCCGCCGTAATGAAGGTCAAATGTTGCGGATAACGAAAAGTTTTTGTACTCCCAGCGTGAAGTCAGACCGGCACGGAATTTCTCATTGACGTCTTTATCAAGGAATACGGTGTTTGCCGATTTTGCGGGACGTCCTGTTTCGGAAACCACGACATATTCTTTGCCGTCATGTTTGATACGCTCTGCCACGTTTGCCTTGAACTGACCTATTGCCTTGCCTTCAACAGCGAAAATTTCGCAGCCGCTAAAACCGGAAAGACCGACCTCGCTTAAATCCAAATGTTCAACTTTGTTGAAATTTTGCGAGAAATTGACAGTAAGTTTCCATTTGAAATCATCTTTTTTAACCGGATAGCCGTAAACAGAAAGTTCGTATCCTTGGTTGCGGATGTCTCCGATGTTGGCCATAGTGTAAGTATAACCTGTTGAATAGTCAACTGAAAGTTGGTCAATCAGGTTTTTGGTGAATTTGTTGTAGTAATCGCCGTCAAATCCTACCAATCCGTTAAAGAAGTCGAGTTCGAGACCTAATTCATATTCGTTGGTGAGTTCGGCTTTCAAATCGGGATTTCCCATCATGTTTGACAAATTCCAAGAACTTACACCGCCGGCAGGAAACTGAAAGTCGTTTACGCCGGAATATCCGGGATTGTAAACATTTGCTTTTGAATATATGTCATATACGTAATATGCGGTAGCGTCTTTACCTGTCCAACCGTAAGAAGCCCTGATTTTACCGAAAGAAAGAGGTCCTATGTGGCTGTCAGAATTTAATTCTGTGAATACCCAACTTAAAGTTGCTCCCGGATACAGATATGAGTTGTTTTTTTTCGGCAATGTAGAAGACCAGTCGTTGCGGGCTGTCAGGGTCAGATAAAGCATTCTGTTCCAATCCATGTCTACATTGGCGAAAACACCAATCATACGTTTTTTTGTATAACTTTCTTTTGTTGTGGCATCCGAAGTACCGTTGGCAAAATTATAAAAGTCCTCAACGTCAAGTTCTTCCAATGAACCGTAAATATTATTGGCTTGAGTTTCCATAATGTTTATACCGGCAACGGCATTGATGTGCCAGGTCTCTGAGAGTTGTTTGTCGTACGAGAAAAACACATCGTTGTTAATTTCATAGCGTGAACGTTTTTGTTTGTAATAATATCCGGGTTGTGTATTGCCTCCGTTGATGTCCTGAGGAGAACCTTTTGTAAAGTTAAGGATACTGCGCCATGCTTCAAGATGTGTGTTTTCGAGGTCGCCGCCAAAGCGGTATGTAAAACGCAAATCTCTGAAAATCTGATAATCCGCCTGAAATTTACCGTAGAGTTTGTTTCTGTGCATTTGTGCGCGGTTGGCTTCTAATATATAATACGGATTGTAGCCGTAGAGCGTATAGAAGTTGCTGTTTTGGTTGAAAACGTTGTCTCTGTCTTTTAAGTCAACCAATGATATGTTGTTGGGATTGTCCCATATATCCTGCGTAACCGCTCCTGCGCCTTGACCGGAAGGTACAGCACTGGTTTTTTCGTTTGAGAAATTAAGCGAAGAGGTTACCGTAAGGGCGTTCCATTTGTGGCTGCCCCTTGTAGAAATGGTTGTACGGTTGTATTTATCGTAATCACCGGGATTTACACCGTCTTCATTGTCGTTGGAAACCGAGAAATAATATGTTGTGGTTTCGTTTCCGCCCGAAGCAGAAACTGTGTGGTTGTTGCCAAAACCGAGTTCGTAAAAGTCGCGTACTCTGTTTTTAAGGTATGAAAAATTTGCCACTTGTTGCGCGTTGTCAACAACGAAACCCCAACTTTGAGGAAGTCCGGTGTATTTCGGTCCCCAGTTTCCGTTTTCTTCTGTTGCGTAGTTGTATGACCAGCCTTGTCCGAAAATCTCTTGTGCTTTTGCAATTACGCCGACACGTTTGATGTTGATTGAGCCGTCGTATGTAACTGTCATTTTTCCGGAGGTGTTTTTGCCTGATTTTGTGGTGATTAGAACTACGCCGTTGGCAGCCCTTGAACCGTAGAGTGCCGTAGCAGCCGCACCTTTGAGGACTGTCATCGCTTCAATGTCGTTGGGGTTAACGGCATTAAGACCGCTGCCGAAGTCCGTCTTGTTGTTTAAGTTGTCTCCGGTATAGTTCGGTGTTGCGTTGATAAGAGGCACTCCGTCAACTACATACAACGGTTGGTTTTCTGAAAACGATGCCGCACCGCGAATCATAACGTTTTGCGAAGAACCCGGACCTGCGTTGGAGGCGATGTCCACACCGGCTACTTTTCCTGCTAATGCTGTTACAGGATTTGAAGTTTTTACCTCAGCAAGTTCGTCTCCTGAAACTTGTGCAGTGGAATAGCCAACCGCTTTTCTTTGTTTGCTGATTCCCAAAGCCGTAACTACGACTTCTTCAACGTTAACATCGTCTTCGATAAGTGTAACGTTGATTGTTGAGTTGTTTCCGACAGGCATATATGCTGTCTGCATACCGAGAAATGAAACGGTAATAGTATCTGATTTTGATCCGTTAGGAATTCTGAGGTTGTAAACGCCGTTGTCATCGGAAATCGTACCTATGGTAGTACCTTTAACGGCAACTGTCGCACCAAGAATCGGCTGTCCGTTCTTGTCAACAACTTTACCCGTGATTGTCTTCTGCTGAGCAACTGCGCCGCTGAGCGAAAAAAACAACAGGAGTAAAAATAAAATAATCTTTCTTTTGCCCATATTTTTTTTAAATTAAAAATTAAACGTTATGTTTTTTCCCTAAAAAATTACGGGTGCAAAGTTACACTAAATTATGTTAATTAAATATAAAGTTTTGGCTTTGGCAGCAAAATGAGACAGATTTAAGAGGTTTGCGTATAAAAGACGGGAAAAAAATAACGTCTTGGCACATTTTTATATGTGTTTTTAGAGAAAAAAACTTTTTAGTGTAAAAATATGATGCAAAAATTATTGGTATTGTTGACATTTTTAACGTTGTTTTGCGGCAGAATTGCGGCTCAAACCGCAGTTTTTCCCTACAAAAATCAAATTGTAAACAAGAATTTTGAAGCGGCAGAAAGCGGTATTTTGACTGATTTGTCTGCCGAGCCAAACGACTGCGCACTAAATTTTGCCGCCGGAATTTTGTATTCCGACAAAGATTTTGTAAAATTTAATACACAAAAAGCATATAATTATTTTAAAACTTCAAAAATCGCTTACGACAAAACCAAGGACAAATCCAAACTTCTGAAAGCGGGTCTTTCGGCAGTCAACATCAACAAAAAAATCCTTACTGTAACGCAATACGCTCTGGACGAGGCTGTTAAAAGCAATTCCGCCGAGGCTTACGAAAATTTTCTTTCTGTTTACGAACTCGCGCCGCTCAACCAAAAAAAGTTGGCGGAAAACAAAAGCATTGTCTACACTTTCCGCAAAAACTACGTCCCGAAATGGAATTATATAAAAAAATACGTCAACCAAACATACAACAATCAAGAATTTACAGAAATCTTGAAAGATTCGGCTTTTGCCGTTGCAAGGCGCAGTCCAAATGTTGAGGTAGTAAAATACTGTTACATAAATTCAAGAGACCAGCAAAGGCGCGACTCGTGTATATCGATGATGCACAAGATTTACGAAAAATGCGGCGTTTATAATTTTGACGATTTTTGGCGGACATACACTTCGCAGAATTTCAAAGAGCAGAAAGAAAAGGACGAAATCATAAAAGAAACTTACAAATCGGGCAACAAACTGCGCCTTGTGATTGACGCCGCACCTTCAAGAGTGGCTTACGACGCCCTTTTGGAACTTATCGCCGTAAGGCTCAAAAACAAAGACTACGAAGGCGCATTATACAAAGTGTCGTCTTTTGCGCCGTATTTTGAGGGCGACAAGGATTATGCAGATTTGTTAAAAACGCTTCAACAGCCTGAAAATAAAGAATTTAACATTTCAAAACTCGACAAAAACGAAAAAATAGTTGCCATGGAAAACACTACCGACACCACCGTTTCGCCGGACGGCAGCGTTATGATTTTTTCGCAAAAAAAGCAGTCAATAAACGAAATTTCACCGTCAAAAAATCTCTTTATCTGTTTCAGGCTTTCTGACGGTTCTTGGGACACACCTCAGGAAATCAACGCTTTAAACACCTCGTTTTCAGAGTCTTCGCCCTATCTTCACCCCGACATGAAAACGCTCTATTTCTGCTCCGAAGGTTACGGCAGTCTCGGCAAAAAAGATATTTTCATGGTTAAAAGGCTCGGTAACGGCTGGGACAAGTGGTCAAGACCGAAAAACCTCGGCAGAGAAATCAATACGGCATTTGACGAAGATTATTTCAAGTTTTCGTACAACGGCACAAATGCCTATTACTCAAATGTCAACGACAACGGCAACAAAAATTCTTTTGTCATAAAACTCAAAAACGAAGACAAAGCCGAACTCTCAGTAACTTTGGTTACGGGTTTTTTGACGGATTCCAAAGGACACGCCGTCAGCGCGGAAATAGGCTGGGAAGACCTTGAAAAACACCAGATTATCGGACACGTAAAAACTTCCGAAAAAGACGGCTCTTATACAATGTGTCTTCCTGCGGGCAGAAACTACGGCTATTTTATTGACGACAAGCGTTTTTTCCCGACCTCCGAAAACCTCGATTTAAGACAGCAGAGCCGCACATCAACAATAAAAAAAGACATCACGGTTGTTAAAATAGAAGAAGTTATCATCATCGGAAAGTCCATAATTCTGAAAAACCTGTTTTTTGAAACCGGCGCGTCAGAACTTTTGCCCGCCTCTGTGTCAGAACTTAACAGAATCTCGAAAGTGATTCAAGACAGAAGCCTTAAAGTGGAGATTTCAGGACATACCGACAATGTCGGCAACGATGCTGACAATCAGAGACTTTCGCTTGAAAGAGCCGAAGCCGTGAAAAAATTTTTGATTACTCTCGGCTGCGATTCCAAAAAACTTGTAACCGTAGGTTACGGCAAAAACAAGCCTATTGCCCCTAACACCACGCCCGAAGGCCGTCAGCAAAACAGACGTGTGGAATTTCGTGTGGTAAAATAATGTGGGTCAAACCGTTATAAAAAATAACAAAAAAAACTAAAAAAAAACACTGAAAAATTTTGCAAAACGGAAAAAACTGCATAATTTTGCAGCCACAAAGGGAGTCTTATTCGACCAGCTCCTACGAATCCCCCAGGGGCGGAAGTCAGCAAGGGTAAGTGGTTGTAGCGGTGCGTTTTAAGTCGCTCCCTTTTTTTATTTTACGTTTTTCTTTCCGTAGATTAATCCTCCGACAACAGCGGTAAGCGGCGCGGTCAAAACCAATCCCAAACTTCCGACCATCGTATGCAGAAATTCAGCAGAAATATAATTTGAGTTGAAAATACACACAAAAGGCATTCCTTTTGACATAAAAGCCATAAACGCAAACATAAATCCGCCCGAATATGCAAACAGCAAAGTCGTTGTCATAGAGCCGATTACAGGTCTTGCAATTCTGAATCCCGACTTTATAAGTTCTTTTGAATCCAATTCGGGAAGCCTTTGATGAATTTCGTCAACGGCGGCTGCAATGTCTGTGCTGACGTCCATCAATGCACCCGCTGCCGAAATAAAAACCGTCGAGATAAAAATTCCCGAAAAATCCAACTGAAAACCGCCGTAAATCAACGCTTCGGAATAGTCCTGAACCGTGGCAGGTATTTTGAAAACGCCGCCCGTCAAAACCGAAACCACAGCCGTAAAAACGATTCCGCAAAAACAGCCGCACATCGCAGTCAGACCTTTTTTGCCGATTCCCGAAACCAAAAAAATCACCGCAGCGGCAGTTATAAAAGTTATCAAAATACTTATTAACAGCGGATTGTAACCGTAAAGATACATCGGCAGCAAAAGTTTCCAAAAGCAAAACGCCGTAAAAATAAAACTCAAAACCGCTTTTACGCCCGTAAAACCCGCAAACGCCAAAAGCGCAACCACAAACACTCCGACCAAAAAAAATTCAACGCCGGAGCGGTAAAAATCCTGAGCCTTTACGCTCAAAGGCTGTTTTGTGTTTTTGTCCAAATTGATGACGGTCAAGGCCTTGTCGCCAACGGAAAAAACTTTGTCGATGTTTTTCTGACCGTTCAAGACGTTTTCCGCGCTGAAAATACTGTCTTTGAACACGCCAGAAAGGATTTTTATTTTCAGTTTTTGAGTGCCGATTGTAACGACGGAAATCGTTTGAAGTTCGCTGTCGTCGGCAGAGATGATTTCGCCTTTTTCGTAAAGCGTGTTTTCCGTAAGGCTTGGATTTTCAAAACCAGTGGGAATTACGGCCAAAATTACGGTCATAATTCCCACGGTTAATAAAAATATAAGATTTTTTTTGTCCATTTAAATTTTCAGCAACTATTTCAAACCGGCAACTTGCATAATCGTTTTGGGAATGTCGGTGTTGTCGATATAACCGTTAAGGATTTCTGAGCCGGGACCTGACGAATATACAGGCACGGGAAGCGCGGTGTGTGAATAACTTGCCCAGTCAACACCGGCTTTGTTGTCGAGAATGTGTGTCGCCGTAACGCAGATGTAATCGTAAGTGCCGTAATACAAGTATTTTTCTTCTTTTGAAAGTTTGGATTCTTTTTTCGCGAGAAAATTGTTGACTTCCTCGTATGCTGTTTTAAGACGTTTCAACTCGTAATCGCTGAGCGGCAAAACAGCGGTGTCGCCGAGTCCGAAATTCTTTTTAATCCATTCCAAAGTCTGCTCGAAAGTAGGCTTGTTTTTGAAAAACTCTCTGTTTTGCTCCGAAAATTCCTGATAAGAAATCGTCTGGTTTTTCATAAGGTTAAACGCTGACTCATAGTGCGTTCCGGCAAATCCCAACGTCAAGCCGCCGCACTCGTGGTCGCCGGTAAAGACGATTAACGTTTCGTCGGGGTGCTGCTCGTAAAAATCAAGCGCAACGCCGATTGCCTGATCCAAAGCGATGGTTTCGTAAACGTTTGACACAGCGTCGTTTGCGTGGTCTGTCCAGTCGATTTTTCCGCCTTCGGTCATAAGGAAAAAGCCTTTGTCCTCATTGTATAAAACTTCAACGGCTTTTTTAACGAAGTCCTTCAAAACCAAGCGGTTGTCGTCGCAACTCTGAATGTCAAGGTCGATATTGTAAGGCAGTGTTGACCCGTCATGAACCGTGTCCATATTTTTCGGAATGGTGGTAAAGATTTTGCCGGTGCTGTTGTTCAAAGCGTTAAACGCCTTCAAATCGGTTGCAACGGTGTAGCCTTTGATTTTCAGGGAGTCAAAAAACTGCTCTTTTGTCATGTCTTTGTATTTGTCCCATTTTACGTTTCCGCCGCCAAAAAAGTCGAAATCTGATTTTAAGAGCCAGTGTCCGATGTTTTCGTAATTGTTTCTGTCGTCTTCATGTGCGTAAAAGCAAGCGGGGGTTGCGTGGTCAATACTTACTGAGGTGATAACGCCGACTTTCATGCCGCAATCGCGAGCCATTTCTGCGACGGTTTTAAGGTTTTCGGTTCTTTCTCCGTTTTTTGAAATGGTGTTGATAGTGGTTTTATGACCGGTTGCGAGGGCTGTTGCCGCTGCCGCAGAGCAGGTTATAAAACGGTTTTCGGCGTTTGTGGTTGCCAAGGCTGCGTTTTTGAAACGTTTTACGTTCATTTTATAACCTTCACCGATATTGTAAATATTGCAGGTTTGGGTGTTGAACTGCGCCAAAAAGTCCTTGTCGTTGATTGCTTTTTCAGCCATTGTGATTTGCGGCTGACTCATACCGTCGCCGATAAAATAGAAAATGTATTTCGGCTGTTTGCCGTTGTAGCCGCCGTCCGTTTTAGCGGTGTCTTTTACCGCTGAATTACAAGACGTTAGCAATGCGGCTGCGGTTAAAAATTTGAAAAATCCGTTCATATATGCTTTGTGTTATTATTAATTGCGCAAAGATAATGCTTTTTTGAAAAAAGTATAAAAAATGTGGAGAGAATTTTTATTGTCTTCTCCTCCAATTTTTAAGCCTGAGTTTGGTAATCATTGTTTGTGATGTTTTATTTCACAAAGGTATGAATTTTATGACACTATTTGTCTAAAAAAATGTTAAAAGCCTTTACGCAAACTCATACTGCAAAATTATGAAAACTAAACAAAAAAAAACTCCGTACAGTAGATAATTGTACGGAGTTTTTATACCCACAAAGGAAGGAAATTTCCTTACAATATTTCCATCTTAAAACCCCAATTTCCATCGGGAAATTTTTTGGTCTCGATGATACATTCTATCGAATCGGTCTGTGGATTTTTAAGTTTGTAAACTCGGTCGGGAGTGTCTTTTTTGTTTTCTCTATCAACGATGTCTATGAAATGCTGCCATGTGAATACGTCAAACTTAGTGTAAGAAAATGATATAGTCATCAACGTGTCGTCCAAATGCTTGGTGTATTTAGGAAGAATATCATCAGGTTTGTGCGCCCATGTATAGAACCACCAAAAGTATTCCGGTGTGTTTTCCATATATTTTACCCGATAACATTCAAAATCATCAAAGTACAATTGTCCACCATCCGAGTGGAAATCCATCTTGTGCTTATGTAAATCTATACGATTGTCAAGTGTATACTTCCATGTACTTGAATCCTGAAAAAACGCTAATATTTTTTTCAGATTGTGTTTTTCGGTGTCAACTGCCTCACGATAGCAACGTGCGTAACAATACCCGCCGTAAACCTCGCCATTGGATCTCGAATATGGCTCAATTTCTATCTCGCCATGATACATTCTGAAACCGTCAAACTTCTTGGACAGGATATTTACGATAATTATTAATACACATAGTGCCACAAACGATAAAAATACCGTTTGGCAGCCCCAAAGCCATGGGGAACGCTGTTTGAGTGGGGGACGTGGTGAATTTGTTGTCATATTTTTGAGATGTTGAATAAAAAAATCCGCGCAGAAAAAACTGCACGGATTTTTTATTTTAAAATCAGCCTGCGGCTGTTACTTCACTTCTTCGTAATCAACGTCGGTAACGTTGTCGCCACCGTTGCCGGCATTATTGTTGTTGTTTTGTTGAGTGTTTTGCTGAGGACCGGGTTGAGGACCACTTTGTGCACCTGCCTGACCTGCGCCTGCGTTGTACATATCCTGACTTGCTGCTTGGAAAACTGTATTCAATTTTGCTGATGCAGCGTCAATTGCAGGAATGTCTTGACGTTTGTGAGCCTCTTTCAACTCGTTCAAAGCCTGTTCTATCGGGGCTTTCTTCTCTGCCGGAATCTTGTCGCCGTATTCTTTCAACGCTTTTTCCGTCTGGAAAATCAATGAATCTGCTTGATTGATTTTTTCGATTTTCTCTTTCTCGGCTTTGTCGGCAGCCTCGTTTGCTTTTGCCTCGTTTTTCATTCTCTCGATTTCATCTTGTGAAAGTCCTGACGAAGCCTCAATTCTGATATTCTGACTCTTGCCGGTTGCTTTGTCTTTTGCGGAAACGTTCAGGATACCGTTTGCGTCGATGTCGAATGTAACTTCGATTTGCGGAACGTTTCTCGGTGCCGGCGGCAAACCGTCCAAGTGGAATTTACCCAAAGTCTTGTTGTCTTTGGCCATAGAACGCTCGCCTTGCAAAACGTGGATTTCAACAGAAGGCTGATTGTCAACCGCCGTGGTGAAAGTTTCAGTCTTTTTGCAAGGAATTGTGGTGTTAGATTCAATAAGTTTTGTCATAACGCCGCCCATGGTCTCGATACCGAGTGAAAGCGGTGTAACGTCCAACAACACAACGTCTTTAACATCACCTGTCAAAACGCCGCCCTGAATTGAAGCACCTACTGCTACAACCTCGTCAGGGTTAACACCTTTTGAAGGTTTCTTTCCGAAGAACTGCTCAACCTCTGCCTGAACCGCCGGAATACGTGATGAACCGCCGACAAGGATAACTTCGTTGATGTCAGAGGGCTGCATGCCTGCGTCTGCCAAAGCCTGACGGCAGGGAGCGATACAAGCCTTAATCAAATGGTCGCACAACTGCTCGAATTTAGAACGTGTCAAAGTCAAAACCAAGTGCTTCGGAACGCCGTCAACCGGCATGATGTAAGGCAGGTTGATTTCTGTTGAAGACGATGACGAAAGTTCGATTTTTGCTTTTTCAGCAGCCTCTTTCAAACGCTGCAAAGCCATTGCGTCTTTTCTGAGGTCAACGCCGTTTTCTTTCTGGAACTCGTCAGCCATCCAGTTGATGATTTCCTGGTCGAAATCGTCGCCGCCCAAGTGTGTGTCGCCGTTTGTTGACTTAACCTCGAAAATACCGTCGCCGAGTTCGAGGATTGAAATATCGAATGTACCGCCGCCCAAGTCGAATACGGCGATTTTCATATCTTTTCCGCCTTTGTCAAGACCGTAAGCCAAAGCCGCTGCGGTAGGCTCGTTGACGATACGGCGGACTTTCAAGCCCGCGATTTCGCCGGCCTCTTTTGTAGCCTGACGCTGTGAGTCAGAGAAATATGCCGGAACAGTGATAACGGCTTCCGTAACTTCCTGACCGAGATAGTCTTCGGCGGTTTTTTTCATTTTTTGAAGAATCATTGCCGAAATCTCCTGAGGAGTATACTGACGGTCGTTAATCAAAACTCTCGGAGTGTTGTTGTCGCCGCGTACTACTTTATAAGGTACTCTTTCAACTTCT
>JAFXUC010000021.1 GCA_017535325.1 Bacteroidales bacterium | reverse complement strand
TATATGCCCTACCTTAAAAGCGGGTTCAAATACAATGTGCTTTGGCTCGTATCCCTTTTCTAACAACAAATGAACACATACAAGGCAAACAAAGTTTTCGTTTGCAGAAAAATTCAGAGTCGTATCGCGATGAATAACAAAACCTTTGGCGGGTTTATCCATAGACGGATATTCTCCTTCTGCGAAATCATTATCCAAAGGAGCATAAGTTATTTTTTGCTTTTTGCAATTAACTTCTATACTTGCACCGTTATCATATTCTTTCTTGAAAATGTTGTCATTTTCGATAAAGTTGAAATATGCTAATAAATTTTTTATGTTATCTTTTGTTATCATCGCTTTTGTTTTTTACGAACTTCCGCCCTCAACAATAAGCAAATAAAAAAGCGTGTAGCCGTTTCCTTTCGATTTGCTTATTTCAAGAGAAAGGTTCCGCCAAGAACCCACAACGATAATAAGCGCGAAAACGGCTCACGCAATAGTGCGTGAACCTTAATTCGCAACTTATTCTCTCGTTGTAAAAAATTTGGCGGATTCTTCTCTTGGAGAATAAGAGCGTAAAGCCCAATGTTATAATATGTTAGTTAAATATTTTCTGTTCAGTATATATATTTTAATTTTATGTTGTAAAATTAGCAAAGTTTTGGAAAGTGGGCAAAAAATAGGCGCATTTTTTTCAAAAAAAATCCTAACTTATTATTCTCATACCTGTTATTCCTAATTTTCATAGATTTCAATTATATCATAGTTAAGCAGAAGTAACAAATTTTTATCAATTTTGAAAATTAATCATATCTTGTAACCTCATATTCACTTAAAATTTATCGAAAAAATTAAATAAAAAATATCTTAAAGCATAAAATCAGGTATATTTAATGTAAAGTTTTTTACCGTTATCTCAAAAAAATATATTACATTTGTCGCAAAATAAAAAAGATGGCAAAAGAATTATTAATTGATTTCTTTGATTGTAATGTTTTTACACTCAACGATATTGAAACGATAAAAAAAATTACACGAAAAATTGTAGAAGAAATCAATTCTATAATCGTGGAGGAAACATGGCATTGCTTTTCTCCCGTGGGTATTACATACGTTGCCGTAATCGCAAAATCACACGTTTCGATACACACTTGGCCGGAAAAAAAAGCGGCTGCAATAGATATTTTTTCATGCGACAGCACTATTCCGGACAATTTTATACGCTCTGTTCAAAACGATTTAGAAGCAAAAAGTTTTGAACTGAAAACAATTTTACGAAATATCTGAAAAAATAATGGCAAAATATAGGCTTTTGATGCTGACAACTATGATTATTTCAGGTTGTTCTATTTGTTACGAATTGATAATCAGTGCATTAAGTTCGTTTTTGAAAGGCGACAGCGTGCTACAATATTCGATAACGATAGGAATATATATGTTTGCCATGGGTCTCGGGTCGTATTTGAGCAAATTTTTCAAAAACAATCTTTTCAACTGGTTTGTTTCCATCGAAATAGGTGTGGGACTAATCGGCGGACTTTCGACAATAATACTTTTCCTTGCTAACATTTATCTTGTTTGTTATCAGATAATTATGTACGTTATTATCTTGATAATCGGCATATTCGTAGGTATGGAAATCCCGATATTAACCCGCATAATAGAAAACAACGAAAATAATCTCAGAGTAACGATTTCGTCAATTTTCAGTTTTGACTATATCGGCGGACTCATCGGCTCAATAGCCTTTCCGCTGTTGTTGTTACCGCATTTGGGATATTTCTGCACGGCATTTTTAGTAGGTTCGCTAAATATTATCGTTTCGCTGATAATCATTCTCAGTTACAAAAAAAACATTACGCATTACAACCAATTTCTCTCTGCTACAATACTGATTTTGAGCGCGATGATAATCGGAACGGTTTTCAGTGAAAACATCTCAAAATTCGTGGAAAACGGGCTATATCGCGACAAAGTAATCTTTGTTAAACAAACCAAATATCAGCATATTGTTCTTACCAAACACCGCGACGATTTAAGGCTTTTTATCAACGGAAACGTCCAATTTTCCACAAGCGATGAATACCGCTACCATGAAGCCCTTGTACATCCGGCAATGTCAAAATCAACAAAAAAAGAAAACGTTTTGATTCTTGGCGGCGGCGACGGACTTGCTGCAAGAGAAGTGCTGAAATATCCTACAATTAAGAAAGTTACGCTTGTAGACCTTGATCGTGATATACTCGAACTTTGCAGAGACAATCACACGATAGCAAAAGTCAACAATAATTCGCTCAGCAATCCGAAAATGGAAATTATTGTAGAGGATGCGTATAAATTTCTCACCGAAAATACTTTTAAATATGATGTAATACTTGTAGATTTGCCCGACCCTAACAACGAAGCACTCAATAAGTTGTACTCCAATATTTTTTACCGGCTGTGCAAAAATTCGTTAACGGAGAATGGTATTCTCTCGGTGCAATCCACAAGTCCGTATTTTGCGACCAAAGCATTTTGGTGCATCAACAAAACCATCGAAAGTGAAGGGTTCAACGTGTTGCCTTATCACTTGGAAGTACCGAGTTTCGGGGATTGGGGATTCAACATTGCGTCATTAAAACCAATAGACAAAGCATTTGACTTTACTGTTGATACAAAATATTTGACGGCAGAAAATTCACAATCGATGTTTTATTTCGGCAAAGACGAAACGACAGCCGATATTTGTGTCAATACATTGTCAAAACCTATGTTGATGCAATATTACATTGAGGCGGATAAACAATGGAAATAACGGGATTTTTTTAACAAAATAAAAACTATATTGCTATGAATCTGAATTTTAATGTAGGCGATAAAATCTCCATAGGAGAAATCACATACACTGTTGACGGCAAGATTGCGTATATAGACGGCGACTATATTTGGGACGAGTATTTAATTGTTAGCGACGGACACGAATCGTGGCTGAGTATCGACAACGAAGAATCGGTGTTTATTTGGCAAATGACACCCCGTATAGATACTTCCGGCATGGAGCAAACGGATTCGGGTACGGAGTGTGTTAATTTTTGCTACGGAAATGTTGACGTAGAGCCGGGCGATACTGCGCGTTACACCGAATACCGTAACCCGCAAGATGACACGTATGTTTCCATAGAAATTTGGGACGATGAAACCGAATATTCAACGGGCAGACGTATTGCAGCCGAAAGTATTATGTTGGTTTCAAGCAATCCCACACCGCCTCCACACAGAGAAAGAGAAAGCGGTGTTTCAAAGGCTTTAAAAAAATTTGGCTGTTTCGGAATAGTCGTAGTGGTTTTGGTGTTTTTTGGAATTTTTTCCGATTCTGACTTTTCCGTTACCATAAAAGAAAAAATAGAAAACAATCCTGATTTTCCGTGGGAAACCTCCATAACGGGTTATGACAACAAAAATGCCGATGTATATTATACCGATTATGATGCCGAAGAGGCTGCCACCAACATTATAGATTTGATAGAAGGCGAATTGGACTACGTACAAGAAAATCCGCAAGATACACTCACGATAGCGATTCTCACAAAGAGAGAAGTTTGCATGATATACCGTGATACTTCCGACAACAGCACTCTTGTACATCTTGCGACAAGACAATGGACATTAGACAATTTGGAAGCCCCTTTGTATCACGGAGATTCTGCAACCAACAATTTTTACAGAGGATTTTATCAATACTATGCTTTTGCAACCGATACGACCGATTATTCATCGGACGGCAGCGGGTATTACAGATATTATCATCACCATTACGGAACGTATTTCGGCTCGGCATATTTATTATCCCATAGTCGATATTCGTCGTACTCTTCATCGGTAAGAGAAGCCTCGGCAGCGCGACGTCGCAGTTCAGGCGGAGGACACGGCGGAGGAGGAAAATAAAGGTATTTTTTTACATATTGAGGAGGTGGTAAAAAAAATATTGTCTTTTTCAAAAATTAAATTTATATTTGTGGCGAGATAAAATTTAGACGATGGAAACACCAATAATCAAATTAGACAGGTTCCCTCTTGGCGTTCAGAGTTTTGAGACCTTGCGGCAACGCGGAAGCATCTACGTTGACAAAACGGATTATGCGTATCGGCTTATTAAATCCGATACAAAAGCGTATTTTCTCGCCCGTCCGCGCAGATTTGGCAAAAGTCTGATGTGCAACACTTTGCGTGCATATTTTGAAGGCAAAAAGGAGTTGTTTGAAGGGCTGAAAATTTCTGAATTGGAAAAAGAATGGACAAAATATCCGGTGTTTTATCTCCCTCTTGCAAGCGGTGATTTTTCAAAGGAAAACGCCATAAAAAACCGACTTTCAAACGCCTTGGAAGATTTCGGCAGCAAGTATGGCGTTGAAATCACAAACCCAAATTTGTCGTTGTCAGAGCGATTTGGCAAAACCGTCCAGGAAATAAAACAAAAGACCGGACTTCTGACTGTATTACTTGTTGATGAATACGATAATCCACTGATTACAAGCGAACACCTGGACGAGGACAAGAAAACTTACCGTGAGTTTTTCTCAGTGCTGAAAGATTATGACGATTGTTTCCGTTTTGTGTTTCTGACCGGTGTTACAAAATTTGCCAAAACATCGGTTTTCAGTGGCAATAATCAGCCGTTGGACATCTCGTTAGACAAAAATTTTTCTGGAATCTGCGGTATAACACACGAAGAATTGATGACATACTTCAAGAATGAAATTCAAGAATTTGCCGATTATCAAGGGGTTTCTTTCGATGAAATGTTAGATTCTTTGAAAAAATGGTACGATTGCTACCGTTTTCACGAGAAAGGTGTAAAGGTTTTCAATCCGGTGAGTCTGTTTTCCGCTCTCCAATCCCAAGATTTACAAAATTATTGGTATAGCACTGGCACACCGACAGTTTTGATGAAGCGCATCAAAAATTCAAATTTCAACATTTTAAAGTTGAAAAACGATGTCGAATATGGGAAGGACGATTTGAAGGACTACAAGGACGACGAAGTGCAAACCGACATTGTGCCGTTGCTGTATTACACAGGCTATCTCACTATAAAAGAATACGTTGAAGATGAACGACTTTATATTTTGGGTTTTCCAAATTATGAGGTTGAGATGAGTTTTTTCAAATCACTTGCGAGGGAATTTTATGGTTCGCCAGATAGCGAAAATGGTTTCAAATATTCAAAGTTCCTAAGCGATTTCCGCGCCGGCGATATTGAAAGCGTAATTGAACGAATAAAGGCATTATTCTGCACTTTGCCGTATGCCAACGACAAGAGTGTGAAACTTGTTGAACGTGATTTTCAGAATGTTATCTATTTGGTGTTCAGTATTTTGGGCGAATATATAATTGCAGAGCCTCATTTTTCAAAAGGACGTGCTGACGCTATTTTAATCAACAAAACTTACGTCTATATTTTTGAATTTAAGATAGATCAAGACGCTCAAACCGCCCTCAATCAAATCAATGAAAAAAACTATGCCGGAAAGTTCAAGATGGACGGCAAAAAGTTGTTCAAAATCGGCGTAAGTTTTTCGAGCGAGGAAAAGAATATCGTGGATTGGAAAGTGGAGGAGTAAAAAGGCAAAACAAATTTTCGAATGATTATAGGCACTTTATTAGCAGCTATAAAATTTGCATAATCTTAATGAGGATCAAAGACAAAAATTATCTTGTCAATGTCAAAAAAAAATCATATTTTTGTTGCTAAAAATTTTTTAAAGCATTAAGACTATGGGCATTTATCTTAATCCACAAAGCGAATTACTTAAAAGCGCAATGCAATCAGAGATTTATATTGATAAATCGCTGATATTAAAAGAGTTGAATAAATTGATTAACACAGAGAATAGATTTATCTGTGTGTCGCGTCCACGCCGTTTTGGAAAGAGTATGGCGAGCGATTTGATATGTGCTTATTACGGCAAAACATCGGATGCGTTGCCGCTGTTTGAGAAATTAAAAATTTATAAAGACGAATATTTTAATGCCCATTTCGGAAAGTATAATGTCATAAAATTGGACATCAACGGATTGTATCGCAATGTTAAAAGAAAGACAAATTTAGTAAAAGAAATCACTTCGGAGGTTGTAAACGAGATTCGAGAAATATTTCCTGATTTAAAAATTGCAAAGAGTGCCACTCTCGACAAAGCAATGTTAACCGTATTCTCCAAAACGGGCGAACAGTTTGTGATTGTTATGGACGAATATGATGTGCTTATCCGCGAGGAGGTTGCCGATGAAGTATTTATGCCTTATCTTGAATTTCTCAACGGCCTTTTTAAAAACCGAAATTTGAAACCCGCTATTGCTATGGCGTATCTCACTGGTATTTTGCCTATTGTACGCGACAAAGTGGAGAGTAAACTCAATGAGTTTCGTGAGTTTACGATTCTAAATGCAAATAGTTTAGCGGAGTTTACTGGCTTCACCAAAGATGAGGTGAAGGATTTGTGCAATCATTATTCTATGGATTACAAAGAATGTCTGCGTTGGTACGATGGCTATCGTCTAACCAAAGAAATTAGTGTCTGCAACCCGAAATCAGTTGTGGAGGCTATGATTGAACAAGAGTTTGCAAGCCATTGGTCAAACACCGGCAGTTACGAAAATATCAAAGATTATATCGAATACGATTTTGACGGCACTCGCAAGGACGTAGAAACTATGCTCGGCGGCGGAAGAGTAAAAGTAAATGTTTTAAGTTTTCTCAACACCAAAAAATGTTTCAAAGACAAAGACGATGTTTTTACGTATCTAATTCATTTGGGGTATCTTACATACGACAAATACACCAAAGAATGTTTCATTCCAAATTTTGAAGTCCGCGAACAATGGGTTTTAGCGTTGAAAAACAACAAGAACTATGCGCAGACTTTGAAAATGATTAACGAAAGCGAAAAACTCCTCAAAGAAACACTTAACGGCAACGCTGAATATGTGGCAGCGGCTTTAAAAGAGGCTCATAGCCGTCAGACAAGTCCTCTGACTTACAACGACGAGGCTACATTTCAGTCGGCAATAGGACTTGCTTTTTTCCGTGCCAACGATTATTACACTGTGATAAAAGAACTTCCAAGCGGCGACGGATATGCAGATTTGGCGTTTATTCCTGTCAATCCAAAAGATCCTGCGCTAATTATAGAACTCAAAAGTAGTACGTCAACAGCCCAAGGCGCAATCGAACAAATTAAACAGAAAAGCTACAAGCAAGTTTTGCGAAATTATAGTGGAAATATGGTGCTCGTTGGAATCAAATACCATCCCAACACTCACGAACACGAATGTGTGATTGAAAGGATTGTGTATTAGAACAAATGAATATTTTTTATAAAATGTGGCTGTCATAACAGACAACCACATTTTTTTATTTTATAGACTTTTCAAATATTCATCTGCGCCTTGTGCGGCTTTTCTACCGTCGCCCATTGCGAGAATTACGGTTGCGCCGCCGCGTACAATGTCGCCACCCGCAAAAATATCAGAAATGTTCGACTGATTATTTTCGGGATTAACGATTATTGTTCTGCGTTTCGGGTCTACGTCAAGACCTTCGATTGCCGAGGTAATAATCGGATTCGGTGAAACACCTACTGCAACCACAACTACATCAGTATCAACTAAATATTCGCTGCCTTCAACAGGAATCGGACTGCGACGACCAGAAGCATCAGGCTCGCCAAGTTCCATTTTCTGAATCTTCGCCTGCTGAACTTGTCCTTTGTCGTTCGCTAAATATTCTACCGGATTGTTAAGAGTCAAGAACTCAACGCCTTCCTCTTTTGCGTGGTGAACCTCCTCCAAACGCGCCGGCATTTCATCTTCCGAACGTCTGTAAACTATCATCGCACGCTCTGCGCCAAGACGTTTTGCCGTTCTGACAGAGTCCATAGCCGTATTTCCGCCGCCGACAACCATGACATTTTTGCCTTTTATAACAGGCGTATCATACTCAGGATCAGCAGCGTGCATAAGATTAACACGGGTCAAATATTCGTTTGAAGAGAAAATTCCGTTTGCATTTTCGCCCGGAATATTCATAAAACGCGGCAAACCCGCACCCGCTGCAATAAAGAACGCTTTAAAACCTCTTTCACGCAAGGTTTCCAAAGTTATCGTTCTGCCTATAATCGTGTTAGTGAGGAACTTAACGCCCATTTTAGCGAGGTTTTCGATTTCCACATCAACGATTTTTTTCGGGAGACGGAACTCAGGGATTCCGTATTTCAAAACGCCGCCAATCTCGTGCAAGGCTTCAAAAACGGTAACGTCGTAACCCTTACGTGCCATGTCAGCCGCCCAAGCCAAAGACGCAGGACCAGAACCGATTGCGGCAACTTTTATGCCGTTTGGTTTTTCACATTCGGGAATTGACATCTTGCCGCTTTCTCTCTCATAATCAGCCGCAAAACGCTCCAAATATCCGATTGCAACAGCCGGTTTTTTAAGTTTTTGAGTGTAGAAACATTTTGATTCGCACTGTTTTTCTTGCGGACAAACACGACCGCAAACAGCCGGCAAAGTTGAAGTTTCTTTTATGACCGCAGCCGCGCCAAGAAAATCTTTCGCTTCGATTTTTTTGATAAATTTCGGTATGTTAACGTTTACGGGGCAGCCCGTAACACATGTCGGATTTGCGCAGTCAAGACAGCGGTGAGATTCTTTTACCGCCATTTCTTCGGTTAAACCGAGGTTTACTTCCAAATTGTTTGAACGTCTTTCGACAGCGTCCTGCATCGGCATTTCAACGCGCTCCAAATTTGTACGGTCTTTTGCGGGGATTGATTTCCTGAGTTCCTCGCGCCAAGCCTCAGCCCTTTCTGCTTTATAATCTGTCATTTTTTTTTCTGATTGTTTGTTGTTAAAATTAAAGTAAAAATCACCGTCAATAACAAAAAATTCTTTTTTGCCGTTGATTTTTGTTACCAAAACGTTTTTGGGTTTCAAATCTTGCAACAAATATTTATCTGTTTTATACGAATTGTCGCCGATAACCGTTTCGTCCTTTTCCGCTTTGAATTTTTCTTTGACAAAAGCCTCAATTTCCTCCTTCGCCGCGAAATTTCCGTCAATGTTTTTTTGCTCCAAAACCGCCGTAAACTCGTCAAAACTTCTGCCGAAAGCGATTATTTTCAGAGCAGTTTCCGGAAAAAGGTCATTGTGAATTTTTATCGATATAAGTGCCTGTCTTATTGTGTCATAACCGATAAAACTCCGTGTTTTTACCACAGTTTCTATGTTTTTGCGGTAAACATACGATTCACTTCCGTGGGCGAAATATTTTCCGTACAAGCCTTCCAAATATTTGTCCGCGTCCTCTAACCAAGCCCTCTTACTCTTTGCGAAGAGTTCAAGATTGTTTTCGTCTTGACGGTTTCGGATGTCTCCAATTTCCTCAGCAAATATTCCTTCTCCCGCATCTTCTCCCGTAAGATGCACTCTTCCAACGATTTGAAGGAGTGCGTCATCAAGTAGTCCGCCATCAATTCGCGGTTGTTCGAGTTCAGGATTCTGAGAATTTCCTCGATTGTTACTTCCATTATTGTGCATTTTTGTATGCCTCAAACGCTTCTTTTTCTTGCTCTTTGTATGCGCCCATACGCATAAGCATTTCGTTGAAATCTACCTTGTGAGCGTCAAATTCAGGACCGTCAACGCAGACAAATCTTGTTTTGCCGTCCACTTTTACACGACACGCACCGCACATTCCCGTTCCGTCAACCATAATCGTGTTGAGGCTGACAACTGTCGGAATTTCATGCTTTTGCGTTGTGAGCGAACAGAATTTCATCATGATAGCAGGACCGATTGCAACGCAAAAATCAACTTTTTCTCTTGCGATGACATCTTCCATGCCGACGGTTACGACACCTTTTTTGCCGTAACTTCCGTCATCGGTCATAATGATAACCTCATCGGAATATTTTCTGATTTCGTCTTCCAAAATAATGAGGTCTTTGTTTCTTGCTGCAAGAATCGAAACAACACGGTTTCCCGCCTCCTTAAACGCTTGAACGATAGGCAACAACGGAGCAACACCTACACCGCCGCCGCACGCCAAAACCGTTCCGGCCTTGAAAATGTGAGTCGGATGTCCGAGCGGACCTACGACATCGTGAATATAATCGCCCTCGTTCAAAGCGGCGAGTTTGTAAGTCGAAACGCCGATTCTCTGAACCACGATTGTAATCGTGCCTTTCTCGATGTCAGCCTCTGAAATCGTAAGCGGCACTCTTTCGCCTTTTTCGTCAAGACGTATGATGACGAAGTTTCCGGCTTTGCGGGTGCGGGCAATTTCGGGTGCTTCAACCACGAACTGAACCACGTTTTCAGAAAAAAATCTTTTTTTAACTATCTTATTCATTTTGACTGATTTGTTGATTTTTTTTTTTTTAAAGTTTTTATCGTATCTGCGCTCCAAGGTTTTTCTCGAAAACAGCACGCAAATTGCTCATAATCTTGTCAATACGTGCATCGGTGAATGTTGCTTCCGGGTCTTGGAATGTAAACGAAACGGCATACGATTTTTTGTCTTTTCCGAGTTTCTCGTCATTAACGTAGATGTCAAAAATATTTACGTCTTTGAGATATTGTTTTTCGGTTTTCTTTGCTAACTGTTTGATTTCCTCAAACTTAACTTTTTTGTCAAGCAACAGCGCAAAATCTCTTTTAACCTCCGGATATTTTGAAACCGCTTTGTATTTTGTCTCTTTTGGCAAGAATCTCAAAACGTTTGACCAGTTAAATTCTGCGTAAAAAACGTCTTGGTCGATGTCAAATTTCTTCAACAATTTTCTGCTGATTGAGCCGAACTCCACGAGTTTTTCTTTTCCCATGCAATAAGTCATGCCGTAAGAGAAAATATCGCTCATTTCGGTTTCGCGTTTTTGAAGGTTTTCAGCGTTGTAACCGATTCTTTCCAAAACGTTGTTTACGACACTTTTTAATACAAAGAAGTTGGATTTCAACTCCAATGTTGACCAGTTAACAGGCTGATAATTACCGCTTAACGTTATCATCAAGTGGTTTTCGTCAGCGTAGTCGGCAAGGCGGCCTTTGTTGTCGGATTTTTTCAAGCCGAGAGTCCAGACGTTTCCAAATTCGTAAAGTTTTATTAACTCGTTCTTTTGGTTGATGTTGAAAGCAACCGACTCCAACGCACCGAAAACCAATGTCATACGCATTGCATTCATCTGTGCTGACAGCGGGTTTTTCACCATAACGAGATTTTCAGGTTTGAAACTTTCCAAACCGTCGTAATATGCGCTTTGTGTCAAAGAGTTGCACATTGCCTCGCAAAATCCCGTATCTGACAGATAATCAGAGATTTTATTAACGATTTTTTCTTTATCAGGTTTGTTTGCGTACGACAAAACCGAGTGAACTTCCAAAGGAATTTCAACGTTGTCATAACCGTAAATTCTGAGAATTTCTTCCGCAACGTCGCAGTTTTCCTTAACGTCAACTCTGTATGTCGGGGCTTTAACTACCAAATAATCAGATGTTTCCTCAGTGATTTCAAAATCCAAAGCAGTCAAAATTTCTTTAACTTTTTTCGCTTCGATTTTTTTGCCGATGATTCTGTCCAAATAACTGAATTCCAACTTGATAACGGCTTTTTCGGCTTTTTTGGGATAAATATCGATTATTTCAGACGAAATCTCGCCGCCTGCAACTTCTTTTATTAAAAGTGCTGCACGTTTCAAAACTTCAACCGTCATTTCGGGGTCTGTACCGCGTTCAAAATGGAATGCTGCGTCAGTGTGAAGATTGTGTCTTTTTGCTGATTTTCTGATACTTACAGGATTAAAACATGCGCTTTCCAAGAATACGTTTTTGGTATTTTCTGAAATTCCGCTTTCCAAACCGCCGAACACGCCGCCGATACACATCGGCTCTTCGGTGTTGCAAATCATCAAATCCTCGCTTGAAAGTTTTCTTTCTTGTTCGTCCAAAGTAACAAATGAAGTTCCTTCGTCTAAGGTCTTGACAATCACTTTGTTGCCTTTGATTTTGTCGGCATCGAAAGAGTGCAACGGCTGACCGTATTCAAAAAGAATGAAGTTTGTAACATCAACAACATTATTTATGCTGCGAAGACCGATTGCTTCAATGCTTTTTTTGAGCCAAGACGGTGATTCTTTGATAGTTATGTTAGAAATTGTAACGCCTGAATATCTTGTGCAACGCTCCGAAGAAACTACTTCAACGGGGATTGTACGGCTTAAATTATCAACTTTGAATTTTGAGGTATCGGGCAAAACGAGTTGAATTCCCGGCACTGCGCCGGAAGTCTTTAAAAATGCGTAAATATCTCTTGCACAGCCGATATGACATGCTCCGTCGATTCTGTTCGGGGTGATTCCGATTTCGTAAACGGTATCGCTTTCTACTTTAAAAATTTCTGCTGCGGGAGTTCCGACTTTGGTGTCTTCCGGCAAAACGATGATTCCATCGTGAGAAGTTCCGACTCCGATTTCGTCTTCGGCGCAAATCATTCCCTCAGACTCAATTCCGCGAAGTTTTGACTTTTTAATTGTGAAACTTTTGTCGCCGTCATAAAGAACGGTTCCGATAGTTGCAACGATAACTTTCTGACCCTTAGCGACATTTGGTGCGCCACAAACGATGTTTAAAGGTCTTTGACCGCCAACATTAACGGTAGTAACGTGCATGTGATCGCTGTTTGGGTGCGGCTCACAAGTTAAGACTTCGCCTGCAACAAGGCCTTTGAGACCGCCTTTTATTGATTCAAAATTTTCTGAATTTTCCACTTCAAGACCCGTACTTGTGAGGATTTTTGAAACAGCCTCAGGGTCAAGGGTGCAATTCAAGTAATTTTTTAACCAGTTATATGAAACTTTCATTTATATGATAATTTTTTAATTCTTTTTAGCGGCAAAGATAGGAAAAATTTTTTGAAACAGAAAAAAAAGGTTACATTTGCAATGTAATTTTAAGGAAACAATGGACAAAAAAACGATTGAAAATCAGATAAATGAATTGCGCGATTTTTTAAACCGCTGTAATTATGATTATTATGTAAAAAATTCACCGAAAATTTCCGATTATGAATTTGACATAAAGTTGAAAGAATTGGAAAAACTTGAAAAAGAAAATCCGGAATTTTTTGACCCAAATTCACCCTCGCAACGTGTCGGAAGCGATGAAAATCAGGAATTTAAGCAAGTAAAACATAAATATTCAATGCTTTCGCTTGCTAACACTTATAGTGAAGGCGAAATTAGGGATTTTGATGCAAGAATCCGCAAACTCTTGCCCGAAGGAGAAGAATTTGAATATGCTTGCGAACTTAAATTTGACGGTACAAGCATTTCGTTAACTTACGAAAACGGCTTATTAATTAGGGCGTTAACACGTGGCGACGGACAAAAAGGTGATGACGTTACAAATAATGTCAGAACGATAAAAAGTGTTCCGCTGAAACTTTACGGCGAAGGTTTTCCGAAAGAATTTGAAATTCGCGGTGAAATTCTTATGCCACATTCTTCGTTTGAAAAACTCAATCAAGAGCGTACAGAAATCGGAGAGCCCCTTTTAGCAAACTGTCGAAATGCTGCCGCAGGAGCATTGAAAACGCAAAATTCTGCCGTTGCCGCAAAACGCGGTCTTGACTGTTATCTCTATTACCTTTTGATGGATAATTTGCCGAGCGATTCGCATTTCGAAAATATGAAAATTGCACGGTCTTGGGGTTTTAAGGTTTCAGAAAATACAGTTAAAGCCAAAAATATTGACGAAATTATTGCATTTATAAATTATTGGGACAAAGAGCGTTACAATCTTCCTTATGATATTGACGGTATTGTTATAAAGGTTGATAAAATTTCGCTGAGAGATACGCTTGGTTACACTGCAAAAACTCCGCGTTGGGCAATCGCGTACAAATTCAAGGCAGAAGAGGCGGCTGTAAAACTTTTATCAATTGACTATCAAGTTGGTAGAACGGGAATTATTACCCCTGTCGCTAACCTCGAACCTGCACATTTAGCGGGTACGATTGTAAAGCGTGCTACACTTCACAACGAAGATATAATCCGCAGTCTCGACCTTCACGAAAACGACACCGTGTATATAGAAAAAGGCGGTGAAATTATCCCAAAAATAACGCGGGTAGATTTGTCAAAGCGCGAGGAAGGCTCAAAACCAATTGAGTACATTACAAAATGTCCTGTCTGCGGTGCTCAATTAGTCAGGAATGAGGGTGAAGCGGGTCATTATTGTCCGAATTACAACGGCTGTCCTCCGCAAATCACGGGCAAAATCATTCATTTTGTAACGCGGAAGGCAATGAACATCAACTGCGGCGAGGCAACCATCGAAATGCTTTATAATCAAGGTTTTATCAAAAACTGTGCTGACCTTTACGAACTGAAAACCTCTGACATAGAAAGTCTTGAAAGATTTGGCAAAAAGTCTGCGGAAAATTTGATTAAAAGCATAAATGATTCAAAATCAGTGCCTTTTGAACGGGTACTTTATGCGTTAGGTATACGTTACGTAGGGGAGGGGTCGGCGAAACTTTTAGCAGGTGATTTTGGAAACATAGACGCCATGATTGCTGCGACCGAGGAGCAACTTTCAGAAACTCACGATATTGGAGAAATAATTGCAAAAAGTGTATATTCATGGCTCAGAAAACCGGAAAACCTTGAAATCTTGAACCGTTTGCGCGCATACGGACTTCAATTTCAGAGTGTTAAGACGGAAAAAGATGAGAACTCATCAGAGAAACTTTCCGGCAAAAGTTTGATTGTAACGGGCAGTTTTGCCACGCCTTCACGCCGCGAGGAATTGGAAAAAATGGTTTCTCAAAACGGCGGAAAACTTCAATCGTCAGTAAATTCCAAAACGGATTTTATAGTGGCGGGAGAAAAGCCGGGCGCGTCAAAAATCAAAAAAGCCGAACAGTTAGGCACAAAAATTATTTCCGAAGAAGAATTTCTAAAAATGTTAGAATAAAAAAAATCCCGCTTAAAAACAAACGGGATTTTTTTTACCAACCGAAATCATCGTCATCG
>JAFXUC010000020.1 GCA_017535325.1 Bacteroidales bacterium | reverse complement strand
CGCGACGAAAAAGAGACAGACAAAGTTTCACGCAACTGTTGGATGAACAAAAAGACGGGAAGAATCTCGTCAGACTATCAGGAGTTTTGGAAGATTCAACTGCCGTTTTACAGAAAAACGAATTTAAAAGTTGAAGATTGCAAGACTGAATTAGATTATTGGTTGTATAACTTAGCAAACATGAGTACTATGAAAACAACAATGCCGTTTATAGAAAAAGACCCTGCAATAAAGCACATGAGCGACATTTCGTATTATTTCAGTATGCCGTATCAGGAGCAGCAGAAATATTTTCACGAACTTGACGCAAAAATCACGTACAAAAACATGATGGATAAAAAAATTGACACATCACGTGCCGAAGGTCGTGCGGAAGGTCATGCAATGGGGCTTGCCGAAGGACGTGTTGAGGGCATAGCAGAGGGCATAAAAGAAGGCTCTTACAAAGAGAAACTTGAAATGGCTCAACGCTTAAAATCAAGGAATTACCCTATTGAAGAAATTATGTTAATCACCGAGTTGACCCGCGATGAAATAGAAGCAATTCCTGTTTTGCCGCAGGAATAAACTGGGCGGATTGGAACGCAGGCATCCCTGCCTGCAAAAATGTGTAAGGCGGGCTTGGAAGCCCGCACTCCACTTTTTAGACAATCCTTGTAAATTATGGACGTAATGTTTCCAAAAATTCAAGAGCCTGCTGCTCAGTCATTTCGTCGTTTGTCGAATTGTGCTTATCATTATCTGCGTATGTGCTAAGAGATCCTGATGAATACGCATATTTATAAATTCCAGATTCATAATAATATAAAAAATGACTAAGTGTACCGTCAGAATAATAATAAACATTTAACATCATTTTGCTATTCGGGTAATAATATTCCTCTGAATTAATTTTCCCGTTTTTGTAAGTTATCTGACCTCTCGAACCATTTTCGTAATATGTAAATTCGTTTTTTTCGATTTCGTTACCCTCTTCGTCATATACAACTTCCGTTGTGACGTTCTCGTAATATGTATATTCGCTTTTGGTAAGTTTACCTTCTTTTGGGTTATACTCTATTCTAGATTTTGTTTTACCGTTCTCGTAATATTCATACGAACGGTCTATTTTTCCGTCGCGATAATAAATTTCTGTTTTTTTATTCCCATTTTCGTAATATGTATACTCGTCCCGATAGTTTTCCGAACCATCGTCTTTCCATTCTGCCCTAACTTTTTCTTTTCCGTCTTCGTAATATTCTGTATAAGCGTTCTTTTCTGCATTGTACTCACGATAAAGTTGTAATTTTCCTGAAGGAAAATATGTTTTCTCTGTATAATAGTCTGTGTATGTGGATTCATCGAAATCAGTATATGCGATGCCGATATTGTCTAAATCCTCATTATCAAATAATTTTGTACGCCGCAATTTGTTATCCAAATAGTAATATTTGAAATATGAATAAAAATGCGGGTCGCCGAGAACTTGGGCATAAGATTTTACAACATACTCAACTCCGTCAATAGTTTCGGTAGTTTCGCCGCAAAAAATCAAACCATCACTGCTTGAAAGTCCGTCTTTGCCGTCCTTTCCGTCCTTTCCATCTTTTCCATCTTTTCCATCCAGACCGTTCAAACCGTCCTTTCCGTCTTGACCGTCCTGACCGTCCTTTCCGTCTTGACCGTTCAAACCATCTTTTCCGTCTTTACCGTTTAGACCGTTTTGCGCCATAATCTGCCAATTCTGACCGTCATAAATAAATGACTGTCCCAATGCAGTGTTATAATACGCCCAACCAATCTGAGGGTCGGACGGCGCACTTTCCAAAGAACCTTTCCAAACGGGTACAACATACTCAACCTGAGTTACATCTTCTTTTTGGCAGCCCTGAAATGAAGCCGTAGAAAAAAGAACACCCGATAAAATTAAGTAATAAAGTTTGTTCATTTTTTGTTATATTTTTATTTTAAAATTACAAAAAGTTTTCTGCAAAGTTAACACAAAAATATCACAAACACAAGTAAAAAAAGCACATGATAAAATTATAACCCCCGCAAAACGCACATAAAACCGTATTGCGAGGGTTGAGTTATATTTTATCCTTGTTTTTCCATGTAATTTACGAAAGCCTGATTTACCATTTTGATTCCGCCTTTGGTCGGGTAGTCTCCTGTAAAATACCAGTCGCCGGGGTGGTTCGGACAAGCCGTGTGCAAGCCGTCAATACTCTGAAAAACAAGTTCAACGGGCGTTTCCATGCCTTCCGGACGCAGCATTTCAACGATTTTGCAGTTGATTTCTTCCGTAGTAAATGGTGCGTAAATCATTTTGACATGGTTTTCGGTTGTGGGAAAATGTCTGCAAAGAGTGTAGACCTCTTTTATCAAATCTTCCATGCCCCGGTCTTTGAGCAGTGCAAATGCTGCCCTGAAAGCGCATAATTCTCCGATTCGCGACATGTCAATTCCGTAATAGTCAGGATAGCGGATTTGCGGCGAACTCGACACCATAACGATTTTTTTCGGGTTCAGACGGTCAAGAATTTTGAAAATGCTTTCCCTTAATGTTGTGCCTCTTACGATACTGTCGTCAATAATCACGAGATTATCTTCTTTGGGACGTACAGAGCCGTAAGTGATGTCGTAGACGTGAGCCGCGAGGTCGTTTCTGCCTGCATCTTCGGTGATAAAGGTTCTTAATTTTACGTCTTTCCAAACTACTTTTTCCGTTCTGACATTATGGCCGAGACTGCGTAACGAATCGGTCATGCCGTAAAACGAAACCTCAGCCGTGTTGGGAATGTATGAAAAAACCGAATTTGAAATATCGCCGTTAACCGCTTTTAAGATTTGCGGTGCGAGTTGACCGCCGAGTTGTTTGCGTTCAACGTAGATGTCGCGGTCGCTTCCTCGGCTGAAATAAATCCTTTCAAACGAACACGCACTGAATTTTTGTGGTTCAAGAATCTGTTCCGTAAAACTTTCTCCGCTGCGGCGGACTATTAACGCTTCGCCGGGGTTAAGTTCCAAGATGTCTTCTGCCGAAAGGTCAAAAGTCGTTTGAATGACAGGACGCTCGCTCGCCAAAACTACTACTTCATCGTTTTTATAATAAAATGCCGGACGTATGCCCCAAGGGTCGCGAATAGAAAACATTTCGCCGCTGCCCGTTAAGCCGCACATCACATAGCCGCCGTCAAATTTTGGCATTGAGGTTTTCAAAACGTTGGAAATCAAAACATTGTTGTCGATATATTTTGTGATTTCAACGCCTTCTAACCCTTTTGAAACCGCTTCTTGAAATAATCTTTCAACTTCACGGTCGAGTCTATGTCCCAAAAATTCGAGCGTTATGTATGAGTCTCCGTAAATTCTCGGCGATTGTCCCTGCGAGGTTAGAAAATTAAAAACTTCGTCAATGTTTGTCATGTTGAAATTTCCGCATAGACAGAGATTTTTTGCCCGCCAGTTGTTACGCCTTAAAAACGGGTGAACAAATTGTAAGCCGCTTTTCCCAGTTGTGGAATAGCGCAAATGACCCATGTAGAGTTGTCCTGCAAAATTTTCGTCGGCATGTTTAAAAATCTCTGTAATCGCGTCTGTGCCTTCGGCTCTTTGACGGAACATATACTCGTTGCCGGGAGCAACGTCAAGATTAACGCACGCCATTCCCGCACCTTCCTGACCGCGGTTGTGTTGTTTTTCCATCATCAGGTAAAGTTTGTTAAGGCCGTAACGCCATGTGCCGTATTTCTTTTCGTAATAATCAAGCGGTTTTAAGAGGCGTATCATAGCCACGCCGCACTCATGCTTCAACTGTTCCATATATGCAGGTTTTTATAAACGATAAAAATAACGGATGCGGATTCAAAACGGTAGACGAATACTCAGGGTGAAATTGTGTTCCGATGTACCATTTGTGAGAGGGAATTTCTACTATTTCAACTAAGCCCGTGCCGGGATTTTTGCCGGAGCATATCATACCGTTGTCTTCAAATTCCTGTAAAAATTTGTTGTTAAATTCGTAGCGGTGTCTGTGGCGTTCTTTGATGAGAGATTTTTCTCCGTATGCTTGCCATGTACGGCTGTCTTTAAGGAGTTCGCACTCGTATGCGCCGAGTCTCATTGTGCCGCCCATTTGAGTGATGTTTTTCTGTTCTTCCATAATGTCGATGACGTTGTGGGAGGTTGAAGGGTTCATTTCGCTGCTGTCGGCATCGGCGTAACCCAAAACGTTGCGGGCAAACTCAACAACCATCATCTGCATTCCGAGACAGATTCCGAACGTCGGGATATTGTTTTTGCGGGTGTATTCCGCTGCAATGATTTTGCCTTCGATGCCCCTTTGACCGAAACCCGGACAAATAACTATACCCGACATTCCGTCCAACTGCTCTAAAACGTTGTCTTTTGTGATTTTTTCGCTGTTGATAAACTTAACTTTTACTTTTCTGTCGTTGTAAACGCCTGCATGAGCAAGGCTTTCGAGAATGCTTTTGTAAGCGTCTTGGAGGTCGTATTTGCCGACAAGTCCGATATGAATTTCTTTGGTTGCGTTTTTGCGGCGTTCAAGAAAGTTGCGCCAAGGACCCAGTGGAGGTTTTTCGCCGGGTGTTATGCCCATTTTCGTTAAAATTACTTCGTCGAAACCTTGTTGCTGCATATTTACCGGTACTTCGTAGATGCTCGGCAAATCTTGACTTTGGATTACGGCTTTAACGTCTACGTTGCAGAAATGTGCTACTTTTGCTTTCAAATCTGCGCTGAGTTCGTGTTCGGTTCTCAGCACCAAAACCTCCGGCTGAATGCCTAAGCCTTGAAGTTGTTTAACGCTTGTCTGTGTGGGTTTGGTTTTGAGTTCGCCTGCCGCTGCAAGATACGGTACGTAAGTTAAGTGAACGTTAAGAGAATTTTCTGAGCCTAATTCCCAGCGCAGTTGTCGTATGGCTTCGAGAAAAGGCTGGCTTTCGATGTCGCCGATAGTGCCGCCGATTTCTGTTATGACAAAATCGAAATCTTCTTTTGAAGCGTTAAGGCGTATGCGTCTTTTGATTTCGTCGGTAATGTGCGGGACTACTTGGATTGTTTTGCCCAGATAATCGCCCTTGCGCTCTTTTTCTATTACGCTGAGGTAGATTTTCCCGGTCGTAACGCTGTTGTCGCGGGTGGTCTCTATTCCCGTAAACCTTTCATAATGACCTAAATCGAGGTCTGTTTCCATTCCGTCGGCGGTAACGTAACATTCCCCGTGTTCATACGGGTTGAGAGTTCCCGGGTCGATGTTGATGTACGGGTCAAATTTTTGAATTGTGATTTTGTATCCCCGCGCTTGCAAAAGTTTGCCGAGTGAAGCGGAGATAATACCCTTGCCTAACGAAGAGGCAACGCCTCCCGTTATAAAAATGTACTTTGTTTTCATGCCTGCTAATAATTAAAGTGCAAAAATACAAAAAAGTTTTTTTTACGAATTAAAAAAAATACTAATTTTGCACAAAGTTTTATATCAGGAACTTTGCTAAAAAATGAACCAGACTATTCCAATAGAACTGCCGATTGGCAGCGGTGTAGACCTGCTTATCGGCATACTTGTTATAATAGGTGCGGTAACGGGTTTTAGGCGCGGCGTAATTGTGGAGTGTATAAGTTTTTTTGCGGTTTTGGTGCTGTTGACGGTATGTGTCAACATCTCAAAATCGGTTTTTAAATATCTGACACCCAGAAGCGATGTGCCTGATTTGTTTGCAATTATCCTGATGACCGTGATTTTTGTGGCGGGCTTGGTTTTTGCCGTCAGCAGGGTCAACTTCTTAACAATGAGGATTTTGTCAAGCACCTCGGTAATCGGAACGGCGTACAAGGGTTTGGGAGCGTTTTTCGGCGGCTTGAAGTTTTATTTTATTTCGGCGGTGTTTTTGGTGACGCTTTTCAAAATCGACGAGCATGCCAAATTTTTGCCGGACTCTGCAAAATATTCGCGGCTTTCCAGAGGCAGCATTTGGTTTGTAACCTCTATTTTCCCGTATTTGCAGTTGGACAAAAAAGAGCCGCGACAGTTTGAGTATCCCAACGATTCGGGAGCGGAATTTTCAAACACTTATTATTGTTTTTAATTTTTTTTTTGACGGTTATGATAGAGATTGGTTATACTAACAAGATGAAAATCGTCCGTTTTACCCCTAACGGCGCGTATCTTGACGGCGAGGATTTGGGCGAAGTGCTTTTGCCCAAAAAGTTTTTGACGCCCGAAATGAAAGAAGGCGTTGAAATAGACGCTTTTTTGTATTTTGACAGCGAAGACCGTCTTACGGCAACGATTCAGCACCCTTATACCGAAATCAACAGGTATGCTTATTTGGAGTGTGTCGCCGTAACGTCAACGGGCGCGTTTCTTTCGTGGGGTTTGGACAAAGACCTTCTCGTGCCGAAATCCGAGCAGAAAGACAAGTTTGTAAAAGGCAAAAAGTTTTTGGTCTACGTCTATTTGGACGAGGTTTCGCAGCGGATTGTGGCCTCAAACCGTATCAGCCGTTTTCTTCAACCGGGTGACCCTGAATACAGCGAGGGCGACAAGGTTGAAATTTTTATCGCACAGCCGACGGACCTCGGCTACAAGGTCATTGTTGACAACGCGCACTGGGGAATGGTGTATTTTTCGGAACTTTTCCGCGAGGTAAAAACCGGCGACTATACTTACGGCTTTGTCAAAAAAATCCGCGACGACATGAGAATCGACATCATGCTCGAAAAAAGCAGCGTAAAACTTGTTGACAAAACCGAGCAGGAAATCTATTCGAGGATAAAAGAGTGCGGCGGTTTTTTGCCGCTTTCCGACAAGTCTTCGCCTGAGGAGATACAAAAAGAGTTTCATGTCAGCAAAAAGGTTTTCAAAAAAGCCGTCGGCGGACTTTACAAGTCGAGGCTGATAGAAATAACGGAAAACGGTTTGAAAATTGTTTAGAAAAAAAGTTCATTTTTAGTTTCTTTAAGCAACTATAAATTATGAAAATTGCAGAGACAGAAAAGGAGATTTTTCCGCTTTCGATGTTGGAGAAGATTTCTTCGATAATCGTCAAGAAATTCATCAAGGCAGACTACATAAAGCCGGAGGATTACGAGGATTTTGTCCAGACACTCAAAATGCGGTATCTGTCAAACAAGGAAAAAATCGAAGGTAAGTTTAAGGCGGATTCCCTGCCTCAGACTTATATGTCGTCGGTTTTGAAAAACATGACTTTGGAGGAACTCAGAAGCGGCAAAAAATACAAGGAGCGTTCTGCGGAATACGAAAAAACCGTTTTGCGTCAGGGCGACAAAGACACGTCGCTTTCGCCTGAAAACAGGGCTGTTATCGAAAACGAGAAAAAACATCTTCAAAGGGTGCTGCTTACTTTGGGCAAAGACCGCGCAAAAGTGCTTTTGGGCTGCAAAATGGTTCAGAGGCTCAGCGTTACAAAGCAGGAATTTGAGGATTATCTTTGCGGAAGAGATTCTTTCGGCGTTGAGGAATACTTGAAAGTTTCCCCGGCGGATCAAAATCAGGACATTTACCAAAAACTTTGCATTATTACAAATGCCGTGGAAGGTAAGAACAACAAGCCTGACGCTTTCCGTCTCTGGCTCAACAAAAAGACGGAGCAGATAATAGCGAGGCTCAACTCCGACAGGGTTTCAAACTACGACTCCGAAACTTTCGGCATATTGTTGGAAGCGGTTTATAACAATTAATAAATAAAAACTAATAACGGAAATAAAATAGGGAGGTATATTATGCAAATGCCGGATGACAATCTTAAAGCAAAATTTGCCGATTACATCAACGGTAAAAAAGTCAGCCTTACGGACGAGGAGTTGGAACTTCTCTCCGGCGATGACGCATTGGCGGCGGAGTGTCTTGAAATTGCGGAATATTCTTCGCAGTACGAGGCTCAGGAGGTTGACAAAAATGTAAAGACTTTTAAACTCAACGTGTTGCTGCTTTCGGTAGCGGCATGTCTGACGGTTGCTTTGCTTGTAACCGTATTTTACGAAAACGCGGACAAAAACGATATGACTGCCGCCCTTACACCTAACGAAGAACCGCAGAAAGGCTGGGGCGAACTTTCTTCTGACGCTTCGGGAACCGTTCAGACGGCTTCTGCCGAGTCAGGTTCGGGCTTTTATACTGCCGCGCCGGACACGCCTTTTGAAGTGGAGCCCGCTCAGCAGGGAGAGATTCAGGAAAACGACATCGTGAAGATTTACACCTCGGAAAATCCGACCCCGATAATGCAGACCAATATCACGGAAGAAAAGTCAAAGGACAAAAACGACAAGAAAAAAGTCAAGAAGATAAAATTCAAAGACGGTCTTGCGGAAGGGCTTTACGAGTACAGGGTTTTTCATAACGAAGTACAGGTAGACCAAGGCGGTATTGTTATCGGAGAGGATTAAAGGAAAAAAATAAAGGCAGCCATAATTTGGCCGCCTTTATTTTTTTAGTTACGTTATACCTATCGAATAATTATTTTCTGCGTTTTTAAACCTGTTTTTACGATGTAAACTCCACCGTTTGAAAGCCGGATTTCCATGCGGCTGTTTTCAGGTTTTACGATTTTTACTATACGTCCTGACATATCTGCAATCAGGATTTCAGAATCGGCGTTTTCAACGAAAACTGTCTTTTCAAACGACCATATTTTTACGCTGTTCTGAGGATTGAGTTCAGAAACAGGGGTTTCAGGGCCGCTTGGATTTTGTATAACAGTGGCATATAAGACGTTAGTTATGCCCATATATTCAATTTTTAGTTCATACCGTCCGATTTTATCAGAGTTAAAACCGCTAACTTTTACATTTGGGTTATCAAGAGAAATTGTTTCGTCTGTTCCGTTATCATATAATACGTAAAGGGCACCTCCGCTTAGATCTAATTCTTCTGTTTCAAAGTATACCATCTTTTGGGGCGCACTCATAATGGATGTTTTTGCTACAGATTTTTGTATTACATTTATTTCAAACGGAAGAATGAAACTAACATACTCGGCATTAATAGTTTGTGTTCCTATTTTTAATGGGTCATAGCCAGATATTTTGACCATGTCGAACGTTACTGTTTCGGTAGATTTGTCGTTATAGGTTACAATAAGTTCACCTCCGTATGGAGCAAACGGTTCTTGCTCCTTGTATTCAAGTTTTAACGGAAGTTTGGCAATCGCAACATTATCTATTTTCTTTTCTGCTACATAAATATCAAATGAGGTTGAAGCATTGTAATAATAAATAGTTACGGTCTGATTGCCTGTCTGATTAGTATAAAAGCCTGAAATTATTATATGTTCATTATCCATACTAATTTCTTCTTGTGTGTTGTCGGTATAGGTAACAAGCACTTTCCCTGATTTTAGGTCAAGCGACTCACCTTGAAAATAAGACGATTTTGGAATGCAACTAACCTCTATATTTGAAATTTCTTTTTCACAGTTAATATCCCAAAATTTATGGTCATACAAATAGTTATTGATATACACACGATTATTCTGATAAAAATCGAACCCTACATTGCAATTATGTTCACATATTATTACCGCTGGAGTTGTTACCCTTAATGTGTTAACATAAAGAGGACGTCCATTAAAAGTATACTCGTTATCACCTGCCGGTGCCGTTATAGTGCCATCTGTATTTTCAAAATATAGTTGATAGCTACCTGGAGTAATATCTATTTGACTATAACTGTCGGCATTTATGGGTAATTCGTACGATTTACCATTACCTTTTAGGTGAATCGTTTTAAATTTGCAGTCTTCTACATTTATAAGACCGTCTGACTTATCGAATATTGGAGTTATTAATGTATCACTTACAACTAACAATGTACGCTGAGGATTAGAAAAATCGGTAGCATCGCTCCAACAGATAAATGTGTAACCATTGTCGGCTACTGCTTCGAGTTCAGCATAGTTACCAGCCATATATCTGCCCGTACCGTTTACAACACCGTGGGTTGCCGTTGACGTAACCGTGTATGGCTTGGTTTCTGCAAACTCAGCAGTAAATAGCGTATCTTGATCTAAGTATATCCAGCGTGGATTGTTTTTGTAGCCATCGTTCCATTGAACAAAATACATTCCGTCATCGGGTATGGCACTTATTGGTATATTTCCATTTTTTGCCAAAATTCCACTGCCAGTTACATAGCCACCTCCTGCTTTGTTGACCGAAACAGTTAAAGAGCAATTACTATTATTGTCGGCGGCGGTGTACCATACAGGGGCAAATTGTACATAATCGTTGCTGCAAGTTATAGTTATCCTTGTAGATTTAATGCTGACATTTTCACCATTGACTACTGCATAATCTGCAATTTTTAACTGCAAAGGAGAGTCGCCCGAAATGTTTTTCCCAAACGACAATATACCGTATCCTACTGTCTCAGGCATATAGTCTGCTGGTTTTTCATTGAAACCTAATATCTTATTGTTTTGATCGGTAAAATAAATGTCGTATATTCCGGGAGCGAGATCTATGTTAAAATAGTATTGCTTATCCATTTGGGAATAATTCATAGGCAAAACCTGATCTGCTATATGCAGCAACAGATCACCATCATACAAAAGGGGAAAATTGGATGCACTAAGAGAACAATTGTCTGAATTGCAATAAAAGTGGAGATTACAATTATCTTCTACTTCAAATCGTGTAAAACCGTAATGCCCGTCTTGGGTATTTAAGTATGAGTTATCGTGATTCAGCGGTTTGGCATCGTGAAATGTCGGCGCAATTGTCGAGCCGTCGGGGTATTCAAAATAAAAGTCGTACACGCCGCTTTTAACTGAAATCATCTCACTATTCCCATATTCATTAAGTTCGTATTTTTTGTAAAATTGTTCGTCTTTTGCTTTTAGACACAGATACTTTACATCGGATTTTAGATACACTCTCGAACCATCGGAAGGATATGCCACAATGGCTTCAATAGGAGCCTTTGAATATTGTGTGTTTTCAAATACAAACCAGCCATCGGAATCCCCACCCCAGCCGTAATTGAAATGCAGATATTTGCCGTTGTAACCGTCTACAATATAACTATGGCCGCCTCCACTATTATTCTGGCCACCTACGATAACTGGCATGTGAGCCTTAACTGCATCTATTATATGTTCCATAACATTTTCATCACTATAATAATCTACATCATATCCGTAAACCATCCGCAATGCAGATTCTTGGTCAACCGTGAAAGTGGATGTTTCGTTTATGGCATACATTGCCTTTTGCGCTAACGATATTGCCAACAGAAACTTAGAAAGTTCGGTTTGGTCGGAATTAATTTTATTAAAATCTGGATAATAGGCATACTAGTAATCAAACGAATATCCGCCCTCTTCGTTTTTCCATGTTCTAGAAATATATGGGGCTTTAACTTCAACATTTGCAGTATTAGTACCATTGATTTCTATCGGTTTGCAGTATTTATAATAATTCAGTACTTGCGCCGACGATATTGTCGAACAGCCTGTTAGTACTTTGTTTCCATTGACAGTAGGAAATTCATTATTGAAAGGGGTTCGCTGATTCCACTGAGTTGTAATATACGGTCCATAAGTAGTAGTTTCAGAACCCTTGGACAATTTTTTAGAAAATGATTGGTTAGTTGGTACTCCGGCATAATAATCTAATAAATCTAAAAATGCCGGCGGAAGGTTGCTGACATCTAATTTACCATCGCCATAAGCCACTATATCAGAACCATGCAAAATTTGCCATCCGTCATATCCTTTCTGCATTATACTTACATTGCCTTGATGATAAATTTGCTGGGCAAATGTTAAATTAGATATAGCAGAAAGCATCAAAGATGCTATCAATGGCAATATGATTTTTATATCAAAGAGTTGCCTAATATAGATAGGACATTTTGGGGGAGTGATGTTGATGATTTTCATTGTGTATTAGAATTTTAAAATGTTTATAATTATTATGATGCAAAAGTAGTGAGTTTTTTTGAGGAGGAGAATGTATTTGGAAGAAAAAGGTTTGTTAAAAGTTGTTAATTTATTAAGAAAATGTTTGGATGAATAAAAAAGTGTTTTTTATATTTGCAGCATATTTTCTTTTGTTATGTTAGACTTTTTATTACAGTTTCCACCTCGGAATTTGGGATGTTGAGTTGGGCTGCGATTTGGTCAGGCGTTGCGCCCAATGAATAAAATCCTTTGATTGACGATACTATTATATTAGTCAACTGATTCTGTTGTTCTGCCAACTGATTCTGTTGCTCCGCTATCTGATTCTGTTGCTCAACGATTTGGTTGTGTTGGTCGGAAATCATTCCGTGAGCCTCGTTGAGAGCGTCGGTAAGTTCTGCACGTTCGTAGCGTTCACGTTTGAATCTGCGCTCCATTTCCTCCTCGAACTCGATCTTGCCGCGCATATCTTCATCAACGGTAGCCTTGTAGAGCCTTGTTATCAGCGTTTTATAATCTTCCGACGAATCCTTGTCTTCATCAATGTTGACGAATTTCGGATTGTTCTTGTCGATTACCTGACGTTGGTCGAAAATGCTGAGTAGTTTTTCGACGTGTTTTTTAGGTTTGTCTGACAAATGCGGTATCTGAACGATATACAGGTCGTGGGTAAGTCCGTTTGGAAATTCGTGGTGCTTGGGTATTTCTACCGTTTTGCCGTCCAAATCTTCAAAAATGTATTTGCCTTTCAGGACTGAATATTCCAAACCCGCACCTAATCCGTGTCCCAAAATATAGATGGCGTAGATGTGCATTGGTTTGTGAACAACATATTCTTCATCCTTGTTGCGGCGTTTCTTGGTGATTTTGATGGTGTTGGCCTCGTCCTGATACTGACGTCCGAGGTATTTCCTGAATCTAACCACTTCCTCCTCATCAAAAGCCTTTTGCAGTTCTATGGTTACAACTTCCTCAGTCTTGGTTTTTTTGTCTATAATCGTGGCACAGAAATCCAAACGAACTATTTTCACACCGTCTTCCGTAACGATTGTATAGTCGTTGTTTTTAAGCGAGAGAACTTTTATCTTTTTGTCCAAAATGCTGCCTAACAGCACCTTGGCGGCTCTGTCGTCCTCCATCAGGTACTTAAAAACCGTGTCGTATATCGGATTGTAAACTTTTACCATAGTACTCCGTTTTTTACGGCGTAAAGATAGTGAGTATTTTTGAAAAAGAGAAATATAGGCAAAATTTTTTTCAGCACCCTTTTACGAACAGCAGTTTTACGTAATCTCCTGCGGTTTCGATGGAGAAAAACTCCTCGGTGTCAAAGTAGTAGTGAAAAATGTTTTGTTTGCGCTCCGGCGTTCTGAAATTTATCGTTACAAAATAAACTCCGTTGCCGGTGGCGGAAATCGCACAACATTCAGTCTGATAATCCGATTTGCCGAGAACTTTGTCGTCGGGTTTTACTGTAACAAACGGTTCACGGTATTTGAAAACGCCCGCAAGAAGATGTCCGTTGCTTTCGAGTTTTGAAGATACGCCCGTGTAGCATGTTCTGTCAGAAAGCGAAAAACACACCGGCGAGGCTGTGAGGTCGTTGTTCAAAAACTTGTAACTATTGCCGCCTTCCATGAAGATTTTGCCGTCGCAGTAGATTTTGCCTGAAATCATCGCGTGAATGCCGCAGTCAGCAACTTCAAAATTCGAGCATTTGCCTTCGATGGTGTAAAGCAGTTCTTCGTTGCGGTAGATTTCAGTCTTGCCGCCTTTTTCAGCAGCCCAGAAGATGTTTTCGTTGTTGACGCTGATTTTGACGGGCGTTTTGCCGTTTCTTTCTACTGTCAAACAGCGCAGACCGTCTTTGAAAACCGTTATCACCGAATCCCCGAAACAGCCGATTGCATAAAAATGCCCTTTCCTGATACAAAAATCCTTCGCCGAAAATCCTTCGCCGAAAACAATAGCCTGTCTGCCGTTTTTCAGAATTTCAGAAACCGGCGGCAGAGTGTCGGATTTTTGTCCCGAAACCAAAATGTAACAGTCGCCCGAAAAAGCGTCTATCGCAATCGGATTCATGCCTCTTGCCGTGCTGAAAATCGCGTATTTTTCGTTGTTCCTGTATAGTTGATAATTGTTTTTGGTGTTGTCAAAAAACAACGAATATATACATTTTTTTTGCTGAACCTTTTCTGTTTCGGGTTCGTAGTCATCTTCAATAGTGTTTTGCTGCTCCTGAGACGGTGCACATGACATTAAAAACAAAAATATGCCGGAAAATATGTAAAAAATGTTTTTCATGATACGTATGTGTTTCTTATTTAGTAATTTTTATCTTTCAAAAAGCAAACCAAAATTTGCGGAATTGTAAATTTATTTGTAATTTTACCAAAATTACTAATCACACTAAGTATCATGAAATTTTTAAAAGTTTTTACTCTTGTGTCCTGCGCATTTTTTATGTTTTCGTGCGCTGACAATTCTTTGCAAATCAAAACCTTAGACGGCGGTGTTGAAATTTTGCACCCTGACGGAATGACGGAAAAAATCACGTTTTATTCCCCCTCAACCGTCCGCTGTTCCAAGTCCAAAAAGCCTCTCAGAGGTTCTTTAACTGTTAAAAAAAATCCGGAAAAAACTGCGTTTTCAAAATCCGAAACCGCTGATTTTTGGGTTTTAACGACTGACAAAATAAAAGTTCTCGTTTCAAAAACCGACGGCGCGGTAAGTTTTTTCAACTCCGATTCCACACTTTTATTAAAAGAGATAGAAAAGCCCGGAATGAAAGAAATCATTGTAAAAGGCGACACGGGCGTTTCAACGTCTCAAAAATTTGTCATAAACGCTGACGGACTTTTTGGTCTCGGTCAGAATCAGGAAGGATTTCTCAATTACAGGGACAAAAAAATCCTGCTTTCTCAAAGCAACACAAACGCCGTTTCACCCGTTTTGACGGCTTCCAACGGCTGCGGAATTTTTTGGGACAATTATTCGTCAACAGAATTTGAGGACAAAAACGGCGTAACGGAGTTTTCTTCAAAAATGTCTGACGGCGTTGATTATTACGTTTTTGCGGGACAAAACACCGATAATGTCATTTCCGAATACAGAAACCTCACCGGCAAAGCCGTTATGCTGCCGCGCTGGGCGTTCGGTTACTGGCAAAGCAAAGAACGTTATCAGTCTCAGGACGAACTGCTTAATGTTGCCCGCCGTTACAGAAAAGAAAACATTCCGCTTGACTGTATGGTTCAGGACTGGGAATGGTGGGAGCTGGGCAAATGGTCGGGCATGGAGTTTGACCAAACGCGCTTTCCCGATCCGAAAGCCATGACGGACGAACTTCACAAAATGAACCTTCACACTATAATTTCCGTCTGGCCGTGTATCGGTCTGAAAGCCAAAATGCACGACGATTTTTACAAACGCGGCTATCTTCTCGAACCGATAGGGTGGGGCAATTTCCGTTACATTGACGTTTACAACCCCAAAGCGATGGACTTGTACAACGATTATGTCTACAAAAATGTTTATTCTCAGGGTTTTGACGGCTGGTGGCACGACAGCACCGAGCCCGACGTCATCAACTCCCTCACAAAAGAGAGCCACAGATTTGAAACTGAAAGACTTGACAACGGTTTCCTCGGCTCGTATACCCGTTATCTCAACACGTATGTTTTGACGATGTTGGACAAGGTTTATGACAAGTGGACGGAGACCGACAAAAACCGCAGGGCGTGCATTTTGACGCGGTCGGCGTTTGCGGGTTTGCAGCGGGACGGCGCAATCACATGGTCGGGCGACATCGGCGCAAGTTGGGAGATTTACCGCGGCCAGATAACGGCGGGTCTTAATTTTTGTATGTCGGGACTTCCGTATTGGACTTTTGACATCGGAGGCTTTTTAATCGGCTCTTACGACGGTCTTTTCACTTACGGCGCAAAAGACCCCGCGTACATGGAACTTTACACGCGAATGTTTCAGTTTGCGGCTTTTTGTCCGGTTTTCCGCTCTCACGGCTCCGACGCTCCGAGAGAAATGTGGGAAATGGGAAAATTTTTCCCCGTTTTGGTGGAGTTCGACAAGTTGAGGTATAAATTTTTGCCGTATATTTATTCGGTTTCGGGACAGGTTTTTAAAGAAAATTACACGATGATGAGGGCTTTGGTGATGGATTTTCCCGAAGACAAAAACGTTTATGACATCAAGGACGAATATATGTTCGGACCTCAGGTTTTGGTTGCCCCGGTAACGGATTTTATGTATCATACGCCGCCTCAGATTTCAAAACTTGTACCGGCGGAAGTCTTTAAAAACGGCGTAAATGTCAAATATTATAAAGACAAGGATTTCAAGCTGTTGAGCAAAGAAGAAACCGCCAAAAACATCGACCTTTACTGGTATGACGGACGGCCTGAATTTGTGACGGATTCGATGTATTCAGTCCGTTGGGAGGGCAAAATCACCGCGCCGGAAACAGGAAAATATCAGTTTCAGATTAAGAGTTTTGACAGCCGCGTAATAGTTTTTAACGGCGACACGCTTAAAGTTGAACTCTCCGGCAACGAGCCTTATTTTGAGTTTTTACAACTTGAAAAAGGCAAAGAGTATCCGATAGTCTGTGAAACACAAAACAATCAGACGGGTGCGGCGCGTTTCCGTCTTTATTGGAAAACACCTTCGGATTTTGAAAAAGAACAGCAGAAAGCCGAAAAGCCCAAAACGCGGGACGTTTATCTTCCGAAAGGTTTTAAATGGTATGACTTTTTCTCCGGCGCGGTTTATGACGGCGGTCAGAAAATTACAGCCGACGCGCCGATAGAAAAAATGCCGCTTTACGTAAAGGCGGGCAGTATTTTGCCGCTGGGTGAGGTTGGTCAGTACGCTAACGAAAAAGCGAACGGTGATTTGGAAATCCGCGTTTATGAGGGTTCAGACGGGGAGTTTACGCTTTACGAGGACGAGGGCGACAATATGAATTATCTGAGCGGAAAATTTTCAGTTATAAAATTTTCGTATTCCGAAGACAAAAAAGTCTTGAAAATTTCCAAACGCGAAGGCGGTTTTTCCGGTATGCCGTCAGAGAGGATTTTCAAGGTTACGACTCAGGACGGAAAAACGGTTAAAACCGTGAAATACAGCGGCGAAGAGGTGGAGGTTGAAATGTAAATTTTTCTTTATTTTCTACTTCTTTGTTTTTTTGTTTTAACATTTTTTGTATTTTTACGCGGTCTTAATACGATGTAAAAACTATGAAAAAAACTGTTATCATAAACTTTTTTGCTGTTTTGACGGCACTTCTTATGTATTCTGCAACCGCCACAGCGCAGTCTGAAACTATAACTGTTACTCAAAACACCGCAGACAAAACCTGGCTGCTGAGTTTTCCTAATTCGAGCGTCTTTGACGTGGTACTTTACGCCGATTACGCCGATTTTGACATAACTCCTTCTGACGGACCTTTGCAATACTCAGGACTGCCGCTTAGACTGTCAGTCAAAAAAGTAACGTATTCTTATACAAACGAGGACGATGAAACGGTAACCGGCGAAATTCCTTCGTCGGATTACCGTCTTGAAACCGGCACAGACCACGACATTCTTTACATAAAAAACAACGGCGGCGAAGAGGCAAAGTTTTGGCTGACGTATTCAAACAACAAGGCGGTCGGCGAGGCAACCCTTACAATCACCAATCCGACTGACCTAACACCCGCTTACAACAAAGCCTTCCCGTTTACTATCCTTAAACCCGGCTCTGTTGCGGTCGGAAAAAATGCAAACCTTAAACTCGGCTTTCAATATGAGAACGGTAATGCTTTGACCTTTAATGCTGCATCAGGCTCCGGCGTTTCTGTCAGTGCTTCTGGCGGTCATTATTACCTTAAAACTACAAGCACCGTTGCCGACCATTCATGCACTATGGCGGCCTCAAACGGTGAAGTGGATTTTGATGCGGAAGTAACAGACTATACTGACGGACTTTTTGACGGGGGTATCTGGTACAAGAGCGTAACCGTTACTCCTGCCGCGCTTGATATTAACAGTAACGGAAGTTTTACCGTCGTAAAAAACGGTGAAGAGCAGGTTGTCGGGACAAGGTATTTTAATTTTACAATTTTGGACGGCATAACGGCGTCAAAAACACTTCCTGACGGTGAAAATACTCTCACGCTTACCATGAAAGGTGATGACGGCAGCATTTATTCAAGCACGGAGCATACCGTAAATGTTGACGGCACAGCACCTGAAATTCCGGTTTTGTCTTATACCGACCCCCGGGACGGTGTGGCAAAAACCGCCTCCGGCACTGCCAACGAAAACTCCCCGAAAGAAATCTGGGTTTTGAAAGGTGAGACAGTAACTTTTAACGCAACCGACAATACAACAAAAACTTCTGATGTCAGCGGAATATATTACATCAGTTACGGCGGCGCGGCTTCCGCTGCTTCAACCTGCACAAACGGTACTGAGATAGCGTTTTCAGAAACAGGCGTTTATAACTGGGCGGTCAAGTCTGTTGACAGGGCAGAAAACGAGTCGTCAACAACTTATCTGAAAATCAACGTGGTGATAAGAGAGGCTTACGCTGTTTTGAGCGACGGCGGTACAAAGTTGACTTTTGGATACGGCGTAAAACCGGTAATTGAGCAGTCAGAAGGTAAAGTTTATAATTACGACCTCGTTTCAGCGGATATGGGTGGCGGAACTAATGATTATACCGAATGGTACGTAGACCTCGCAGGGGCTACGTCCTTGATTACAAAAGTTGTTTTTGAGCCGTCTTTCTTAGAGTACAAGCCTAAAACGTGCAAGCATTTGTTTTATGAAATGGAAGGACTGACAGAAATTCAAGGATTACAATATCTTAATACAGAAGATGTTACGGATATGTCCAATATGTTTGGAGTTTGTCGCAGCCTTACTGAACTTGATTTGGATTTGCCAAATTTCAGCACTGCCAATGTTACCACTATGAGGGGTATGTTCTATATTTGCGACGCATTGACCAAAATTAAGGGTTTTGAAAAATTCAATACAAGTAGAGTTACGGATATGTCCTATATGTTTACCAATTGCAATAAACTTGAAGAAATAAATTTTGGAGCGAACTTCAAAACCGACCTTGTTACTGATATGAACAGTATGTTTTCATACGTCAACAAAGTTAAAAAACTTGACGTGAGCAAATTCGTAACAACCAATGTTAAGAATATGAGCGAAATGTTCAGCGGTTGCAACATGCCGTTTCTTGACTTGTCAAAATTTGACACTAAAAAAGTTGAGAAAATGGAAGGCATGTTTATGTACGCCATCTATCTTGTAAGTCTTGATTTGAGCGGTTTCAACACTGCAAACGTTACTAATATGGACGATATGTTTCAGGGCTGTACCGAACTTACGACAATTAAGGTGTCAGACAACTGGACTTTTCACAGCGGTGTTTCTACAGTACGGATGTTCGGATGGAATAACGACGAACTTCTCGGCGACAGAGGTTCAAAATGCGATTATATGCACAATGACGGGGATTACGCCCATATTGACAAAGACGGTGATCCGGGTTATTTCACAAAAGGCAAATACAAAATCTTCTACGACCTTGACGCTGACGACGGCAGCGATGAACTCGCGGATGTTGACAGTCCTTTTGAAAACGCAGTAACGAGTTTTGAAGGTGAGGCTGTGGATTTGGTCAATCCCGTAAAAAAAGGTTATGAGTTTCTCGGCTGGACGGGAACAAAAGTTACCGGCATTTCAGAAAGTTCGGCTATGACAACCGAAGTGAAAATTTCCGCAGACGAAATCGGAAACCGTATCTATACCGCGCATTGGAGAGAAAAAGAAGAAGCCGACTTTACTTTTGAGGCTAACGATTTGGTTTACAACGGTTCAGAGCAGGAACTTGTAACTCTCGCCGGCGAAATCCCGGAAGAAATGACTGTTTATTACAAAATAGACGAAGGTGATTACATCACGGCTTTTCCGAAAGCAAAAAACGCAAAAGAGGATTACGTGGTCTGGTACAAGGCAGACGAAACCGATAATTACAAAGAAGTAGTGGAGAGTTCTCTTACGGTAACAATTTCGCCAAAACCTCTGACCGTTACCGCCAAACCGCATTCGATATACTTCGGTGATGAACCTGCAAACGACGGCGTAAAATATGACGGACTTGCAACTTCCGACAATGAAACCGCTCTTGACGGTGAACTTGTTTACGAATATACTTACCGACAAAACGACCCGGTAGGAGAGTACGAAATCATGCCGGGCGGTTTTATGTCCGACAATTATGCAATTGAGTTTGCCGTTGGCACTCTTACTGTTTTGTCAAAACCTGTTGACCCTGTCGTTACGCTCAGCCAAACGGAGTTCGTTTATGACGGTGAGGAAAAAATCCCCGAAATATTGTCTGTTACTTTTGAGGGTGCGGATTTGAGCAGCGAATATAGCGAGCCTGTCTATCAGAACAACAAGAATGTCGGAGAGGCAACCGTTACGATAACAAACAAAACCGGCAGCAACTACACGTTTACAAAAAGTACAAAATTTGTCATAAAACCGATTCCTTTTGAATTTCTTGCCGGACAAAGGGCGTTGATAAAAATTCCCGTTTCAACTACCGGACTTAATTTTTCTTCCGACAATCAGGAAATCAGCGTTGTTTTGCGGGACGGCGGCTACTGTGTTACAACCACGAAAAACGTCAAAAAAGGCGACATTGCGCATATAAAATCCACAATCACAGACATTACGGTAACTGTTGCCGACCCGTTTGAAAACTTTTTTGACGACTCAAAATGGTACAACACCGACATCGCTTTAAAAACTCCCGAAAACTCCAACGGGTGGATTTTGAATGTTCCCGACTGGTCGGACAACACCGTTACGAAAGAAGGAGAAAACGATGTCAAATGTCAGATTATTGATGATAAAGAAAATATCATAGCCGAAGAAAACTTTCTGATAAAAATTGACAAAACCGCGCCTGAGATTTCCGCCGTGGCTGACGGTCATTCTGTGGTTTTGGACAAGGACAACTTGAAAAACTACTTTTTGCGCAGCGGTGCGGAATTTTCAGCCTCAGCAAAAGATAATTTGAGCGGCGTTGAAACGGTTGAATACAGTTTTGACGGCACAGTTTTTAGAATTTCTGACAAACTGACGCTCCCTTACGGAAAAAATACTGTTTATCTCCGTTCAAAAGACGTTGCGGGAAACCTTTCTGAGGTTTATTCCGCAGAGTTCAGCGTTTTTGAAGACAGCCGTTTCAAAGAAAACTCTTTGACGGAAATCACTTCTTCGCCCGTTTATTATTCTTCGCTGATGATTCCCGACATAAGTTTTGAAGTTGACCTTAACGGCAATACAATCGGTGCGGTAGTTGACTCTGTCGGCAATCCTTTGAATTTTTCCGTAACCGGCGGCGTGATAAAAATTGACAAAAATTTTCTTGAAACGCTTTTGCCCGGTATCAACAGACTTTCTGTCCGCATAAATCCGCTTGGAGACGCAGGGGCGTGGTCTCAGGCTTTTGCCGGTTTTGAGACGCAGACCATGCGGATAAATCTTGACGTGCGTTATGCAGTCGCCTCCAAAGAATACAGTTTTGTGTTGCAGTCGGACCCGACCGTGAAAGCGTTTTGTCAGGGCGACGACGTTGTTATGACCTTGGAGTTTGACGAGAGATATTCTGACGCGGATTATTTTTCGGTTGAGACTTTGGGTATTGACAGGGAGAATCCTGACGGGGAGATAAATTTCCGCATACCTGTCGGTGCGCTTTCGGGCGGCAACGAGAAACTTCCCGTGAAGTTTTTTAAAGACGGTTACGAGTTTGACGACGTGTTGGTTTTCCCGTCCGACTATCCTTCGGTGCGCAACATAAAGGTTTATGACGACGTTTTGGCTTTGGATAATTTTGACGGACAGTTTACGGATGGCAACTACAAATGGTATATGGACAATGTTGAACTTTCAGGCGTAAATACTCAGTTTTTGGATTTGACCAAATATATGACCGACGGACAGCGGCACGTTTTCTTTGCCTCGGTCAAGAATGTTGACGGCGACCGTTTCAGGGTCTGTCCTGACGACAGTTTTGTTATAGAGCCGTTTTTAAAGAAAAGGGCTGCGGCTTTAAAGACGTATCCTAATCCTGCTCAGGGCGGCAGAGAGTTTTATATTGAACTTTTGGACTTTTCAGACGGTGATTTTTCAGATTCAGAAATCTTGATTTACAATCAACTTGGCGTTGTTGTCAGCAGAATTTCAGATGTTGAAGAAATCAATTCTGTGGTTTTGAAAAGCGGCTTTTACAGCGGCGTAGTGCTTTTGAGAGGTGAAAAGGTTTTGAATTTCAAAATTGTGGTGGAATAATCATTAAAAGAGAGAGTTGTCGGCTTCAATTACTTCCATCTCAACTTCGTGTTTTGATGTTGACTTGTTGTAATTGATGCCGCAGAGAACTATCCGTTTTGAAAAGCCTTGCAGACTTTTCGGGTAGTTTTTGCGCTTAATTTGAGCGATTGCGGTGTCGGCTGACTTGTCGTATTTTAATTCGACGACAATCGCCGGGCGGGACGAGTTAGGCAGCGGAATGAAAACCATGTCGGCAAAGCCTTTGCCCGTAGGCAGTTCGTGAAAAATCGTGTAAAAAGGTTTTGCGGCGTAATAAGCCAGCGTTATGGCGCAGCGCATAGAGTTTTCGTCGTTGAACTCCAAGATGGACGACACTTCAAAATGATAGTCGTCGAAGGCACGCGCCACCTTGTCTTTTTTGAGGTTGATGGTGTCCTCCAAAAGTTGCCGAGACTGCCCAACCGCCTTAGACAATTCATTCCAACCCGCAAAACGGACTGCATTTTCAAACTCATCTGCGACTTCCGTATTTGGGATTCTTACAGCCTGATTTTCAGGATTGTATGACAAATATCCAAGATGCGCCAACAAT
>JAFXUC010000019.1 GCA_017535325.1 Bacteroidales bacterium | reverse complement strand
TCCAATGACTGTCTTCTGACAAGTTCTTGTTCGGATAATTCGATATTATTCATCTTTTTTATGCATAAAAATTTATGCGCAAAATTATCTTTTTTTTTTGGATAATACAAATTTTTATTAACTTTGACCGAATATTTTTTTGACCAAGGCTTATGAGCAAAGTTATTATAATATCAGCACCTTCGGGGTCGGGCAAGTCCACATTAATTTCGTTTTTGATGAAAGAAAATGCACTGAGGCTTGAATTTTCCGTTTCGGCAACAACACGTCAGCCGAGAGGACAAGAGGTTAACGGCAAAGATTACCATTTTCTTTCCGTCAATGACTTTGAAAAGAAAATTTCAGAAAACGCTTTTGTGGAATACGAGCAAGTATATCAAGGGCGTTATTACGGCACATTAAAAAGCGAAATTGAACGGATTTTTTCTAAAAGCAACAATGTGATTTTTGACGTTGATGTCAAAGGCGGAATCAATTTGAAAAAGATTTTTGGAGACAAAGCACTTTCTGTTTTCATTCAGCCGCCGAGCGTGGAGGAGTTAAGAAAAAGGCTTCAAGGACGCGGTACGGATTCTGTTGAAGAAATAGAAAAGCGCGTTGCAAAGGCGGAAGAAGAGATGTCGTATGCAAAAAATTTTGACAGAATAATCATAAACGACGATTTGGAAAAAGCCTCAAAAGAAATCATCGAAACGGTAAAAGAATTTGTCGGATAAAAAAAGGAGAAAAATTATGGCGGAGAAAGTTTTGGTTGTAGACGGCAACAATGCGCAGTTCAGGCAGTTTCAGGGAGTTTTGGCATCCATGAACCTTGAATGTGAGCGTATGACCGATTGTTTGGAAATAGAAAATAAAGTAATACTCGGTGATTATCAAACGATAATTATCGGACTTTCAACGTTTTCTGACATCGCAACGATAGGGCGGATAAAAAAACTCACGAAATACCGCTCTTCGGTTATCGTTGTCGGAACGGAGGCTCATAGCCGCCTTATTGACGGGGCTTTGGAGGAGGGCGCAGACGATTTTCTGTGGCTACCCGCCGCAGACGAGATTCTTAGGCTCAAACTCAAAAACCTCAACAAGCAGTCGATGAAAAAAATCGAGAAAAACATCAAATATCTTGAAACTATTTTCGATATGGTTTTCACGCCCGCTGTAATTGTGGACTTCAACGGCAGAATCGTTGAGGCAAATTACGCCTGTCTCCAACAATATTCCGTTACAAAAGAAGCCATTACGGGCGAACTTTTCGGCAGACTCATAAATTGCAGCCGCAGAAAATTCAACACCGGATATTTTCACGACGGTTGCGGTCGCTGCAAACTCTGCGACTACGGCGAGGCGGCGGCTTTAAGAGACCATGTTACAAGAAATCAAGAACATACATACATTTCTGACAAAAACGGCATAGAAGAAGAACGCACTATAAGGGTTTCGTATGCGCCGGTTTTGCGCAACGGCGAAAAAATGGTTTTCATAAATTTTGAAGACATAACCGTCAAGAAAAAAACAGAAGACGTTCTCTGCTCGTGTCTTAGGAAACTCGATACCGAAAATTTCAAAGACAAAGAAACGCGGATAAAAATCGAAACCTTTACCGAGAGTGTCCGCGCCATATACGACAAACTCGAAAAAACACTTCAAGAATACGGAACGCTTTTAGACAACATACTTTCGGGATTTTTGCTTTTGGAAGAAAACAATTTCGGCGAACTTATTATAAAGGAGGTCAACAAGCGTTTGTGCGAGATTTTTTCCACAACAAGAGAAAAAGTCATAGGAGAAAATTTCTCCACAATGCTTGTCGGTTATGACCCGAAACTCTCGGACGCTTTACATTCGGTAATTGAGACGGGTGAGAGAAAACGCATAGAATACGAGTCGAAAGTTTATGACAAATGGCTGAAAATCAATATTTTCATGATAAATCCTACAACCGTTGTCCTAATTATCGGCGACAACACGGTTTCAAGGCTCTCGCACCTTAAAATGAAGGATTATATGAAACGCAACGATATGCGCAACTATCAGTTTGAACTTTTTATGGAAGGCAGTCAAGACGGCGCATGGAGTTACGATTACGACGAAAACAAAATTTACCTTTCGGCGCAATTCAAGAGGCTTTTGGGTTATCTGCCAAACGATTTGAAAATCAGCGGAATGGAGGATTTTATCAACTTGATTTCAGTTGAAGACCGCAGCCGTTTTGCCGCAACGATAGAAGATGTCAACGCGGGAAAAATTGAAAAGTTGGAAGAAGAGGTCAGAATGGTAAAACAAAACGGCGAGAAACTCTGGGTTTTGGTACGCGCCACTGTCAGAATAGAAATCGTAAGCGGCACGCCGCAACTGCTCGGCGGAGTCATAACCGATATTTCGCAGCGTAAAAGCATTGAGGAAAAACTTCGTAACAGCAACACCGAACTCGAAAAAGCCGTTGAAACCAAAAACAAGTTCATCTCAATAATTTCGCACGACTTGCGCAACCAGTTCAACGCAATAACGGGACTTTCTGAAATTTTGACCAAAAGGCTTCAAGATTATGACGATGATAGAAACTCTCAAATGGCACTTGTCATCAATCAGTCAAGTAAGAGTGCGTACAAACTTTTGAACGACCTTTTGACTTGGGCAAGAAGTCAGGCAAATTCCATAGAGTTCAAGCCCGAAACGCTGAACGTTACTACCGTTACAGAAGAGGCTTTCAACGAAATACGCATTCAGGCTCAAAAAAAACACATCAGCCTTCTCAACGAGACCGGCAACGACGACACCGTTTGGGCAGACCGTCAGATGTACCTGACAATAATCCGCAACATAGCCACAAATGCGATAAAATTTACAAACGACGACGGCTTTGTATCTGTAACATCTTCTATGACAGATACAAGCACTATTATCACGATAAAAGACAACGGCGTGGGAATGTCGGAAGAACAAGTAAAACGCCTTATGACCGTTTCGCAAAACAAGTCCACGACCGGCACCTCCGGCGAAAAAGGCTCAGGCATAGGACTTTTGATTTGCAAGGAGTTTGTCGGCAAACATTCCGGAACAATAAAAATAGAATCCGAAGAAGGCAAAGGCTCCAAATTTATGATAACGTTTCCTAAACAAAAACTATCATAAAAGCATTGAAAAACAAATTGTTAACAAAAAAACGAATAAAAATATACATAAAAGGGCGGTTATTGCGTTTTTTTTATATAAATTTGCAGACTGCAATTTTTTGTTTGAACTAAAAAAATTTTAGCATAAAAATGAATATGAATAAAGTACTTAGATTGTCCGTTCTCTGTCTTATGCTTTTCAGCATCGTAGGTTGTTCGGGTTCGGACAAACGCAAAAGGCCAAAATATAACGAGGAAACGGAAACTACTGCGTCAAATAAAGACGTGAAGAATGTCGTTTACACAAAATACGGCATACCACTACCGGTGGAATTGTTTACGTATATGGTAAAAGAAGAGATACCCTATAACGTAGACCTGCTTCTTTCTACGCATACAAGAGAAAAATATGCGAAAGAGACCAAACAAGCAATGATTCTCGGTGTATATTCGGCTGACATGGCATATTGTTCGAGTTACGGACGGCAGCAGGAGGTTTTGACGTATTTTGGAGCGGCTTCAAAAATAGCGGACAGACTTGATATTTCGGACGGTTTTTCGTTTGAGTCGGTAGAAAGAATCAGCAATAATGTTCAACGCGCAGACTCTCTGAGTGCTATTGCAAACGAAACATACTGGAAAGCCTGCAACTATTTGGACGAAAACGACAAAAACAATATACTTCCGTTTGTAATTTACGGCGGTTGGGTTGAAAGCCAATATCTTACAATCGCTTCCAACGATTTGAAATCAACAAAAGAAGTTATCGTGGATCAAAGACAGGGACTTCTCAACCTTATCCGTTATTTTTTAGACGTAACGGTGGAGAGTTCTGCTTTTTATTACAGCGGCGACATCAAAAAAATCGTTATGCGTCTTGACAATATCAAAAACGTTTACGAAAAAATTCCGGGCAAAGACATCGACCCGCAACTTTACAAAGACATCAGCGTGAAAATCACCGCAATGCGTAACGAACTTATTGACCCCAAATCAGATTTGTAACAGATGAAAATAGCGGTAGATTTTGACGGCACTATTGTCGAAGACAAATATCCCGAAATAGGAAAGCCTCAAATGTTTGCTTTTGAGACTCTGAGGGAACTCCAAAAGAAACACCGTCTCATACTTTGGACATGTCGTGAAGGACGGCTTTTAAAAGAAGCGGTGGAGTTTTGCAGTATCAACGGCGTAAGTTTTTATGCCGTCAACAAAAATTTTCCCGAAGAGGTCTACGAAGAAGGAAATTTTATGCGCAAAATAGATGCGGATATGTTTATTGACGACAGAAATTTCGGCGGTTTTCCGGGGTGGAGCGAGATTTTTCAATCCGTTAACGGAACAATGCCCGAAGAAAACAAGTCTAAGAAAAAAAAGTGGTTTTGGCAGAAGTAAATGTTGGGTGAGTTTTTTTCCGAGGTTATATTGCAGACTTTGCTTATAACATTTTTTGTATTGTGTATGATAACTGTTTTGGAGTACGTAAACGTTATCTCGCAAGGTGTAGTTAATAAGTTTATGCGTCAAAAACCTTCGGTTCAGATTTTATTATCGTCATTTTTGGGACTGTTGCCCGGCTGCATAGGCTCATACGCAGCAGTTTCAATGTATACGCACGAGGTAGTCGGTTTCGGCGCACTGCTTGCAAACCTTATCGCGACAACCGGCGATGAGGCTTTTCTGATGATTTCCTTAATGCCCGAAAAAGCGGCTTTGATTTTCGGCGTTTTGCTTATTCTCTCTATTTTAGCAGGATATATCACTGTGTTTTTTGTCCGCAAAAACGAAGGGCACTGCGGCGGATTTTCGCATTTTCATCTTCACAAAGTACACGATGCTGAAAAAACGGTTATCACAGCAAGTCTTAAAGAAAATTTCAAGAACTTGAATTTCAAACGTATGACTTTGATAATTTCGTTGCTGCTATTTATTGCGGTAACTTTTACGGGCGGTTTTGACGAAGACCACGAAGGCGCAGACACGGAAAATATGGCGGTTAAAATCACATTTTTGATTCTTTCTTCGCTTTCGCTTTTTGTAATAATCAGCGTGTCAAACCATTTTCTCGAAGACCATATTTGGAATCATGTCATAAAAGAACATTTCAAAAAAATCTTGATTTGGACGTTTACGGCTCTTGCAGTGATATTTTTGGCAGAAAACTTTTTCGACATAAACGAAGCCGTAAAATCCTTTGATTCCCAACGGGTTGAAATCATTATGCTGCTGATTGCCATTGCGGTAGGATTAATTCCGGAATCGGGTCCGCATATTGTTTTCATATCTCTTTATTGTTCGGGAGCGGTGCCGTTTTTTGTGCTTTTAGCAAACTGTATAGTTCAAGACGGACACGGCGCAATTCCGCTTTTTGCCGAAAACAAAAAAGATTTCTTTATGGTAAAGGGTATAAAAGCAGCGGCAGCACTTTTAATAGGCACTGCCGCAATAATCTTCTAAAAAAATAAATTATTCAAAATGCAACGAAAATATCATCGCGTTAGAGGTTAACTTGTTGATACTATTGGTATATCCGTTGTTGAGGCTCTTGTCGAGAGTATTGTAAAAACCTAACGAATATTTCAATTCTACGGAAAGTTTGAAGTATTGGAGATAAAAATCAAAACCTCCGCCCCACTCTGCGCAAGGATCGTGTTTTAAGAGTTTTATAGGCAATTCTTCTCCGTTTTTACTTTTTCCCGCTGACAAATCGTATTTATAACAGCCGCCGGCAATAAGGTACGGTGCAAAATTTCCCCAACGTTCAGCCTTGAACTTGAAGTGAACGGGAAATTCCAGCAAAGTGCTTGTAAGCGAAACTTTTTCGTTTTGCATGATCCGTTTTTCCGCTTTGTCGCTGCCGCCGGCATAATAAAAAACCAAATCCCGCTGGTTGAACGACAAGTCGAACAACATTCTGAAATCCAGAAAACGGGTCAAATGGAGGTTTGAAATCGGGCCTATATGAAAGCCCGTATGTTTTTCAGCCTCAATTCCGTAAATGTCCTTCCCTGCAAAAAAACCGTCGCATTTGTCGATTTTGAACCCCATATTGTTGCAGCCGACCGTAAAGCCGAAATGCCAGAGACGGTTGTCATAATTAGGAAGGTTTTTGACGGTTTTGCTGCCCTGCGCAAACACTGTAACCGCGCTAAAGACTAAAAATATAGAAAATATAATCCGTTTCATCTTGTTTTGTCTTTTCACCTATAAAAACACAAAAACATATCTTTTTATTTTGCAAATCAGAAAAAAAAATCAATTCTTAAAATGCCATTTTCCGCTGCCGACAATCTCAGGCGTTAATTTTCCCGGCAAATAAACCTCTGCCGTAACATTCGGCGGAACTGTAACGTTCATTTCAAAATGTCTGCCGACTTTGTTGGAAAAACTGACACCGATTTCTCCTTTCGGAGTCGGCGTTTTAACCGTCAGTCTTTCGAGGTCTCCCGGCTGCGGACGAATACTGACACGCTTGAAACCCGCTTCCAAAGGCTCTATGCCCGCAAGTTTTCTGACAATGACGTTCAACGCCGCCGCGCCCCAAGCATGATTCCAGTCGTTGTTCCATTTATGGGAATTGTCCCAAGCCTCGGTAGTCATGGTAGAGCCGGAACGTATCATATTGTACCAAGAGGTTATTGAAGTGTCGGTAAGAAGATTCAGCGCGTAAAAATCCTCGCCGGCATTGTAAAGCGCGTCAAGCAAAAACTGCGAACCGTAAACACTGCAAGCCATGCCTTTTGAATACAAAAAGTCGGCTATTTTCAAGGCATTTTCCTTCGGCGTAATCTCAAAAGCCATCGGAAACATATTGGCGTGCAAGGAGTTATGAGCAGAAGTTAAACCGTCTTTATACAAACCCGCAGAATCAATCAGCAATTCGTTAATTGAATTTCTGGTCTTCTCGGCAAGTTTGGCATAATAACGCGAATCGTAATTGTTGGAAACGGCGGCGGCTATTTTCGACATCAGTTTCAACGCCTCATAATAATAAGCGTTGACAACCGTGTTGCACTCCGTAAACTCAAAACTGTCGTCGGCGGTTACTCTCGGCCAGTCCACAATGTCGCGGATATTTGTCCCTTTGAAATGCAGGTTTGAAAACAAGTTGACGTCAAACAGCGTGTCGCCGGTGTAAATAAGATTGTCGTCCTCGTTGCGGATTTCGTTCAAAGTCTTGTATTTCAAATCGCCGTAATATTTTTCCAAAAGCGCACCGTCGCCGCTGTAAAGATAATCGTTCCAGGCAATTATCAAAGCCTGCAAAATCCACTCCGTCGGCCATGTCGGATTATACATCAGACGGTCAACAGTGTTTCTGGAAATCGAATACTCATTGCTGACCGCAAAATACGAAAGTTGATTTATCAGCGCGTCAGCCTCGTAAGGGATTCTTTCACGGTCGCCGTCAACAAAAACGCCGCAAAAAGAAGTCGCTTTCATAGTCCATTTGCAAAGGTCGTAAACCTTGTTCAAAACGGTGTCGCTGCTTTCAAAAAACGAAATTTCATCGCTGAAAGGATAATGCACCACCTCGCGAAAAATGTTGGAATACAGCAGCGCACCCCTGTAACCTTCCAACTCGCAATATCTGAACGGATAAACCTCGCCCGTCTCAGGCGGCATCAAAACCGGCGAAACGCCCGACTCGTTTTGATTCGGGTCGGTGTTTCGGGAATCGGGATTAAAAACGATTTTATATTTTTTGTAACCCTGTTGCAGGGCGACCTGATAATTTGTGTAACGGATACTGAAACCCGGATAACGGTCAACGGAATCATGCGTACACTGCTCGCCCAAATGGATAATCACCGTATCTTTGCCGTCAGACATGGAATTGAGCCGCAAGGTCAACTGCGAAAAAGCGTCCCTGCCAAAATCCACAAAAACGTTTTTGACGTTCCGGCGTATGGCTTTGGGTATTTCCTTGGTTTTGACAAGCGGCAAAACGGACGGCGCGTTGTCCAATTCAGGCGCGGTTACAAACGCTTTCGGCTCCGACCAGTCGTATTTCCGCCCCTTGTTGTCCTCGATTTTTACCCGCCAATAATAGACGGTGGAAGGTTGAAGTTGTTTCCCTTTATAAACGATTCCGCAAGAAACAGAATCAGTTACGTCTTTTGAATCCCACATATCGGGTTTCCCGCCGGTTAACTTTTCCAAAGAACCGGCAAGTTGAATCCTGTATTTTATCTGATACGTGTTGTCTTTTTCGGAATAAATCATCCACGAAAACCTCGGCTTTTCGCTGCGGATTTCGGCGGCTTCGTATTTTGAGAGCGAATCTTCAAGAAAATACTTTAAACCCAAATCCGTAGGATAACCGTCCCAAAAAACAACGTCCGTTGAAAAAATCATATCGGTCGCAAGATTGTAAACGTAATAGTTTTTACAACTTGCAAACGAACAGGTCAACAAAAAAAACGTTATTATAAGGGAAACATATTTCATTTACCGCAGTTTTTAAGGTCGTGAGACAATTTAGCGGCGCAGAAATTAGGACCGCACATCGTGCAGTATTCGCCGTCGGTGTGTCCGCCCGCTTTAAAATATTCCAACGCCCTTTCGGGGTCGAGACTGAGGTTGAACTGGTCTTTCCAACGGAAATCGTAACGCGCCTTGCTCAAAGCGTTGTCGCGGATACAAGCCCCCGGATGTCCCTTTGCCAAATCCGCCGCATGAGCCGCAATTTTGTAAGAGACAACGCCGTTTCTTACGTCCTCCTTGTTCGGAAGCGCAAGATGCTCTTTCGGGGTAACGTAACAGAGCATTGCCGTGCCGAACCAGCCGATTTGAGCCGCGCCGATTGCGGAGGTTATGTGGTCGTAACCGGGCGCAATGTCCGTTACCAAAGGTCCGAGTGTATAGAAAGGCGCGTTGTGGCATTTTTCGATTTCCCTGTCCATGTTCTCTTTGATTCTGTGCATCGGAACGTGTCCGGGACCTTCGATAAAGGCTTGAACGTTCTTTTTCCAAGCATGTTCCACAAGTTCGCCCATCGTGTCAAGTTCGGCGTACTGTGCAGCGTCGCAGGCGTCTGCAGTGCAGCCGGGTCTGAGACCGTCGCCCAACGAAACAGCAACATCATATTGCGCCAAAATATCGCAGATTTCGTCAAAATGCTCGTAAAGGAAACTTTCCTGATTATGAACCAGACACCATTTGCTCATAATTGAGCCGCCGCGTGAAACTATTCCGCAAACCCTGTTGTCGGCAAGATGAACGTTTTTCAAACGGATTCCGGCGTGAATGGTAAAATAATCGACACCCTGCTCGCACTGCTCAATCAGCGTGTCTTTGTAGATTTCCCAGTCCAACTTGTCGGCATCGCCGCCCGTCTTTTCGAGAGCCTGATAAATCGGAACCGTGCCAACCGGAACGGGACAGTTTCTGACAATCCATTCGCGGGTCTCGTGAATATTGTTGCCTGTTGAAAGGTCCATAAGCGTATCGCCGCCCCATTTGCACGACCAGACGGCTTTTTCAACCTCCTCTTCGATTGAGGAACTCGTCGCCGAATTGCCGATGTTGGTGTTGATTTTCACCAAAAAGTTTTTGCCGATAATCATCGGTTCGGCTTCGGGGTGATTGATGTTAGCGGGGATAACGGCACGACCTTCGGCAACCTCTTTGCACACGAATTCGGGCGTAATTTGAGTTTCTATGCCGAGGGCTTTACAGTCCATGTTTTCGCGGATCGAAACGTATTCCATTTCGGGTGTAATAATACCTTGTTTAGCGTAATACATTTGCGAAATCTGACTGCCTTTTTTTGCGCGATAAGGAAGACGGATATGTTCAAAACGCAGGGAATCAAGACTTTTGTCCGCCAAACGTTTTTTACCGTAATCGGAAGTGATTTCCTTCAACTGTTCTACTCCGCCACGGTCGAGAATCCATTTTTCACGCAAACGAGGCAACCCTTTTTTGAGGTCAACGGTTTGATTTTCATCGCCAAACGCGCCCGAAGTATCGTAAAGCGTTACGGGCGGATTTTCTTGAAAACTTTTTTTGCCGTTTTCGTCCACCGTTACGGTCGGCGTGAGGGTTACTTGTCTCATTCCCACTTTTATATCAGGGTAAACCGAGCCTTGCATATAAACTTTTTTGCTGCCCGGATAAGTAATTTTCGTTATGTTTTCCATTTTAAATAAATCTCTGTTAACAAATGGCAAAGATAAAAACATTAACGGAGTTTGCAAAATTTTTATTTTCTTGTTACCTTTGAGGCAAAAAATGCTTACCGAAACCGAGAAAAATTTAATCACGAAATATGCGGGCTGCGATGTCAACACTCTGGCTCTGAAACTGCACGACACCAATGAAATACGGTCTAAATTAGTTTTGCAACAGATTGCGGGCAGGGAGTTGATGCAGAAAAAAATGCCGCTTTGGACTCAAAATCCCGACATTATTTACCCCGTACATCTGCCGATAGAACAATGCTCATCTATGTTTACGGCCGATTATAAGAGAAAAATAGCAGAAAGATTAGTGAAAAATTTTTTGTCGTTTACGGACTTAACAGGCGGCTTTGGCGTAGACTTTTTTGCTATTAGCGAACATTTCCAAAAGGCTGTTTATAACGAAAGGAATACTGATTTGTGCGAAATTGTGCGGCACAATTTCAAAGTCCTGAACCGCATGAATTCTGAATTTTTCAACGCTGACGGCGTAAGTTTCATACAAAACACCGAAGAACATTTCAACCTCATTTTTATTGACCCCGCCCGCAGAAATTCCGACGGCAAAAAAACTGTCAAAATAGAGGATTGCGAGCCTGATATTCTTGAATTTCAAGACGTTATGATAGAAAAATCGGATTTTGTGATGATAAAACTTTCGCCGATGATTGACCTTTCGGATTGTCTTTCCAAACTTCACAACGTCAGGGAAATTCACATTGTAGCGACATCAAACGAGTGCAAAGAATGTTTGATAGTTTTAGAAAAAGGCTTTTCGAGCGAGCCGAAAATTTTTACGGTAAACGACGGTCAGAGGTTTGAATTTTGGATGTCTGATGAACGGGAATGTACGGCGGAGTTTTATGACGGCAAAGATTTTGACGGCAAATTTCTGTTTGAGCCAAACGCAGCAGTTATGAAATCGGGTGCGTTTAAGATTCTTACCAAGGCATTTCCTGTTAAAAAACTTCACCCGTCAAGTCATCTGTATGTGTCGGAAAGAGATGTTTGTGATTTTCCAGGACGGCGTTTCAAGATTGTTAAAACGGGTTCTGTAAAAGATTTCCGGGATATAAAAACCGCCAATCTTGCGGTCAGAAATTTTCCGGAAAAAGCCGACGTTTTGAAAAAGAAACTCAAAATAAAAGACGGCGGAAATATTTTTCTCTTCGCAACAACATTAAAAACCGGAGAAAAAGTGATAATCCAAGGAGAAAAAATTTAGGAGAAGGGGAAATAAAAAAAGAGATTGTCTTCTTTGTCGTCGCCACAAGAAACTGCGGAAAACGATACTACGCATAATAATGCGCTCATCATAAAAAGTTTTATCCTTTCCATTATCAGCAATTTTTATGCCGATTAATAATAAACTCCTCACTCAATTATTTGCTTCGAGTTTCCGCAAATGTACATCAATTTTTTTTAGATGGGCAATATGATTAAGCAGTTTTTCAGGAACATACAAAAAGAAATTCATGCCACCCCCACTCCACCAAACAACCAAAAAAGCGAAATCATTATTTCTAACAATTTCGCTTTTAAAAAATTAGGCGGTTACCTACTCTCCCGGTTCGTATCTCAGTACCATCGGCGCAAGCGGGCTTAACTGCTCTGTTCGGGATGGAAAGAGGTGTTGCCCCGCCGCTATGACCGCCATAATAAGTTAAAAAAATCTTTGACTGATTGAAAATATCTTAGAGTTTATTGTGTCTTGTGTGTTTTGCATTAACCTTGCTGTTGCTTGGCTTTTGCTCTTCCTTCAAAAAAAGTGTTCGGGTAATTAGTACTGCTCGGCTGAAAACGTTGCCGTCATTACACCTGCAGCCTATCAACGCTGTATTCTTCAGCGACCCTGTAAGGAACACTAATCTTGGGGCAGGCTTCGCGCTTAGATGCTTTCAGCGCTTATCCTAACCGTACACGGCTACTCAGCGGTGCCCCGGTAGGGACAACTGATACACCGGAGGTACGTCCAGTCCGGTCCTCTCGTACTAAGACCAGGCCCCCG
>JAFXUC010000018.1 GCA_017535325.1 Bacteroidales bacterium | reverse complement strand
GCCGGGTACAAGTTTGCGCATGAAAATCACTTTGCCGCCCGTCTCGCTGACCGAAACGTTGTAGTTTTTGATACGTTCAAACGTTTCCGCCATTTCGTTAAGTTCGTGATAATGAGTAGCAAACAATGTTTTTGCACGTCCTAATGGATATTCATGAATATATTCTACGATGGCTTGCGCAATCGAAATGCCGTCGTAGGTGGAAGTTCCGCGTCCCAACTCGTCAAAAAGCACCAAACTTCTGGAAGTCATGTTGTTAAGGATTCCAGCCGCCTCGTTCATCTCCACCATAAAAGTAGATTCTCCCGACGAAATATTGTCAGACGCGCCGACCCTCGTAAAAACTTTGTCAACATAACCCGCCGTAACCGCTTTTGCCGGAACAAAACTGCCTGCCTGAGCCATAAGCATTATAAGTGCCGTCTGACGGAGCAGTGCCGATTTTCCCGCCATGTTAGGACCGGTTATCATCATGATTTGCTGCGTTTTGTCGTCAAGAAAAACATCGTTTGGAATGTATTCCTCGCCGATTGGGAGTTGCTGCTCAATGACAGGATGCCGTCCGGCGGTGATTTTTATTTCCTGGCTTTCGTTGATTTCGGGCTTGCAGTAATCGTAGTCCAAAGCGCACTGCGCATAACTGCAAAGACAGTCCAACGCCGCAACCGACTTGGCGTTTTGCATAAAAATTTTGATGTAATCCGTCAAAAACGCAGCCAGAGAGTTGAAAATCTCAACCTCCAACTGTTGGATTCTGTCCTGTGCGCCGAGAATTTTGTCTTCGTATTCTTTGAGTTCAGGCGTGATGTAACGCTCCGCACCCGTTAAAGTCTGTTTGCGAATCCATTCTGACGGCACTTTTTCCTTGTGCGTGTTTCTAACCTCAATGTAATAGCCGAAAACGTTTGTAAAGCCGATTTTCAGACTCGGAATCTGCGTTTGTGCGCTTAAATCCGCCTCCATTTTCAAAAGATATTCCTGAGAATTAAACGCGATTTCTCTTAACTCGTCCAATTCTGTGTTGACGCCTTTTTTGATAAACTTGCCTTTTGAAATCAGTGCCGGAGGTTCTTCAACTATTTCGTTATCAATTTTTTCCGCCGCCTGAGTGCACGGGTCTAAGTTGTCATAAACGCTTTTGAAAATCGTTTTGCCGTTGTCAACCGCCTCTTTTAAAAAGTTTTTGATGTTTTGGGTGCAGTCAAGCGAGGTTTTTATCTGACGCATATCGCGCGGGGTGAGCCTCATTGTCGAAATTTTTGAGGCAAGTCTTTCTATATCACCGATTTGCCGTAATTGCAAACGCAGATTTTCCAAAAGCGTGAAATCGTTTTTCAACTCTTCCGCGTAGTCGAGACGGCGTTTTATGTCGGCAGTGTTTCTAAGCGGCAATGCCAGCCAGTGTTTCAACATTCTGCCGCCCTGCGGACTTACGGTCTTGTCTATAACGTCCAAAAGCGTTTTGCCCGACGGACTCAGCGGAGTGAAAATTTCAAGGTTTCTGACCGTGAATTTGTCGAGCCAGACATATTTCCCTTCGTCAATTTTTGAAATTTTGAGAATGTGTCCGAGTTGTGTGTGCTGCGTTATGTCAAGGTAATGCAGAAGCGCACCGGCGGCGTTTGAAGCCTCCGGCATTTCTTCGATTCCGAAACCTTTCAAAGAGTTTGTGGAAAACTGTCTTAAAAGCCTTTCCCGTGCCGAGGTCTCCTCAAAAGCCCAGTCTTCAAGCGGGTAAAAATAATATTTGTCGCCGAAAAGCTCGCGTATTTCTTCCTTTTTTGACCTTTCGTAAAGGACTTCTTTCGGGCTGAGAGACGCAAGGAGTTTGTCAACGTATTCGTTTGAGCCTTCGCCGACAAGAAAGCCGCCTGTCGAAATGTCCAAAAACGCCACGCCCGTCTTGTTTTTTTGAAGGTTTATGCACGCGGCGTAATTGTCTGATTTGTTGTCTAATACATTGTCGTTTAAGGAAACGCCGGGAGTGATAAGTTCGGTGATTCCGCGTTTTACGATTTTTGTGGCAAACTTCGGGTCTTCCAACTGCTCGCAAATCGCAACTCTTTCGCCTGCCCTTACGAGCCTCGGCAGATAGTTGTCCAAGGCGTGATACGGAATACCCGCAAGGGCTTCTCCGGCTCTTTTGGTGAGCGTAATGCCCAGAATTTCGGACGTTTTTACAGCGTCCGAAGCAAATGTTTCATAAAAATCGCCGACCCTGAACAGCAAAATCGCATCGGGATATTTCGCCTTGATGCTGTTGTACTGTTTCATCAGCGGGGTTTCCGTAGTTTTTGCCATAATTTAGAGTTTTACCTTAAATGCTGCTTTAAATCCTTGAAATTCTTTTGTCTGCGGATCACGCAGTTCATAACCGAAAGTCAGTCCCGTAACTTTTTTTGTCAGGGTCAGGGTTTTCTCGTTGAAGTACCATTTTTCTTCAAACATGATGTTGCCGATGTCCTTGCGGTTGAACTCTTTTTCGAGAGCCTTTATTTCGCTGACGGTCATTTCCCTTTCCTCCTCAAAATAGTCGTAAGCCTTTAATCTGCCTTTGTAGACGGCTTGAAAAATCGCGTTTGCGAGAGGTTTTATGTCGGTTTTTGCCAAACGCTCTTCTTCCCAGTCGTCATCGGTTTTATGATTTTTTACAACCACTTCGTATGTTATCGGGTCGGAGATTATCATTGCGGAAGTCGAGTCAAAGTCGTAAAAAAACTCCGTCTCCTTGATAACCGGGGGAGGAGGGGCGGCGATTACGTTTCTTGACTGAACCTCTGCCGTGCTGTCGGCTGCGGAAGCCTCAGAATTATTGTTGTTTGTCTGGTTGCAGGCGGTTGCGGCTGACAATGCGCACAACGCCAATAACGATGTTTTTTTCATTTTTTATTTTTCAGTTTAAGTTTATAAAAATCTTCCCGCACAAATTTCGGCGGCGGCAAACACCAGAGCCAAAATCACGAAAATTCTCCAAAGCGGTTTGTCTGCGGCGTTTTGAACCGAAGAAACGGAAAAGCCGCCTTTTTCGGTTTCGATTATCTGCGACGACGAAAAACCTTCCGAGGAAAGTTTTTCCAAAATTTCGTCCGCCGTAAAAAAGTCCAAATCGGATTCTTTTCTGTCGTAATTGTATGCCGCAAAGGCGTTTGACGGCTTGTCCTGAATCATCAGAGTATAAAATCCCGCTTTCTCGATGAGGTTTTGCGAAAAAATCTTGAAGTTCATAAAACCGTCGGGACCCGAAATTCTCGGAATCAGTTCAAAGTCTGAGTCATCTGCCTTTAAAAATACTTTTACGCCTTCCTTGTAGCCCGGAATTTTGGTCGTAAAACCGTCGTCCTTGCCGATTAAAGTGTAGTATTCGGAAACAAAATTTTGAGAAAACGCTGTCGCGTTGTACAGCAAAGGCACTATAAGCCGGTGAGTTACAAGCGTTCCTGATTTTTCGTCCAAAGGCGTGTAAAAAACGTAAAACTTGCCCGCTTTATAACTGTTCGCCGTCAGGATTTTTTTGTAAGAATCCGTCTCCAAAATGGTTTCTTCCGAGACGTAAGAATTTTGCGTGGAATTAAAATACTTGTTAATCACCGGCAAATCAACGTTTTCAGGTACGGATTTTATGGCGTTTTTCAACAGCAGTGCCTGCCGGTTGAAATTTGAAATCTTGCATCTTAGCGTGTCCACGCCCGTAAACGTGTTGCACATCATCATCGAGAGCAGATAATTGTAGTCCTCAATGCTGCCCGAAACTTTCGGCACAAAAATCACGTTGCCGCCCGCAGCGACAAAACTCTGAATCCTGCTGCAAAGTCCCGCCGGTATGTTTTTTTTCCTGTTGATGACAACCGTGTGATATTCAATCAGATTGTCCAAAGTTTCGTCTGAGGAATATTCCAAGGAGAAATTTTTGTCGTTTTTGAAAAGCGCGTCAAAATACTTGTCGGACTTTTCGTCGGAAATAACGAGGATTTTTTTTACGGAGTCTATGCTGTAACCGAAATACAAATCGTCGTCGTAACTTATCGGAAAATCAGAAACCGAAACCCTGCCGCGTACAAGATTTTTTTCGGTGTTGACGTATTTGAGGGTTATCTGTTTTTTCTCGTAAGGGTTTATGTCAAAAGTTTCGGCGCATTTGCTGCTTTGGTTAATGTAAAGTTTCAGCGGCACGTTTTTGACGGGTTTGTCGCCGTAGTTTCTTACTGTTACAAGAAGTTCTTCTTCCGAACCGTTGAGTCTGTAAGGCGTTAAAAATTCCACCGTGTCAACCGCGATGTTGTTCTGGTTTTCTGACTCTATTTTTACTAAATTGATTGAAAGCAGAGAGTCGTTTTCAAGGGCGGAAAAGTCGCAAATATTTTTCTGAAAGTCGGAAATTACAAAAACCGTCTTTTTAGAATTTATGTCAATATCCTGAAAACTAAGATTTTGCAAGGCTTTTCTTATAACTTCTCCTATTGACGGCGTTTTGGGCGTCGTGGTCAGTTCTTCCAAAAATCCGCGTATGCCATCCGCGTTGACAAGACGGTTGTGCCGGGCGGAAAAACCGTTGTCAATAAACAAAAACTGAGTCCCAAGGGGAAATGCCCCGGCTATTTCCAGGGCTTTGTTTTTGGCTTTTTCAAGATTCAGACCCGCGATTTCGCCGGCCTGCATGCTGAAAGAATTGTCGATGTAAATCACCGGCGGCGCGTTTTTGGTTGTGCTCAGACCGTTTGAAGTTCCGTCCGTGGAAATCACCGGTTCGGCAAAGGCTGTAACAAGGCACGCGATAACCGCCATTCTTAAAACCATCAGCAAAATCTGTTTCAAAACACTCCTTTTGCGGGTGATGTTTTGAAGGTTTTGCAAAAATCTGACATCGCTGAAATATACCGTTTTGTAACGCCTGAAATTAAAAAGATGTATTACAGGCGGTATCAGGACGGCAAAGCCCGCCCAAAGAAAAACCGCATTAAGAAACTGCATTACTTGTCTTTATAAATAACGTTTTTTACCAACGTCAAAATACCCTCGTTTCTTGAATTCATGCAGACGACATTGTTGAAAATTCCGTCTGGATTGCTTGCAATTGCGTTGTAGAGTTTCAAAATGCCGTTCATAGCGTCATCTATGTATTCTATCATCTGCGCGTCCGAAAAGAAAGTCGTGATTCCCCTGTAATGCGGGAATATCGTACCGACACCGCCCCTGAACGAAGAATATCCCTGTTCGGGTTCGGTAATCCAGTCCGAAAGTTCGTGCCTGAAAAATTTCTGGTATTGCGCTCTGAGTTCGGGGTTGATGCCGTTGGTTCTCACCAAAACGTTGACTCCGATATGACTGTAAGTATGTCCTTCTATTTCTTCCGTCTTAAAAAAACCGGCGTTGAAACCGAAAACATACTGCATTTCCTCGCGTGTAAACCCTAAACCATAAAAAAACCATTCATCACTTATGCGCTGATGCGTGTATTTTCCGAGTTTGTTTTGAAAACATTCCCTTACACTTTGGATTATTTTTCTGCGCCTTTCTTTTATTTCTTCTGACTCAATCATTTCCTCAAAATTTTAGTTTACAAAGTAAGAAAAACAATTTTAAACAAGCAAATTTTTTGCCTAATTTTTTTTCTTGTCATATTTTTTTGTTTTCAAAAAGACTTTTTGCCCTTATTCCCACGAGCAGAACATCGTCTACCTGCTCTACACCGGACTTCCAGTCGTTGAAACTTTCGAGGTATTTTTCTCTTTGGGTCTGCAAGTCGTATTTGGCAAAGTCTTTCATGATTTTTCTCATTCTGAATTTGGTGAATTTTTCTGTCTTGCTGTTGATTTGGTCGGTGTAACCGTCAGAAAACATGTAGATTACATCGTCGTCTTTTAAGTCCAAAACGCTCTGGTGAAATCCTATATCCCTGTGATACCAGCCTATCGGATTGCGGTCGGCTTTTACGGTTATCACCTCCGAATTTTGGGAGTCAACAATCATCAAATCTATATACGCGCCGGAATATTTTGCCGTTTTGGTTTTTTTTTCGGCGATAACGATTCCTATGTCCATGCCGTCCATCGACGAGGTGGCTTCTCCCGTCTGGTTCAAAGTTTCCACGACTTTTATTTTCAGGAGTTCCAAAACCATCTCAGGTTCGGTAAACTTGTCAATGTAACTGAAAATTTCGTTTAGGAAAGTGATGTTCAAAACGCTCAAAAACGCAGCCGGAACTCCGTGTCCTGTGCAGTCGGCAACGGCAACAACGCGCCTTTCGCCCAAATCCCTTACGTAATAAAAATCGCCGGAGACAACGTCCTTGGGCTGGTAAATCACAAAAAAATCCGTCAATACCTTGTGTATGTCAACGCTTCCCCTGATTATCAGGCGTTGAAGCCGTGAGGCGTATGTCAGAGACGAGTTTATGTTTTCGGTGTATTCTTCCAGCATCGCTTTCTGACGCATGATTTTTTCGTTTTGACTGTTGACAATTTTGTTGCGGTTTGAGGTCTTTTTCATAAACACACCGAGCAGAATACTCAGTATAAAAAAACAAAAAACGGCTATTATCAAAACTATCAACTGAATGGTCTGACGGTGGGTTGCTATGGTCAGAGTGGTTATGTTTTTTTTCTGGTCCTCGTTTTTGAGATAACTTTCGAGTTCGTTGATTTGACGGAGGTTTTCGCGGTTGAGAATCTGGTCGCGGAGTATGTTGTAAGTTTCAAGATGGTTGAAGGCGGCGCGGAAATCGTCCTGATTTTTGAAAACTTTGGTATAAAGCATAAAAATCCGGCATTTCAAAATGCTGTTGTCCGCATAATAAACCATCGCCGTATCGAGGTAACACTGCGCAAACTGTTCGTTGTTTTGTTTAAGACACAGTTCCGCCATGTTGACGTAGCCTTGCGCCATAACCTCCTTGTTTCCTGCTATTTCGCCCCATGTTATGGCGCATTGAAAATCCGATGCAGCCTGCAAAGTGTCTTTGCACGCCAAATCCAAAACGCCTTTGTTGTTGTAGACCATTCCCATACCTTCAAAACAGTCTTTTTGTATGTAGAGTTTGATGGCTTTGTCGTAAAGCACGAAGGCTTTGGCATACTGTTTTTGATGTACTGTTATAAGTGCCAACTCGTTGCAGGCGGCAGCCGTTGCAAGAGTGTCGGAGGTTTTCTCGCAAAGTCTTCTGCACCGGTCAAAATATTTTGCCGCCCGTCCTAAGTATTTCTCCTGATTTTCTGACGTGCCGCCTATCGTAGAGGCAACGGCAAAGTATGATTTAGCGGCTAAAAAGCACGCCCGTTTTCTGAGAGTCAGGGTATTGGGTGATTCCGGAATTTGCCCGTTTTCTTCTGATGTGCTGTCAACAACGCCTGTGTAACGGTTCAGGTATTTGATGGCAAGCAGCGAATTTTCCAAGGTCTGGTCCAAAGACGCGAATTTTGCCTTTTCAGCCAAGTCCAAGTAATACGCCGCCGTGTCATAATCGGTTATCTCGCCCGCTCTTTGAGTTTCCTGCGCAGAAAGTTCAGAGGGGAAAAACACCGCCGCCAGCAGCAAAAAGAATATATTGAATACACAGAATTTCATAATTGATGTCCGCCTTTTTGTATATCAAAAATAATTCCCTTTTTCCTTTATGAAACAAAAAAAAATATCTATTTTTGCAACAAATTTTAAAAATTCAGTCATTATGAAAGGAATCATTCTCGCAGGAGGTTCAGGCACAAGACTGTACCCTATTACAAAAGTAATTTCCAAACAACTTTTGCCGGTTTATGACAAGCCGATGATTTATTATCCGCTTTCAACGTTGATGTTGGCGGGAATAAAAGACATTTTAATTATTTCCACACCTTGGGATTTGCCGCTTTTTGAGCGTATGCTCGGCACGGGCGAAGACTGGGGTCTGCATTTTTCTTACGCGGAACAGCCCCGTCCCGAAGGTCTTGCGCAGGCCTTTATAATAGGAAAGGATTTTATCGGCGACGACGATGCGTGTCTTGTTTTGGGCGACAATATTTTCTACGGACACGGACTTCCCGCAATTCTTCACCATGCAAGACAGCGTGTTGAAAAAGAGCATATTGCAACGGTCTTCGGTTATTCAGTTACCGACCCTGAAAGATACGGCGTTATCGCTTTTGACAAGGACGGCAAGGCAACTTCAATCGAGGAAAAACCCGAAAAACCGAAATCAAATTACGCTGTTGTAGGACTTTATTTCTATCCTAACGACGTCATAAAAATCGCTTCTGAAATCAAACCGTCAAAACGCGGCGAACTCGAAATTACCACCGTCAACCAGAAATATCTTGAACAAAACCGTCTCGGCGTAGAACTTATGGGACGCGGTTTTGCATGGCTTGATACCGGAACGCACGAATCATTGAACGAGGCAGGCTCTTTCATTCAGACGATTGAAACTCGTCAGGGCTTAAAAATTTCGTGTATTGAAGAAATCGCTTTTTCTCTGGGCTACATTTCGGCAGAAAAACTGTTGAGCCTCGCAAAAGTCATGGAGAAAAACGATTACGGAAAATATCTTATCCGATTGGCAGAATCAAAATTAAAAAAATAATTAATTGGAGTGCAGGCTTCCAGCCTGCTTTTTACGCGGGCAGGGATGCCCACATTCCATAAAAAAAATAAAAATGAATTTTATAAAAACAGAAATAGAAGGGCTTATAATAATTGAGCCGAAAGTAATAGGTGATTCACGCGGTTATTTTTGCGAGACTTTCAAAAAGGAACTTTTTGAACAAAACGCCGGAAAAGTAAATTTTGTTCAGGAAAATGAATCTATGTCGTCATACGGCGTGTTGAGAGGTTTGCACATTCAGAGACCGCCTTACACGCAGGCGAAACTCGTCAGCGTGCCGCTTGGAAAGGTTATTGACGTTGCGGTTGATGTCAGGACGGATTCTCCGACGTTCGGAAAATACGCGGCTGTGGAACTCTCTGATGAAAACAAACGCAGATTTTGGATTCCGAGAGGATTCCTTCACGGATTTGTAGTTTTGAGCGAAAAGGCAATTTTCCAGTACAAAGTTGACAACGTTTATAATAAGGAGTCGGAATTTGGAAATATTTTCTCCGACCCGGCAATCGGCATTGACTGGAAACTTTCAAAAGAGCAGATGCTGCTCAGCGACAAAGACTTGGTTTTGCCGCAACTCAAAAAAGAAAATTTTTATACAGCGGAAGAATATTATAAAAATTAACTATGGTAAAAAATATTTGTTGTATCGGAGCAGGTTACGTAGGCGGACCGACGATGACTGTCATGGCTTACAAATGTCCTGAAATAAAAATCACAGTCGTTGACATGAACGCAAAAAGAATTGCGGACTGGAACAGTGACGATCTCACCAAAATCCCCGTTTTTGAACCCGGACTTGCAGACCTCGTGAAAGAAGTCCGCGGCAAAAACCTCTTTTTCTCTACCGAGGTTGACAAAGCCATTGACGAGGCTGACATGATTTTTATGTCTGTCAACACTCCGACAAAAGAGTACGGAAAAGGCGCGGGAATGGCGGCAGACTTAAAGTACATCGAACTTTGCGCTCGTCAGATTGCACACGTTTCAAAAAGCGACAAAATCGTGGTTGAAAAATCCACGCTTCCCGTCCGCACGGCTGAGGCGATACGCTCAATTCTTGACAACACCGGAAACCATGTAAAGTTTCAAATACTTTCTAACCCGGAATTTTTGGCGGAAGGAACGGCTATCAACGACCTTTTGAACGCTGACAGAGTCTTAATCGGCGGACTTCAAACCACAGAAGGCAAAGCCGCAATCGAAGAACTTACAGCTATTTACGCGCACTGGATTCCCCGTGAAAGAATTATCCAGACCAACGTTTGGTCTTCTGAACTTTCAAAACTTACCGCAAACGCATTTTTGGCGCAGAGAATTTCGTCAATCAATTCGCTGTCAGCACTTTGCGAAAAAACAGAGGCTGACGTTACCGAGGTTGCAAAAGCAATCGGCGCAGATTCAAGAATTGGAAACAAATTTTTGACGGCATCAGTTGGTTTTGGCGGTTCATGTTTCCAAAAAGACCTTTTGAACTTAGTTTATATTTGTCATTCGCTTGGTTTAGAGAAAGTTGCGGAATATTGGAATCAGGTTATCAAGATGAACAACTACCAAAAGCACCGCTTTGCTGACAATATCATCACCACTTTATATAATACGGTGTCAGCAAAGAAAATCGCATTTTTGGGTTGGGCATTCAAGAAAAATACCAACGATACAAGGGAAACTCCCGCAATGTACGTTGCAGATTATTTGTTGGAGGATTTGGCTAACATTGAGGTTTACGACCCGAAAGTTACTGAAACCCAGATGTATATCGACATCAACCACCTCAATACCAGAGACGATTCTGTCAACCACAAACAGTTGAAAATGGTTTCTGACCCGTATGAAGCCTGCAAAAACGCTCATGCTGTTGTGATTTTGACGGAATGGGACGAGTTCAAAGCCTTGGACTGGAAAAAAATACACGACAACATGATGAAACCCGCTTTCATTTTTGACGGCAGGAATATTTTGTGCCGCAAGGAGATGGAAAGTTTGGGCTTTAACTATCACGGAATCGGCCGCTAAAAAATGGAAAAACTTTGGAATAAAAACTACATAAAGGTATTGCTGACGAATTTTTCGATGTCGTTCTCGTTTTACCTTTTAACGCCTTTGCTGCCGATATACCTCAGCGAAAATTTTGCCGCTCCGAAAGACATTATCGGAACGGTACTTTTCGGTTATTCGGTTACGGTGCTGTTAATCAGACCTTTCAGCGGCTATTTGGTGGACAGTTTTGATAGGAAAAAAATCTTGTTGGGCTGTCTTTGTTTTTATTGCATATTGTTTTCAGGATATTTGGCGGCTATGAGTCTGGCTGTTTTTGCAATTATAAGAACTATTCACGGCGGGCCTTTCGGGGCGGCAACGGTCGCAAATTCAACCGTAGCAATCGACGTTTTGCCATCGTCAAGACGTAACGAGGGAATCGGTTTCTACGGTTTGAGCAACAATGTGGCAACCGCAATCGCTCCGACCGCCGGAATATTGCTTTATTCTTCAACAGGCAATTTCAACATTCTTTTCATAATTTCGCTCGTTGTGGCGGCACTCGGTTTTTGGATTTCGAGCACGGTAACAATCCCCGAAAAAGAAAAAATCAGAAACAAAACTAAACTTTCTTTGGACAGGTTTTTCTTGGTTTCTGGGGCGTTGCTTGCGGCAAATATGCTGTGTTTCGGTTTTTGTTACGGCGTTTTGAGCAATTATTTGGCGATTTACGGCAAAGAAAAACTCGGTTTGACAAATTCCACGGGTATTTATTTTATGCTTTTGTCAATAGGGCTTATTCTTTCGCGGTTTCAGGGGGCAAAAGCCCTGCGCGAGGGCAAACTCGTAAAAAACGCCGCAGAAGGCATAATTTTATCGACTTTCGGCTATACGCTTTTTGTAGCAACTGACAGTATGACAGGATATTATACATCGGCGGTTTTAATCGGTCTGGGTAACGGACACCTTTGGCCCGCCTTTCAGAATATGATGATAAACTTGGCTCACAACAATCAGCGGGGCACCGCAAACTCTACACTTATGACTTCCTGGGATTTGGGAGTGGGAATCGGAATTTTAGCAGGCGGATTTTTGGCTGAAAAAATCGACTATTCAGCAGCCTTTTGGACGGTTGCGGGTGTTCATATTGTGGGCTTGGCGTTGTATTTTGTCTTCACCAAAAGTTATTTCTTAAAGCACAAATTAAGATGAAAAAATTTTTTTTGAGTTTTTTGCTGCTTTTGGTTTTTGCGGATGTTTTTGCTCAAAAAACTTTGACCTTAACCGGCAGACAGTTTAAACAGAAAGACCGAGATGCCGTTTTGGAGTGTGAGGGTTTGAAAATTTCGCAGACAATGCTTATTGACAGCGTGTTGTGCGACTGCGACGGCTTTTGGATTATGAAAGGCAAAAAAGGCGACAAACCTGTTACGGCTTTTTGGACGGAAAGGTTTTTGTCGCGGGCAAAGAATTACGAATTAAAACCAGAAACCTATTTTATTTATCCTAATTTGAAGGAAGACAAGGATTCTGCGTATGTAACGCTGAGGTTGAAAAAAAAGCGTTGAAAACTATTCTTGTTTTTCTTCCAAAAGAGGTTCGTTGTTAACGAGAAGTGATTTGTCGTTTTTTCTTGCGCGTCTGATAATTATTATTGCAGCAATGTCAATAACTATTATCAGCAGAAAAAACAGTTCTACCTGCTTGATTGTCAACAGATAATCATAAAGTCCGTGTACCACAGTAGGCACAAAAAGCGCAAGAAGAATGTATTTAGTCCGTTTTTTTGTCCTTAGATAAAAGTGGTGTGTCTTGGCTGTGGAAACAAAACCGCCCATAAAAACCGCAAACGCCGCATGTCCCGGTACTGAGGTAAAAGCACGCAATATGCCGGTGTCAAATCCGTTTTCCAAAGTGTAAATTACGTTTTCCGCAGCGGCAAAGCCGAGCGAGGCTGCAACCGCATAAACGATTCCGTCGAAAGTGTCGTTGAAATCCCTGTGCCGGAAAATATAAAGCATTATAACGGTAAGTTTAAAAAACTCCTCCGTAAGACCTATGCAGAAAAAATTTTCAACAAGCGGGTAATTTTTCGCATTGAAAATATCGAAAAGAAAACCTTCGCACAACGCCGCCGGCACAATTGTCAGCGCACCGAGTCCGAAAGCCGTCAGCAGAGTCTGCCACGGCTCTTTGTCCGGATCGGTAAAATACACGTATGCAAGGATTGCAAAAACCGGCAAAAGGGCTGTAACAACTAATACAATCATCTGATTTTTAATATTTTGTGGGTTTGTATGGAAATTTTCCAAACGGGGTGTTTTTTGACGAAATCAAAAATCAAGGCGTTGGCTTTTTCAAAATTTTCCCACTGAGCCTGCAACAAAAGCGCACATTCTGCCGGAACTTTTTTTGCGTATTTTTCCGCTTCGATGAGGTCGTTTTCGTCTGAAACCACCATTTTCAACTCGTTTGCAACTTCCAAAACCTCGTCCAATGGCGGCTTGTTTTTTTTCGGCGAAACCGCTATCCAGTCAAAATTTCCGGTCAAAGGGCTGCTGCCGGAGGTTTCGAGCCAAATCGAAAGACACTGTTTTTCAAGACTTTCACACAGCAAATCAAGATTGTGCAAAAGCGGTTCGCCGCCCGTAATGACAACGTTGCAGCACGGTGTTTTTGAGGCGCGTAAAGCAATTTCTTCTACGGAAGTGCTTTTGCCGGAGTTTATGTCCCATGTCTCTTTGCTGTCGCACCACGGACAATTGACATCACAGCCCGCAAGCCGGACAAAATATGCAGCCGTCCCTGCGTTAACTCCCTCTCCCTGAACGGAATAAAACTCTTCCGTAACAGGCAAGAAATTTCCTGATAAAGTATTTTTAAGCATAATTTTAACACAAAAAACCGTGTAAAAGTAACAAAAAATTTTTTTTTTGAAAAAAAAATTGCATTGAAACAAAAAAAGATTTACATTTGTCTTCTATTATATAACAGACAATTTTTAAGATGGCTTATACATACAAATATCCGATGCCTTCGGTTACGACAGACACTATCGTGATAAGAGGTGAAGGCATTACAAGACAAGTATTGTTAATAAAACGTAAAAGAGACCCGTTTAAAGACTGTTGGGCGTTTCCGGGCGGTTTTACAGAAGAAGGCGAGACTTTGGAGCAAAGTGCGGCACGGGAATTGAAAGAAGAAACTGGTATAGACTGTCAGTTTCTTTCTCAGTTTAAGGCTTTCGGCGACCCCGGCAGAGATCCGAGGGGCAGAACGATAACAATTGTTTTTTATGCCTACGTTGATGAAGACACCGAGGCTGTTGCAGATGACGATGCCGCCGATGTAGACTGGTTTGATTTTAACAGTCTGCCCGCTTTGGCTTTTGACCATGCGAGGATTTTGGAAGAATTTTTACTTGCAAACCATTGAAAATTTTTAGGATATATTTGATAATAAGTGTTTTGCTTTTTGTTTTTAGCGGTATTGCCACAGCGCAGACAAGAGAGCCGGTTTTTGAACAGAAAGCAAAATTGCTGTATCATATACCGAGGTATCTTCTTTGGGAAAACGGCAGTCAGGCTCAGGCGCAGATGATTACTATCGGACTCGTCAACGCGGACGAGGAACTCTCGCAAAGCCTGAAAAAATATGCGAAAAGACCGTATCAAAACGGCGTAAAAGTTGTTGTGAGGGAGTTCGCTTCTGTTGAGAACGCCGTTTCAGACAAGAGCCTCAGTGTGCTTTTTGTGCCGTATACAGGGGATTTTGTATCTGCGATGAACCTTCTGAAATATACTCCCGTCGTTATAATCTCCGATAATTATTCTGACAGAACGGAAGTGATGATTGATTTTTCGGACGAAAAATCAGGGCTTGTAACCTTCGGTTTTAACACAGCGAACCTCAGAAAAGAGGGGATAAATGTAATGTCTGATATGACAAGGCTGCTTCACGGCGAGGATATTTCCAAGGACGCTATTATAAAGGAGCAGTCTGAGCAACTTTCAGAAAAGGAAGAGGAGTTGAACCAAAAACAGAGGCTTCTTGACGAAAAGGAAAAGGAGATTTTTCAAAAGCAGCAGCAGATTGAAATTCAAAACCGTAACATGGCTATTCAGAGCCGCGGTATTCAGAATCAGGTCGAAAAACTCGAACGTCAGCAGGAAGAAATGCAGAGCCTGAAACGTCAGCAGGAGAAAATCAAGAAAGAACTTGATGAAGCGGAGACCAATTTGAAAAAAAGAAATGCCGAGGCTGTTGCTGTTGCACATGAACTTGAAAGGCAGAGAAACGAGGTTGTGGCTCAGCACGAGGTCGCAAAAAGACAACTTGACCGCATTAATCAAATCAACGAGGAAATAAAAACCAAGGAGAGCGAACTCAAACAGTTGGACCTTAAAAACCAACTTTTGAACAATATTATTTTGGCATCAATGATGGTTTTGGTTGTCTTTCTCATTATGCTGTTTTTTATTGCAAAACTTTATGTGGGCAAACGCCGTGACAATCAGAAACTTGTAAGACAAAACGAGCAGATAGAGGAGCAGAATGTGGAGATAACGGCTCAGAAGGACGAAATCACCGCGCAAAAAGACAAAATTGTAGAGAGCATACGATACGCACAAAAAATTCAGCAGGCTGTAATGCCGCCACAGGAGTATTTTTCAAAATATCTGCCGGATCATTTTATTATGTTGAAACCGAGGGACATTGTCAGCGGCGATTTTTTCTGGGGCAACGACATCGGCGACAAATTTGTTTTTACGGCTGCTGACTGCACGGGGCACGGCGTTCCGGGTGCGTTTATGAGTCTTTTGGGAATCGCGTTTCTAAACGACATTACCGCGAGAATGACCGAAGACAATATCTCTGCGGGCGAGATTTTGACGCTTTTGCGCTCTGACATAATCACTTATCTCCGTCAGACGGGAAGAGATGACGAACAAAAAGACGGTATGGATATGGCGGTTTGCGTTTATGACAGGAAAAACTTTAAAATTCAGTACGCAGGCGCGCATAACCCTCTGATTCTGATACATAACGGAGAACTTTTACAGACAGATGCCGACGAAATGCCGATAGGTTATTACGAAAACCAGACTGAAAGGTTTACAAACCACGAACTCAAAGTTGAAAAAGGCGATATGCTGTATTTGTTTTCTGACGGTTATGCCGATCAGTTCGGTATGTCGGGAGGCAAACGGCGCAAATATATGATTAAGAATTTCAGAGATTTTTTAATGCAGATTCACACCCTTGATTTGCCGGTTCAGAAACAGAGACTTGAAGAAAACCTCGATAACTGGCGCGGAAATTTAAAACAATTGGACGATGTTTTGGTAATGGGAGTGAGGTTTTAAAGAGTTTTTTTGCTGTGTTTAAAAAAAATCATTATTTTTGTCCGCGAAAAAAAATTCATTTACAATGACACTTAAAGACCATCTCAACGAGAACGACCGTTTTGCAGCCTCTTGCGGTATGCAGTTGACGGACATAAAAGAAGGTTATGCGAAGGCGCAGATGACTGTTGAAGAAAGACACCTTAACGGAGGCGGCGTTTGTCAGGGCGGCGCGCTTTTTACGCTCGGCGACTTAGCGGTTGCGGCTGCGGTCAATAGTCATAAACAACTGACTTTTGGTATTCAAAACAATATCGCTTTTCTCCAATCCGCTAAAAAAGGCGACATCTTGACCGCCGAGGCAAAAGAAGTTTTCAATCACCCGAAAATCCCTTTCGTAAACGTCGAAATCAGGAATCAGAAAGGAGAGTTAATAGCCGTTTTGACCGGTCAGGGTTACAGGAAAAAAGATGCAATACAGTTTGACACATTAATTTAAACATCATAAAATGATATTCAATCCTAAGTATGAATGTATGGACCGCGAACAACTGCGTGCCCTGCAAAGCGAAAGACTTATTAAAACGGTTAGAACCTGTTACGAAAAATCCCCGTTCTACCGCAAAAAAATGGACGAAACCGGCGTAAAACCCGATGACATCAAATCTATTGACGATATTCATAAACTTCCCTTTACTACAAAAATTGATTTGAGGGACGAGTATCCTTTCGGACTTCAAGTGGTTCCTCAGTCGGAGGTCGTAAGAATCCACGCTTCAAGCGGTACGACAGGTAAACCAGTGGTTGCGACTTACACCAAAAACGACCTTGACGTCTGGTCGGAAGGCGTTGCAAGGGTTATGTCGGCGGGCGGCGTTACAAAAGACGACATCGTTCAGGTCTCTTACGGTTACGGACTTTTTACCGGCGGACTCGGTGCCCACGACGGCGCGTTGAAAATCGGCGCGACACAACTTCCGACCTCTTCCGGCAACACCAAAAAACAGATTATGCTTATGAAAGATTTCGGAACAACGGCTCTTTGCGCTACTCCCTCGTATGCGATGCACATTGCCGAGGCTATCGAAAATTCTCATACGCTTTCTCTTGACGACATGAAACTCAAAGTCGGATTTTTCGGAGCCGAGCCTTGGAGCAACGGCATGAGAAAAACCATCGAAAAACGCCTGAGACTCAAAGCGATAGACATTTACGGACTTACCGAAATCAGCGGACCGGGCGTAGGCGGCGAATGTGAATATCAGGACGGAATTCATATTTGGGAAGACTTTTTCTACCCCGAAATTATCAATCCGGAAACTTTGCAGCCTGTTCCCGAAGGCGAGTTCGGCGAGTTGGTTTTCACGACCCTTTGCAAAGAGGCAATGCCGATTTTAAGATACAGGACAAGGGATTTGACGAGAATCCGTTACGAAAAATGCAAGTGCGGAAGAACAGCCGCAAGAATCGACAGAATTTTCGGACGCTCCGACGATATGCTCATTATCCGAGGCGTTAACGTTTTCCCCTCGCAAATCGAAACCTGTCTGACTGAGTTCCCCGCGTTCCAGCCGTATTATTTCATCACCGTTGACAGAATCAACCATGAGGACAGTTTTGAAATCAAGGTTGAACTCCGCCCCGAATTTTACGTAACACCGCCGGAGAAACAGTTGGTTTACGTCAATCCGCTTTACAAGAGAATTGTAAGCGTAACGGGAATAAAACCCTCAATCAAGGTGGTTCCGCCGATGACGCTTGAACGCAGCGAAGGCAAGGCTAAACACGTTCTCGACATGAGAAAATACGACGATTAATGAAGAGTTTTTTGGAGGAATGTGCCTCAGACATATTACAAAAGTATGACAAAGACGATTCTGTGTGCGTGGTTTTTCCCAACAAAAGAACGATGGTTTATTTCAGGAAAGAGTACGCAAAATTAAAGAATCAGGTTTCGTTTGCCAAAAATTTGTACCCTGTTGACAAAATTCTTCAACAGTTTTTGAAGTTCAATCAGGCGGATGACTTAACCATCCTGTTTGAACTTTATAAAGCCTTCAAGGAGGTTTTTGACAGGGACGGTATGAAAAACCGCAATATCGCGGCTGATTTCAACGCTTTTTTTGACACGGGACAAAAACTTTTGGCTGATTTCAACGAGATAGACAATTATCTTGTTGATATAGACCAACTGTGTCATAACTGTGCGGATTTGAATGAGTTGGACGCTTTTTACGCCGGACTTGACGAAAAAATCATCGGGATAATCCGTGCGTTTTGGGCAAATTTTTCCTCTGAAAAACTAAGCCGCGAAAAACTGAGATTTTACGAACTTTGGGTTAATCTTCCGAAGGTTTATAATATTTTTAAGGCGCGGCTCAAAGAACTCGGCTGCTCATATTCCGGTATGCACAAAAGGGAAATTTGTTCTCTGATAAAAAAAGGCGGCTTGGAGACCCGTTTCAAAACTTATATCTTTGTGGGTTTCAACGTCTTGAACAAGGCGGAAAGAAAAATTTTCACGCATTTGAGGCTTGCCGGAAAAGCAAAATTCTATTGGGACGCCGACAATTATTACATTTCGGATTCTGCGCAGGAGGCGGGACTGTTTATGCGCGGTTATCTCAGCGATTATCCTAACGAACTGTATCCTGTGCCGCCTGACAATATTCTTTTAGGAAAGAAAAATGTGGAGTTTATCGGTTGTCCGTTGGAGATTTCGCAGTCGAAGGCGGTTCACGACATACTTCTGAACTTTTGTCAGCAGCCTGATTATAAGGAAAATAAAACGGCTGTGGTCTTGGGCGACGAGCATTTGTTGTTTCCGGTTTTGGGCAGTATTCCAAAAGAAATTGAAAAAATTAATGTTACGATGGGTTTCCCGTTCAAAGAAACGCCGGTTTTTTCGTTTCTTGTCAACTGTCTTCAACTGAAAAATAACGAGAGAACCGGCGATTATTATTTCAAGGACGTTTTGGGTGTTTTGAACCATCCTTTTGTCTGCAAACTACCTGATTTTCATTCAAAATTAATTACGAAAAAGATTAACGACGAAAGAAAAATCAGGATAAAGAAAGAGTTTTTAGGCAGTTTCAGCCATGTTTTGAATCTGATTTTTAATTCTGAAGTCTCTACTCCGGCGGATTTGCTGAAAAACGTTTTGGAAATTCTCTCTGAAATTTATTTCATAAAAAATCCTGAGCCGGAAGATAATCCGAAAATAGAAAACGAGTTTATTTATCAGGCGTATCTTTCGATTAAGAATCTGTATAACAACATTTTGAAGTTGCCGTTAGAAGGCTTGGAGTCCCGGCTTGTAATCAGCATTTTAAGGCAGCACCTCTCGCAAATAAAGATTCCGTTTGACTCCAAAGATGATGACGGCATTCAGATAATCGGTATGATGGAAACGCGCAACATCGATTTTGACAACGTGATTTTAACGGGCATGAACGAAGGTGTTTTTCCGAAACGGTCAGAAAATTCTTCGTTTATAACCGAGAGTATGCGTTTGGCGTTTGACATGCCGGTCGTAAAATTCAAGGACGCGGTTTTTGGCTACTTTTTTTACCGTCTGTTTCAGCGGGCAAAAAATGTTGTGGTGCTTTACAACAATGTTTTTGCCAACAATCTTTCGGGCGAGATGAGCCGTTTTGCGACGCAGTGTCTCAAAGAGGCGTCTTTTCCGTGGAATCCGAAATCCAATTTTTCGGTTGTTGAAAGGCAGTTTTCGAGGACGGTCAACCCGTCAAAAGACAAGGAAACCGTCATAAAAAACAGCGGTGAAATTTTTGAAAAGTTGAAGCCGTATTTGATGAAAGGCGAAGGTTCAAGGGCTTTGTCGCCCTCGGCACTTAACACTTTTATCGGCTGTCCGCTGAAATTTTATTTTCAGTACATCGCCAAACTGTCGCCCGTCGAGGAATTGGAAGAGGAGGCAGACCAAGCGGATTTCGGAACGGTTTTGCACAAGACGGTAGAACTGCTTTATTCGCCGTTTTGCGGAAAAACTATTTCTCAAAACCAGATTGAGGCGTTGAAATATGACAAAGAAAAATGTGCGTTTGAGGCTTTCAATCAGCACTTTATGTTAAACCATAAAAGCAAGGCTGACTTATCGGGACTTGATGCGATATTTTTTGAGGTTTTGCTTGCCTACGTCGACAGGATTTTGGCTTACGACAAGAAAAACGCGCCGCTGAAAATCGTTAAAACAGAAGATGCGGTTTATTCAAGCATACCTTTTGTGATTGACGGCAAAAAATACGAGGCGAATATCGGCGGCATTGTAGACCGTGCGGATTATATTGAAAGCACAAAAACTTTCAGAATCGTTGACTACAAAACGGGAAACGTTGCCAAACATTTGACTTTCAAGAATATAGATTCACTTTTTGACGGCAGTTTAAAAGACCGTTCGAGTGAAGGATTTCAGGTGTTTTTGTATAGTTATGTTTATATGAAAAAATATCCGTCGGTAGTACCTTTGCCGGTGATTTATTCTGTAAGACAGGATATTACGGATTTGAACACGCGCTTTTCGATGTCTGAAAATAAAATCAGAACGGAGGTCAACACTTCAAATATTAAGGAGTTGACGGATAAATTTGCATTGAATTTGCAATCTGTTTTAGCGCGGCTGTTTGATAAAAACCAAACTTTTGAAGCCTCGCCGGGGGATAATTGCAAATACTGCGATTTTAAAAGTTTTTGCGGTGTCTAAATAAAGTTTATCAGCACTTTAAAAACAAAGAACAACCGGCTTTCTTCTTTACGTTTTAGAATATTGCTGTTTTTTATGACCGCTATGCGGTTTTTTAATGAGTTTTGATAATCCGCCAACATTTTAATATACTTTAAATCAGAACCTTGGTATGTTTTTAAAATGTCTAAAAAATAGCGGCAAGTGCGTTTTAGGTATCCGAAACCAATGCGGTACGAATAGTTTTTGCTTAGAGTTTTGAAATCTTTGTATTTTAATTTTCCGAATACAAAATTAAACCAGCCTTTCACAAAAAAGCATACAGCCTTGAATGCCCTTTTCAAAACCGGCGGCTCGCCTTCTCCGTATTCATTGTTTGTGTGAATCCGGTGAAGAATGTAACTTGATGAGTCATAAACGATTTTTGCATAAACTATGGATGTTAGTATTACCCATGTGTCATGATAACGTGTATTTAGAATGTCGTCTCCGGGCAGGGGAGAGTCCGTTAAAATTTTTGCCAAACGGCGGTTGAAACACATTGTACAGCCGGCAATTTTATTTTTGTTGATGGCATCTAACGCGCCTTCAAAATCCGGTTTCTGTTTCAGAAAGAGACCTTCGTTTTTGTTATTTTTATAAAGGATTAGATTTGAACAATACAAAGCCGGGTCTTGATAATTACAGATTTGATTTACTGATACTTTCAGTTTGTCTGCCAGCCAGATGTCATCTTGGTCGGAAAAAGCAAAATATTCCGCTTGAAATTCATCGTTGACGGCAAAAAAGAGTGCGGTAAAAAAACTGCGACCCACACCAATATTAGAATCGCTGTCCATCATAACAATTCTGTCGTCGGAATATCCCTTGACAATATCGCAAGACGAATCGGAAGAACCGTCGTCGCGGATGTACAGTTTTACATCAACCTCGTTTTGCGACAATATACTGTCAATCTGCTCTTTCAAATATTTTTCACCGTTGTAAACGCTCATCACAACGGCAATTTTGGGTTTATTCATCATGAATTGTTTTTTTATACTAACCATTCGCTGCCTGCGCTTTGCCATTTTACAAGACGGTCTATTAAGAAAATTCCGTCCCAGGGAGTTTCAAAATTCAACATTCTGCCGATTAACGGAAAACGGGCTGCTCCGTGAGAGGCCGCTTTTTCGGCAAAGTCAAGATATTTTTGTTCAACCGATGGTATGCCGATTGTCTGAATGTCTGTCGTTACAAATCCTAAACTCTCATCAATGCTGTCAACCGCGTGTACAAAAAGACAGCGCGAATAAACAGGCGGGGAAAGTTCCTTGTCATCGTCATATAAAACCGTGTACGAGAGTGAATCCGAACCGAAAACTTTCCCTTTGAAATCATAAAGTCCTCTGACAGAATGAATTTGCGCAACTTGTTCTGCGGAAATCACCGGCTTTGGAATCTGAAATTCTGTCTTTTGCATTGCTTCGGACAAAATTTTGCAAAACTCTTCCGGCGAAACCGCGCCGCCTTTTTCAACAAAAAGATTGTGCGGAGAGGCGCAACCCGTCTGGTCAAAAACCGAAACGTCAACAGAAATTCTGCGGGCAAGTTTTTTGGCTTCTTGTGCATACGAAAGGTCTTCTTTGTCGACAACTGAAAAAGACAGTTTTGGTCCGTAAATCACAGTTTCACAGTTATATTTAGCGGGATAATTCATAACCGCTTCAACAGCCTCGTGTCCGCCCCAAGCAATGCGGACATCTGCGCAGGCGGACATTTTTTTGCCCAACCGGTCTGAATTGTGATCGTAATAAACCAAGGCGACGGTCTTTAAAACGTCATTGCCCTTAATTGTTATACCTTCTTTTGTAAATTCTTCATTTCTAAACGCTTGCAGTAAATTTTCAAACACGCCGCCGTCCCGCGACGAAACTTTCAAAAGGTTGACGTTTTTGCAGATAATGCTTTGAACCAAGGCAAACATTCCCAAAATCTGAACATTGCCCGAAAGCCAATGACAAACCAAACCACGCGCTCCGGCTTTCATAAAGCGTTTGTGTGATTCCGCAAACGGCAGAAATTTTTCAATATGGTTTATATCGCCTCGAAGTCCCTGTGCCGCAATGCTGTGCAGATGTTCGTAACTGCACCACGACGAGAGAAAAAACTCGTTTTTCCATTTTTTTGCAACCTTTGAAATCAGTCCGATAATCATCTCAACAGACTGGTTTTTAAGTATTTGCTGAGAGTCTTTGAGGGCAGAGATTATTTCTTCAAGTTGTTTTTCTGCCTCGGTTTCTTTTAATTCTCCTTCAAAGAAACGCACTTCAAATTTGTGTGTTTCGGCATCTGATTTTGCTGTTTTCAGGAAAGTAAGTTTTTGCGAAAGAATATCGCCACAGCCTCGGATTTCCGCCTTTTTCATGCGCCCTGTAATCTTGAAGCGCACTCCGCCGCGCCCGAAAGGACACGGTTCAGGATTGATAAATCCAAGGTCGTCAGTAAGGACGGCATTACCCGGATAAGAGTGCGGTATCGGAGTCAAAAATTCCAAAAGACCTTCTTGGTTTCCTTTCAAAACCTCATGCGAGGAAACATCACGCACCAAAACCCGCGAATATGCCGGAGTATGTTTAAAACCGCATTTACAGTCGGGATAATTAAGCCCCATCTGCTCTGTAAAGCCGTATATGTCAATGACATCGCTTTCCGAAACCGAAAAACATTCCGCAACGCGGCGGTTAAAAAGTTCCTTTGAAATTTTTTCGCTTTCGAGTTTTTTCCAGCCGCCGATGTGTATAATTTTAGAACCCTTGGGTAATGAAATTTTTACGCCGGATTTTTCAATTTCGGACAGAACGTTTTTGAATAAAATGTACGTAAAACCGAAAACAACAACCGGCAGGTTTTTGTCGAGTCCTGCGACAAAAGATGACATTTTTTTTACGTCAAAACTGAAAACACCGTCAGAATCAGCGTTCAAAAAATACTCTGCTTTGTTGGCGAATTTCAGATAGCCCGTAACGGCGGCAAATCTCGCCCCGAGAAATTTCTTGTTTTCAGAACGCGGATCTATGTCCATGATTAAGAACGGTTTGCGCTCTTTGCCTATAAAATCGCCGACGACTTTTATCATCGCTTTCGCCTGATTTTTGGCAGTGGATTTGTCCACCAAAATAGTAGAGGGAATCCCCGAAGTCGCCGACGATTTGATTGTTAAAGTCAAATCGTCTTTCGGGACAGAGGACAGCCTTGCGCCGAGTTGCTTGAAAACACTTACCGAAACAGGCGGAATGTCCTGTAAATCAAATTTTTCACGCGGGTCAAAACCCTTGCGCAGACAAAAATTTCTGTACATTTCATTGTTTTCGTAATGAAACGAAAGTTCCTCCTGCAACGCCTCGGAAAAGGCGGCATCGCTGTTGCTGTAAGGTTCATAATCAAGCAGTTCCGCTGTTTTCATTTTAATTTTAGTCTTTGAAGTTTTCCTGATTCTGTTTTTGGCAGATTTGTTACCGTTTCAAACGAAGCGGGAAATTTGTAAGTTTCAATTTTACCGTTTAGAAATTTTCGCAGTTCTTTATAGTCAACAGTCTTGTTTACAACAAGATACGCTTTTACAACCTCGCCGTAAACCTCGTCATAGACACCTACACAGCACGATTCTTTGATGTCGGGATAAGAGTTTAAAACGCTTTCGACTTCAAATGGCGAAACTTTTTTGCCGCCGACGTTGATAATCTCTTTTTTCCTGCCTGTCAGGTAGATATAGCCGTCTGAGTCTTTTTTGCCACAGTCGCCGGTCAGAAAAAATCCGTCGCGGAACTCCGCTTTTTCGCCGTTTAAATATCCGTAAAAAACATGCGGACCTTTAACGCCTATTTCGCCGTCCTCAAATATTTTTATTTCAGTGTTTTGCGACTCTCTGCCGATTGAGTTCAGATATTTTTCATCATTGGAAAAACTCAAAAAAGTACTGCGCGATGCCTCCGTAAGACCGTAGTGCATACAAATTCGTGTCTGAGGCAGCAACGACATCAGTTTGCGTTTGGAAGTCTCTGACATATAAGAACTTCCGATTTCAATGTATTTTAATTGACCGGCAAATTTTGCAATTTTGTCGCCGCTGATTCTCTGAATGTAATTCCACGCTGCGGGAACCAAAGCAAACCCGGTACAATGCTGGTTTTCAATGGTTTCAAACAGTTTTTTGATGTTCGCGAAACCGTTTGCCAAAACCGCTGTTCCGCCTTTTGAAAGTACGCACCTCAGCCGTCCGAGTCCGAATGAATGTCCGAGCGGAAGGGCGATAAGTTCCGTATCGTCAGCGGTGTTGCTGACAAAAGCGTTGATGTTTTCCGCTGCGGCACTCAGATTTTCATGCGTCAGCATTACGCCTTTTGGTCTGCCGGTCGTGCCGGTTGTAAACATTATGTCGGCTACTGAATGTTCTCCGCACATTGAAGATGCAGAGGCTGACAACTCGTTTTCTATTTCCTCAAAACGTTCCTTTGAAATGTCATTGTCAACCGGCACATTGATAATTTTTGCCAAATGTGCGGCAAAATATCTCACTGCAAAGTCAATGTTTTGCGCGGTGCGGTAGATCTGGTAAATCATTTTCCGGCACTCTGACAATTTATTCAAATCAGAGGCGTAAGAAGAAATCATCTGCCAGAAAACACTGTACGTAACAGTCTGATTACCACAAATAAGCGCAGGCTTTTGCGGAAATTTAAGCGAATTTTTGTATATGCACTCCTCAATCGTCATTGTTTTGCCTTGACTGCTTTTACAATGTCGTTTACATCTTCGAGTTCCATCATTTCTTCTGGGTCGAAACTGATTTCAAAAACCTCTTCGACCTTGTTGAGGATGCTCAGATGTCCCATTGAATCCCATTCGGGAAAGTCGCCGACCGAACTCTCGCCGCTGATTCCCGATTTTTCTATGCCTAATGTTTCGGCTACAATGTCTATAATTTTTTGTAATGTTTCCATTATAATTCGTTTTTAATAGTTTGTACAATTTGTTCTGCGGTCAAACCGCTCTGTTGCAAGAGGTAAGGATAACTTCCGGGTTTTGGAAAAAAGTCGCTGACACCAAGCCTGATTACTTTTGTGCGAAAATTTTGCTCTGAGACAAACTCTGCAACTGCCGAGCCGAGACCGCCGTTTATAAATCCTTCCTCAATAGTTACTACAATTTTCTTGCCGTTGATATTTTCTTTAATTATCTCGGTATCAAGTGGTTTGACGGTGTGCATGTTTATTACGCAGACATTACTTAATTCTTTGGCTGCTTTTAGTGCCTGAGAAACCATTGTGCCGTTTGCGATTATCAAAACATCGCTTCCGTCAACGAGTTTTATGCCTTTGCCGGTTTTGAAATCGTAATCGGAAGGGTTTATCACAGGAAGATTTGGAAGTCCTGATAATTTGAGATATACAGCAGAATTAGTTTCCAATGATTGTTCAAAGGCTTTTACTGCTTCTAATGCGTCGCATGGAACAATCACATTCATTCCTGGAATTGTGCGCATAAGAGCCACGTCTTCAAGACTATAATGAGTGTTGCCCATATATTGAAGCGAAAAACCTCCCGAAATACCGACAAAAATAATCGGAGATTTCATATAGCCGGCATACTGCCTTATTTGCTCAAAACTCCGCATACTTAAAAAACATGACTGTGCCACGCAAACAGTTTTGAAACCTTCGTTGCATAAACCGGCGGCTGTTCCAATCATATTCTGTTCGGCTATTCCTGTGTTCAAAAAATTATCAGGATAAAGAGTTTTGTATTTGTCCAATCCTGCCGGAGAAGACATATCGGCAGATAGCACTATAATATCGTTTCGTTGTTTCATTATTTCCAACAACGAGACACCAAAGATACTTCCGCTTTGTCCAAACATCGAAAGCAATTTCGTATTTACTTGACTACTCATGATAAACCGTTTTTATATCTTGAACCGCCTGATTGTATTTTTTGCCGGAAAGTGTACAAAAATGTGATTGTTTGGTATTCATCAAAAATGAGATTCCGTTTGCCTTTGTTGTCTTGGCAATAATCACATTCGGAACATTACTTGACAGAGAAAATGCTTCTGTCAGACTTTCGATGGAATGTCCGTCAACTGTTTTTGTATCAAAACCAAACGATTCAAATTTCCCTTTTAAATCAGTCATATTCATCACTTCTGAGGTTTTTCCGTCAAGTTGATAACCGTTGTTGTCAATGATAATGGTAATATTATTAAGAGAGTAATTAATAATTGACATTAACGATTCCCAGACAATGCCCTCGTTTAGTTCACCGTCGCCTAAAAGTATGAATATTCTGTTGTTATAATGTTTTAATTTACAGGCCTTTGCTACGCCAACTGCATAAGAAATGCCAAGTCCGAGACTGCCCGCTGAAAACTCAATTCCATATTTCAAATTTCTGTTGGGATGTCCGTAAAAAACAGAGCCGTCGGTTTCAAATGATTTTAACTCTTCCTCGGATACGAATCCTTTTTTCCATAATGCTGTAAAGTATGCAAGTACACAATGTCCTTTGCTGACAATAATTCTATCCCGTTCAGCCTCGGTTGAGGAAGGTATATTTGCAACTGCATATAGCGCGGTAAAAATTTCCATAGCAGAAAAAGCCCCGCCGATATGTATGCCGAAACTTGATGTTGAAGCCATTTCTAAGGCTTTAAGTTTCATTTCACAGCAATCTTGTGTAAGTTTTTTGAAATCCATATTTACATTCCTCCGTCTATTCTGATAATTTGCCCTGTAATGTATTTTGCCTCGTCTGAAACCAAAAAAGCAACCAAATTCGCTACTTCCTCAGGTGTGCCACGGCGTTTAAAATCTGAACGGGCATTAAACAAATCTTGTGTTTTTTGATCCATTGCATTGCCCATTTCGGTTTCAATCAAACCCGGAGCAACGGCGTTGAGGCGTATATTACAAGGTGCAAGTTCGTTTGCAACGCTGCGTGTAAAGGCTGCGACAGCGGCTTTTGAGGCTGCGTATGCCGAACCTCCCGCAAAGTTTTCCATTGCCATCACCGAACTCATATTGATTATAACACCGCTTTTCTGCTTAGTCATAATCTTTGCAATGTATTGTGTAACAAGTATTTGTGAAAAATAATTTACTTGGAAAACTTCTTTGATTTTTTTTAACGGTGTCATAAGCATTATGCCGCCGTGGGCAATTCCTGCATTGTTTATTAAAATATCAATTGCAGGTTTTGTTTTAATTAATTGGCTTAGAGACGTTTTAATACTCTCCTCATCGGCAAGGTCAAAATATATATGCGAAATCGTTACACTGAACTTTTTCGATAAATCTGAGGTAAACTCTTCAAATTCAGGTGTTTGGTTGCGGGTAGCGCAAATGATATTACAACCGAGAGAAGCGAGTTTTTCTAAAATAGCCCTGCCGATTCCACGGTTGCAACCTGTAATTAAAGCCGTTTTTGATGAGAGTGATGCCATAATTATACTTCAATTACGGGTAGACAAATAATTTTATCTGTAATAATATGTGCCGCACCCCACGAAAGTCCTGATCCGAATCCGCACATTATCAACGAATTAACTTTTTCTGAAAGTGATTGTGAAATTTGCGAAACCATTGTCAGCGGAATCGTACACGAACTTGTGTTGCCATAATAGCGCATACTGTAAGGCACTTTTTCGGCTGGCAGTTTTAGTTTTTTGCGGATTTTTTCATCAATCATTTTATTGGCTTGATGAATCAGCAGATAATCAATTTGTTGAATATCAATTTGAAAATTTTCGGCAAGCGCGGTTATAGCCTCCAAAGGTTTTTTTATGGCAAACGCAAATACCTCAGAGCCGTCCATTTCGCACTGCAAAGCATTGCGTTCTATGCCGTTATCAATGGTAACGGATTTTAAGGAGTCTTCGGTTACGGGATAATTTCTAATACCGGGTTGACGGCATATAATTGCCTCAAAACCGGAACCGTCGCCGTTGAGGTTGAATTTCATAGAATTTTTTGCAGACGGCGAAAATTCCAACAAAGTCGCACTGCCTGCATCGCCATGAAGCGGCCAAACTGTTTTATCTTTTGAAGATTGATTTTTTGACGGCATTTCACCGACAAGCAAAAGAGCGCGTTTCAACTGTCCTGACTGCAAAAGCGAACCGGCAACATACAATCCGTAAACATATCCCGAACAAGCAAAAGGCAAATCAATCGCAACACAGGAAGTTTTTAAGCCCAAACGGTGTTGTAAAATATTGGCGGTATTGGGGCAAATGTAGAAATCCCGCGATGTAGAAACAAACATAATAAGGTCAATATCAGCGGTTTGCGTATTAGTTTCGATTAATAGTTTTTGTGCTGCCTCAAAACACAAATCAGAAAGAGTGAGATTAAGCGGTGCAAGGTGCGAGGATTCCACACCGGTTACAGCAATAAAGTTTTCTGCCTCGTTCGATGAAAAAAAAGGCTGTTCCTTTACGGTTTTGACTTCTTTCGGAACTGCAACCGATAAACCTTTGATTTCTACATTTTTAACTTCTACAAATGCCATAAAATTATAATGTTACACCTCCGTCAATTTTTAAAGCCGTACCTGTAACAAACGCCGAAGCGTCTGACAATAAATAAATTATAGCCCATGCGATTTCTTTCGGTTCTGCATAGCGTTTCAATGGGTAACGCTGTTTGTCTGCCTCCAATTCTTCTTTTGAAAAAATCAGATTGTCTGTCATTTCCGTATTCACCATTCCGGGGTGGACGGAATTGAAACGGATTGGGCGGGACGCAAATTCCAATGCGCAGAATCTTGAAAAAGTGGCAACAGCCGATTTCGTCATCGCATAAATACTGTTTCCTGGTGCCTGCGTTTCTGAGGCAATTGATGACGTGAAAACAACTGACGAGTCTTTGGAAAGTTTCTTCTTCTTTAACAGAGTTTTTGTCAGAATGACTGGCGCAAAAGTGTTTACAGAAAAAAGACTGTCCATATCACTTTGCTTGATGTAATTTATTGGTTTTGTAGTTGTTATCCCTGCATTGCAAACAAAACCGTCCAAAACGGGTGATTGTTCACCCAACGTTTCTATGTCTTTTTCAATGGTTAAATCGGCGAGAATCTGTGAATGTCCGTCTCCGGAGAGAAGCGAAAATGTTTCGTTTAAACGCTCTGCGTTTCTGCCGGTTATGACACATTTTGCGCCGAGTTTTGAACATTCCATCGCCGTTGCCCGTCCGATGCCAGAGGAAGCACCTGTTATCAAAACAGTCTTGTTTTCAAGAGAATAGGGATTATACATAATTCATAAAAGTTTAAATTTCAACTACATCGGGACAGACAATATTTTCGGTTTCAAAATATGCCGCTCCCCACGATAGACCAGTGCCAAAGCCACAAACTATATGACGTTTATGACTATTGCTCAATATTTTACCACATTCAGAAACCAATGTTAGCGGAATGCTCGCACTTGTCGTGTTTCCGTAATTTTTTAGACTCATTGGAACTCTGTCTATACAAATTTTCAAGCGTTTAGCAATGTTTTCGAGTATCAATTTGTTTGCCTGATGAAACGTAAAAAAATCAATATTTTCAATGTTAACTGCAAATTCGGCGCAAAGTTTTTTTACCGCCTTTGGTACTTTTGAAATGGCAAATGAAAAAACATCCATTGAATCCATTTTGTCATCAACCTCTGAGGCTGAAAGTTTTCCCGCTTTTCTGTCAAGGTCGTATTTTAAAGTCTCAAAATTGTAAGGGTTTTTATAGCCGCCGTTTTTCAAAATCAATGCCTTGCCTTCGCTGCTGAGAGTGCCCGAATTGAAAAACATTTCCGGAGCGTTTTCTTGAAATTCCAAAGCCGTTGCCGTTACAGCCTCGCCAAAAAGCGGACGGGTTTCCTTGTTGGACGGGTCGTTGTCCCGCGTAACGGTATCGCCCGCAATCAGAACTGCACGCCTAATCATTCCGCCCTGAATCATGGAACAAACAGAACTTAAAGAAGTTACCCAGCCAGGACAGCCGTGAAAAAAGTCCAGGCACATCGTATTTTCACCCAAACCAAGTTTGTCGTGGATAACAAAAGAATCGGGGTGATTGATGTAATCAGGATTTTGCGTACAAACGGCAAGCAAGTCAACAGACGATTTTTCCCAGCCGAGCGAATCCAAAAGTTTTTCAGAGGCTTTAAATCCCAAATCCGAAGCGGTCAAATTTTTAGGTGTGATATGACGCCGCTGGATTCCGGTCGCAAAAATCATCTTTTGCGCTTCTTCCAATGAAGAATAGAACGGAAGTGATAAATTTTCCTCCGTATTTTTTGAAACGCAGGCTGAAATGCCTTTCACTGCAACGTTACCGACTTTAAAAAACGCCATTATTTTCTGCTTTTAACAATTTCAAACAACTGCGTTATTGTTTCTGAGCCGCGAATGTCGTCGCCTTTTAAAAGTACGTCGTATTCGTCGTCAACCATCGCAATAACATTCAGAGCCATTATCGACGACCACTCGTCAAGTTCCTTAAATTTTGTATCCGCCTGAAACTCAGCCCTGTCGGTATCCTCGAAAATTTCGGCGAATTTTTCAATAAATTCGTTTATATCCATTTTTGTTAACGTATAAGATGTTTAATTTTCGCTGCACTTTTTTCAAACGCTTCTTGTGTCTGAAAGTACAGTTGGTTGTATATATTTTCCTGATTATCAGCAATTTTATAACCAAGAAACTTATTGTACTGAATTGCTCTTTTATTGTCGCGGCAGATATGAGCCAAAGAAGTTTTCAGTTTTAAGTCGTAATAAAACAACTCGCCCATGCACAGCGCACTGCGGAACGAAATATCAGAATTCAGGTATTCATCTTCGTAAATAAACAATCCGGCTTCGCCTGTACCTTTTTTATAATCAATATCTTTGGTATTGGTAAGACCGATTTCCTTTCCACGGAAAACAATTATAAAATAGTAGTTGTTGTCGTTGTTGATACGATCGAACCATTTTTGCTGCATTTCGGGAGTTATATAATCGCGGAACTCCATAAAACGCTGAATTTTAGGATCGTTACGCCAATTACGTACTATCTCTATCTTGTCGCGTGTAAGGCGGCGGAGTGTTATGCCGTAGTTGTTAATTTCCATACTCTAACAGTTAATTTTTTCGCTGATAACAAATAGCGGACGTTGTTTTACCTGGTCGAAAATTTTGCTTATGTACATGCCCAAAATTCCGAGCATCATAAGTATAATTCCGCCGACAAACCATATAGAAAACACCGTAGTTGTATAACCGGGTACTTCTATATACCCCGTAAATTTAGCAATAATATTATAAACCGCCAAAAAAAACGACAAAAAAGCCATAAAAAATCCGAACCCTATTGACATTTTCAGCGGTTTGTTTGTGTGTGAAATTATCGCGTCAAAAGACAGCCGCAGAAGTTTCCTTAACGTGTACGAACTTTTGCCCTCGGCGCGTGGCGCATGTTTTACCTCTAATGCCGTATGATTAAAGCCTAAATACGAAACTAATCCCGTAAACGTGCGGGCAACTTCTGGTATTTTGTTAAATTCATTTATCACTTTTTTGTGATAGATACCGAAATTTGCTACCGTTTTGTCGGTTTTCGTTCCGCTCAACCAATCAAATACTTTGTGAAAAAGTGTTGATGAGAGTTTTTTGAAAAATCCGAACTTTTTTACAACCCGTCTGGCATAAACAATATCATAACCTTCCAGAGCCTTGTGATAAAGGTTCGGAATCTCCTCCGGCACGTCTTGTAAGTCGCAGTCCATCACCACTATCCATTCGCCTTGACAAAGACTCAGTCCCGCACTTATAGCATAATGCTGACCGAAATTGCGGCTGAGATTTACGCCTTTGACTTTTTTGTCGCGCTCGCAAATCTCTTTGATTTTTTGCCACGAATTATCCGGCGACGAATCGTTAACAAGGATTATTTCATAATCAGAAGTCAGCGGTTCTATTGATTTTTTGATGCGTGAAACAAGTGTTTCAAGCATTTTTTCGCCGTAATATATCGGTGATACTATTGAAAACAGCATTTTAATTTCAGCATGCTTCCTTATAAAGGTTTATTCTTTGAATCAATTCACTGCCGAGTTTTAAGCCTTCGATATTTGCGGGGATAAGGTTGTGATGACGCTCAGGAAGCGATTTTTTTAAACCAGCCTCGATGTGGTCAAGCGAAACTACGGGGTTAACCTTTAAATAACCGCCTAAAACTATCATATTGAAAATCTTCGACATATTTCTTTCGGTTGCGGCTTTTGTTGCTTCAACTGAAAAAATGTTTAAATCATGTCTTGTAGGGGGATTTGAAATTCCGCTCGGGTCGTAAATCAAAATTCCACCCGGCTTAACCGTGTTTTCAAACTTGTCCAAAGACTGCTGATTAAGAATTATCGCCGTATCGTAACTTGTTAGAATCGGAGAACTTATGCGTTCCTTACTCAAAATTACGGTAACGTTAGCCGTTCCGCCTCTCATTTCAGGGCCGTAAGAAGGCATCCATGAAACCTCCAAACCGCTCATTAAGCCCGAATAAGCCAAAATTTTCCCCATCGAAAGTACGCCCTGACCTCCGAAACCCGCGATTATTATTTCTTCGTTAATCATTCTATTATAGGATTTTTTAAAAGTTTAAAATTATCTTTTATGTCGCCCGGAACGTAATATTTGAAAGTATTTTCTTCCATCCATTTGTTTGCTTGAACGGGAGATAATTTCCAACCCGAATTACAGTTGGACAAAAATTCAATAAAACACGTTCCTTGCTTGCCTTCTGCTTGATATTCAAATGCTTTTTTGATAGCCGCTTTTGCTTTTCTGACGGCAGCCGGCGTGTGAACCGACTGTCTTGTAACATATCTTACGGCCGGCAGTTGTGCTATTAATTCCGTTATTCTTATCGGATAACCCATTGTTGAAACGTCTCTTCCGTAAGGCGAAGTTGACGTTTTTGCGCCTTCCAAAGTTGTCGGAGCCATTTGACCGCCTGTCATTCCGTAAATGCCGTTGTTGATGAAAATAATTAAAATATTTTCGCCTCGGTTGCAACAGTGCATAGTCTCTGCCGTACCGATTGCTGCGAGGTCGCCGTCGCCTTGATAAGTGAAAACGTATTTCTTGGGATAAACCCTTTTAATGCCTGTTGCTAACGCAGGTGCACGACCATGAGCCGCCTCCTGCATGTCAATTTCCATAAATTCGTATGCCATAACAGCACAGCCGACGGGCGCAATGCCGATAGTCTGTTCGTCGATGCCGAGTTCTTCGATTGTTTCCATCAGAATTCTATGAACCGTTCCGTGTCCACAACCCGGACAATAAGACAACGGTTTGTCGTTCAAGAGTTTAGTTTTTTTGAAAACTATATTTTCCTCTTTAATTATATCTTGAAGTTCCATTATTTTGCAAACTTTTTTAACGCTTCGTAAATATCTTGTGGTGAAGCAATTACGCCTCCCATACGACCGTAATGTTCTACTTTTGCCTTTCCGTTTGCGGCAAGTTTTACGTCTTCAACCATCTGACCGGCACTCATTTCAACGCTAAGAAAACCTTTTGCGCCGTTATTTATTAGAGTTTCAATCTGTTTTGAAGGAAACGGCCACAAAGTCTGCGGTCTTAACAAGCCGACTTTCATGCCGTTTTTTCTTGCGATTTCAACGGCTTTCATACTTGTTCTCGCGCTTGAACCATACGCAACGATAACATACTGAGCGTCATCGCATTGGAGCATTTCACAGCGGACTTCTTTTTCTTCTATTTCTTTGTATTTGTTTTGAAGTTTTATGTTAAATTCTTCTTGAACAGAAGCCACAAGTCTAAGCGAAGTTATGACACGTTTTTGTGTTCCGCGTTTTCTGCCGGTTGTTGCCCACGGACATTGAAGTGCCACTTCCTCGTCAGTTCTACGCGGAATCGGGTCAAAAAGTTCAACTTTTTCCATCATCTGACCGATTGCGCCGTCAGAGAGAATCATTGCCGGATTTCTGTATTTGAAAGCGAGGTCAAAAGCCAATTTCATAAAGTCAGCCATTTCTTGAACCGATGCCGGTGCTAACGTTATGAGTTTGTAATCACCATGTCCGCCTCCCTTAACTGTCTGAAAATAATCTGCTTGTGAGGGTTGAATAGTTCCAAGACCGGGGCCTCCGCGTACCACGTTAACAACCACGCAAGGCAATTCTGCACCCGCAATATACGAAATACCTTCTTGCATAAGCGAGACTCCCGGACTTGACGATGAGGTCATCGCCATTTTGCCCGCACCCGCCGCGCCGTAAACCATATTAATAGATGCAACTTCGCTTTCGGCTTGAAGTACAACCATACCGGTTGTTTTTTCGGGATTTGCTTTCATGAGGTATTCCATAACCTCAGATTGAGGGGTGATAGGATAACCGTAATAAGCGTCAACGCCCGCCCTGATAGCGGCTTCGGCTAACGCCTCGTTACCCTTCATAAGTCTTAATTCGCTCATATTCAGTTTGTCTCTTTAACTCTGTAAACCGTAATTACTGCATCGGGACAAATCGTCGCGCAGTTGGTGCAACCCGTGCAATTTTCAAAATTTGCCATAAAAGCGGGCGTATAACCCTTTAAATTAACGTGTTGGGAAAGTTGTAAAACCTGAAATTTGCACGCCTCGACACATAGGCCGCAGCCTTTGCATTTTTCAGTGTCTATGACAACCGCTCCTCTTACTTTTGCCATTTTTTATGATTGATTGTTTGTTTTCAATTCGCAAAATTATTTTTTTTTATGAGTTTATGCAAATTTTTGTTTGGAAATTTAAACTTTTTTTGCTCAGTTCCCGGAATTGTTCCACCAAATTTTCCTGATGCTCAATTTCCTCATAATTTTCTATGCGGACGGTTTCATTTTTTATGCACCGCTCAAAATGTTGAATGGATTTCAAAAAGGCGTCGTCGGAGGGAAGATTGCGCGTTTGGTAATCTTGATTTTTCTTAATTGTGCAAGTCGGGACAAATCCTGCTGGTGCTGTCAAAACGCGGCTTGAAGTCAACGTTCCTTTGCTGCACCAAACCTCCAAATCACATTTATAATCGTTGTCCATTCCGAAAGCCAACTGTGCCGTAATGCCTTCATTGTTGACCATTGTTGCAGAACCGAAAATATCTACGTCAAATTTTGGCAAATAATTGGCTGTTGCGGCAACGAGTCTTCCGCTTTTACCGAGAAGTTTTGAGGCATATTTCATTGTGTAACCGCCTGCATCGAGCAATGCTCCGCCTCCTAAGGTTTTGTTGTAACGAAAATCCTCGGCAGCACGTCTTGGAAATCCGAATGTGATACGGTATAGCCTTACTTGACCGAGTTCTCCGCTTTTAATAATATCATTAATTGCTTCCAACTGATTGTGAAATACGAACATATAATCTTCATGGAGTGCGAGTTTTTTTTCTTTTGCTAACAAGATTAATTTCTGAGTGTCATTTAGGCAAGTTGTGGATGGTTTTTCAACCAAAACATGCTTATTGTTGAGCAGTGCCTTTTCTGCCCATTTGAAATGAAGCGCAGGCGGCAGAGGCAGATAAACCGCGTCAATTTCAGGCGATAGAATCATTTTTTCATAACCGTCAAAAATTTTACCGCCGTAGTTTTCCATAAAGGGCAGAGCCTTTTTTCTGTGCCGGTCAAGAATTTCCGAAGTTGCGCCTGAGTATTCTTCCTTTTTGGCGGTTGCAACGCCGATATATTCAAAACCTTCCGCAGATTTTAGCGCAGGCAGAAATCTCCGGAAGGCAATTTCTGACGGGCTGATTATTCCTATTCTTATCTTTTTCATAATCAAAAGCCGTACATTTCTTTAAGAACTGTTTTCATGTTGTCCATTGTGTAGTCAAGACCTTCGTCGGCGAGGGAAGTGTAAAACGGCAGACGGACAATGCGGCTGCTCAAATCCTCGGTCAAAGGCAGACTTTCGGGTTTGTAGCCGAATCGCAGTCCGTATGGCGAAGAATGTAACGGCATATAACCGATATAGACGTATATTTCTTTGTCTTTGAGTCTGCTCATAAAATTTGCCCTGTCTTCCGCAGTCGGAAAAACCGCCCAATAAGCATGGTGGTTCAACTTGACGTATTCTTTTGGCTGAAACACGCCGATAATGCCTTTCTTGGCGTATGGCGCAAACAGGTTTTGGTAAGCCTCTGTCAGTTTGCCGCGTTTTGCCATAATTTCTTCCTCGTGTTCGAGTTGTGCATAAAGCATTGCCGCCAAAACATCGGACAGCAGATAACTCGAACCTTTGTCAACCCAACTGTATTTGTTTTTCTGACCGTTAATCACAAGACTGCGGTCAGTGCCTTTTTCTTGGAGAAAAGTCGCTCTCAAATGCCATTCGGGGACGTTGTTGAGCAGCAGACCGCCTTCACCGGCGCAGTAATTTTTGGTCTCATGAAACGAGAACGCGGCGAGATGCGCTTTTTTGCCGGAGGGAACGCCTTTATAATAACTGCCGTATGACTGTGCGCAGTCCTGTAAAACAATCAGGTTGTAACGTCCGGCAATTTCCATGATTTCGTCAATATCGCACGGCACGCCCGCATAGTCAATAGGGATAATCATCTTGGTTTTAGGGGTAATAAGTGCTTCTATTTTGGTATAGTCGATGTTCATGGTTTTCGGATCAACCTCGCAAAAAACAGGTTTTCCGCCGAAAAGAACCACCGCGTTGACAGTGGAACTGAAAGTATATGAAGGAAGAATCACTTCGTCGCCTGGCTGTAAGTCCGCCAAAACAACACCCATTTCCAAAGCGGCTGTGCCTGACGGACAAAGAAAAGCACTCTCATAGCCGTACTTTTCTTTCATAAGTGCAAGAGTTTTTTTGCAGTAAGTGTGATTGCCGCACAACTGTCCGGATTTCAGGGCGTCAATCATGTATTTTTCTTCGTTCCCCGTGAGGTACGGTTTGTTGAAAGGTATTTTCATATTGTTTTGTTTTATTTATAATTTAGCGCAGAAATAAGGCTGCGTGCCTGTATGTTTAGATAATTGTTGAAGCGCAGAAACTCGTAAATCTGCCGCAAAGTCATCCAAGTATATCGCGGTGGCAGTTCAAGCGGAAAATTCTCGTCTGCCATAACTATAAGGTTTCTGTTTTGCTCGTGGTAAAACCTGCCGCCTTCCTCGCTTTGCAGCGTGTCAAACAGAATCTGGTCTTTCCGGGCGTTTACCACGTAATCGTAAAAGTCAGGTGCCTCTATTACAGAGACTTTGTCGGTCAGACACTGCACTGTCGGAGCAAGTTCCATAACGTCAAAATTTCCGCACTCCAATTTTGCCTGCATCAGAAAATGATAAACGCCGTCTATTTTTTTTATGATTAACGCGCAGATACCCTGTTGCATAGGCTGTACGAGCGGTTGACACCACTCAGAGACTTCACGGTTTGAAATCGATACGTTAACGCCGATGATTTTGAAGTATTTCCCGTCTTCTCTGACTATTTCCGTGTCAGTTTTTTTCCATCCCGGCATATCGTTGACGGCGCATGGCGTAACCACCAAATCGTACTTGGATTTCAGCGATGTCAGCCATGACAAATGTCCACGTATGGCAGTGTAATTATGATTGGTGGAGGAGGAGAGAATAAGTCCTCTTCCTAATTCTGACATTCCGTTAAGACCGTCAAGAGGTGTTACATAATCACTTATTTTTAAGCCCGACAATACTGTACGAGTATCCATATTCACCATATTGTCTTCATGTATCAGTTCTTTGATTTGTCCGAGCGTCATCCAGCGGAAATCCGGTAGAAGAGGCACGTCTTCGTCAACCTTGATGATAATGTTTCTGTTGCGTTTGCGCAAAAAACGCGCACCCTGTTCGCTTTGGAGTTGGTCGAGAATGATATTTTCGGGCTTAACATTTACGAAATATTCTAAATAATCGGGACTTTTGCCGGAATGTACCCGCGAATAATTGCTTTTGGTGGCTTGAAGCGTCGGACTGATTTGTACGCAGTTGACATTTCCGGGTTCTATCTTGGCCTGCATCAGACAATACAGCACTCCGTCAATCACCTTGGTAAGAATACCGAGATAACCCACTTCCGCCTGATTGATAATGGGTTGACGCCAGTGATTGTTGTTTCCGTAGTCGGTCTTGACGTCAATGCCTACAATGGAAAAAAACTTTCCGCTGTCGTGATGAAGGCTGCCGTCAGGATTGCTGTGCCACTTCTTCATCTCAGAGAACGGAATCTGCTCAACGCTTACTTTTACCTCCTCATTGCGTTGTTTTATCCACTTTCGTATCTCGTCCGTAGAGTTGAAGGGGTTGTCGTTTGTGATAAGTGATCTGATTATCATATTTCAGCGGTTTTGGTTTTTGCCTGTTAAAACCGCAAAGTTAAAATAATTTTGACTGAAAACAAATAAAATTATTATTTGTAATTTTGTATTTTTTGTTATAACATTGCAAAAAAATTATGATTCTTCATCTTGACCTTGATACGTTTTTTGTTTCGGTGGAGCGGCTTTTGAACCCCGGACTTTCAGGCAAACCAGTGATTTGCGGCGGTTTGTCTGAAAGGAGCGTTGTGTCAACGGCAAGTTACGAGGTTAGAAAATTCGGCGTTCATTCGGGAATGTCCATGCAGACGGCTTTGAGACTTTGTCCTCATGCAATCGTCATTTCCGGCGAAAGGAAAAACTATATGCATTATTCCCAGTTGGTTACGCAAATCATCAGGGATAACGCGCCACTTTATCAGCAAATGTCAATAGATGAGTTTTACTTGGATTTGTCGGGCATGGACAAGTATTTTGACGTTTTGGAATGGTCGCACAATTTGAGGATGAAAATCATCAGCGAAACGGGGTTGCCGATTTCGTTTGGCCTTTCGGTCAACAGAACCGTCGCAAAAATAGCCTCCGGAAAAGCAAAACCTATGGGCGAACTTTTTGTCCCCGAAAATAAGGTTCAAGATTTTTTAGACCCGTTGCCGGTAGAAAAAATTCCCGGTGTCGGCGATTCTATGATGCCGAGACTCAAAGTGTTAGGCATAAAAACGATAAAAGATTTGCGGGAATTTCCGCGCGGACTTTTTATCCGTGAGTTCCGCCCTTCCGCCGATGTCCTGTGGCTGAAAGCAAACGGCATTGATGATTCAAAAGTTGTCCCCGAAAGAGACCCGAAAAGCCTCAGCACCGAAACGACTTTTGAAACGGATATTTTTGACAGGACGTATTTGCAGGATACGCTGCTTTTTATGGCAGACATTCTGTCATACAGGCTGAGAAAGCAGAACAAAAAATGCACTGCTGTTGCGGTGAAATTCAAGTTTCCGACTTTTCAGACCAAGGAAAAGCAAAAATCGATTTCTCCGACTGACTTTACCGACACTTTGGCGGAAACCGCTTTGATACTTTTTAAAAATATGTATCAGCAAGGGCAGCCGCTAAGGTTAATCGGTCTGAGGCTCAATATTTCAAACGCCGAAACTCAAAACGACATTTTTTCTTACAATCCTAAAAAAGACAAACTTGACCGCACGATAGATAATTTGCGCGACAAGTTCGGCAGCGGTATTATAAAGCACGGAAATTTGAGGTAATTTTTTTTTGTGTGTTTGTTTTTCTTTTGTAATTTTGCGCCCGTATTTTTCACATTAACCAGAGTTATAAAAACATGAAAAAAATTGTGTATTTATTGGCGGCGGCAGCACTTACTTTTTCTGCCTGCCACAAAGACAGTGAGGGAGAAGACGGTGTTACTCCCGCAAACGAGCCGAAAGGCAAAGGCGACGTAAAAGAAGCGTTGGACAACCAAAAAGCCAAAGAACAACTTCAAACGTACGCCACCGATTTCTTAAATTCTTTTAAACCCGAAGACCAAAAAGGACTTATCGAAGCCTTGAATACTTTTGCAAATATTTGTGACGATGCAAATTTGCCTTGGGATGAAGACAAAGACGAGGAGATTTCAAAAAAGAATTTCGCCGGTCTTTATGCTAAAAACCTTGCCGAAGCACTTGAAAAAAAGGCGTATTCAAAGGCAACAACCGTAAACGAGGAATTCGTTTGGGAGTTCAAAGAGTACACCGGTGTTTACGAGTTGAAAGACAACGAATGGGTAAAAACCTCAGAAAGTTCAGACATTGTTTTTAAATATACTTGCAACGGAAAAGACTGTGAGTTCAAAGCGGTTCAGGCATCCGGAAAGATTGAGGAGACTTTCAACGACGGAGACGAAACATACAAAATTGATTTGCCTGCCGGTGTAACGATAACCCTTACGCAAGCAGGTTCAGAACTTTTTAAAACCGTTCTTGATGTTAATTACAAGTCTCAGGAAAGTATGAAAACTACTGCCTCTGTAAAATTTGCTAATTTGACAATTACTTCCGATACCAAAATTACCAATACAGAAATCACTGACAACCAGACTGTTGCTATTGACGGTAATACTTTGATTTGGGCTACTGGCAGCGCAAAGGGAAAACGTTTTTGCGATGTTGACCATTTTGAGACAGTTGCGCAGAAAGACGAAGAAGATGTGGAGATGCAGGATTATGTGGACAATTTTACCGCAGAGGTTAATATAATGGGTAATGTACAGATTAAGAGTGAAGTAGAGTATGCAAAATTGGAAGGTTATGATGAATTGAAAAGCAAGGAAGAAGCACAAAAGATTTGTGATATATGGAACAAATATTGTGTTGTGAAGTTTTTCTTTTCGGGTTCTGACGTAGAACAGGGAAGGATAAAATTTTTGCCGGAATTGACAGAAGAATGGCGTGGCGAAGAATATTGGGATGCTAACCCCGTAATTTATTTCAATGCCGACAATACTTCGTATGCTTTTGAAGACTATTTCAACGAAGACAGATTTGCTAATACGGAAGATCAGTGCGAGGCTCTTTGGGACAAATATGAGGCATATTGGAAATAAAATTTTTCATGGTATATTTTTAAAGGCAGGCAGGACGTTGTTTCTGCTTGCTTTTTTATTGTCCGTTTTTAGTGTCAGCGGACAAGATACCGTTATCCACAGAGAAATCCACGAAATCACAATCGGAGCCGAAAAGAAACACAACGTTACAATAAAAGACAACAACAGAATTGTTTTTTCGCCCGAAGGTTTGTCAAACACGTTGAGGGTTTTCGGCGAGGCAGATCCTATGAAATACATTTTAACGCTGCCCGGTGTAAGTACTTCAAGTGATTATGCCTCAGGTATTTCTGTTCAGGGATGCGATTATTCGCAGACGTTTGTCGGGATTGCGGGTGCGCCGGTATTTTTTCCGTATCATCTTTTCGGAATTTTTTCGGTTTGCAATCCGACGCATTTTGCCGACGTTTCATTGGAAAAGAGTATTCACGGTGCGGATTTTGAAAACCGTCTCGGCGGTCTGATAGATTTGCGGCCAAAACAAAAGATTCTTAAACATTTGACAGGGGATTTTAACGTTGGAATGTTGGCTTCGGGTTTTACTTTGGGTGTTCCGTGCGGAAAGAAATTTTCAGTTTATGCTTCTTCGAGAATTTCATATATTTCGCTTTTTTACAAAAAACTTTTGCAGACCGGCCGGGGAGAGACAATGTACAATTTTCAGGATGCCAATTTAACGGCGGTTTACAAGTTTAATTATTACAACAAATTGGTATTTAATGCATTTGTTAACAATGATGATTTTTCTGTAAACGAAACTTCGGCTCTTAATCTCAATCTTTACTGGAAAAATTCGGTGTCGTCCTTTTTGTTTGAGCACGAAGGCAACTTCAATTTCAATACTTCTGTTTTTTATTCGGGATTCAGCAGCGGTTTGAGGCTTTTGATGTCAAAAAATACAGTTTCCGTTCCGAGCGAAATTTCTGCTTACGGAATTAATTTCAATTCGTCGTTTTTTGTTTTGACGGACAAAATAAAAATACTTTCCGGCTTTACAGTAACGAATTACGCTGTTCAGCCGCAAGGCGTGGAGTCGGATTTCGGCGGTAATCTTAATCCGGAAATTTTTGACACGGAAACCAAACTTTATGCGGAAGGTGTTTTGTTTTTTTCTCCGAAAATAAATCTTCATGCAGGAATAAAACACAGCGGAATTTTCAATTCTGATTATTGCGACGGAAATTTTTCTCCGCTGTTAACTCTTAATTTTGAAGCCTTGACGTGCAAATTTTCAGCGCATTATTCCATTTATTACCAATATTTGCACCAAATCGGTTTTTCAGATGTCGGACTTTCTACAAACTCCTGGATTGCCGCAAGCGGACAACTTCCGCCTCAAAAAGCCAATTCTTTTTCGCTTAGTTGTTTGAAGGATTTTTCTGATTATCAGTTGCAATTCGAGACATATTATAAAAAGGTGTCATCGCAAAGCGAATTTTTCGGGAACATTTTTGATTTGTTTTCCAAAAATTATTGTGCCGAAAATTATACCGATACAGGCAACGGTTATAATTCGGGTTTTGACTTGATTTTTAAGAAGAACGGCGGAAAAATCACGGGTTATGTAGGTTATGCTTTGGGGTATGCCCGCAGAAAATTCGGGAAATTTTCTGACGGATATTTGCCGTCTTCCAACGAGGTTTTGCACAATGCGAAAGTAAATTTGAGCGTTAAAATCGGCAGGCAGTGGGTTTTGTCGTCGCTTTTCAATTATTCTTACGGACGTCCCGTAACGCCGATAAAATACGTTTATATGATTGGTGAAAAAATGATTGCGGAATACGGCAAACATAATTCAGCCCGTATGAAAGATTATCACAGGCTGGATTTTGCGGCAACTTATAGATTTTGCGGCAAAAGGCACTCTTTGGTTACGCATAACATAAACTTGTCAGTGTTAAATGTTTACGGCAGAAAAAACACCGAACTTTCGTATTATAAATTTTACAAAGAAAAAAATCAGATTCGTTACCGCGAAAAAACTTCGCTGTTCAGGTTTTTGCCGTCGCTTAGTTATTCTGTTAATTTTTAGGGAAAAATGAAAAAACTATTTTTTTTAATCACAGTATTTTTATCTGTGCTTTCCTGTGAGGAAAGTTTGCAGCCTTTGCGTGAAAACAAACTTGTTGTGGAGGGTTGGATAGAGTCGGACGGTTATCCTGTGGTTTTGCTGACTCTGACTGCAAGTCCTGAGGTTGCGGAAGATATTAATTTAGCGGATTATGTAGCAAAATTTGCAAAAATAACGCTTTCGGACGGCGACACGACAGTTGTTTTAACGGGGTCTGTTGACAGAAAATATTATCCGCCGATGGTTTTCAAAACGTATGACATAAAGGGAGTTGCTGGCAAGACCTATTATTTGACGGCGCAGTATAACGGATTGGAAGTAAGTGCGGAGACGAAAATTTTGGAGCCGTACGAAATTAAGGATGTCAAGACTGTGGCAGTGGACGATACGGCGAGAATTTTTGATGTTGAGATTCAGGACGGCGTTTCTCCGGGCGGGAAAATAATGTTTTTTTCGCGGGTTTGGAATACTGAAACGAGGCTGTTTCCGTCGTTGTTTGGGATTTATGAAGTGGAGGAGAACAAAAAAACTTACACTGTTTATCATTCCAAGGAATCGCCGAATTTTTCTGCCGGTGATTCCGTTTCGATTCATCTTTGCAGGTTGGATGATTTTCAGTTTAGATTTTGGCAGGCGTATTCCAATGCGGTGAATTTTGGCGGCGGCTTTGTGATTTCCACCGACAAAAGCCTTCCGTCAAACATTGAAGGCGGTTACGGATATTTTTTCGGTTACGGGACTTCAAAAGTCGGAATCGTGGCGGAATAAAAAAAGGGACTTTTTTAATAGTCCCTTTTTTGCGTATATTTTTTTCTCTTCTAATTTATTTTCTCCACTACGAAACCGAGTTTGTCTTTGTGATTGTTGAGATAGCGGCATGTTTCAAAGGCTTTGAAACTGTTTGAACTATAACCGTCTTCTGATTGCATCTTTTTCTGACAAAAATCCTCGGAATCTATT
>JAFXUC010000017.1 GCA_017535325.1 Bacteroidales bacterium | reverse complement strand
TTGAATTTTAATCGAACCATAGTGGAATTGAAACAGCGAAACAACCTTAAACCCTACTTAGACGAGGCATTTTAATCGAACCATAGTGGAATTGAAACATCAGCAAGCAGAAAATAGACCAAGGCTGCGCTTATTTTAATCGAACCATAGTGGAATTGAAACGCCTTAAAGAGAAAACTGTGTGTTGTCGTTCCTGAATTTTAATCGAACCATAGTGGAATTGAAACAATATCATTATTACGCTTGTTTCGACCGACAGCGCAATTAATTGAAACACGGTTAATGAATAAAGCATATTATCAATATAATTATTTTAATCGAACCATAGTGGAATTGAAACGAGTGTAAAATTTATCAAATTCAGACTTTTTGAGAATTTTAATCGAACCATAGTGTAATTGAAACATAGTTAATCCACCTTCATTATCTCCTTCTTTACATTTTAATCGAACCATAGTGGAATTGAAACATGCAAAGGTAACACGTGCACTGCCTGTTGTGTGCATTTTAATCGAACCATAGTGGAATTGAAACTTTGATTATTCTGAGACGTTTGTATTTTGTTTAAGATTTTAATCGAACCATAGTGGAATTGAAACTAATCTATCCCGAATAATTGCTTGTAACAGTCTTGATATTTTAATCGAACCATAGTGGAATTGAAACATACATACCGCCCATTTGCTTGCAAGGCTGAGACCATTTTAATCGAACCATAGTGGAATTGAAACTACGTTTTGATTTTCAAGTATTTACGTTAAAAATTCATTTTAATCGAACCATAGTGGAATTGAAACAAACATTCCGGAAACATTTTCTTTGCAATTTTTATAATTTTAATCGAACCATAGTGGAATTGAAACGACGTATTGAAATTGTTTAATCCTCTGTTTTTTTCATTTTAATCGAACCATAGTGGAATTGAAACAAAGGATTGACATTCTGTCGTAATACGACGGTGAAATTTTAATCGAACCATAGTGGAATTGAAACAACAGAGCCTGACAATGTAATTAAAAAATTCATTCAGGATTTTAATCGTACCATAGTGGAATTGAAACTTTTGGCACAGACGAAGACGGACGTCAGGTAAGCGACGGTATGGACGTCGGCGTTGTAATTTATAACAAAGAAACCTCAGAGGCGTATTTTGCGGGTGCCGGACGTCCTGTCGTGATAATCCGCGACGGCGAAATGCAGTCGGTAAAAGGCGACCAAATGCCTATCGGACGTTACATAAAGACCAACGATTTTACGCGCAAACAAATAGACTTCAAGTCCGGTGACATGGTTTATATATATTCTGACGGTTGCACCGACCAAGTAGGCGGCGACCCGAAACGCAAGATTACCAGTCAGAAATTCAAACGGTATCTCCTTGAAATTTCTTCTCTCGACTTTCCCGCTCAAAAGGAAAGCATTGAGAATTTTATCGACACTTGGCGCGGCGACATTCCTCAGACAGATGACATTTCGCTGTTGGCGTTCAGAGTGTAGGGGCGAAAAATTTTTCGCCCGGTTCTTTAAAATTTTTATTTTACAACCTTGAAAAATCCTCCCGGAACGGGGACTTCAAATTTCATGAGTTTGCCGGTTTTTGGGTGGACAAACTGCAATGTAGCCGCGTGAAGGCACACACGTTTCAACGGGTTGGTTTTTGCGTCGTATTTTGCGTCGCCTGCCACGGGGTGTCCTATTGCCGACATTTGAACGCGGATTTGGTTTTTTCTGCCCGTGTCAAGGTTGCATTTTACCAAAGAAAATTCTTCGTTGTTTTGCAAAACTTCGTAATTGGTTACCGCAAACTGTCCGCCGTTGTTGATAAAAGACGAGTGGATTTTCAGCATTTTGTCTTCCGTCAGATACGACTTTATAGTGTCTTTTTTGTATTGCGGAACGCCTTCCACAACCGCGTAATAAGACCTTTCAACTACGACTTCGCTCCAATTGTTGCGGAAAAAATCCCTTGCTGCCATGGATTTTGCAAACATCATCACGCCGGAGGTTTTTCTGTCAAGACGGTGAACAACGTATATGTGGCGGTTTCGTCCCTCTTTTTTAACATGCATGTTTACGATGTGGTAAGCGGTGTTTTCCTTGTCGCCCATAGTGCCGACCGAGAGAAGACCTTCTTTTTTGTTGATGACAACCACGTCGTAGTCTTCGTAAAGAATGTCAAGGTTTGAATTGCTGATTCCGCCCTGCTGCATAAGTTTCGGTTTGGGCAAAACCCTTACCGTGTCGCCTTTTTGCAACTGAAAATCAAATGCCGTGGTTGACATGTTGTTGACTACGATTCTGCCGCTTTTGAGTATTTCCCTGACTTTTGTTTTGCTGCGGTCTGTGATTTTTTCCAACAGAAATTTTAGCAGCGTGTCGTTTTCCTGAACCCTGAGGGTTAATTCCGCTGCTGCCGAAGTTGTATTTTTTTTGTTCATAACGGATAATTCTTATAACAAAAAAGACCGCTCAAAAAACTTTTTTTTGCGGTCTCTTTTTCTTTGTTGACCTATGAGGATTCGAACCTCAAATAACAGAACCAAAATCTGCTGTGTTACCGTTACACCATAGGTCAGTACCATAAAAAACTTTTAAAAATCATTCAAACCATTGGCGGCGTGTATAAAAATCTCAAAACTTTCAACATGGCAACCGTTAAACCGTTTGCGCCGCCCTCGATTTTCGGGTGCAAAGATAGAAACTTTTTTGTTTATCTTCCAAATTTTTTTTGAACTTTTTTTCAAAAAAAATGAAAAAAAAATTCACTGCGTTTTTTTTCTTGACATTTATCAAAAAAAAATGTATTTTTGCGCTTTCAAAAATAAAGTAATTGGAATGAAAGATTTTAAATTTTATGACCGCATAACCGGTTGGGCGGTGTTTGCAGTTGCTGCAATCTGTTACCTCCTTACCGTTGAGCCTACCGCGAGTTGGTGGGATTGCGGCGAATTTATCGCTACTTCCGTGAAGTTGGAAGTAGGACACCCTCCGGGAGCACCCCTTTGGATGATAATCGGCAGAGTTGCCGCGCTTTTTTCTCCCGACGACGCGCACATGGCTCTTGCAATGAATGTTACTTCGGCTCTGGCGGCTGCGTTTACCTCGCTTTTTTTGTTTTGGTCAATAACGCATCTTGCAAGGCGCATTGTAGAAAACACTTATTACAAGTCTGACCGCAGAGGCAGTTATTCCAATGCACAGACGGTTGCAGTTTTGGCAAGCGGCGTTGTGGGCGCACTTATTTACACGTATTGCGACACGGCGTGGTTTTCGGCTGTTGAAGCGGAGGTTTACAGTATGAGTTCGCTGTTTACGGCTGTGGTTTTCTGGCTGATTCTTCAATGGGAGGAGCATGCCGACGAAAAATACGCAAACCGCTGGCTCGTGCTTATATGCTATCTGATGGGCCTTTCCATCGGCGTGCATTTGCTCAACCTCTTGGTGATTCCGGCTATCGTACTCGTATATTATTACAAAAAATACAATCCTACAAGACTTGGAACCGTTTTGGCTCTCGGAATTTCGGTTGTGATTTTGGCGTTTGTGCTGTATTTCATTATACCTCAGACGGTTAACATTGCGGCTCATTTCGATTTGATGTTTGTCAACGGTTTCGGACTGCCGTATTATTCGGGCATTATAACGTTTTTGATTTTGGTTTTAGCGGGTTTGGGCTGGCTCGTATGGTGGTCGCACAAAAACGGAAAAGCCATTATCAACCTTATAAGTTTGGGAGTTTTCGTAATAATGATTGGTTACGGTTCGTTTGCGATGACGGTTATCCGCTCGTTTGCAAACACGCCTATCAACGAAAATTCGCCTTCGGACGGTTTTTCGCTGCTCTCGTATCTCAACAGGGAGCAGTACGGCGACAATCCGCTGATTTACGGACCGTATTTCACGGCAGAGGCCATCGGCAGCGAAAAAGAGACGACTTACATTCCTCAGGACGGCAAGTATTTGGAAATCAACAAACCTGCCGCAAAATACATTTACGACAAGGAAAACCAGGGATTTTTCCCGCGAATGTATTCCACGAGCGAGGGTCATATTCTGGCTTACAAGTCATGGGGCGGTCTTGACGACACGGAGACAAAGCCGACGTTCGGTCAAAACCTCAGATTCTTTTTCACTTACCAGTTGGGGCACATGTATTTCAGGTATTTCATGTGGAATTTTTCCGGCCGTCAAAACGACATTCAGAATGCAGCCGGAGGCACTATCAACGGTAACTGGATTACGGGTATTGACTTTTTGGACTCGCTGAAAGGCGCGTCATCGGAAAATCTTCCCGAACGTTACAAAAACAATCCGGGCAGAAACGTTTATTATCTTCTGCCTCTTTTGCTCGGACTTTTGGGCATTTTTATAAGTCTCAACGAGGACGGCAAAAACTGTTTTGTAGTGTTTATGTTTTTCCTTTTGACGGGAGTTGCGATTGTGGTTTACCTCAATCAGACACCGTATCAGCCGAGAGAAAGGGACTATGCGTATGCGGGTTCGTTTTATGCGTTCAGTATATGGTGCGGTCTCGGAGTTTTGGCTGTTTGGCGTTTCTTAACCAACGCTTTGGGCGAAAACAAAGCCATGACTGCGGCTTTGGTTTCATGCGTTTCGGTGTTTGTGCCTCTTGAAATGGCTTCTCAAAACTGGGACGACCACGACAGAAGCGGACGTTACACCTGCCGTGATTTTGCCGTCAACTACCTGAACTCCTGCGCAAAAGACGCGATTTTGTTTACCTTTGGCGACAACGACACATTCCCTCTCTGGTATGCTCAGGAAGTGGAAGGCGTACGCCGCGATGTCAGAGTGGTAAACCTTTCGCTTGCGGGCTGCGACTGGTATTTGAGACAGTGTCAGGAGAAAAAATACGAAGGTCTGCCTGTTAAGATGACCATGCCGCCGCAAAAATACCGTCAGGATTTGCGCAACATCGTTATATGCACCGATCAGGCGGGTCAGATGATAAACGAGAAATACAACGCTCACAAAAGCGAAATTGACGAAGTTTATACTCCGCTTTACGACGATTTTATGGAGTTGATTGACAAAACCGACTTCCCGAAAAAGTATGAAAAAGATTACAGGACTATTTCGGGCGGGGCTCAGCAACTCTCGCCGGCTGTTTTCATCACGCTTGTAAACCAACTGTCAAGACCTGAAATTGCGAAAGGTCTTTTCGGAGAGAATCTCAGCGGCATAGAGTCGGTAAAGAAACGCGCTTCGGATTTGCTGACGAAAATTTCAGGCTATTATGTCGGAATAAAAGACGTTTTGAAAGTTACCGCCGATGACAACGACATGGTAACCGTCTCCAACGGCGACAAATACAATTACATTCCCGCCAAGAAGATTTCGATACCCGTCAACAAGGAAAACTGCCTTAAAAACGGAACGCTTGACGACAGCAACAAAGACCGCGCTTTGAAGTCTTTGAACTGGAACATCAGCAAAAATTATTTCACGAAATCGGATTTGGCAGTCATGGATATTATTGCCGCCAACGACTGGGAGCGTCCGGTGTATTTTGCGGCGAGTGCGGGCGGAGGCGATTTTCTCGGTCTTGACAAGTTTATGAGACTGGAAGGTTTTGCATACCGTCTTGTGCCTTACGTTACCGAACAGCCTGGAAACGGCGAAGTCGGCGAAGTGTCGTCCGAAATCATGTACGACAACGTTATGAACAAGATGCAGTGGGGCAGAATGAACGAGCCTGACGTTACGATTGAGGAAAACAACCGCCGTCAGATGTCGATTTTGGATTTAAGAAATCTGTTTTCAAGGCTTGCAATGCAACTTGTTGAAGACGGCAAAACCGACAAGGCGAAAGAAGTTATGAACAAATGTCTTACTCTTATGCCCAAAGACAAACTGCCGTACGATTATAAAATGTTGCCGGTGGTTTCAGCACTTTATGCAAGCGGCATGACAAGTGAGGCAGAAAAAATTTCGATGGAAATGGCGGACGAGTATCAGCAGATTTCGTCATGGCTTTCGGGCTTGGCCTCAGACGGTTTCCGCGAAGACAGGGAGTTCGGGCTTTGTATGTCGGTAGTCGGTTATCTCGCTAAAATTGCCGAGGTTAACGGTTCAAAAAAGACAGCCGAGTATATCGACAACGTTTACCAACAAATCTCCGGCGAAAGCGTTTTTGAATAGAAAAGAAGAATAAAAAAACGAGCCGCAGTGTTTGCGGCTCGTTTTTTTTATAATTAAACTTTCGCAAGTGATTTAAGTGATTAAAAATCAATAAAAAAAGGCAGCACGAATTTTGTAAATACACTGAAAATCAGTATATTTAAGTGTCAAAAAAAATCATGCTGCCGAACAAAATTGCAAAAAATTTCAAAGAAATATCAAAATTTTTTGTCGAAAATTTCGATAATTCAGCCAGTGCCATTTTCATGGTACTTGACATGCTGAAACTTAGCGACAAAAGCCTCTGTCTTTCAACCAATTACAATGCAAAATACAGTCAGACTGTTAAATTCATATTAATCCTCCTGATGCTGTTTTTTCGCATCAGAAATGTGTTAAATTATTGCAAATCAATTTTTTACAGAAAAATTGACTGTGGCAAAGATACCTTGTATTGTTTCAAAAGGGATAATTCTATCAATTTCAGGAAGATATACGGCACAATCCAACAAATTAAAATTGCAAAAATTTTGAGATTCCATACATAATCAACGAAAAAAAATGAGATTCCATACATATTTCGCCGAAAAAATTTTGAGATTCCATACAAATTTTCGCAGTGCATCTCCGACCGATACCTTATTTACACCAAGGATTTGAAAGTCGAAGATGGCGGAATGTGTTATATTCCGATCTATATGGCGATGTTTGTGTAATCAAGCATTTGGGGATATTCATCAAAATTTCTACCTTGTTTGGGAAAAGAACACCGCAAATATAGAAAAGTTTTTGATATATCGTAAAAACAAATAAAATTTTTTTTGATTGCAGTTTCAAGATTTTTATTTAAATTTGCCGCGACGACTTTAAGCACAAAACGATGTCATTAACTAACACTTTTATATCGCTGTATTTGCGAGGAAATTTTAACAGGGTAGAAATGTACAAAAAATACCCTGACGAAACACAATTCAAAATGTTTAACTTTCTGATAAAGAAAGCATTGAAAACCGAATTTGGAAAAGAGTTCGGCTTTAACGACATTTTGAAAAACGGACCTGCCGCTTTTTCGGAGCGCGTACCGCTGAGCCCTTACGAAAGCCTCAAACCCTATATCGAAAAAGTTGCAAAAGGCGGGCAAAACATTCTCTGGCCTCAAAAAACACAGTGGTTTGCAATGAGTTCCGGAACTACCGACGACCGTTCAAAATATATTCCGATAACCAAAGAAAGCCTCAAAAAATGTCATTTTGACGGCGGAGAAGACGTTTTGTCGGTGTATTTGAAACAGTTTCCCGATACAAAGGCTTTTACTGGCAAGGCTCTCGCAATAGGCGGGTCAAGACAAGTTAACAAACTCGGCGAAGATATTTTTTGCGGCGACTTGTCAGCAGTTTTGATTTCTAACCTGCCCTCGTGGGTAAGAAAACGCCGCACACCTGACATCGAAATCGCTCTGATGGAAAACTGGGACAAAAAAATAGAGGCGATGGCTAAGGCTGTTTGTAAAGAAGACGTTACGAGCATTTCAGGCGTGCCGTCTTGGACGCTCGTTTTAATGAGAAAAATTCTCGAAATAACAGGCAAAAACAATATTTCGGAAGTTTGGCCAAACCTCAGTCTTTTTATGCACGGCGGAGTAAGTTTTAAGCCGTACCGCGCTCAATACGAGAAACTTATCCCGTCAGAAAAAATGACGTATCTCGAAACTTACAACGCTTCGGAAGGATTTTTTGCTTTTCAGGACGACCAAAAAACCGACGATATGCTCCTGATGCTTGACAACGGAATTTATTACGAATTTATTCCGATGTCGGATTTTTCAAAACCTGACAGAAAGGCTGTGCCGCTTTGCGATGTCAAGACGGGCGTCAACTATGCGGTCGTTATCTCCACAAACGGCGGTCTGTGGCGTTACATAATCGGTGATACGGTAGAATTTACGCAAGTGCGTCCCTACAAAATAAAAATCACCGGCAGAACAAAACATTTTATCAACGCTTTCGGCGAAGAACTTGTCGAGGACAACGCTTCAAGGGCTATACGTGCGGCAAGCCTTGCAACAGGCGCGGACATCAAAGACTACACCGCCGCACCAGTCTATATGGAAACCGACAAACGCGGACGTCATCAGTGGCTTATCGAGTTCAACGTTTTGCCAAACGACATGGACAATTTCGTAAAAACGCTTGACTTTGAGTTGAAACGCCTGAACTCCGATTACGACGCAAAACGTTACAAAGACATCTCCCTTACCGAACCCGAAATCACCGTCGCAAGGGAAAACCTCTTTGAAGACTGGCTCAGAAAAAAAGGCAGAATAGGCGGTCAGAACAAAATTCCGAGGCTCGAAAACAACCGCGATATAATTGACGAAATGTTGGAAATGAACGCCGAAACAAAATGACAAGAAAAATTACCGGCATTTTAATATTCATCTGTATGTTTTTGCCGCTTAGAGCGCAAATTCCGGATGAATATTCTTATCTGTTTTTTGAAGACGATGACACTTCAAAAACCGTCTTGAAATGCCGCGCAGACTGTTTCCTGAAAAACAACGAATACTTCGGCGATTTTGCAAAAGGCTATACGCTAATCGGTTATATGTTGCAGCCGGAATTTATTTACCGTCCCGTTGACAAGGTTGAAATTTCGGTTCTGTGGAACGTTTTGAAATATTCCGGCAAAGACGATTTTTCGGACTATAAGCCGTATTTCAGAATAAAGTTTTCTCCGATAAAAAAACTTTCGATAATTCTCGGACGGCTTGACGGCAACCTCTCGCACGGTATGATAGAGCCGATTTACAAGCCTGAGCGTTATTATCTCAACAACATCGAAAACGGTCTTCAATGTAATTATAAAACAGAGCGTTACAAAGGAGATATATGGCTGAACTGGGAAAAATTTCTGCTTTGGAACGACCCTTGGCAGGAAAAACTTACAATCGGACACAAATCAGAACTGCTGATTGCAACAAAAGGTCTTTCGTCGTTTTTTTTAACGGGTGAGGCCTTAATCTCGCACCGCGGCGGTCAGATAGACCTCTCTGACGACAGGGTTCAGACTTTGGAAAACGGCGCGTTGGGTTTTAAATTCTGTCATAACAAGTTAACCTACGATTTCCGCTTTGTACAATACCACGCCATAGACCCGACATACGAAATTCCGTATATTGACGGTTATGCTTTTTACAACAAAGCACTTCTGAGGTTTTATGACTTCGGGTTTGTCTGCGGATACTGGTACGGAAATATGTTTATGAATTTCAGGGGCGAGGAGTTGTTTTCGTCTCAGGCGATAGAGCCGCAAGACAACAAAAACATACGCTCGGTTTTGTTCAACGAATTGTATTACAGCAGGAAAATTCAAAACGTTTTCAGCCTAAAAGCCGGTGTCAACACGTATTTCAACATTCTTAACGGCGATATGGAATACTCATATATGTTAAGTTTTGTGTTCAACAAATGTTTTCAGATTAGAAAAAACAAATGATGAAAAAAATATTACTCCTAATAATTTCAGCAGTTTGCGCGTTTTCGTGCGCGAACGAAAATTCAACTGAGCCGGTCTGCAATTACAGTGTGATACTGCAACAGGGTTTTACTTCCGGCACTGAAAGTTTAAGCGCAAATGTCTCTATTAACACAGGCACAGAGGTTTTTACTCAAACCGCAGAATTTCCTCTGACAGCCGTTTTTGAGGCTTTGCCTTGCGGGAGAGCCGTCGTAGATGTTTCGTCTCCGGGGTTTTGCACGGTAAGGTACAAGATTGTTTTGACAGAAAATTCGTCAGTTTCAACCAAGATTCAACTTCTGCCCGACGGCGGAGAAAATGCCGCGATTCTAAAAGGCAAACTTCAAACGCCTGATTTACTTTCCGTCAGCGAAAACATAAAAGTCATAATTTCGCCCGTTGACAGCATTGAAAAATTTATCGAAGGCGGTGAGATTTACGATGTTTATATCGAAAATTTCAGCAGAAAAGAAGTTTTCTCTAACTTAGGAGAATATGAGATAACGCTTCCCGCCACAACTTCCGGCATAAAATACGCCGTCAATGCGGACGGTTTTTTTTATGAAAATACCGCATTAGAGTTAAAAACTGATACAATTACGCTTTTCAGCGGCAAAACAAGCGTCAAAAACTTAGTGTATTCAAAGTAAATCCGCGCAATGTTTTTTTGGAGAAACACAAATAAAATATTATCTTTGCGGCGTTTTATATAAAATCAAGAAATGAAAAATTTTTTTAAAGACAATAAAAAGGAGATTATTAATGTCTGCCTGACCGTTCTCGCATTTATTATTATAAGTGTGGTGTATTTTTATCCCGAACTCGAAGGGAAAACCATCGTTCAGGGCGACAATGTCCATGCCGAGGGTATGGCGCATGAAATCAATCAGTTTGAAGAAAAAACAGGCGAATATTCAGCCTGGACTAATTCAATGTTCGGCGGTATGCCTGCCTATCAAATCAAATCACCTGAAAGTTTCAACATTCATTTGGCTTTGCAAAGGTTTCTGCACCTGTTTTTGCCGTATTCAACCATGGCAATTATGTTTGTGTACCTTTTGGGCTTTTATGTTTTGTTGAAGAGTCTGAAATTTTCAAACACGGTTTCGGTAATCGGTGCGGTGGTTTTCGCGTTGTCGAGTTACAACATCATAATCATTGCCGCAGGACACATAACCAAATGTTATGCAATCGCTTACATGGCTCCCGTTTTGGCGGGCGTGATATATTGTTACAACAAAAAATTTATCGGCGGCGGCTTGCTGCTTGCTTTTTCGCTCGGAATCGAAATTGCCTGCAACCATACGCAAATCCTTTATTATCTGGCTGTTATGTGCGCGATGTATGTGATTTACAAATTTATCGCGGACTTTAAAGCCAAAGAGCAGGACTGGACAAAAAATTTCGGCAGAGCCTCGGCTGTTGCGGCAGTTGCGATTGTTTTTGCCGTTTTGCCCAACATCACCAACCTCTGGACAACTTGGGAATACAGCAAATATTCCACCCGCAGCCAGTCAGAACTCTCCAACAAGCAGTCATCTTCGGGCTTGGACAAGGACTACGCCCTTGCATGGAGTTACGGTGTAGGCGAGAGTTTTACGCTTATGATTCCCGATTTCAAAGGCGGCGAATCCGCTGCAATCGGCAACGACAAAAACGCTGTCAGTGCCGTTAAAAACCGCGAAATGATAGAGCCCGTACAAAATTCCTCACGTTACTGGGGCGACCAGCCTTTTACTTCGGGATCCGTTTACGTGGGCGCGGCAATAATTTTCCTGTTTGTTTTGGGAATGTTCATCGTTGAAAATTCCGCCAAATGGTGGCTTTTTGCGGCGACAGTTTTCTCGCTTTTGATGTCCTGGGGACACAACGCGGGCTGGTTTACTGACTTGATGTTTGACTGGTTTCCGATGTACAACAAATTCCGTTCGGTTTCGATGGCACTTGTTATTGCGCAGGTTGCGATACCTTTTCTCGCGATGGCGGCTTTGAAAACCGTTTACGACAATCCGGAAATCATCAAGACGAAAAAGAATTACTTTTTTATAAGTTTAGGTTTGACGGCGGGTCTTTGTCTGCTGTTCTGGCTTTTCCCCTCGCTCGGCGGAGATTTCTTGGCAGAGCAGGAGAGCGCAAGTTTTGCTCAGATAAAAGCCGAACACCCCGAACAGGCCTCCGCTTACACGGTATTCGCTTCTGAACTCGAAAACGCCCGCAAAGCAATTTTCAGCGCGGACGCATTGCGTTCACTGCTCTTTATCCTTGTAACGGCAGCCGGACTGTTCTTTATGTCAGCCGCTAAAAACAAACAGACGGTTTTGGTTTTGGTCGGCATTGTGGCCGCTGTTGACCTTTGGACTGTGGATTTCAGATATTTGGGGCCGAATGATTACAGACAGAAAATGGAAGTAAATCCGTTCAGGGCTTCCAACGCTGACCAGATTATAATGAAAGACACCGACCCCGATTTCAGGGTTCTGAACCTCGGAGCAAACGTCTTCAACGACGGTGTAACGCCTTATTTCCACAAGACAATCGGCGGCTATCACGGAGCAAAAATGCGCCGTTATCAGGAGTTTATCGACACGCTTTTGTCTCCGGCTGTCAACCACGCGAGAGCACTTGCAAGCCAGCAGAGCGAGAATTTTCAAAACTTTGTTACCAACAATCCCGTGTTCAACATGCTCAACACGAAGTTCATAATTCTCAACCCTTCGCAAATGCCGCTGGTAAATATGAACACTTACGGTAACGCATGGTTTGTCAACAAGTTTGACGTTGTTGAAAACGCCGATCAGGAAATCGGAGCGTTGAAACGCAACGACCCGAAACAGACGGCTGTCATCAACAAAAACCTTTTCCCCGGCTTTGTACAGAGTCTGCCCAAAGAGCAGATTTATACTGACGGAGAGAGCGTGATTTCGCTTTCTGAATACAAACCGAATTATTTGAAATACGACGTCAACGCGGCTCAGGAAAGGGTTGCGGTATTTTCGGAGATTTATTATCCGAAAGGCTGGACGGCGTATATTGACGGCAAAGAAACCGAACACGTCTGCGCCGATTATATTTTGAGGGCAATAAAAGTTCCGCAGGGTCAGCACGTTGTGGAATTCAGGTTTGCGCCCTCGTCGGTAAAAAACGGCAAGATAATCGCGGCAATATCTTCAACGCTGATTTTGCTGGCGTTGCTGGCGTTTGTTGTAATGTATTTTAAATCGAAAAACTCAATAGTAGAAGACGTAAAAAAGAATTAAGAAAATGGGACTTCAATGCGGTATAGTAGGATTGCCAAATGTCGGCAAATCAACATTGTTTAACTGTCTGTCAAGCGCAAAGGCGCAGTCAGCGAACTTTCCGTTCTGCACGATAGAGCCTAACGTGGGAGTCGTAACCGTTCCCGACGACAGGCTGATAGAACTTGAAAAAATTGACAAACCGGCGCAGGTTGTACCGGCAACGGTTGAAATCGTGGACATAGCGGGCTTGGTAAAAGGCGCAAGCAAAGGCGAAGGCCTCGGCAACAAGTTTTTGGCTAATATCCGCGAAACAGACGCCATAATTCATGTTTTGCGTTGTTTTGACGATGAAAACGTAACTCACGTTGACGGCTCTGTCAACCCCGTAAGAGACAAGGAAATCATAGACGCCGAACTTCAAATAAAAGACCTTGAAACGATAGAGCAGCGTTATGCCAAAACCGAAAAAATAGCAAAAACCGCCAAAGACAAAGACGCGGCAATGCTTTTGCAGGTGATGGACAAGTTTAAGGCGGCTCTTCAAGAAGGCAAGTCAGCCCGCACGGTGGAACTCGACGACAACGAGCAGCAGGCTGCAAAACAGTTGTTTCTTCTTACCTACAAACCCGTAATGTATGTCTGCAACGTTGACGAAAAGTCGGTTTTGACAGGCAACAAATACGTTGACATGGTAAAAGAGGCTGTAAAAGACGAGCAGGCTGAAATTCTCGTCATCGCCGCAAAAACCGAGGAAGAAATCGCCGAAATGGAAAGTTACGAAGACAGAAAAATGTTTCTTGACGACCTCGGCTTAAAAGAATCCGGCGTTGTAAAATTAATCCGCTCGGCATATCATTTGCTCAATTTGGAGACGTTTTTCACCTCCGGACCGAAAGAGTCAAGGGCTTGGACGTTTCACAAAGGCGCGCTTGCTCCTCAGGCGGCAGGCGTTATCCACTCCGATTTTGAAAAAGGCTTTATCAAAGCCGAGGTTATCAAAATGGAGGATTACATAAAATTAGGTTCTGAGGCCGCGTGCCGCGATGCCGGAAAAATCCACATCGAAGGCAAAGACTACGTGGTTCAGGACGGAGATATAATGCATTTTAGGTTTAATGTTTAACTTTTTTTAATAACATCAATTATGGATATACTTATTACATTAATCATCGGCTGTGTTATCGGCTGGTTGGCAGGTTTGATTTTCAAGGGTTCGGGCAACGGACTTATAATCAACATTCTCGTCGGTTTGGCGGGCTCTTGGCTCGGAAAATGGCTGCTCGCAAAAGTTCTCCCTTCCGGTACGGTTTGGGACATTGTAAGCGCAATTATCGGCGCGGTTATCATTCTTGCCGTTGTTTCGTTTATCAGAGGCAAAAAATAAAAACTGTTCTAAAAAAACGGGGTCTTAAAAAAAGTCCCCGTTTTTTTTTATTCTCTTTTTTTTGTTAACTTTGCCAAAAAATTAAAAGAAAAAATGCTGGATTTTCAAAAACAAGGCGGTCTTGTTCCCGCCGTTATACAAGATTATCAGACACTTCAAGTGCTGATGTTAGGGTACATGAACGAGGAAAGTTACAAAAAAACCCTCGAAACCAAAAAAGTTACTTTTTGGTCGCGCAGCCGCAACTGCCTTTGGACAAAGGGCGAAACAAGCGGCAATTTCCTGCACGTAAAGGAGATTTTCACCGACTGCGACAACGACACAATTTTAATCAAAGCCGAAGCCGACGGTCCTACCTGTCACAAAGGCACAACCTCGTGTTTTGATTTTGAGGAAAGCAACATCGGTTTTCTCTCTTACCTGCAAAAATTTATCGACAAACGCAACGCTGAGCGTCCGGCGGGCAGTTACACGACAAAACTTTTCAGGGAAGGCGTTGACAAAATCGCTAAAAAAGTCGGCGAAGAGGCTGTGGAACTCGTTATCGCAAGCAAAAACGACAACGACTCTCTCTTTTTGAACGAAGCCGCTGATTTATTGTATCATACGGTGGTTTTGCTGAGCGCGAAAGGCAAAAAAATAGAAGACGTAATCGGAATTTTAAAAGGCCGTCATCAGGAATGAAAAAAATTTTTACACTTGTTGTCTCTCTGACCCTGACTTTAAACGTTTTCGCTCAGGGCGGAATGTGGCTGCCGGCTTTGGTAGGCTCACAGATAAAAAACATGCAGGCGGGCGGGTTCAAACTTTCCGCCGAAGACGTATATTCTGTCAACAAAGCCTGCATGAAAGATGCCGTTGTGTGGTTCGGAGGCGGCTGTACGGGCGAAATTGTCTCTGACAAAGGTCTCCTTTTAACCAATCACCACTGCGGAAGGGGCGAAATTGTCTCACACTCAACCCTCGAACACGACTACTTAACGGACGGTTTCTGGGCAAAAAGCATGAGCGAAGAACTGCCCTGCAACGGTCTTAACGTCAAGATTTTGGAACAGATGACCGAACTTCCCTTGGACGAAGACGCACGCAACACAAAAGTAAAAAAACTCAAAGAAAAATTCGGCGGCAAATACGAATATTCTGTTGAGAAATTTTACGCCGGAAACGTTTATTACCTTTTCATTTATAAAAGTTTCAACGACGTCAGGCTTGTAGGCGCACCGCCCTCGGCAGTCGGAAATTTCGGCGGCGACACCGACAACTGGATGTGGCCCCGTCACGGCGGCGACTTTTCGGTTTTTAGAATCTATGCCGACAAGGACAACAATCCGACAAGCGGTTACGACGAAAACAACGTCCCCTACAAACCGAAACATCATTTCAAAATCTCGCTCAAAGGCGTTGAAAAAGACGATTTTACAATGGTTTACGGTTTTCCGGGAACAACAGAGGAATATCTGCCGTCTTTTGCAGTTGAGGCTTACAAAGACAAAAACTATCCCGCGAGAATCTCTGCGCGTCAGTCAAGAATGGACTTGATGTCAAAGGCAATGGACGCTGACAGGGGTGTACGATTGAAGTACACTTCGATTTACGCAGGCGCGGAAAACGCAAAGAAAAAATGGGAAGGCTCGATTTTGGGTCTCAACCGTTTTGACGTTGTAAACAAAAAAATTGAAAACGAGAAAACGCTGCTCAACAACGCAGAGGTTAAAACACTGACAGACAACTACAAAAAGGTTTTTGACGAAAATTACAAATACGTGATGGCGGATGCGTATTTCTTTGAAACCGTTTATCAGACGTTTCCGTTCAAAGCGGGCGAAAAGGCTTTTGTGCTGACAAAGTTGGATTTGGAGGATTCGCCCGAAGTGCTTGTCAACCACGCAAACGAAGCGGTTAAAAAAGTTGTTGACCTGTTTGCCGCACGCGACAGCGCGTTGGAAAGAAAACTGTTTTCTACGCTTTTTAAAATGTATACCGACTCGTGTCCCGACTTTTTGCCCGAAAGTCTTAAAACAAGCGAAGATTTCATTAACTATTATTACAAAAATTCGGTTTTGTCGGATTCCGCAAGGCTGAAAAAGTTTGTGGGCAAATATGTTTATCTTCAAAAAAACCAGAAAAATTTTGAGAAAAACATTTCTGAATTTTTGGAAATCATCAAGCAGGACATCGGAATACTTTATTATTACGACCTTATAAAACTGTATTTCAGCAACATAGCCGCCTCTGTCAACAATTTTGACACCAAAGCGGAAGAATTTGACAAACAGTATCAGGCACTGCTGATGAAATTGCAGCCCGCAACGATAAAGTTTCCCGACGCAAATTCAACTTTGCGTTTTACTTTCGGCAAGGTTGACGGCTACTGTCCGAGGGACGGCGTGTATTACAAACATTACACGACTCTTGACGGGGTAATCGAAAAGGACAATCCTCAAATCTACGATTACAACGTTCCCGAAAAGTTGAAAAACCTTTACAAATCAAAGGATTACGGACGCTATGCCGACAAAGACGGCAAGGTTCGCGTATGCTTTTTGGCATCAAACCACACAACGGGCGGCAATTCCGGCTCACCGGTCTTAAACGCAAACGGCGAACTTATCGGAATCAATTTTGACCGCTGCTGGGAAGGCACAATGAGCGACATTTATTACAATCCCGAAATCTGCCGCAACATTTCGGTTGACATCCGTTACGTCCTGTTTTTGATAGAAAAACTCGGCGGCGCGGAAAACTTAATCAAAGAAATGGAGATTGTTAAGTAAGGAGCACAATTTTTTCACCGGGGTCAAACCTCGGCGCAACATACATTGAATATTTGTCCTTGAAAGGCGAAAACTTTTCAAGGACTTTTTCAGGTGTGTTGTTTTCCTTGGAAACGTGTGAAAAAATCAAATGCGTAAGGTTTTCGTTGGCAAAATCCCTCACTAACGCAAACGCCTGAGAGTTGGAAAGATGTCCGACGTTGGAGGCGACACGGTCTTTCAAAACCTGCGGATAAGGTCCGTTTTTGAGCATTTCCTCGTCGTAGTTGCTCTCCAAAAACGCAGCCTGACATTTTGAAAATTCCTTGCATAGAGTTACGTCAGCAACGCCGATGTCTGTCATAACACCGATATTAACGCCTTGATATTCAACGCGGAAACTTACCGGCGAAATGGCATCGTGATATTTCTTGAAAGTATGGACATAAAAGCCGAAAATTTCAACGGGTGTTTCCGTTGACAACGCTTTGTAATAATCCGGCTTGTGCCGTCTGTAAGTTTTTTCGTAGGTTTTCGGCATGAAATAGACCGGAAGGTTGAGTTTTCTTGCAAGGGTTTTAACGCCGCGCACATGGTCGCTGTGTTCGTGGCTGATAAGAATGGCGCGGATTTTTTTTATATCAATTCCGGCGTTTTCGGCGCGGGTCTCCAAACTGCGGAAAAAAATCCCGCAATCAATAACTATCGCATCAGTTTCGTTGCCGATGTAATAACAATTTCCGTTGCTGCCGGAGGCTATACTGCAAATTTCTAACATAACGGGTGCAAAAGTACAAAAAAAATGAATAGGATTGGTATTTTAATAATATTTATGTTTTGCGTTTTGACCGCCGGAGCGCAAAAAAAATTTAACGGCTGCCAGAAAGTCATCATTTCTGACTCTCTTACGGTCAGAGTATTTTCTTCCGACAAAAATTATGTGTCGTTTCCGGAAAAAAACGCCGGCGTAAAATTCAAAAAAGGCGTTTTGCGGCTTTACAGACTGCGCAAAATGCAGATGGACGTTGACGGCAGAACAGTTTCAAAAACCGAGGAAGGAAATATCCTGATAGACCTGTATTTAACAAAAGAGGTTCAAAATATTCTTATAACCGACTGTGTGTCAATGGATTTTGAAAACAGTTTCAAGACCGACAAAATTATTGTAAAAGCGGAAAACAATTCTTTGGTAAAAGGGCAAATTTCGGCGCAGGCTTTGGGACTGTTTCTTAAATCCGGCTCTGAGGCTTACTTTGGCGGCAGTTTCAGGACGGTGAAATTTACGGCGGACTCCTCAAAAATAGAACTGAAAAATTTTTCCGCTGAAAATTCGGAGTTTGTTTTAAGCGGCGGCTCGGAAATAAGCGCAGAAGGCAAAACCGTAAAATTGGATTTGACGGTTTCGGGTTTGAGCCGTTTTGAAGCGTTGAGACTGTCGGCGCAAAACTCCACTGCAAACATTTCCGGCAATTCGGACGCATTTTTCAACTCGTCAAAAACCTTGAAAATCAACATTTCTGACCGCTCGCACGTAGTCCTGACCGGCAATCCGAAAATTTTGGAAGAAAACGTTGGGGCAAACTGCAAGTTTTCGAGAAGATAAGGTAAGATAAATGATAATTAAAATTAATATAGGGAATTAATTTTAATTAACATTTTTTCGTATTTTTGCGGCATCAAATACGACTTAATATGAATTGTTTAAAAGTTTTGTCATTATGCTTTGCCGCGGGACTTCTTTTTCCTGAAACAGCCGAAGCCGCGCAAATTATCGAAAACATCCGCCAAACAACGCCTGTGAGAGGTCATATTACAGATTTGCAAGGTGAGCCGGTTGTCGGCGCAACCGTTTACATCAAAGGTACTACCGTCGGAACAATCACAGATTTTGAAGGCAACTACACCCTCAACGCCCACGAGTCGGGTACACTCGTAATCTCCTGTGTCGGATACATCTCGCAGGAAATATATTTCTCGCCGGGGCAGATTATTAACATTTCCTTAAAGGAAAGCGAAGTTGACTTGGAAGAAGTCGTAGTCGTAGGCTACGGAGTTCAGAAAAAATCCGACGTTACGGGTTCGGTAACCTCCGTTGACAACGAAAGGCTTTCAAAACTGCCGGTAACAAACGTCATGCAGGCGGTTCAAGGCTCGGCAGCGGGAATCACCATTACGCAGTCATCGTCTATTCCGGGCGAAGAGCCTCTGACCTTAATCCGAGGACGCAACTCAATCAACGCCGGCACAAGTCCTTACGTTGTGGTTGACGGTATTCCTATCAGCAAAAGCGGCGGCTCGCTCAACGATATTAATCCGGGCGACATAGAATCAGTCGAAATCTTAAAAGACGCCTCCGCAACCGCAATCTACGGAACCAACGGAGCCAACGGCGTTATCCTTATCACCACAAAAAGCGGTGTGGAAGGCAAACCGAAAGTTACTTACAACGGATATTTCGGCGCGGAAACTTTTTCCAACAAACTTGATTTCTGCAACGGCGAACAGATTTCGCAGCGTTACAGGGATTATGTTGCTCAAAATCCGGGCGAAACCATGTTCAACGACTTTGTTAAAAACGAAGCCGAAGCCGCCAACCAAGCCGCCGGAATAGAAACTGACTGGATTTACGACATGGCGTCTCAGACGGGCGTTATCCAGGACCACAACGTTACAATCAGCGGAGGTTTCGACAATATACATTATTATGTCTCAGGCGATTACATGGACGAAAAAGGTATTCTGAAAGGTTACAATTACAGAAGGTTTTCTTTCAGAACCAATATTGACGCCGAGGTTACAAACTATCTTAAAGCCGGCACAAACTCCTACATCGTCTCACACAACAAAGACGGCGGACGTGTCAACTTCCTTATGGCTGAGGCGATGAGCCCTTACGGACAGGTTTACGAAGAGGACGGCTCATACTGCGTCTATCCGATGGCAAGCGAAAAACTGTTTTTCAACCCGATGAGAGACGTCAATCAGGACCATGAACGCCGCTCTTGGAACATCAACCTCAACGGGTTTGCTGAAATTGATTTCGGCAAAATGGCAAGTCTGCTCAGCGGTCTCAACTACCGTTTCAACCTCGGTTACGCTTTTATTCCGGAGCGCAGCGCGTATTTCAACGGCGTTGAGCAGGACAATCTCAACGGCGGTTACGGCTACATTTTCAACGCCGAAACGCAGAGTTTCACCGCAGAAAACATTATCGGATACAACAAGGATTTTCTTGACCACCATCATTTGGACTTGACACTTCTCTACGCCTCAGGCGGCAGAAAATACCATAAAAACGAGGCGGCAGGCGAAAAGTTCATCAACGAAGACCTTCTCTGGCACAACCTCGGAAGTGCGGAAACACAGACTTCCGCCTCATATTCCGACCAATACAACTCAGTATCTCAGATGGGCAGGCTGAACTACTCTTACGCAAGCCGTTATTTGTTTACTTTTACGGTCAGAAGGGACGGTTCTTCGGTTTTCGGCTCTGACAACAAATTCGGCGTATTCCCGTCCGTGGCTTTGGGCTGGAACATTTCGAGCGAAAAGTTTATGGAAAATTTCAACGAAAGGCTCAACGCCCTTAAACTCAGAGTTTCATACGGAAAAGCCGGCAACGAGGCAATTTCAGTTTACAGAACAATCGGTAAAATGGACAACGGACTTCTTGCAATGGACGGCAAATCCTCCGCCGCAATCTGGGCTAAAAACGAAATGGGAAACTCAGGTCTCTCTTGGGAAACAACAAGAACCGTTAACCTCGGTATTGATTTCGGACTTTATCAGAACAGATTTACAGGAACAATTGACCTCTACAAATCCAACACAACGGATTTGCTTTTGAACAGAAACCTTCCGAAAGTTTCAGGTTATCAAAACGTTATGACCAACATCGGTGAAACTCAAAATATCGGCGTAGAGTTTACGCTCAACACTCACAACATCGACAAAGCCGGTTTTCTGTGGCAGACCTCATTGGTGTTGTCGGCTAACAAAAACAAAATCATAGACCTCTACGGCGACGGCAAAGACGACATTGGCAACCGTTGGTTTATAGGCGAACCGATAGGCGTGGTTTATGATTACGAAATGGTAGGCATTTGGCAAGATGACGAAATTAATAGAGGAGAGCATTTGAATTGGGATCCTGAGGCTCAGGCAGGCGACGTAAAACTCCGCGACATCAACGGCGACGGCAAAATCACTCCCGAAGAAGACAAGACCATTCAGGGTCAGACTTCTCCGAAATGGACTGCCGGCTTAACCAACACTTTAACGTACAAAGGCATTACGCTGACGGTTTTCATAACCACGGTTCAGGGCGTTAAACAATACAACCCGCTTTTGGCTGCGGCTTCCGACGAAATGGGACGCAGAAACTTCACGACGGAAATCGGGTACTGGACACCTGAAAACCGCAGCAACGAATACCGTTCGCTTTCAAAAACTTCCAACCGTAACGGTTACAACTATCCTTCGGACGCAAGTTTTACGCGAATAAAGGACGTAACTCTCAGTTATACTTTTCCGCAGAGGCTTTCCGATGCAATGCATTTAGGTTCGGTAACGCTTTACGCTACGGGCAGAAACCTCGCAACTTTCACAAAATGGGTAGGCTGGGATCCGGAAGTTGTTTTGGCGCGCCGCGGTTACAGTAATTATGAAAGAAATTATCCGATGACAAAAAGCGTAATTTTCGGTATGAACATAACTTTTTAATCAAGACTATTATGAAATTACAAAAACTTATATATACTGCTGCCGCCGCTGCTTTGACAGTAACCTCGTGCAGCAAGGATTTTTTGGAAGAGAAAATGTATTCGTCGTATTCGGTTGACGTAGACGACGTTCCGGCAAAAATAATCGGGCTTCACAGACAGTTTGCTGAACTTTGGGGCTGGTCTGATTCACAGGGTTTTGTCGGCTGTTTTCAGGACGGAACGGATGTCGGCGCACCGGGAGACGTTCAGGGCGTTGAAATTCCGTTTTATCAATACGCTTCGCTGAATTCCGAAAATGCGGGTGTAAGCCACTTGTGGACATCGCTTTACGCGATTATCAACAATGCCAACATTATAATTTCCTCAGAAAAGGCTTCTCAGGCAGAAAAAGCCGAGGCGCAGTTTTTCCGTGCCTACGCTTACAACATGTTAGTAACGTTTTGGGGCAAAGTGCCGCTTGTTACCGAAAGCACTTCAACACCGAGAACCGATTATATAAGGGACGAAATTTCAAAAACAGACGCTGTCATAACGGCAGATTTGACCGATGCCGTTGCCAATCTTCCGGAAGTAGACCAGACGGTTACGCAAAACAGAATAAACAAAGACTGTGCGCGGATACTTGCTGCGGAGGCATTTCTCAGAATGGGCAAAATTCAGGAGGCGGAAAACATTGTTTCGCCCGTGATTGAAGAAGGTCATTACAGCCTGATTCAGGAGCGTTACGGCAAATTTCTTACAGACAACGGCGACTATTACAGCGATATGTTCCGTTGGGGCAACCAGCGCAGAAGTCAGGGCAATACGGAAGGCATCTGGGTTTTTCAAATGGAATACAACAACACGGTTCCGGGCGGCACGGTCAACGCGCCTCAACAGCGCAGAAACTGGGTTGCGGCTTTTCATAAGTTGAGCGGAATGGTTAACGCCGATTCTTTGGGCGGACGCGGAAACGGCAGATTAAGGCTCAGCAATTATGTAAAATACGGCGTTTATCAGGAGGGCGACATCAGAAACTCCAACCACAACATACGCCGCAAACTTTATTACAACAAACCCGGTTTTCAGGAAACGATTTGGATAGACGCAGACGGTTTCAAAGTTTCGGAAGACACTCCCGGCGCAACACAAATCACGGTCAAAACCGGCGATTTGGTTCATTGGGCAGCGGCTGACACTCTGGCGATTATGTATCCGCATTGTACGAAATGGGGCGGTTACGACGTTACGGACGATTTTGGCTGGGCTCTGATAAAAGACTGGCCCTTGATGCGTCTTTCTGACGCTTATTTGTTGAGAGCCGAGGCGCGTGTTTTGTCGGGCAACGCTCAGGGCGCGGCAGACGATATTAACGTGTTAAGAGACCGCGCATTCAAGACGTTCAGAGCGGAAAGCGGAAACTCGGAAGCGGGCAAAGTTTCGGCGGCGGAAATGTCATTGGATTTTATTCTTGACGAAAGAATCCGCGAACTTGTCGGCGAGGAAAACCGCCGTTACACTCTTTGCAGAACGGGAAAACTTGCAGAAAGGGTCAATATGATGGTAACACAATATCCCGAAGGCGTTGAAGAAAAAAAGATTACGGGGTTTGATGCAAATGTTCACACGCTTTTGCCGATTCCTTTGTCGGAAATTCAACTCAACAAGGACGCCGTCTTGGAACAAAATCCAGGGTATAAATAAAAAAACACGAGTCTGTCTAAAAGGTAACTTTCAGATTTTTTAGACAGACTCGTTTTTTATTAAAAAATTTCGTTAAGAGATTATTTCTGTTTTTCTTTACGTTTCAGCAGTTGAATACGCAACGCTTCCAAAGCGGTATCAACAGACTCCTCAAAAGCCTTTGTCGATTTCTCCGCAAAAATGTCCGCTCCGGGAACTTCCACGCGGATTTTTGCTACTTTGCTGTCATAATTCTTACTTTGCGAACGCTCCAAAGACAGATAAACTTCCGCTTTGATAATGTCGTCGGCAACCTGCGCCAATTTTGCGACTTTGTTCTGAATGAACTCTTCGAGCTTCGCATCTGCATTAAAGTGAATAGATTCAATTGTTACGTTCATATTCTTTTCCTCCATTGTTTTTATGCCCGGGGGTGGGCGTGTTTATATATTTTACTTAATTGTTCGTATGTTGTATGCGTGTAAATCTGCGTTGCCTGCAAATTAGCATGTCCCAACAATTCTTTTATCGCGTTAATGTCCGCACCGTTGTTCAAAAGAGCCGTCGCAAAACTGTGCCGCAAAATATGTGGCGAGTTCTGCGTAACGCTTTCCGTTGTTTCAAGATACTTCTTAACAATTCTGTACACCAACTTGGCGTACATTTTTTTGCCGTTTTTAGTCCTGAACAAATAATCGTCAAGCCCCGCAAACAAAGGTTGCAGTTTTTCAAGCAATTCCCTGCTGAGGGGAATCATACGGGTTTTGTTGCCTTTGCCGTGAACCGTTATGCTGAGATTTTTTCTGTCAACATCGCCGCACTTTATATTAATAAGTTCCGACTCCCGGATACCCGTGTCGTAAAACAGTTCCAAAATGAGCCTGTCCCTGTACCCCTCGTCAACCTCCTGAAACAAAGGCGCGTTGTCAAGCAAATTGTCCATTTTTTCTTCCGGGACAAACTGCGGCAGACGTACAGGCTTTTTAACGTTTTTGATTCCCTCGGTCGGACTTTTTTCAATTTCGCCCTTGGAGACAGCCCACTTGAAAAACTTTCTTAACGCCGAAAGTTTTCTGTTGACCGTTACCGGCGAAAAGCCTTCCGTTTTCAGAGTCATCAGCCAGTGCTTTATGATTTTTGAGTCAACAAGGCTCAAATCCGAAGAAAACATCTCTTTTTTGTAATGCTGAAAAAACTCTTCCAAATCCGAAATATATGCAATCACAGTGTGCGGACTGTAACGCCTTTCGTATTTCAGATAATCTTCAAAAACCGTTAAAATTTCAGTATCTAAATTTAGAAACATTTTTTTGAACTGACAAAATTATTTTCGATTTTTTTTCAAAAAAAAACTTAAAAACGGCGGAACACCCTGAGTTATAAAACGTTTTAGCGGAGTTTTTTTATTTTTTCAGTTATTCCACATAAACACGTTTTACCCTCTGGCTTATACCCGTTAAAATCTCGTAAGGTATTGTGCCTATTGAGTTTGCCATTTCAATAAGTTTTTTGTTTGTTGAAAAAATTACAACCTCGTCTCCTACTTTGCAATCTATGCCCGTGATGTTGACCATGCACATATCCATACAAATATTGCCGATTATGGGTGCGCGTTTTGAATTAATTTCAACAAACAGATTGCCGTTGCCGAACTTTCTGTTAAGACCGTCGGCATAACCTACGGGAATAAGCGCGATACGCGAATCCTCAGAGATTTTGCCGCGGCGGTTGTAGCCCACTGTTTCGGTTTTTGCGATGTTTTTTATCTGGACAATGTTGGTTTTCCATTTTGAAATGCCCATCAACTTGTCCGTTGCCTGATAAGCCACGCCGTAAAGTCCGATGCCGAGCCTTACCATGTCAAACTGATACTGCCTCAGACGCTCAATTCCGACCGAGTTGCAAATATGTCTTAACGGTTTTAAGCCGGTTTTCGCGCAAACAGTGTCAGCCATTGAAGTAAAACGCTCGGTTTGAAGCACAGAAAAACTGTCTTCCGTTTCGTCGTCTGCCGCCACAAAATGCGTAAACACCGACTTCAAATCCAAAACGTCCTTGTTTTGGTTGACAAGTGCGCAAAAATCGTCCAACTCTTCCGGCATAAAACCCGAACGGTGCATTCCAGTATCAAGTTTTATATGAACAGGGTAATGTTTTATATTCTTGGACCGCAGAATTTCTATGAATTTTTCGGTTCTTTCCGTTGAAAAAAGTACGGGTTCAAGACGGTAGTTTGCCAACTGCTTATAATTTCTGAGGTCATAATTCATGACAATTATAGGCAACTTTATGTTGCGCCGTCTTAATGCGATGCCTTCTTCGGCAAAAGCCACGCAAAGATAATCCACTGAGTTGTTTTCCAAAGTGTTTGCCAACTGATAAGTACCTGAGCCGTAACAGTTTGCCTTTACCATCGCAATCATCTTGGTCTGCGGCTGCAAAAGCGAGCGGTAATAATTGAGGTTGTGTTTTAGAGCCGTCAGCGAAACCTCCAAAACAGTATCGTGGTTGCCGATGTTGAAAAAGTCGAAAACGTCGGCAAAATCCTCATACTTTTCGCCCTTGAAAATTATGCCGTAATTCTGATATTCTCCGTAACTGAAATTGTTGATATAATCCTGAACCGTATCGTATTTTGTAATTCTAATATCCTCGTTATAAGGAATTTGCGAGAAATATCCGATAAAAATTATTTTTCTGATTTCAGCACTTTTGGCAAGGAAAAAGAGTCCTTCAAAAAACTCTTCCGCGCTGAGGTTTTCAAAATCGGGATTTTTAATCACCGCGAAACGCCCTTCAAACTGATGCTGACGCGCCAAAAAGTCAAAAGTTTTGGAAATCGAATACAGATTGTTGACGGAAGAAAAACACGAAATCAGTCCCATGTTGAACTCCGCGTCGCGCATTTTTATCTGGTCGTCGGGAAGGCTGAGAGTCTCGAAAACCTTTTTGTGGCTTTCCTTATAAAGACCGCTTTTTACTAAATAGCACAGACAGTGAACGGCGTCTTCGGCGTGAATGTTGTCGCAAAAAGGAATAGTTACCGTGAATTTTTTGTCGCGGTATTCAAGCGTGATGTCGGTGTTTTTTTCCTTTATTTTTGAGGTGTACGAAAATTCGTCCTCCTCAAAAATCACATCGTCAAGTTTTTCGAGTTCGCCGATTGAAGTAAACTCGTACCTGTCGGGAATTTGCAGTATAGCCGCCTGAAAATCATCACTCAAAAGCGAAACGTTTTCCAAAAAGTCGAGTTCGCTGACATACCTCAAAGTTGTAAAAACCTTATAATCAGGTTTCAGCAAAGTGTACATCCAGTCTTTGACGGCGCAGGAGTTTTCTCTGTCAGGCACAGTGATAACCCTGCCTTTGAACATAGAAAACACTTTTAAGATATAAGCGTTGACTGCCCTCGGAATGTTGTCAACTATGAGAAACGCCGCGCCTTGAAATTCGGTTTCATAGTTTTCGGGTAAAGTTTTGACGACAAAAATTCTGACGCCCAAACCGTACATTCTTTCAATCGGCTTTTCCGGGTCTTTGAATTTTCTGAGGTCGAAAAACACTGAGTTTTTCATTGCCGCCGTACAAGCCGAGCGGATTATAATTCCCTCGCCTTCAAGGTCTTGATTGCCATAAACGGCGGAAGCGGATATTGCTGTTGAGATTTCTTTTATACTAAGTTTCATAACCGTTATTTTTCCAAAAAATCTGCAACAAAAATAAGCAAAATTTTAGTAAAACGGTTAAATATCTTCCGTTTTTTTCGCTTCCTGCCAAAGTGTCTCCATTTCTTCCAAGGTCATTTGCTTTAACGCTTTGCCCTGCTCTTTGGCTTTTTGCTCGATATAGTTGAAACGGTAAATGAATTTCTGGTTTGTTTTTTCCAACGCGGTATCAGAATTAATACCGAAAAGCCGTCCCGCGTTTACAACCGCAAAAAGTATGTCGCCGAACTCTTTTTCCGCGTTTTCCTGAGACATATTTTTTACTTCGGTCTCAAACTCGCTGAGTTCTTCCTTTACTTTGTTCCAGACCTCGCTTTTGTCATGCCAGTCAAAACCCGAAGAAGACGCCTTGTCGGAAATTCTGTAAGCCTTTATAATTGAAGGCAAAGCGTTTGGAATACCGCTCAAAACGGTTTTGTTACCGCCTTTTTCTTTGAGTTTTACCTCTTCCCACATTTTTGAAACCTCCTCCGGCGTTTCAGCCTTGTAGCCGCCGAAAATATGCGGATGACGAAATACAAGTTTCTCGTTTAATGCCTCAAAAACGTCTTTCAAATTAAACTCGCCTTTTTCCTCCTCCATTACGGCGTAAAGAATTATATGCAGCAAAACATCGCCGAGTTCTTTTTTGAAGTTCTGGGGATTGCCTTTCAAAACAGCGTCCGAGAGTTCGTAAACCTCCTCTATGGTCAGCGGTCTGATGGTTTCAGGCGTCTGAACCGAATCCCAGGGACATTTTTTCCTCAGCGTTTTGATTGTTTCGTAAAGTTTGGTAAAAGATGATAAAAGTTCAGTGTTTTCCATTTTTCGTTAAATTTTAATTCCGACAACGCAAATATCGTCTCTCTGCGGCTGACCCTGACGGAAGGTTTCAACTTTTGAGCGGATATGCTCCTGCTGAATGTCCATGTACTGCGACTTTTGAGCCGCCGTGTCCAAAATCTCCAGGAAACGCTGTCTGCCAAGCGGTTTGCGCTCTGCGTTGTTCTGGTCGATGATTCCGTCCGAAGAAAAATAAATGCAGTCGCCCTTGTCCAAACGGAGAGAAGTGTTTTCAAAATCCGAAGCCGAAGTTTCCACAGCCGCACCGCCTACCGACCGGCGCGAACCTTTCAGCATCACCGTCTTTTCCTGAGAACGGTAAAAGAAATATGATTTTGCGCCCGAAACGGTGATTTCCGCGCCCATGTCGTCAGGAGTTATTTTGCAGACCGTTATGTCCAAACCGTCCTGATTGCCGTTAAAACTCTGTTTCAAAGACTTGGAGATGTTTAAGTCCAAGGCTCTGAGTATGGTTTTCGGGTCTGAAATCCTGTCCCTTACAACAATGTCTTCCAAAGTCTTGGTACTCAAAACACCGAGCATCGAGCCTGAAAGTCCGTGTCCCACGCAGTCGCCCAAGGCAAAGACAAACGATGTCCCGACTTTGTTGAACCAGTAAAAATCTCCCGAAACAAAATCTTTCGGAGAGTAAATGATAAAGTTTTCAAAATGTCTTGAAATCTCCGCTTTTTGCGGCATAAGGATTTTCTGAAACTCAAAAGCGTTTTTCAAACCGCTTTCAATCTGCATTTTAGCCTTTTCCTTCGCGATGGTTTCCCTCTTGATGTCGGTAACGTCGGTCTCAACGATTAAGTATTCTTTCAACAGACCTTTGTCAGTAACGGGAGAAACCGAACCCGAAATCCAGATTTCGTTGTCAAAATCCTTGGTTATAAAAGATGTGTAATTTTCGACAGTAAGATTTTTTCTGCATTTCAAGACCGCCTCGCAGCGTTCTTTGAGTTTTTCAGAGAAAAACACGTTGTCGCCGTAACTGAGAATAAACTCGTCTTTTGAACAGCCGTAAAGTTTTTCAAAACTTTTGTTGACGTAATTGATTTTGCCGTCAGTGCCGACCACCGCAACCGCGTTGCCGCTTTGATAAAACGCAGCCGCAAAAGGTGAAAACGCTTCCTCAGCCGTTTCTGTGCCGGTATTGCGGGCGGAGATTTTTATTTTTCTGTATTTAAGGAAACACATACCCGCTGCCGCCAAAGAGCCGCAGACAACCGCCGCCATCCAGCCCAAAGCCTTGGAATCGTTTGAAGCCGCCTCTTTTACGATGTACGTGTCAACAGCCTTGCGCAAAAAATATTTGTCTTTTATACAGTCCGGCACGGGAAAATATACGGAAGGAAGATTTGCCTCATTGCAGACAAGCGTGTCCGACATTTTGCAGTAAGTCTCCAAAAGTCCCGCCACGGTGTCCTTCTGAGCCTTGTTGCTGTAATAGAGCGACATCAGCCTCAGACTTTCGCAGTAAAGAACGCTCGCAAAATCGTTGTTTTTAAGATTTTTGTAGGTCATTATGTTTTCAAGCGGCGAGGCGATAAGCGAGTACTCGCTTTTTTTCATGTAGCAGAACGCTTTCAAAAAACATATATAATCGCTGCGTTTTTGTTCGTGGGAATATCTTTCGGCTTGAAGAAAACAAACCAAAGCCTCCTCGGTAAGGTTGCGGTTGAGATAATAAACACCGCTGATTACTGCCATATAGCCCAATGTTGTTTCGTCTCCGGTATCTTCTATGAGGTCATAAAGCCTTGTAAAGAAGCCGGACGCCTCTTCCAAGGAATACGAATTGATTTTGTCAGTGAGTTGAACCAATTTTTCAAAATCGGTATTTTCCGTTTCAACCGCTTTTTTTATCAGCGACGCCATTCTGCCTGCATCATCTATCTGATGGGCCTTGCAGTCTACGGAAAAGATTGCAAAAAAAAGCACGGCAATCAATATGCCGGTTATTGTCTGTTTGTACACGATAAACTGTCTGTCTGGTTTTTACTTATATTTGCGCAATACATTGCCCCTTTTAAACTCCGCTGCAAAATTACGGATTAAATGTAAAAAGCACAAATTTTTTTTGAAGTTTTTTTTAAAAAATATTTGCCTGAATAAAGAAAAAATACTTACCTTTATATCGGTGTATTTTTGGGTTTTCGGCTTTTGTTAAGTTATTGAAAATCAGTATTAACCTTGTAATTATTTTTTGGCTATGGATATAAAAACACTGTTGGATTCTTACGAAGACCTCCCGCAGGACATCGTAAGGAGTAATGAAGTAGGCACAGTAGCGGCAACCACCACGATATATTGCAACACAAAGTGCTGGCACGGACTGCTTTCGGTATACAACCCCGAAACCAAAGAACAGAAAGTACTGCTCTCAAATATCGACGACGTTATCATAACGGAGGACAAGACTGAATATTATCTTTCAACAAGGAAATACCCCAACGTATATTTTCCGCTTGGTCATCAGTATATTAGAAGTATGGAATTTAACCCCTGCACACGCACAGTTTATGCGGTAGGCGGCGCAATGATAAGTTTTGAATTTTTATTAGCCGCAAGGGAAGAAACCGTATTGATGAGATATTGTCTGCTTACTTCACCCAAAAGCGTAAAACTCCAAGTAAGACCTCTCGTGGCTTTCAGGGACGCAATGAAACTCATCCGAATGGATAGAGATTTTATGACAACCGTTACACCCGTGCATAACGGCGTGGCTTACCGCCCAAGAAGAAACGAAACCGAACTCTATATGCAGTCTTCAAAAAAATGCGAATTTGTATGCGCCCCCGACTGGAATTACAATATAGAGTACACTCAGGACCGTCTTGACGGAAAACCTTATCAAGAAGACCTTTTTATGCCCGGATTTTTTGAAACCGTACTCGAACCAACAGAAGCAGTCTATTTCTCATTTTCAACAAAAAATCAAAACCCCGAAATCTTAACTGATTTTTTTGAATCGGAATTCCGCACACGAAACCGCAGAAAAAATTACACCGATTATTTACAATTTTCGGCAGACCAGATGTTTAGAGAAGTTGACAACGAATATCAGGTCTTGGAAAAAATACCATGCAGAGATTATTTTTCATACCATCTTTTCGGAGCACTACCCGGTCTAACGCTTCCAAAAGGAGATTTGGACAAGTTTATGAGGGTTCTGAAATCGTATCTCAGAAAGATGGAAAACTTCTCTTTCGGCAAGATAGAAAAAAATAATTACGACGCTCAATCCCCGCTTTGGATGATTTGGGCACTTCAACAATACACTTATCACACGGGTAGCCACGAAAAAATAGCCGGCACGTTTTTAGAGACTCTCAACTCATTGATTAACGCCGGAATCACAGGCAAAATTCCGGGACTTTTCACCTCGTCAGAAGGACTTATCGCAACCGAAAAACACGGAATAAGAAGATATTTTGTTGACATTAACGCCCTTTGGTACAACGCGTTGCTCTTTGTGGCGGAGTTGAACACCGCCACTTACGACAAAAACGCCGCTCTTATGGGCGATATAGAACATGTCAAGAAAAAAGAGTTTGCTGACGAATTGATGCATTATGCAAAAAAAGTAAAAGTCTCTTTTATGACCCGCTTTGTCAACAAAAACGTACCTTTCCTTTTGGACAGTATCAACGATGACGGTTACAAAGATTATATCTGCCGTCCGGGACAGTTGCTGGCATTCGCCTTGCCTTATTCTGTGGCAGACAGCAGCCTCGCAAAAAATGTTATCCAAGCCGTGGAAGAAAACCTTTTGACCGACCTTGGTCTGAGGTCTGCGCCCAAAAACTGCTTGAACTACCACATGGACGGCGAAGGAGACATCTACCCCATTTATTTCGGCTTTTTGACAGAGGTATACCTGAAATACTGCGGCGAAATAGAAGGCTTGAAAAAAGCAGAACAGATTTTCAACCTCTTTAACTCACAGCAGAGAATAGAAACAGAATCGCCGAATTTTTACGAAAAATTCGACCCCGAACCTCCGCACAGAGGCAAAGGCTCACCGCTTTTTGCCGGAACAATAGCAACGTTTTACAGAATCAAATTACTAATCGACCAGTTTTAAACAAGAAAAATAAGAGAGAGAAATGAAAGTTTTAATGCTCGGTTGGGAATTTCCGCCGCATATTTCGGGCGGCTTGGGAACGGCTTGTCAGGGAATAGTGTCCGCTTTGGGCAAAATCCCCGACACAAAAGTCATTTTCGTTGTCCCAAAGGTTTTCGGCGACGAAAAATCCAAAAACACCGTTTTTGTAGGAGCAAACCGCTTTGCAGAACAGTTTTCAACCGTCCTCAACCGAAAAGTTAAAGTGCTGGAAAACACGGATTTGACTTACATCGAAACCGCGTCTTTTCTCCACCCGTACATAACAGCGGAAGAATTGGAAGAAGTATTGATAAGAAAGCACATAAAACCCGAAAACGTCAAGGTCAACAAAAACGGCGAACTCGTTTATCCCGACAAGCGCGGAAAAGAACGTGTCATAAAAATTTCGCCGGAGGATATTTCTAAATCTTCCCGCAACGCCGCTAATACTTCAAACAATGCGGAGAAAAGTATAGAAAAATTTGAGTTTACAGGAAAGTATACATCAAATCTATATACCGAAACCGGAATGTTTGCAAAAGTAGCCGAAAAGATTGCCGAAAACTACGACTTTGACGTTATCCACGCCCACGACTGGCTAACCTACGAGGCAGGTATCGCAATAAAAAAAGCAACCGGCAAACCTTTAGTCATACACGTTCACGCAACCGAGTTTGACCGCTCCAACGGCATGAACGAAAGGGTCTTAAACATAGAAAAACACGGTATGCAGGAGGCTGACAAAATCATCACCGTCAGCAACCTTACAAAAGAAATCGTCGAGGAAAAATACCAAATCCCCGAAGAAAAAATCCAAACCGTATACAACGCCGTGGATTTTAAACCCGTAAAGAAAAAAAACATAAACTACAAGAAAAACCCGAAAGAAAAAATCGTAACCTTTTTGGGCAGAATCACTTACCAAAAAGGCCCCGAATATTTTCTAAGGGCGGCTTACAAAGTTTTACAAAAAACCGACAACGTAAGGTTTGTTATGGCGGGCAACGGCGATATGTACCGCGAAATGATTAGAATGTCAGCACATTTAGGAATTGCCGACAGGTTTCATTTTACTGACTTTTTGGACAAGGACGAAGTAAAATACATGTTTTCAATTTCGGACGTGTATGTAATGCCGTCAGTCTCAGAGCCTTTCGGTATCGCACCGTTGGAGGCAATAAGAAGCGGAGTCCCCGTTATCATTTCTAATCAGTCGGGAGTAGCAGAAGTTTTGGATACTGCCGTCAAAGTAGATTATTGGGACGTAAACTCTATTGCTGACGCTATTTACGGCCTTGTAAAATACCCGGCAATGGCAAAATTCTTTAAACGTCATGCCGTAAAACAAGTCAAACAAATGAAATGGGACAAACCCGCTGCTGATTTGTCTTCTATATATAAAGAGGTGGTACTCGCCGCTAAGGACGAGGAAAAAGATGTCAAAATGAACATCGGTCACCAAGCAAACAACACCATTGTCGAAAAAACTAAAACTGAAAAAAATGAGAACAATCTGCCTGAACTTTAATTTGCATAAATCAGTATTTTTAAAGAAATACCGGTTTTTTGACATCGGAAACGATAATTTCTATTTCGATTTTGACGGTATAGATTCCGCAACGGAAGAAGATGCCGTAAATTATATAAAGCCGCTTTTGGAAACGCTTTTGTCTCTTGCAGAGGAACTTAAAGGCGGGTTCAAATGCTCGCTGACCATATCGGGAATAGCCTTGGAAAACTTTGAAAGGGCGGCTCCCGAATTGCTCCGCCTTATGAAAGAACTTTATGAAACAGGCTGCATAGAGTTTACGGGAATGCCTTATTATTACTCACTTACATCAATTACTGACAAAGAAGAATTTGAAAAACAAGTAAAACTCCACTCCGAAAAACTCAGAGAACTTTTTGGAGCAAGACCAACAACTTTTAAAAATACGGAACTAATATATTCCGACGAAATCGGCAAAATGGTTTATGACATGGGATTTGACGCCATTTTGACAGAAGGCTGCGGAAAAGCCGTCGAAATATACGGAACCAACGTACTGTATTTCAACCCGATAAAAGAACGTCTGAAAATCTTGACAAGAAATCAGGATTATTCAAGAATGTTTCAGGACGCACTTAAAGACACAAAAATTTTTACGCCGGAATATTTTGCGCAGAAGTTTTACGACTTTGACGAAGAAGACCAGGTGGTATATTTGGGCATCAACTTCAACAACTTCAACAAAGCGAATGTTGACAGCAAGGATTTGCTGATTTTTTTTAAAAACTTTACACACAGTGTTTTGGCAACGGGAGAGTATGATTTTGAAACACCGTCGGAAGCGGTGAAAAACTACAAAGCCGAAAACCCGATGAATTGTCCTAATGTGATTTCGGGCATGAACCGTTATCATGATTTAACGCCTTGGCAGTCAAACGAGTTGCAGCAAGAAGCCTTGCAAAAAATCACGAGTTATTCAAAACTTGTAAAACTTGCCGACAACGATGTTTTGACGGAGATTTGGCGCAGATTACAATCCGCTGACTACTTTTATTATATGTCGACGGAGTTTTTCAACAATCAGGCATACGGTTATAAGCCTAATCCGTTTAAGTCGCCGTATGAAGCATTTATCAATTATATGAACATAATTTCAGATTTGGAACGACGGCTCAACCTCAAAATTCAAGAAGACGAAAAAAACAAACTTTCAAATCAGGAAATCATGGAGATAATCTCACACTACGAAAAAATTATCGTCGGTCTAAAACAAAAGTTGGAGGAGCGTAACGAATAATTGCTTATATTACCATCACCATTACCGGGGGTTTACACATATCGGGGTTACACACACCGGGGGTTAACACCCCCGTCTATTATGTGTCGCCCCGTTGGGGCTCTAATTTCCGATTGGGTATCGTAACCGTTGCGGAAACCCAAACGCACCGCGTAAGCCCCAACGGGGCGACACATAATAGGATGTGTCCCCCCGAATGAATAACACAATGCAAAATGATTTTGTCATAACAACAAAGTCATCATTGCAAGGTGCAAAATGGTTTTGTCATAACGACAAAGTCATCATTGCAATGTGCGAAATGGTTTTGTCATAACAACAAAGTCATCATTGCAATGTGCGAAATGGTTTTGTCATAACAACAAAGTCATTATTGCAAGGTGCAAAATGATTTTGTCATGACAACAAAGTCATTCCGCACCTTGCAATTTTCATTTTGCAATTTTGTTAACATTGAATTTTTAACTTTAATTAACAATTAATAAAAAACGCTGTTTTGATATAATACAATAGCGTTTTTTTTATAAAAAGTATTATAATAATACAATAAAAATAAAGTAAACATTAAAAAAATCATATAAAAATTTGCATATTTAAAATAACACTTTTATCTTTGCAGCGAAAAATTTAATCAACAACTTTAATATTTTAAAAAAATGAGAAATTTAATTTTAAGAAAACAGATTGTAAGAATCTCGAACCAAACGTTCGACGAATTTTTACAGAGAGTCGTCAAAGCGTCAGACTCGTTAAAGAACAACGCTTTTTCAAAGTATGTTTCATCGCTCAAAACCTCGGCGAAGGCTTTCAACGAAACAAGGTCGGAGGCAAAAACAAGCAACTACACTCCGCAACTTTCTGCCGTTGCCTTAGAGATGGACAATTATTTCAAAAAAATCCGCACAATGCTCGACTACGCGGTTTTGTTTAAGAGCGGTCAGGAGCAGACGGAGGCGGAAAAACTGAAACTTTCGTTGAAGACAGTCGGCAACGTACCGCGCACGGGTCTTAAAAAGAAGTTTGCAGACTACGAGGCGTTAATCTCCGCCCTGAAACCTCAAAGCAAAACCCTGACATCACTCGGTTTGGAAACCTGTGTTACGGAGATGGAAAAACTCATCGCAAAATTCCGAGAGTACAGTCTCAGCCGAGACAACGACCGAGCCGCCGCAAAAGGCAAAAGTTTGAAGGCAAGAAATCAGGCGTTGGAAGATTATTCGGCACTCAGGAATTATGTAGAGGCGTATTCCGTAATCAACGGCGACAAGGATACAGCCTCGTTTATAAGTCTTGTCAACGAAACACTTATCTATCTTATGCCGAAAACATCGAAATAATTTTAATTGACGTGCATTATTGGAGTGCAGGCTTCCAGCCTGCCTTGATTGGAGTCTATGTTTCAATCAGGCAGGCGGAGACGCCTGCACTCCATTTTTTTAGACAAACCCTATATAAGTGGTAGATTATGTAAATAAACATATACACCATTTAGTATCTTTTAACTTTTGACTTAAAAATATTATTTTTAACTTTGTATTAAAATGGGTGTAAGCCGAAAAACCCAAGAAGAGTAGGCAAAAAGTATTAGAATAACATGAACTATAAAAAAAAGAAAAAGCAATGTATGCTCAAATTCCAAATCAATTTATGAAAGCAACGACCGTATTAATTTTGGTCGTTGCTTTTGCATTTGATACTATGGCACAAACCAAGCATGTCAGCAAATGGATTGTTGAAAACTATTTGTTTGATTTTAGCACGAATCCAGTAACTATCCAACAATTAGAACCGCCATTTTACGATACTGAAAACAAAAGGAAATCTATGTATGTTGATGCTGATGGTGCAATCAGGCTTGTTGTGGTGGGTTCAGCACTGTATGACGGCAAAGGCAACAAAATCCAATATGCAGAGGTAGAAAATATCAATTTCTCGTATTTGATTCCAATGCCAAATAATGATAACATCATTTGTTGTATTGGGGAGGGTACGTTATGCAAAATTGATATTAATAAAAATGAAATTATATCAGTAGAGAAAAATGAAGCCTTTCAAAATATTCACCCTGTTTACAATGCAGATTGCAGCGGTATATGGCTAATTCAATACGATGGAAAATCAATTAACAGACAACTGCTTACCTCAAATGGTATAATACAAGCACATAATACACCTCTCAGCAATAACGACTATCCTAAAAATAAAGGTTGGAAATTGTCGTGGAATTGTAAATATTATACAGGATGCGACCGAATAGGAACAAATTATCAGAATGATGGTATTTATTTTGGACTGTTCAACAAAAGAACGGCGACATTTAAACTTACTGCCACACACACTTTTGAGGGGAAAACTGTTATAGCAAGTGCTTTTTCCCCCGACAATTCCATGGTTTACTACGCTGTGCGTAAAAATCATGAAGTAGAGATTGTAGAAATACCTATTGTTAATGATACTCCTGATTTCGAGAATGTAAAAGAAATCTGTCAATTTTCATTGAAATCACCTCTCCTGCTAACAATGCACTTTGGAATAGACGGACGGTTATACATATTCGACAAAAAAAATATAGGTGTCGTTGAATTTGACAATAACGGACACTCATCGTTCACAAAAAACATTTTGACACTTAACACTAACACCCCTGCACTCAGTTGGTTCTCTTATCTTTACGACTGGTATTCTGATGACTATTGCAATAATACACCATGTCCTGAGATGCCGGCTCCAAAAATAATAATGGAAGATTGACTTGATTTGCAGCCCCGGAGGGGCGATATATATTAGGCAGGCGGTGTTGTTTCGTAGAAACATAAACCCCTGCAAAATAAAAAACGAAACAGAAACCATTGATAAAAAATCGAAACACTCCATTTTTATATAATTTTTCATAAAAAGCAAAAGTGCAACTACGGAAATAAAAGTTTTTTTTTATCTTTGCGCCGTTATAAAAAATTACAGACAAAAATGTTAGAACGCTTTTTAAAACAGACATCGTTTAAAGATTTGGACGATTTTGAGAAAAATTATGAAGTTAAAGTTCCTGAAAATTTTAATTTCGGATACGATGTAGTTGACGCTTGGGCAAAAGAAGCCCCGCAAAAATTAGCAATGATTTGGGTCAACGACAAAGGTCAGGAACACAAATTTACTTTTCAAGAAATGAAAGATTACACCGACAAAACCGCCTCATACTTTATGAGTTTGGGAATAAAAAAAGGCGACCGTGTAATGCTTATCCTAAAACGCCACTATCATTTTTGGTATTCAATCGTTGCTCTTCACAAAATAGGCGCGATAGCAATTCCTGCAACACATCTTTTAACAAAACATGATATTATTTACCGCAACAATTCAGCAGGCATAAAAGCGATTGTTTGTTGCGGCGACCCGTTGATTTTGGAACACGTATCCTCTGCAATGGACGAATCTCCGACGGTTGAAAAACTTATTTCCGTAGGTCCTGAGATTCCCGAAGGTTACGAAGATTTCAACAAAGGTATCGAAAACGCCAAACCGTTTGTCCGCCCCGACAATGTCAACACTAATGATGATATTTCGCTGATATACTTTACCTCCGGCACCTCAGCCGAGCCGAAAATGGTTGCGCACTCTTTCACGTATCCTTTGGGACACATAACAACGGCAGCATATTGGCACAACCTCACACCTAATGACATACATTTAACCGTTGCCGATACGGGTTGGGGCAAAGCCGTTTGGGGTAAACTTTACGGTCAATGGATTGTGGGTGCGTGTGTTTTTGTTTATGACCATGAAAAGTTCACGCCAGCCGACTTGTTGGACAAAATTTGCAAATATAAGGTTTCAACTTTCTGCGCACCTCCAACGGTTTATAGGTTCTTAATAAAAGAAGATTTGTCGAAGTTTGATTTGTCGCATTTAAGATATATAACCACGGCAGGCGAGGCTTTGAACTCATCGGTTTTTGAGACAATGAAGAAAATCACGGGGCTTAACATTTACGAAGGTTTCGGACAGACAGAAACGACGCTTTCCATTGCGACATTTCCGTGGATGACACCGAAGCCGGGGTCAATGGGTGTCCCGAATCCAAATTATGACATTGACATCGTAGACCAAGACGGCAACACCGTTAAGACCGGCGAACATGGTGAAATAGTTATCCGTCTTGACAAAAAACGTCCGCTCGGACTTTTCAAAGAGTATTTCCGCGACAAGGAGTTAACGAAAACCGTCATCACAAACGACGGGAAAATTTATCACACGGGCGACGTTGCTTACAAAGACGAAGACGGCTATTTTTGGTTTGTAGGCAGAACGGACGATGTTATAAAAAGTTCTGGTTACAGAATAGGACCTTTTGAAGTAGAAAGTGCGTGTATGACTCACCCTGCGGTTGTGGAATGTGCCGTAACAGGTGTTCCCGACCCCGTAAGAGGTTGCGTTGTAAAAGCGACGATAGTTTTAGCAAAAGGTTATACTCCGAGCGAGAAGTTAATAAAAGAAATTCAAGACCACGTTAAAAACACGACCGCGCCTTATAAATATCCGCGTGTTATAGAGTTTGTCGACGAACTCCCGAAAACCATCTCCGGCAAAATCCGCAGAGTGGAACTCAGGGAAAAAGACAATAAGCGTTAACGGGGTTTCGTATTTTATGGCATCGGCGTTAGTAAAACTATATGTGCATTTAACTTTTCATATAAAATGGGGACATCGGACTGTCGGAATATATGAAGAGGATTTACCGAAACTATTCGGGTACATAAACGGCGTAATACTTAACATCGGTGGTATACCGTTAGCAATTGGCGGCATAGAAACGCACATTCATATTTTGGCTGCGTTACCTAAAAATATGGCTTTACCTGATTTTGTCAGAACGGTGAAAGCAAATTCAAGCCGTTGGCTAAAAACGTTATCACCGAAATATGACTGGTTTGCGTGGCAAGACGGTTACGGGGCGTTTTCAGTCAGTGCGTCAATGATTAGGAAAACCACTGATTATATACGTAATCAAAAAGAACACCATAAATTGATTTCGTATAAGGACGAATACAAACGCTTTTTAACGGCATACCAAATTGACTATGACGAAAAATATGAATTTGACGATGAATGACGGATATGCGTATATAATCGCAAACATGCTCGCATAAGCGCGGGGGTTCACACCCCCGCCTATGATGTGCCGCCCCGTTGGGGCTTTGGCGGCGCGTTCGGGGTTCTGAATCGGTTAAGATAGCCATGCGGAAATCAAAGCCCCAACGGGGCGATACAGTATAGACGGGGGTGTGAACCCCCGGTTGAACGATGAATATGTACGATTAATCGCAAACATGCACGCATAAACGCGGGGGTTCACACCCCCGCCTATGATGTGCCGCCCCGTTGGGGCTTTGGCGGCGCGTTTGGGATTCTGAATCGGTTAAGATAGCCATGCGGAAATCAAAGCCCCAACGGGGCGATACAGTATAGACGGGGGTGTGAACCCCCGGTTGAACGATGAATATGTACGATTAATTCATATAGACGGGGGTGTGAACCCCCGGTTGGATAACGGATATAGACGAATATATAACGAACATTTAAATAAAAAATATTAACAAAAATGGCAAGATTTAAACGTTTAGACGTATTAAACACGATGATTTCTACGGGCATAGTACCGCTTTATTACAATGCCGATGTAGAAAAAGTAAAAACCGTTGTTAAAGCCTGTTATGAGGGAGGCGCAAGGGTTTTTGAATTTACAAACCGCGGCGACTATGCACACGAAGTTTTTGAGGAAATCAACAAATGGTGTGCAACAGAATGTCCTGAAATGATTATGGGCGTTGGTTCGGTAGTTGACCCCGCAACGGCTTCGCTTTACATTCAACTCGGTGCTAACTTTATCGTATCGCCGTCTTTGAACCCCGATATGGCAAAAGTTTGTAACCGCAGAAAAATCGCTTGGCTTCCCGGTTGCGGAACTCTTTCGGAGATTAATCTGGCTGAGGAACTCGGCTGCGAGGTTGTAAAGATTTTCCCCGGAAAAGAAGTCGGCGGTCCGTCTTTCGTAAAAGCAATCAAAGCACCGTGTCCTTGGACTAACATCATGCCTTCGGGCGGCGTTACAACCGATAAGGAATGTCTTGAAGAATGGTTCAAAGCAGGTGTTGCCTGCGTAGGATTAGGCAGTCAACTCACAAAAGACTTTTCAACAATTACGGAAAAAATCAAATCAGCAATTCAAACAGTAAAAGAAATTAGAAATGGCAAATAATATTTTTGACATATCGGGACAAAACGCCGTTGTAACAGGCGGTGCAGGCGTTCTCGGCGGAAGCATTGCAAAACACCTTGTTGAACAAGGCGTTAACGTTGTAGTTTTGGGTCGTCATGAACAAAATACAATGGAAAAGGTTGAAGAACTCAAAAAAATCGGCACTGCCGAAGTTATCGGTGTTGTGTCAGATGTTCTTGACATCGAAAAACTCAAAGCCACACGTCAAGAAATTCAAGACAAATGGGGCGGCATTGACATTTTAGTCAACTGTGCAGGCGGCAACGTTCCGGGCGCAACAATCCCCGATGACAAAGACGTTTTCCAAATGAAAATCGAAGACTTTGAAAAAGTAAATTCGATTAACATGAACGGAACTGTTTATCCGTCAATCGTTTTCGGTGAAGCAATGGCTCAAAAGAAGAAAGGTTCTATTATCAACATTTCGTCAATGGCTTCTTATTCAGCGATAACACGCGTTCTTGGTTACACGGTTGCAAAACACGGAATCGACGGTTTCACGCAGTGGATGGCACAAGAAATGGCGATAAAGTTTTCTGAAAAAATCCGTGTTAACGCTATTGCTCCGGGTTTCTTCATCGGTAATCAAAACCGCGCGTTGTTAATCAATCCCGACGGCAGCCTTACCGAACGCAGCAAAAAAGTCATCGCAAGAACACCTATGCGCAGATTCGGCGACATCACCGAACTTAACGGCGCGGTTCAGTTTCTGTGCTCTGAGGCGGCTTCGTTTATAACCGGAATCGTAATGCCTGTTGACGGCGGATTTTCATCGTTCTCAGGTGTATAACACATTGAAAATAAAAAATATTAAAAATGAAAAAGACAGTAACTTTTGGAGAGGTAATGTTAAGACTTGCCGCTCCGGGATATGAAAGATTTTTACAGTCAAACACATTCAACGCAACTTTTGGCGGTGGAGAAGCAAACGTTGCAGTCAGCCTTGCTAATTATGGTATTCCTGTTAGTTTTGTAACCCGTGTTCCTCAAAACGACATTGCGAATGCTTGTTTGAGAGAACTCAGAGGTTTTGGCGTTGATGTTAACGATGTAGTTTTCGGCGGCGACCGCTTAGGTATCTATTACCTTGAAACAGGTGCTGTAAGTCGCGCTTCTAAGGTAATTTACGACCGCGCACATTCTTCGGTGTCGGAAATCAAAACCGGAATGATTGACTGGAAAAAAGTTTTTGAAGGTGCAGGTTGGTTTCATTGGACGGGCATTACACCGGCTATTTCGGAAGGAGCGGCAGAGGTTTGTCTCGAAGCCTTGAAAGTTGCAAAAGAAATGGGTATTACCGTTTCTTGCGACCTCAACTATCGCAAAAACCTTTGGAAATACGGCAAACGTGCTGATGAAGTAATGCCGGAATTAGTTAAATATTGCGACGTAATTTTAGGCAACGAAGAAGACGCAGAAAAAGCCTTGTTAATAAAACCCGAAGGCGTAAACGTTGAAGGCGGCAAAGTTGTTGCAGAGGCTTATCTTTCGGTTTCACAGCAGATTATGAAACGTTTCCCGAATGCTAAAAAAGTTATCACTACTTTGCGCAGTTCAATTAACGCAAACCACAACAACTGGGCAGGCGTTCTTTATGACGGCAAAACGCTTTTCAAATCGCCTGAATATCAAATCACACATATTGTTGACAGAGTAGGCGGCGGCGACTCGTTTATGGGCGGCTTGATTTACGGTCTTCAAACTTTTGTTGGCGATGACCAAAAAGCCTTGAACTTTGCTGTTGCGGCTTCATGTCTTAAACACACAATCTACGGCGACTACAACCGCGTGTCAGTATCAGAGGTTGAAAAACTTATGTCCGGCGACGCAAGCGGTAGAGTATCAAGATAAACATATTTTTGCTTTTCAGGGACGCAGGATTTTTGTCCTAACGTCCCTATTTTTTTAACCGAACACTAAATCCATTATGTCGAATAAGAATTACAATTTTGTTTTTGCATTTATTCTGTTTGTTGCTGCATTTATGTTTTCGTGCGGCGGCATACAACAACAAAACAATAACAAGGCTGAGGAAACAAGCCTTGCTGAAAAATTTAAACACAATTTCAAACTCGGAACGATTTTAGCCGAGAAACAAATCAACGGCCGCGATGAATTATCGGTCAACATTGTAAAAAAACATTTCAACGCGCTTACCGCCGAAGACTGCATGAAGGGCGAAACTATGCAGCCAACCCAAGGAAAATTCAATTTCACGTTGGGCGATAAAGTTGTTGCCTTTGCCAAAGGAAACAATATGTACATGGTAGGACATGTTTTGGTTTGGCATTCTCAGCAGCCTAAATGGTTTTTCGTTGACAAAGACGGCAAACAAGTCAGCCGCGATACGCTGATTGAGCGCATGAAAAAACATATTTTCGGGGTTGCTGGACATTACAAAGGCAAAATTGACGCTTGGGACGTTGTTAACGAGGCCTTTGAAGACGACGGCAGTTACCGCAAAAGTCCGTATTACGAAATTATCGGCAGCGATTTTATAAACCTTGCTTTCAAATTTGCGCACGAAGCCGACCCGTCGGCAAAACTCACCCTCAACGATTACAACGTTTGCAAACCCGAAAAACGCGCTGCTATCATTAAGAAAATCAACGAAATGCGTGCGGAAGGTCTTCAAGTGGACTACGCAGGAATGCAAATGCACTGCACGATGGATTTTCCGAGCGTTCAGGAGTTGGAAACCGCGCTCAAAGATTTTGAGGAGAACGACATCACGGTTCACATCACGGAATTTGACTTAACGACGATACCTTTTCCGATGGGCAACACGGCTGAAATTTCAGCGCAAGCCGATTATCAAGAAAAATACGACCCGTACAGAAACGGACTTCCCGAAAGTGCGAAAAACAATATCAACAATAGATTTAAGGAGATTTTTGACACGTTTGTCCGCCATTCCGACAACATCGAAAGGGTTACGGTTTGGGGTATAACAGACGGCGGCTCTTGGCGTCTTAACTGGCCTATACAAGGCAGAACGGATTTTCCGACGCTGTTTTACAAGGACGGAGAAATGAAGGAGTTTTTGTCGGAGGTTTCGGCAAACGCTCCGCCCGCTCCTTCGGCAGAAAAGGCAGAACAGGTAGAAAATACTGAACAGGCTGAAAAAAAAACTCTTGACGAAAACGGCGAATACAACGACAAAGAAAACGTTGCGCTATACATTCACGAGTTTAAGAAATTACCGAAAAATTACATTACTAAATCCGGGGCTCAGAGGCTCGGCTGGGACAACACAAAAGGCAATCTTCACGAGGTTGCACCGGGCAAAAGCATAGGCGGCGACCGTTTCGGCAACTACGAAGGACAGTTGCCAAAAGAGAAAAACCGTCAGTATTACGAGTGCGACATCGACTACAAAAAAGGCAAACGCAACGCCAAACGTATCGTTTTCAGCAACGACGGTTTAGTATTTTTCACAAAAGACCATTACAAAACATTTGAACAACTGTATTAGAAAAAGATGAAAAAAATAATTCTTGACTTTTCCCAAAGCACTTCAAAAGAAGGTATGCACAAGTATTTGGCGGAGAAATTTTCGTTTCCGGAATATTACGGAGCAAATTTGGACGCTTTGCATGATTTGCTGACAGAAATCACCGAACCGACCTGCGTAGGCATTTTCAACTACGACAGAAAATATTTAAAAAGCGTAGTTGAAGTTTTTAAAGACGCAGAAAACGAAAACAAAAATTTAAGCGTTATCTTTTCCAAAATAGAAGATAACCTTTAAGACATGAAAAAAATTGCCGCCCAAAAGTTTTTTTGAGCGGCAATTTTTTTATTTATACTACTTTTCAACCTTAAATTCGCTTTCCGTTCCGAAAAGATATTCGTTTTTGTATCCGCCGTAGTCAATTACGATTTTTTCAAACACAATGCCCGGATGTTTGGGTTTAATCGTAAGTGAATGAATATCAGACTTATTAACTTTGAAACCGACAACTTTTTCCACAACCCTGCGGGCAACTGTCGGATAAAACGTCGTGTAAGCATACGGTTGCTTGTCAAGAAGGTCTGAATTGAAATTAACGGTTTTTACCGCCTGACCGTCAACAGAGACCGTATACTCGTGTCCGCCACGGTTCTCAAAATCCAGAGTAGATTTTACGATGACATGAACTTTTAGCGAATCAGCATAGCCCTCAGGCAATTTGAAACGGTAATTCAAAGACGAGCCGCCGACAGGCTTTGTATAAGGCGTCAAAGCCACAGCACTGCGCGTGCGTCCGTAATAAGGATAAACCTCCCATTTAACCCCGCCGTCAGACTCAGCCTTGTAAAAATGCTCAGCCTCAATAGAAGTAAAACCGTTTCCTGTCTCAAAAACAGCACCTCCGAGTTTCGCCTCAACCTGCTTGGTCTCAGGCAGCATTTCGTGAGGGAAATTGTCGTTCCAAATTTTGTAACCGATATGTTTTTGCGTCATCATGCCATGCCATTTGCCGCCTGCCAAGTCGTTGTTGTATTGAGCACAAAGCACTGAATCACGTTTGAAACATTCCGCTACACGCAAAGCCCAATAGTTTGCGTCAGAATTGTTAAGAGAGGCGCAATAGAGGTTCATAGCATGGGAATAATACATATCGTAAAGGTTTGACATTGCCTGAACAGGAAACAAAACCAACTGATAATAAGCGTCTTTGTATTTTTCAGGCAAAACAAGCCAGAGTCTTAAAGCCTCTGCCTCCAAACGCATATATTCGTCAGAGACCTGCTTGAACTCGCCGGTTTTTACGTTGTAAGTATGAGCGTCAAGCATTTCGGGCGTTACACGCGCCATATAACGGCAGTTAAGGTTGTAAATACGGGCTGCCTCTTTTGCAAACTCCTTGCCCGCAACCCTTTCAAAAAACTTTTCTGTATGGTCGGTAACGTTTTGAAGCGTGTATTTCTTGGGATTGTACGCCATATCGCAAAACAGTTGAATCGGATATTCCATCGGTTTGAGGTCGCCGACGTTGAGGATCCAAAGTCTCTGGATACCAAAGTCGTATGCCAGGGAAAGTTGTTCAAACATCTGCTGTGTCTGCGTAACATTCAGCCATTTTGAATTACGGGGCGCACCCACATAGTCAACATGATAATATATACCCCAGCCGCCTTTTCTTTGCATGTCAGGCACACGGCGTATGTCGCCCCAGTTGTCGTCGCTTACTAAGATAGTAACATCGTCAGGCACTCTGAGTCCCGCGTCATAAAAATCCTGAACCTCTTTGTACAACGCCCAAACCTGCGGACGCTGCGATGCAGGTTTGCCGGTTTCTTTGGCAATTATTTTGCGCTGGTTGTCAAAAATGCGCTCCATAAGTTTTTTGTTTTTTTCAACCTGACGCTCAAACTCGTCATCGTGGCCTTCTTTGCCGCCCATAGGAGCATCACCGTCGCCGCGCATACCAATCGTTATAATGTCTTCGTTGTCTTTGACACGGCGTATGCCCTCGCTGAAAAACCGGTCAATTACCTTCTGGTTTGCCTCATAGTCCCAAGGTCCGTTTTTAGAACGGTTGCGAGCCCATTCCTGATGATTTCTTGCCATAGGCTCATGGTGAGAAGTTCCCATTATAATACCCATCGTAGAAGCGGTTTTGCTGTTGAGATTATCGTCGGCATAGAAAGCGTTGCCCCACATTGCAGGCCACATAAAGTTGGCTTTAAGACGCAGCAAAAGTTCAAACACCTTGCTGTAAAAATTACTGTTCATGCCTTTTGCAAGTCCGGGGACAGCCGACGGACAGTCCTTGTCAGGAAATGTCTCTGCAACCCAACTGCTGAGACACGGAGCCTCGTCGTTTAAGAAAATACCACGGTATTCAACCACAGGCTCGCCGGCTGAGAAAACGCCTTTTTTGATATAAATTTCGTCGTGATGCTCAACCGCAACGTCAGCCCACCAATACCAGGGCGAAACTCCGATTTGATTGGAAAGTTCGTAAACGCCGTAGATTGCACCGCGCATATCACTGCCCGCAATCACAAGGCTGCCGTCAACCATAGAAATTATAAACTTTTCGCGTTTGCCGTTAAGGTCGCCGCCGCTCAGTTTTTTATCTTTTACCAACTTCTTGACATACTGCGACTTGTCGAGAGTGCCGACAATGATTTTGCCGTCTTTGGAGTTGACGCCCGGTTTTAGTCCCGTAACGTTGAAAATATCATTGCAGAGACTGTTAACTGCAATTTTAACGCCCTCATATTCAGCATCGTCAATACTGATATTAAAAGCATTTCCTTTTTTTATCAGCAGTTGATTGTCTCCGCTGCTGAAAAAATCCACAAAACGATCCGCGTTTTGCGAAAATACCGGCTGAAAAAAAGCCGCAATCAAAATTAGTGATACGATTATCCGTTTCATTTTTAATAATAAAAGTTTAGTGTCTATATTGCTCAATTTTTTCCTGAATTTACTTTAAAACCCTGAGAAATCCGACAAAAGTACGGATAAAAACTGAGAGTATAAAAATTTTTTTGTATCTTTGCAGTCGGAAAATCCGGCAATGATGGGAACTTACAAACTGATAAGCATTGTTATATTGACATTTTTTATTGCGGTGAAAGTTGCCGCTCAGGATACCAACTACGTCAAAAAATACAACAACCTTGTCAATTTAAAAACTTTTATTTACAACAACGGACTTGATTTCTGGGACAAAGGTTCGGGCTTAAACTACATTCCTGGGATTCACACAGGCATCGGCATCGGAGCGTACTGCAAATATCTGCCGTTTGATTTCAGTATACGTCAGGAGGTTTCGCCGCTTGGCAACTCCGAACATTATCACAAACGCCGGACTACCGACATGCTGCTCAAAGGCTATACAAAATATTTTGCCGGCGATATTTCCATCCAAAAATACAACGGCTTTTATACCCAAGAAGCGGAAAGTTACAAAGACGTTTGGACACGTTACAACCAGCAGGACGAGGAGAGAGAATACGAACCGGATTTGAGAGTTTTTCAACTTGAAGCCGTCGGACAGTATATTTTCAACCACGAAAGGTTTTCTTACAAGGCAGGTTTTACCGCATACGAAGAACAGAAAATCCCGGCAGGCAGTTTTTTGGCGGGAGCCTCGTTTCATCTGCTGAAAATAGACTCCGACAGTTCGCTTGTCAGAATCAACAATTCCAGCCATCTGAAAGCAAGCAATTTCGGCATCAACTACGGATATGCCTACAATTATACCTTCGGAAAGCGGAGTTGCTTTTTTGTTTCCGCAATAATGAGTATCAACGTCAGCAATCCGCTCTCAAAGACAGTTAGTTACAAAGATTTCACAGTCTCGCCCTCAGCCCGGTTGAAGTCTGCTTACTGGCTTAATTTCGAGCATTGGTCGTTGGGCTTGACGGGTATTTACAATATTATTCATCAAACTTTCAGCAAAGACTGCACGATTTATCTCCATTCCAGAAAAGTGGAATTAGTTTTAATCAGACGGCTTTGTTATAAAACTGACAAAAAATGAAAAAATGGTATGTTAAAATATTGATTGTCCTTTTAGGCATTGTTCTTAATTTTTTTGTACTGCTTTGGGCGGTTGACGTCAACTTTTTGTGGCTTTTCGGCAACAGTCCTTCGGTGGACGAAATCGGACAAGGAATACTTCCCGAAGCCTCCGTAATATATTCCGCCGACAATAAAATCATCGGCAAATTCTTCACGGAAAACCGCTCCGAAGTAAAGTTCGATGAACTTCCCGAAGACTTAATCAACACACTCGTTTCAACCGAAGACGAAAGATTTTATTCTCATTACGGCATTGATTTTCAAGGACTTTTCTCAGCGTTAAAAGACATTGTCTTCAACTCCAAAAAGCGCGGGGCAAGCACCATAACACAGCAACTTGTCAAAAACCTTTATAAAACAAGGACAGCAAAATATTCGCACGGACTGTTAGGCAGAATTCCGGGCATCAAAACCCTCGTCGCAAAACTCAAAGAATGGATTGTGGCTTTCAAAATAGAAATGAGGTTTTCAAAACAGGAAATTCTCGTAATGTATTTCAATACGGTGGACTTCGGCAGCAACGCTTTCGGAATAAAAACCGCCGCAAAAACATATTTCAACAAACTGCCTGAAAATCTGAAAGTTGAAGAAGATGCTGTTCTTATCGGTCTTTTGAAAGCGACAACGACCTACAACCCGAAACTCAACCCCAAAAACTCTCTGAAACGCCGCAACACCGTACTTCAAAACATGGTAAAAAACGGTTTTCTGACACAAAAACAATATGATTCGCTGTCTCAGATTCCAATCAAACTTGACTTTTCTGTTGAGGACAATTACGACGGCGTTGCACTGCATTTCCGCGACCAACTCTCAGGCTATCTCAAAGACTGGCTGAAAGAGACCGGCAAAAACCTTTACTGCGACGGCTTAAAAATCTATGTTACAATAGACTCTTCGATGCAGGCATACGCAGAAGAGGCGGCAAAAATGCAGATGAAAAGTTTACAGGATTCTTTCAACATTCATTGGCGGGGACGCAATCCGTGGTGCGATGCTTATCACAAGGAAATTCCGGACTTTATCGAAAACATTGCACACAAACTACCTCAGTTTCAGAAGTTTATAAAACAGGGTTACGACACCTTGAAAGCCATGGAAGAACTGAACAAACCGCACAAACTTACGGTTTTCGACTACAAAGAAGGCCAAAAGGACACAACACTTTCCACCTTGGACTCAATCCGTTATATGGTAAAATTTCTGCACTGCGCCCTTGTTGCCATAGAGCCACAGACACGGCACATAAAAGCGTGGGTCGGGGATTTGGATTTCAAATTTTGGAAATATGACAAGGTTACGGCATTAAGACAGCCCGGCTCTACGTTCAAACTTTTTGACTACACGGAGGCAATGCGGCAAGGATTTTCGCCGTGCGACGAGCGTAAAGACCAGTACGTAGTCTGGCCGGTCTGGGACAAAGGCAAACGCAAACAGTGGATTCCGCACAACGCCGACGGTATCTGCACCGACACGGTTTATTCTCTGAGGGCGGCTTTTGCGCGGAGTATCAACACGGTAGCGGTTCAGGTCAGCAAAGAGGTCGGAATAGAAAATATATGCAAAACGGCACACGCCATGGGCATTACCACACCGCTCAACGACACAATGCCGTCAACATGTCTCGGCGGCAACGACGTTACGCTGCTTGACCTTACAAACTCTTATTGTACCGTAATGGCTGACGGCGAATATCAGGCACCGGTACTTGTAACGAAAATTTTGGACAAAAACGGCGAAATAATTTACACCGCGCCCGAACATACGATTCAGGCTTTGGACTACGAGACGGCATTTCTGATGCAGACAATGCTCAAAGGCGCAATGACGGAACACCACTGCACTTCCGGGTATTTGTGGCGTTATGTAAGAGACTGGTACAACACCTGCGGCTTCGGCGGCAAAACGGGCACTTCCAACAACCATTCAGACGGCTGGTTTATCGGTGTAACGCCGGGCTTGGTTTCGGGCGTCTGGGTTGGCGGAGAGTTCAGAAGCATACATTTCAGAGGCGGAGAAATTGCGGGCGGCAACTTTACGGCACTGCCCGTCTGCGGAAAATTTTTGCAGAAAGTCTTATCGGACACCGCTTTCAACCGTTACCAGCAAAAATTTCCGGCACCGCAGACAAAAATTTCAAGAAATTACAACTGCAAGGCATACAACTACGATGTTGATACGGTCAGCGCGGAAAACTAAAAACTTTTGATTATTTTGTCGGTGATTTCCAAACATTGAGCCGCTGCGCGGAGATATTCCTGATAATATTCTTTTCCGCCGCCGGTCAGAGAGTCAGAAACCGCCTTTATAAAAAGACACGGAACATTGTTGCGGCGGCAGGTTAAGAAAATCCCCGCCGACTCCATTTCGCAAATATCCGCCGAAAATTCCGAATGAAGTTTTTCTTTCGCGCTCTTGTCCGCAACAAATTTGTCGGCGGAGGCGCATGTTACTTTCCTTAACTCTGGACAAACTGCTAACGCCTTGTTAATCAGAATACTGTCAGTTAACAAAAATTCATTTTCAAAGCCCGGATACTGACCCTTTTTTACGGGGTCGATTCCGGAAAGGTCAAAGTCGTAATGCACGATTTTTTCAATTACACAATTTTCTGCAAGCGACATTTCCTCTGTCAGCGCACCCACAACGCCGAAATTTACGACTAATTCCACGCCGTAAACATCAATCAAAACCTGCGTTGCAGCGGCTGCGGCAATTTCTCCGACTCCGCTGTTGATTACCAAAAGCGTATAATCTTTGTTCTTAAAACAGTAAACTTTGAAGCCGCCGGAAGTTTCTTCTTTTAAGGCTTTTCCGTACTTTTCAAAAACGCTTTTTTGCTCTGAGGCAACCAAAAGCCCGATTTTGCGGTTTTTTGCAGAAAGTGAGCCGCAAAAAACAACCGTCAACAAAAGAAATAACAGAAATCGTTTCATAAGTTTTTTTTTCGCAAAAATAGCAAAAAATTGCGCACCTTAAAAAAAACAGTTATTTTTGTCCTAAAAATTAAGAAAGGCAATGGTCTTAAATTATATATGGATTTCGTTTTTTGTATTGGGCTTTTTGGCAGCCCTTTACAGACTTATCGCCTTGGGCGACACGGAAATTTTTTCAAAAATGGTAAGCGGCACTTTTGACTCCGCAAAAACGGGTTTTGAAATCTCAATCGGCTTAACAGGTGTTTTAACGCTTTGGACAGGACTTTTGAAAGTCGGCGAAAAAGGCGGAATGACTAATTTTTTAGCGAGAATTTTTGCTCCGTTTTTCCGTCGTTTGTTTCCTGAAATTCCCGAAAACCACCCCGCAATGGGCAGTATCGTAATGAATTTCAGCGCGAATATGTTGGGTCTTGACAACGCCGCAACCCCGCTCGGACTGAAAGCCATGAACCAGATGCAGGAACTCAACCCCGACAAATCCAAAGCCTCAAACGCTCAGATTATGTTTTTGACTCTTAACGCTTCGGGTCTGACAATTCTTCCCGTAACGGTGATGATGTACAGAATACAAATGGGCGCGGCGGAGGCTTCTGACGTTTTTATTCCGATACTTTTGGCAACGAGCATAAGCACTCTTGCAGGTCTCATAACAGTTTGTATCCGTCAGAGAATCAATGTTTTCGACAAAGTGATAATGCTTTATCTCGGCGTTTTGTTTTTGGCTGAGGGACTATTGGTATGGCAGTTTTCAAAAATGGACGGCGAAAGTATCTCTGTTGCAAGTTCTTTATTAGCAAACATAATTCTGTTTTCGGTGATAATAGCGTTTATTGTCTCTGCGGCGGTAAAGAGAATCAACGTTTATGACGCTTTTATAGAAGGCGCAAAAGACGGCTTTTCGACGGCGGTAAAAATTATTCCGTACATGGTTGCGATTTTGATTGCGATAGGCGTTTTCAGAAATTCGGGCGCGTTGGAGTTTTTGACAGACGGTTTGAGTTCTTTGCTGTCGGTTTTGGGAATTGACACCTCGTTTATTCCGTCCCTGCCGACGGCTTTGATGAAACCTTTGAGCGGCTCAGGCGCACGTGGAATGATGATTGACTGTATGAAAACTTACGGCGCGGACTCTTTTGCGGGACGTTTGAGTTGTACGATGCAGGGCGCGGCTGACACTACGTTTTATATTATCGCGCTGTATTTTGGTTCAGTAGGGATAAAAAATACGCGCTACGCAGTTTCGGCGGGTCTGATAGCAGAATTTGCCGGACTGATTAGCGCGATTTTTATAGCGTATTTGTTTTGGTAAACGTTTATTTAACGCTTACTTTCTTGGTTGAAAGTCCTGTTTTAACGATGTAAATTCCGCCTTTATTAAGTTGAATTTCCATTCTGTTAGAATCGGGAACAACTTTTTTAACAACCCTTCCCGTTAAGTCAACGATAACAATGTCGTTTACAGCATTTTCAACGATGACAGTCTTTTCAAACGACCAGATTTTTACGCTTGAAAGCGTGATGTTTTCCGTCGCTGTTTCGGGATCGTCCGGATTTTCTATCTGAGGTTCAGGTTCGGGCACGACTACCGATTCAACGCCCGGAAGTTCTTTAACGTTTTTCCAAGCCTTATCGCCTTTTGCAAGAAGTTGAGCAACTTCGCCGGATTTGAACTCGGCAGCAGTTTTTGCTTGCGGGTCGTCTGCGTTCGGAATGTCGGCTAAATAATAGCAGTTTTCAACATTAGAAACCGTTTCAACTTTGCCGGCAATGCCGTTAACATTTTCAGTGCCTTTTACCTCTGATAATGAATAGCAGTTTTCAATCTTGCCTTCTGATTGTCCGCAGATTGCGCCGACATTTTTGCCGCCCGAAATGTAAGAGTCAACAACGCCGAGATTTTTTACAACGGCCTCTGAGGT
>JAFXUC010000016.1 GCA_017535325.1 Bacteroidales bacterium | reverse complement strand
TTATTTTAAGACACTTACGGATTTTGTCAAAGAGGAATACAAAACTCACACCATATATCCCGAAGGTAAAAATATTTTTAACGCCTTCAATCTTTGTCCGTTTGATGATGTAAAAGTTGTCATCATTGGTCAAGACCCGTATCACGAACCGCGACAGGCGCATGGTTTGTGTTTTTCGGTTCAAGACGGAGTGCAGTTTCCGCCGTCGCTTCAAAATATTTTTAAGGAGATAGAATCGGATTTGGGCGTAAAAGTTCCTAAGTCAGGCAACCTTGAACGCTGGGCAAAACAGGGAGTTTTTCTTTTAAACTCCATTCTTACGGTCAGGGCTCATGAAGCGGCGTCTCATGCTAACAAAGGCTGGGAATGGTTTACGGATTCGGTGATTCAAAAAATTTCTGACAAGAAAGAGAACGTCGTTTTCATGCTTTGGGGTAGTTACGCTAAAACCAAAGGCAAGGTTATTGACACGAATAAGCATTTGATTTTGAACACAGTACACCCTTCGCCGCTGAGTGTTTACAGAGGATTTTTCGGCTGCAAACATTTTAGTAAGGCAAACGAATATTTGGTCAAAAACGGAAAAACAGCGATAGAGTGGTAATTTTTTATGCAAACTACTGACAGTTATATCACGATTTCTGAAAGCGGCGGCGAAGGTGTCTTGAAAGAAAAAGGCTCTAAATTCTTGGCGTTTGCCTTTCATATCGAAAGCGAAGACGAGGCGGACGAACTGCGCAAAAAGTTCAAGAAAAAATATTACGATGCCACTCACGTCGTTTATTCTTTCAGACTTGGACCTAACGGCGAAAAATTCCGCGCTGCTGACGACGGCGAACCTTCAGGCTCGTCAGGGCTGCCGGTCTTAAACACCATAAAGTCCAAAAATATAACCGACGTTATTGTGTTGGTTGTCAGATATTTCGGCGGAACAAAACTCGGCATTCCGGGTTTGATTGACGCTTATTCCTCGGCGGCGGCGTTAGCATTGGACAATGCCGAAAAACAAGAAAAACTTGTAACCGAAACAATCCGCGTAAAAACCTCTTACGCAAATATGAATTTCGTAATGAGAATAATAAAGGACAACGATTTGAAAATTTTGGAAACCTCCGGCGCGGAATTTTTTGAAGTTACGGTCTCGGTCAGAAAAAATATCGTACAAAAAATAACGGATTTGTTTAATCAAAATGGAAAAATCACTTTATGAGTTTTTTAAAAGAACTTATTTCGCTTACGGCAAAAACCGATGACGTTAAGACAAAATATAAAGCGTTGCTTTTTGTGATAATCTCAGCGGTTTTATATTTTTCGCTTTGTCAACCGCCTAATCTTAAAGCACATAAGCATTTTACGGTGTGTATTTTTCACAATTTGACGGGCTATCCGTGTCCCGCTTGCGGCACAGTCAGAGGCTTAAAACTCTTTTTTCATTTTGATTTTTTTCAAGCCATGATGATGAATCCTCTCTCGGTAATTGTCGGCATTTTTTTGATTGTCAGCCTTTTATGGATAATTTACGATTTGATTTTTAAAAAGCAAACCTTTTACAAAACCGTTTATTTTATAAAAGTGCCGTGGTACGTGATTGTGTTTTTAGTGCTTTTGACTCTCGCAAACTGGTATTGGAATATAGAAAAAGGGTTATAAAAAAAACGGTTTGTCTCTTTCAATTTAGGAAACAAACCGATAAACCAATAAATGTAAACTCACTATTTTTTACATCTCAATTTTTGCAAACAAATCACCTAACAAAGGTAATTTCGCCAATTTCTTTTGGTTGACGTTTATAAGTCCGATGATAATAAGAATTACACCGCACAAACTAAGCAAACCGCCAAGTACTCCAATTACACCGCCTATTGTTCTGATTATAGAACTGAGAATGCAAAAAATTACAAGACCGAGACCTTGACTCAAATGAAATCTAATGAACTCATCTCTGTCCTCTTTTTTTATAGTCAAGAGCGGAATCAATATCAAAATACCCAAGTAACAAAAATATCCTTTGGTCTGATACGGAGAATCTACTTTTTCAACTTCTTCCATAGTTAATGATTTTTTTGATTAAACAATAATTATTTGTAGGTGCAAATAAAAAAACAAAAAATGAATTTTGCAAATTTTTTTGTTGATTTCTCTAAAAATTAATTATTTGTTAAGCATAATGCAAGCGGCAAAAAAAATTAAGCAAAACATAACATAATAATTTTTAAATATTTACTAATTTTGCCGATTGAAAAAATATCAGAAAAATGCAACAGGACATCAGAAATATTGCGATTATCGCTCACGTTGACCACGGTAAAACCACTTTGGTTGACAGAATTTTGCACCAATCCCATCTTTTCAGGGAAAATCAGGAAGTTCAGGATTTGATTCTCGACAACAACGACCTCGAAAGGGAACGCGGTATAACCATTCTTTCAAAAAACGTTTCCGTTAGATACAAAGGCGTGAAAATCAACATTATAGACACTCCGGGGCACTCGGATTTCGGCGGTGAGGTCGAAAGGGTTTTGAACATGGCTGACGGCGTTATTCTTCTTGTTGACGCTTTTGAAGGTCCGATGCCTCAGACAAGATTCGTTCTTCAAAAGGCTATTGAACTCAAACTCAAACCGATAGTTGTCGTTAACAAGGTTGACAAGCCGAACTGTACGCCGGAGCAGGTTTACGAGCAGGTTTTTGACCTTATGTTTTCTCTTGATGCGAGCGAAGAGCAGTTGGATTTCCCCGTTGCATACGGAAGTTCAAAGGCAGGTTGGATGGGTCCTGATTGGAAAACTCCGACACAGGACGTTTCTTACCTTTTGGATTTGATTATCAAACACATACCTGCGCCGAAAGTTGTAGAAGGTCCGCTTCAAATGCAAATCAGTTCGCTTGACTATTCGTCTTATCAGGGCAGAATTGCGATCGGAAGAATTTACAGAGGCTCTATTAAACCGGGTCAAACTGTTGCAGTTATGAAAGCCGACGGCAAAATCGAGCGTTCTACCGTCAAAGAACTTTACACTTTTGAAGGTCTTGGAAAAGAAAAGAGCAAACAGGAACTATATTGCGGCGAAATCTGCGCTATTTTGGGTCTTGACAATTTTGATATTGGCGACACCGTTGCCGACCCGGAAAATCCTGAGGAACTCAAACGTATTCACGTTGACGAGCCTACGATGAGTATGCTTTTCACAATTAACAACTCACCGTTTTTCGGCAAGGAAGGCAAGTTTGTAACATCAAGACACCTCCGCGAAAGACTTTTCAAAGAGACGGAAAAGAACCTCGCTTTGAGAATCGAGGAGACGGATTCACCTGAAAAATTGCAGGTTTTCGGACGCGGTATCCTTCACTTGGCGGTTTTGGTTGAAACCATGAGACGCGAGGGCTACGAGTTGCAACTCGGTCAGCCTAAGGTAATTATAAAAGAAATTGACGGTGTAAAATACGAACCGATAGAACTTTTGACGGTAGAAGTTCCGGAGACATTTTCGTCAAGGGTTATCGACCTTGTTCAAAGACGCAAAGGCGACATTTTGAACATCGAAACCAAAGACGACAGAGTTTTCTTGGAGTTCAACATTCCTTCACGCGGAATTATCGGCTTGACAAATCCGATTTTGACGGCAACCGAAGGCGAGGCTATTATTTCGCACCGTTTCAAAGATTTTGAACCGTGGAGAGGCGAACTTTCACGCGAGAGAAACGGCTCGTTGATTGCAAAAGAAACCGGTACAGCCGTTCCGTATTCAATCAACAACCTTCAAAGCCGCGGCAAATTCTTCATTTCTCCGGGCGACGAGGTTTACACGGGACAGATTATCGGCGAGACCACACGTCAGGACGACATCGTTGTCAACGTTACTGTTACAAAGAAACTTACGAACATGCGTGCTGCCGGCAGTGATGACAAAATCATCATCGAGCCCGCAACGGTTATGTCTTTGGAAGAAAACATGGAGTACATCAACGATGACGAATACGTTGAAGTAACCCCGAAATCAATCCGTCTGAGAAAAATAATTCTTGACGAAATCGAAAGAAAACGCGCTTCAAGGGCAACAGAATAAAGTTTTTTTCAAACAAAAATATAGCCTTTACAATTATTTTGTAAGGGCTATTTTTATTGTGTGTGATAGAGTTGAAGGTAAGAAAATTTTGTAAAAAAATCATAAAAAAAACGCATAGTAAAAAAAAATTACTATTTTTGGACAACAATAATTATAAAAAATACTCTAAATATGGAAACTGTATTTTCAGTTGGAAAGACAATAATGAACGCGGATTAGATTTTTTCTGATATTTTTTTTACCTTTGTGGCGTTAAACTTTTAAACTGCAAATCACTATGTCGAAATATCTTGACCCGAAAGCGGATTTAACGTTCAAAAAAGTCTTCGGCGAGCATCCAAACCTCGTTTTGAGTCTTTTAAATGCTCTTTTGCCGTTGCCTGAGGGTATGGAAATAAAATCCGTTGAATATCTTTCGCCGGAAAACATTCCCGAAAATCCGGGTAAAAAATACTCAATTGTTGACGTGCTTTGTGTTGATAACTATAACCGCCATTTTATCGTTGAAATGCAGTCGATTTGGAATACGGAGTTTTTTCAACGCACGTTGTTTAATGCCGCGTCAATGTACACCAAACAATTGAATAAGGGTAAGGCATTTGGCGAATTAAACGATGTATACGCCTTGTGCCTGATAAACGACGAAGCGGCTTTCCCTGAATACGGCTCAGAATATATACAAGAGTATTATTTGTCCAACAAAAACCACACCGACGACCGTCATACAGACCTTTCAATGGTGTTTATC
>JAFXUC010000015.1 GCA_017535325.1 Bacteroidales bacterium | reverse complement strand
AATAAACTTTAACGCATCAGACAACGTAACGTTGTAGTCCTCAATCATATATTCAGTCATTCGGTCTGTTGTAAACGCCACGAGGAAATTTTGTATCTGTTTTTTGGTCATTTCAAACGCTTTAAAAGTGAAATTGCACGTTCAGTTCCGAAATAATATTGGTTGTTTAACTGTTTGAATTTCAGTTCGTCAGCCAATTGTTCAAGAGTGAATGAACCTTCTGCATAACGGTCGAGCAAATAGGCTACACCGTCGTCGGCAATCGGTCCTATAACAATGTCGTAATTATGTTTGAAAACAGGTTTTCGACGGCTGCGGTTTTTGAAGACAAACTCTGCCCATTCGGCAGACGGTCTGTCGAATTTAAGCACATTTATTGAATTATCAGTCAAGCATTTATCATCAAATTCATATACTTGAACAATGGGCATACCACCGTTTTGCAATACCCGCCGCCTTGCCATTTCTTCCGCCTGACGTTTGATGTCGGTTAAATAAAAACCTCGTCCGAAGTCTTTGAAACGGTTTGACTGACTCAAATCAATTTCCAAAAAATCGGTATTTGTTCCGTGATAAAGTTTCATAAGCATCCTCCGTTGTTTTTGCAAATTTTATGGAGTTCGTCAACAGTATCGTCCACAGACTGCAAGTGTAGTGACGGATAAAACTCCAATAAAAAATCGAATCCCTTATATCGGTCGAGATACAAGAAACTGTTTTTCACCGGCATTTTAATACGCCTTGCAAACGCCCTGATGCAGGCATTAATAAACGGTATTTTATATTTATCAGCCATAATTGCAGTATTTGGTTTCAACATTGCAAATATAATGGATTTTTTATTGTTTTACGAACTGAGTGCCGTTCCATTTGTAGGTCGGCTGATGGTCGTAATCTATTAGAAAATCGTTGTAATATAAGGCATCCCACTCTTGGTCTTCGTCTTCGCGTGGTTCAAGATGCGCCTTTATTGCCATTCCGTCAAGAAAATCATACTTGATATAATTTTGCGGATTGGAATTGTAAAGGCGTGTAATAATTTGTTTAACATTATCATCTTCCTTGCATTTGTCTTCGTCAAGCAATTCTGAAAGTGCGGGAACAGGCAAAATGTTTTTGACGGTGTCAAACTTGCCTTCTTTGTAATTGTAGGTTTTGTAATCGGAATAATCGCCGTAGAAAACCCTTTGATTGTGGTTGGATACCGCAAAATAACCGCCGTTTTTATATGGAAAGAAATAGAACATATAAAAATCATATTCGTCGTCGCTTCCGTCTATTGTTTCATTGAATCTGTAAACAGAATCAGCATAAACCTTGGGAAGTTTGTTGACGTAGTCTTTGAGACCGTATGGCGCGTTGTCTGAATTTTCCCCGTTGTCTTGACTGTTGTTGGTGTTTCTTCCGCCGCAGGATGACAACAGAGCAGCGGAAAGAATGGTAACTGTAATTGATGCTAACCGTTTCATTTTGTTGAAAGTATTTTTTATCGGCGTAAAGATAAGAAGTTTTTATGATTTTACTCGTAAATTTGTACAAAAAAATCATTTTTTCAAAAAAAATTTCTATCTTTGCCTAAGAAAACCAATAAGAAGAAATATGTTAATATTCTATCAGTCAGCGAGTTCGGTGATTTATGCCGTAAAACTCAAAGAAACACTTTTGGACGGGGACAACGAAAAACTTTTGTGGCTTTTCGGCAATGCAAACCGTTTGAATGACAGCAAGATAAGCGGCGTTTTCGTAGGTCCGCGCAAAGAGATGATTACTCCTTGGAGTACCAACGCAGTGGAAATCACTCAAAACATGGGAATCCCTGACGTTGAAAGAATCGAAAGATTTTTTCCAGTTGAGGACGGCAAGGAGCCTGTTTTCGACAAAATGCTCCAACGTGTGTACAACGGTCTTGACGAAAATGTTTTTGAAATTTCAAAACAACCCGACCCCGTTGTCTACATCGACGACATGAGGGCTTACAACCAGAAAGAAGGTCTGGCTCTCAGCGAGGAAGAAATCGTTTATCTCGAAAATTTGGGCAAACAACTCGGCAGAAAACTCACCGACAGTGAAGTTTTCGGGTTTTCGCAGGTTAATTCAGAGCATTGCCGTCATAAAATTTTCGGCGGCACTTTTATAATAGACGGCGTGGAAAAGGAAAAATCGCTTTTCCAACTCATCAAAGATACTTCAAGCGCAAATCCGCGCGGAATAGTTTCGGCTTATAAAGACAACGTTGCGTTTTTGGAAGGACATACAAGCGAGCAGTTTGCGCCCGCAAATCCCGCTGAACCGTCGGAGTTTGAGATAAAAGACGTGGAAACCGTGCTTTCGATGAAAGCCGAAACCCATAATTTTCCGACTACGGTAGAGCCTTTCAACGGTGCTGCAACCGGTTCGGGCGGCGAAATCCGCGACCGTATGGCAGGCGGAAAAGGCAGTTTCCCGATTGCAGGAACGGCGGTTTACATGACTTCGTATCCGAGACTCGAAGAAAATTCCGGCAACAAAGAGCCTCTTGCCGACCATCTCAACGGCAGGGAATGGGAACGCCGCATCGACGAGCGCAAATGGCTTTATCAGACACCCGTCGAAATCCTCATCAAGGCTTCCAACGGAGCAAGCGACTTCGGCAACAAGTTCGGACAGCCGCTTATCAACGGTTCGCTTTTGACTTTTGAGCATTTTGAAAACGGCGACAAATACGGTTTTGACAAGGTTATCATGCAGGCGGGCGGTGTCGGTTACGCCAACAAATTTGCGTGTCTGAAAAAGAAACCGCAGCCCGACCAGCCCGTTGTGGTACTCGGCGGCGACAATTACCGAATCGGAATGGGCGGCGGCGCAGTGTCTTCCGTTGCAACCGGTCAGTACAAAAACGACATCGAACTCAACGCCGTTCAGCGTTCAAACCCCGAAATGCAAAAACGTGTTTACAACGCGCTCAGAGGCATTTCTGAATTGGATTACAATCCGATAGTTTCGGTTCACGACCACGGCGCAGGCGGACATTTGAACTGCCTTTCAGAATTGGTCGAGGAGACCGGCGGAACAATAGAAATTGACAAACTTCCTATCGGCGACAAAACCCTGTCGTCAAAAGAAATCATCGGCAACGAATCGCAGGAAAGAATGGGCTTGGTAATTGAGCCTAAATACGTTGACCTCTTGAAAAAGATTGCTGACAGAGAGCGCGCTCCGATGTACGTTGTCGGCAAAACCACCGGCGATATGGTTTTCAAATTTGTCAACCCCGACAAAACCACCCCGATAAACCTCAAACTTGAAGACTTTTTCGGCAAGCCGCCTAAGACAATTATGCGCGACAAAACCGTTAAGAAAACTTACGGCGAAGTAAAATATTCTGACGATAAATTTGCTGACTATTTACCCGAAGTACTTCAAATAGAGGCTGTTGCATGTAAAGATTGGTTAACAAACAAAGTTGACCGTTCGGTTACGGGAAAAGTTGCACGACAGCAGACCGTAGGACAAATTCAACTTCCGCTTGCAGATTTAGGCGCGGTAACAATTGACTACACCGGCAAACGCGGTATGGCAACGGTTTGGGTCATGCACCTGTTGCGGCGTTAATTAATGCACCTGCGGGTTCAAGACTTGCGATTGCAGAATCGCTGACGAATATTGTTTTTGCTCCGTTAGACAAAGGTTTGGATTCTGTTTCGCTGAGTGCAAACTGGATGTGGCCCTGCAAAAACGAGGGCGAGGACGCAAGACTTTATTCGGCTGTTGAGGCGGCAAGCAAGTTTGCGATAGAACTCGGCATCAACATTCCGACCGGAAAGGATTCGCTTTCAATGACGCAGAAATATCCCGACGGCAGCAAAGTTTTGGCTCCCGGAACGGTGATTATCACTTCGGCGGGCGCGGTCAGCGACGTTAAACAGATTGTTACGCCCGACCTCAAACCCGTGGAAGGCTCGTCAATCCTGCACATCGACTTTTCTAAATGCGCTTTGACACTTGGCGCGTCAAGTTTTGCTCAGGTTGTCAACTGCTTGGGCGAGAGTTGTCCCGATGTTTTGGACTCGGCATATTTCAAGACGGCGTTCAACGCTGTTCAGGCACTTATCAATCACGGACTTGTATTGGCAGGACACGACGTTTCGGCGGGCGGTCTTATAACCACGCTTTTGGAGATGTGTTTCCCGACAATGTCAGGCGGCATGGAAATCGAGTTGACGGACGGTTACGACCTCTGCACGACGCTTTTCAGCGAAAATCCGGGCATTGTTTTGCAGGTTTCGCCCGAATGTCTCGACTATGCTGTCAAAATCCTTGACAACGAGGGAATTGTATACGACATCATCGGCAAGACTATTCCGAGCCGCAACCTCAAAATCTCGCATCAGGGCAAAATCAACAATCTTGACATCGACTCTTTGCGCGACACATGGTTCAAGACATCGTACCTCTTGGACAGCATTCAGACGGAAAAATCCTGCGCTGAAACCCGTTTCAACAATTTCGACAAACAACCGTTGGAATTTAATTTTCCGGACGGCTTTACGGGCAAATTTGAGCAGTACGGCATCAATCATTTGCGCAGACAAAAGACCGGAATCAAGGCTGCGATTATCCGCGAAAAAGGTATCAACGGCGACAGAGAAATGGCGTACACGCTTTATACCGCCGGTTTTGACGTAAAAGATGTCCATGTAACCGACCTTTCTTCGGGCAGGGAGACGCTGGAAGACGTAAACTTTGTGGTATACTGCGGCGGATTTTCAAACTCCGACGTTCTCGGTTCGGCGAAAGGCTGGGCGGGCGCGTTGAAATACAACGACAAAGCGCGTCAGGCGTTGGAAAACTTCTACAAACGTCCTGACACTCTGAGCCTTGGAATTTGTAACGGCTGTCAGTTGATGAACGAACTTGAACTCATTTATCCGGGCAGAAAAAATCACCCGAAATTAAAACACAACAATTCTCAAAAATTTGAGTCTTCGTTTGTAACGGTTGACGTTTTGGAAAACAATTCTGTCATGTTCAAGGATATGGCGGGCGTTAAGTTGGGCGTCTGGGTGGCTCACGGCGAAGGCCGTTTTGACCTCAAAGACGAGGAAAACACTTACAACATTCCGCTCAAATATTCTTACGGCGAATATCCTGCAAATCCCAACGGTTCGGCTTTCAACGCAGCGGGCATAGTTTCAGACGACGGACGGCATTTGTCAATGATGCCTCACCCCGAAAGGGCGATTTTCCCGTGGCAGTGGGCTTATTATCCGTTTGAGAGAAAAACCGACGAGGTGTCTCCGTGGATTCAGGCTTTTGTCAATGCAAGAAAATGGATTGAAGAGAAAACAAAATGAAAAAGTATTTTTGGATTTTAATCCTCACGTTTTTAATTCTCTCGTGCGGAAGCGGTACAAGTTATGAAACCGAGGTTTCAAATGTTGTTTTCCGCGTTGAGACGATGGAAGTACAGGGAGGTTTCGGATATTCGGTTTTTGTAAACGGCAAAAAGTTTATCGAGCAGAAAAACATTCCTGCCGTGGAGGGAAACCAAGTCTTCAAAACCTCCGACGATGCTTTGAAAGTCGGCAAACTTGTGGTAAAAAAAATGACCGAGTCAACCGACCTGCCGAGCGTTACAAAAGAGGAATTAAAAGCGTTGGGTGTGATAGAATAAGGCTGCAAGACAATGCAGCCTCTTTTTTTTATCGCATTTTTTTATTAATTTTGTGGCGTTTTTTTAAGAGGAAATAAGATGAGAATTTTTACTAAGCAGCCGGGGTTTATTATGACCGTCAATATGCTTATGATGATGGCGGTTTATATGGCATCGAGGTGGTTTTTTTATGCGATGAATCTGTCCCATTTTCAGGAAACGGATTTCAGTGATATGCTCGGAATTTGCCGGGGCGGTCTGAGGTTTGATTTCAGCGCGCTCGCTTACCTTAACATCGCTTTGGTGGTGGCGCAGTTTATTCCTTTCAAATTCAGGGATACGGTCAAATATCAAAAAGTTATCAAAAAAATATTTCTGATTATAAATTCCATCGGCATTTTTATCAACGTTGCCGATACGGTTTATTTTGAGTTTGGCGGCAGACGTACAACGGCTATGTTCTTTTCGGAATTTGCCAACGAAAACAATATTGCCAAAATTTTGGCGCACAGCGTTGTGGAATATCCTTTGGTGTGGCTTTTCGGGGTAGCGATGATTTTTTTAAGTTGCAAACTCTATTACAATCCGATAAAATTCAACAAACCGGCGGATGACTATGCCGCACCGAAAGTGTATTATCCTGTACATACAGTTGCGTTTTTGGCTGCTGTCTTGATAACCTTTGCCGGTCTAAGAGGCGGTTTGGCGTGGAAAATGCACCCGCTGAGACAAGACTCGGCAGACCTCTACTGCAAGCGTCCGATTGAAACGGCACTTGTGCTTAACACGCCCTTTACCATTCTCACAACCGTTCACCAGACAGACTATAAAGACCCGAAATTCTACCCGGAAGAAAAACTTGACAGTCTCTTTTATCCCGTAGTAAACTTAAAATCCGACGGCGGCAAAATGAAAAAATACAATGTCGTGATGTTCCTGTTGGAAGGTTTTTCGAGGGAGTTTGTGGGATTTTTCAACCGCGACAGCATAGGTTATACGCCTTTTTTGGATTCGCTTATTTCGCAGAGTTATTCTTTTGAATACAGTTTTGCCAACGGTTTGCGCTCTGTTGACTGCATGCCGGCTTCTATGGCTGGAATACCGCGTTATATAGAGCCGTACTGCTATTTTGTGTATTCCAACAATTATTTGCAGGGATTGCCGGAACTGCTTAAAAACGAGGGCTATACAACGGCTTTTTTTCACGGTGCGCCCAATACGACTCTGGGTTTTCAGGCGTTTGCAAATTCCATCGGTTTTGAATCATACTACGGCATGGACGAGTATGACCACAAGGAGTTTTTTGACGGCACGTGGGCAATCTTCGACGAGCCGTATTTGAAGTATTTTGCAGATATGACAAATTCTATTGCAGAAGCCAAAAATCCGTTTTTTGTGACAGTTTTTACCGCCTCGTCGCACGAGCCTTTCGCAATGCCAGACGAATACAAAGACGTTTTCACAAAAGGCTCTATTCCGATGCACAAAACCGTCAGTTACGCCGACAATGCAATAAGAAAGTTTTTTGAAAAAGTAAGGGACAAGGAATGGTTCAACAATACGGTTTTTGTTTTCACCGCCGACCATACGGGACCCTCGTTCAGAGACGATTACAACAACGACATGGGACGCCTATTGATTCCGATATTCTTTTACACGCCCGGCGGACAGTTGCCCGTAAAATGCGACTCAACCCGTCTTATGCAGCAGACCGACATAAAGCCGTCGCTGCTCAGCCTTTTGAATTATCAGAAGCCGGTTTTTACTTTCGGCAAAAACATCTTTCAGGAGGATTCTTCGTTTGTGAATTTTGTTTTCAACAACAGAAACAACAGTTCGATGTATTATCTTGACACACTGATGATTGAATATTCACAAGACCAACTTTACGGCATTTTTGACTATAAGAAGGATTTCTCTCTGAAAAACAATCTGATAGCACAAAAAGACAGTTTTCCGCAGTTTCCCTTTATGGACGAGAAGATAAAGGCGATAATTCAGCAGTATATTTCGAGAATGAAGAATAATAATTTAACGGTAAAATAAAAATTATGAAGAAAATTTTTACGCTTTTTCTAACGCTTTTTGCGGTCTCAGGTTTTGCTCAAACCGAGGTTTCGCTTTACAATATTCTAAGAGGACAGTTCCGTCAAAGGGGCGTTTACGGTATCGTTTCGATGATGAGCGGCGAAAGTTACACCGTTTTGAGGTCTAATTCCGTCATCAAATACGGCTACAAAACAGGAGAAGTTGAGGATACTCTTGCAAATTTTTCCGCTGCGGGATTTGCCGAGGATTACGAGTTTTCAAGCGACGAGAAAAAAATTCTTTTCTACACTGATTCCGAAGAAATTTACCGCCGCTCGTTTTTGGCGAAGTATTTTGTTTATGACGTTGAGACAAAAAAAATTGACAAGGTAAGTGATGATTTTGAATATATTCAACTCGCGACTTTTTCGCCGGATGCAAAAAAAATCGCTTTTGTCAAAGACAACAATATTTACGTCAAAAATTTTGAAACAAATTCCACCCAGCAGATTACAACAGACGGCAAAAAGAATTTTGTCTTAAACGGTCTGCCGGACTGGGTTTATGAGGAGGAGTTTGAGTTCAACAAGGCTTTTGAATTTTCGCCCGACGGCAAGTACCTGGCTTACATAAAGTTTGACGAGACGGATGTAAAAAGTTACACGCTTCAATATTACAGCGGCATTACCGAAGAATATTCTTCCGAGGCTAATTATCCCGAAAATTACGTCTACAAATATCCGAAAGTCGGCGAGGAAAATTCCAAGGTTTCGGTACACGTTTATTCTTTTGAAACCGGCAAAACTTTTACCGCAGAACTCGGTGAAAACCAGGATATTTACGTTCCGAGAATTTTGTGGACCAACGAGCCGGGAAAATTGGCGGTTTGCAGAATGAACCGTCTTCAAAACACTTTGGATTTGCTGAGGTTCGACGTTAACACTTCAAAGACCGAAAAGTTTTTTACCCTGACTGACAAGCGTTACATTGAAGAATCTGTGATGCCTTCGATAACTTTTCTCTCCAACGGCAAATCGTTTTTAATCACCTCTGACAAAGACGGTTACAGACAGATTTATCATTATTCGTCAGAAGGAAAACTTATTTCTCAGGTAACTTCCGGCAAAAATGAAGTTCTTGAATTTTGCGGCGTTGATGAGAAAAACAAGAAAGTATATTTTACGGGTGTCGGAGGGAATGCGGCTCAGGAAGCGGTCTACGTTGCAGACCTGAACGGCAAAAACCGCAAAAAACTTTCCACGGAAAACGGCGTCAACAGTCCCGAATTTTCAAAGAATTTCAAGTATTTCATCAACTTTTATTCGTCGGTTTCAACGCCTTATTACATAACCGTCAACGACAACAAAGGCACTCAAATGCGTGTTATCGAAGACAATGCGGCGTTGAAAGCACGTCTAAATTCTTCAAAATGTCCCAAGCGCGAAATCTTTTCATGGAAAAACTCGTCTGGCGATTCCCTGATTGCTTTTATCATAAAGCCGGCGGATTTTGACGAAAACAAAAAATATCCCGTTTTGGTAGTCGGTTACAACGGACCTAACTACAACCTTGTGAGCGACCGTTACGAGTTTCAGTGGTACAACGATTTGGTTTCAAAGGGCTTTTTGGTGGCTTGCACCGACACACGCGGCACAGGCAGAAAAGGCGCGGAGTTCCGCAAATGCACTTACGGTCAACTCGGAAAATTTGAAACCGAGGATTTGGTAAGTTTTTCAAAATATCTTTCGGGTTTGAAATTTGTTGACGGCTCACGGCTCGGCATTTGGGGTTGGAGTTACGGCGGTTTTATGTCGTCAAACGTTATGACACGCGGTGCGGGAAGTTACAAACTCGGCGTTGCGGTTGCCCCGGTTACAAACTGGGAATATTACGACAACATCTACACCGAGCGTTATATGGGCTTGCCGCAGGACAATCACGAGGGTTACATCAACAATTCGCCCTTGAAATACGCCGACAAACTTCAAGGCAAGTTTTTGCTTATTTTCGGCAGTTGCGACGACAATGTACACCCGCAGAACTCAATGGTCTTTTGCGAGGCTTTGGTTCAGGCTGACAAGGAGTTCGAGTTTATGCAGTACACCAACAAAAACCACGGAATCTACGGCGGCAACACAACATGGCATCTTTACAAAAAAATGGTGAAGTTTATTGAAGAAAATTTGTAAAAATATACGGCTGTCGCATTGCGGCAGCCGTTTTTTTATTAAGTTTCACACTTCTTCATCAGCAAACAAATCAAGCAAAAAGTCCTCCGAGGACATAATATCAATGCCATTAAGACCTGCGAAATCTTTTGTATTGTTGGTAACAATCACATCACAGCCCGCAGCCTTGGCGCATTGAAATTGTATATTATCTTCAAAATCTTTAATTTTCACATTCAGTGCATTATCAAGTTGAACATCGTCTATTGGCACTACGCTCACAATACTACGTAAACAGCTGAGGTCGGCATATATTTCGTCTACGGAATGTTTGCGACGGATATAGGCAATATTAACAAATGACAACAACGAGGCATACACAAGAAATTTGCCTTTCTTCGACAATTTGAAAATTATCTTTGCATTTTCAGAAAAACAACGTTGCTCCAAATAATCCAACATAATGTTGGTGTCAAGATACACTTTTTTCATAAGCCCAATATGTAACGAGTTTTTTCATCTTGCAATTCTTCCTTAGAAAGGCGCATTCTGTCAAATAGTTCATCAATTTCAGGATACTCATCTTTGTATTGTTCGGCTTTTTGATGCAAGTACTCCCGCTTTTCTTCGGGACTTAAATCCTTTACTTTCCTTTTTTTAGGTTGTTTATCTTCAACTTTTACATTTACAGACGACGATAAGCGTAACTTCACCAATCTACGTAACGTCGCTATCGCGTCGCGCCAAAAACTCTCGTCGCCCGTAATAGTAGAAAATTCCTGAAAAAATTCTTGTTTTAACTGTATTGCTGTCATAATCAATTATTTATATTATAAGACATTGCGCAAATATAATCATTTTTGCAGTTTTTCCAAAATGTTTTTGCTAAAAATAGTATTTTATTAAAAATGTTATCTTTGTTTTTTCAAATGATTGCGATACAAATATACTAATATTATAAAATATTAACATTCTGATTGTCAGCCGTTATATATAATCTTTCAAAAAAAATACAAAAAAAATTTCTCCGTTTGAAATAAAGTTTCTAACTTTCGCTAAATTCTAATTAATAAATAAACACACAAAAAAATGGATGCATTAACAAAAAAATTAGTTGCTGAATGTATCGGTACATTCACTTTGGTAGCCGGCGGCTGCGGAACGGCTGTTTTTGCAGGCGGCTCGGTAGGTTTCTTGGGCGTTGCAATCGCTTTCGGTTTGACGGTTGTTGCGATGGCTTACGGAATCGGACACATTTCGGGCGCACATCTCAATCCGGCTGTATCTTTCGGAGCGTTTGTGGGCGGAAGAATGAGCGGCAAAGAGTTCGGTCTGTATTCTTTGGCGCAAATCGTCGGCGGAATTATTGCCGCTGCAATCCTTTACCTGATTGTAAAAGAGAGCGGTATGGCGGTTGGAGATTTTGCCGCTAACGGTTACGGAAACGAGTTCTACAAAGGCGCGGCAGGTTACAAAGACTGCACCGCATTGGGCGCGTTCCTTATCGAGGCCGTTTTGACGTTCCTGTTCCTGATTGTTATCCTCGGCGCAACCGATAAATTCGGCGGTGCAGGCAACAACGCAGGTCTTGCAATCGGTCTTACTTTAACTTTGATTCACCTCGTAAGCATTCCACTAACAAACACGAGCGTAAACCCCGCACGCAGTATTTCTCAGGCTTTGTTCTCTGAAAATGCTTTGGCTATGAGCCAGTTGTGGGTATTCATTCTTGCTCCTTTGACAGGTGCCGCTCTTGCAGGAGTTGTTTACAAAAACGTATTTACCAAAAACGACAAGGAAAAATAAAAACAATTTTTGGGAATTTTAATGAAAAAGGGTTGCCTTTTTTAAGGCAGCCCTTTAATTTTTTACGGCGTTGACTATCTTTTCCGCAAACGCGCTCAAAGTGGTATCCCTTGCGCCCATCAGCAAAATTATATCGCCCAGTTTTACGGTGTTTTTTAAATAACCGGTTAAAAGGTTTCTGTCTTCAATATAAACGGATTTTTTGCCGTTTTTCGTCAGACCTTCTGCAAATTCTTCCGCACTGATAGACTTGTCAGCCGTACCTCCGGCGTAATAAATTTTTGAAAAAATCATGATGTCGTCTTCGCGAAGAATTTCAGAAAGGCGTTCGATAAGTTCTGTTTTCATCAGTTTTGACGGCGCGAAACCGTGCGGCTGAAACCATGCCAAAACCCGTTTTGAAATCTTTTGACACGCCGAAAGCGTAGCGCAGATTTTGGCGGGATTGTGCGCGAAATCGTCCATGACCATAATTTTGCCGTCGTTGAAAACGATTCTGTTTCGGCGGAAAATTCCTTCGTAAGAACTCAGCGAGGCGGCTGTTTTGTCGTCGCTTATCTTAAAAAGTCTTGCAACCGAAATTGCCGCCAAAGCGTTTTCCATATTGTGATGACCGATAACAGAAAGCGTAAATTTCTGATTGCCGGAACAAAACTCTATCCCTGAAATGTCCTGAGAAAAACCGTAACCGTAATTTTCAGCCGAGGAATCAGCGCACGAAAAATTATGTCCTGAATCAAGTTTTTTTGACAGCGGGTTGTCGAGGTTCACGATGGAAGTCTCCACAGTGTTGCGCCTGAAAGTTTCAAACAAAGGCACGAGTTCAGAGATTTCTTTGTGGTCTTTGTCTATGTTTAAAATAAGCCCAATTTTCGGTTTGTATTTGATTATTGTGCCGTCAGACTCGTCGGTTTCGATAACCAAAATATCTGATTTTCCGACAAATGCGTTGCCTATCAAGCCCTTGTTTTGCAGAGAGATAAGTCCCGCGCCGGTTATCAAAGAAGGCTCCAAGCCGCACTCTTTCAGCACGTGAAAAATCATTGCCGTGGTCGTGGATTTTCCTGACGTACCGGCAACAGCGATTGTAAAATTCTTATTACAAATCTCCGCCAGCAAATCCGAGCGGTGCAAAATTTTTACACCGCCGTCTTTTGCCGCCTTATATTCTTTGACTGTGTCTTCTATCGCCGTGGAAACCACCGCAAAATCCGTATCCGCGTCCAAAACGCCTTCGCCTTGCGGATAACATTTTATGCCCAAGGCTTCGAGTTTTTGACGGGTCTCATTGCTGCCGCCGTTAATAAACTGTCTGTCCGAGCCTGAAACTTTATGCCCTTTGCCTTTTAAATACTGTGCAACCGCACTCATGCCCGAACCGGCAATGCCGATAAAAAAATATTTCATCTTCTTACAATTTCATAACCGTTTGACCTTCGCCGTCAACAACCTCAAAATCAGGTTCTTCCCAGTTGTCGGGATTGTCATCGGGATTATCATCTTCGCCGTCTTCTGGTACTTCGGGGTTGTGTTCAAACTTCATCGTTTCAACAGTATAAATGCTAACCCGCTTGCCGTGAGCCTTATAACTCTTGTCGCCGATAAATTCCACAGCGTCAATTACTTCTTCGGGACGGTCAGCATATTTGCCACCAAAGGTAACTTTCAAAATCGGATTTTGGTCAACCGTCAAATCGTAAAGTTTGCTTTGAAGACTATCGCCCAACAAATATAATTCTTTGTCGCTGTCTTCAATCTTAAACCGCTTTAAGTAGCAGAACTCCATGTCCGCATCATAATACGCCAAAGAATAAATTTCTTCGGGATTGAATTTTCTAATTAAAATTATATCATCGTCAAAATGCGTGCTGAGGTCATAGCCCGTAACGCGGTAGTGTCCTGTTTTTCTAATAGTTACGATTTTGTCATCACCAGAAAATTCGCCCAAAAAGTCGCCAATTTCCTGAGTGTTAAGTTTTGAAACCGAAGTGTCAAACCAAATTTTCAAGCCACCTAACGTGCTGACACCGTTTGTCATTTTCGTGATTCTCAAAACGGGATATTTTGTAACTTGATTTCCCATTGAAGCGCGGTTTTTGACAGCCAAAGTTCCGAAATCAAATTCCCAACTACGCTTTTTAAGTTTGGCTTTCGGGCGCAAAATCACTTTGACAGTTTCTGCCTCGCCGTTAGCGTTTGCCGAAAAATACGTTACCACACTGTTTGGTGTGCCTTGCGTTAAATCGTACTCTTTGTCGCGAGTTATGCCCTTGACAGAAAAACGTTTAGCGTAAGTAATTCCCGTTGCGCCGTCGCGGTACATAGCGTTGTAAATCGTTCTTTCGTCGTTCTTGCGGAAAACGTTGATATACATCGCGTCCTGACCAATAAAAAACTTGTCGGAAATCTTTGATATTGTGTATTTCCCGTCTTTGTGAAAAACAATAACGTCGTCCAAGTTGGAGCAGTTGCAGATAAACTCGTCCTTCTTCAAGGACATACCCGCAAAACCGTCTTCCCAGTTGACGTAAAGTTTTTCGTTAGCAACCACAACCTCCTGAGCCACAATGTTGTCGAAGTTCTTAATCTCCGTGCGGCGCGGATATTTTTTGCCGTATTTGTCTTTTATGCCCTGATAATATTCGATTGTGTAGTCGATAATGTGGTCGAGTTTGTACTGAGCCTCTTCCATCTGTTTTTCAAGGCTTTTGATATAATTGTCGGCTCTGAAAGCGTCGTACTTGGAAATACGCTTGATTTTCAGTTCGGTAAGGCGCGTGATGTCGTCTATCGTTACCGGCTTTTTCAAAAGGTGCTTCCACGGGTCAAGAGCCGTGTCAATGGTCTGGACAATCGCCTCCCAAGTCTCGCAGTCTTCAATCAGATTGTAAATGTGGTTTTCGATGAAGATTTTTTCGAGCGACGCATCGTGCCAACTGTTTGCAAGTTCGTCAAGCAGGATGTTAAGTTCCTGAGTAAGAAGGCTTACCGTCTTGTCAACGGAATGTTTCAAAATCTCCGTTGACGATAAGAAACATGGCTTATCATTTAAAATCACGCACGAATTTGCCGAAATCGAAACCTCGCAGTCAGTAAAGGCGTAAAGCGCGTCAATCGTTACGTCGGGCGAAACGTCGGCGTTAAGATACAAAAGTATTTCGACGTTTGCCGCCGTCTTGTCTTCGATTTTTTTGATTTTGATTTTGCCCTTTTCGTTGGCGGAAAGTATTGATTCAATGAGACTTCCCGTTGTTGTGCCGAAAGGTATTTCCGTGATGGAAAGTACGCGCTTATCAAACTTTTCGATTTTTGCCCTAACGCGCAATTTTCCGCCGCGTTTTCCGTCCTGATAACGCGAAACGTCGATAGAACCACCTGTCAAAAAGTCGGGATAGAGTTCAAATTCTTCGTTTCTGAGGTACGAAATCGAGGCGTCCATCAACTCGTTGAAGTTGTGGGGCAGAATTTTTGACGACAAACCTACCGCAATACCTTCAACGCCTTGCGCCAAAAGCAGCGGAAATTTTACCGGCAGGGTTATCGGCTCTTTGTTGCGTCCGTCGTAACTGAGTTTCCAATTTGTGGTTTTGGGGTTGAAAGCCACGTCCAAGGCAAGTTTTGAGAGCCGCGCCTCAATGTAACGCGGTGCGGCTGCATCGTCGCCCGTTAAAATGTTTCCCCAGTTTCCCTGAGTGTCAATAAGCAAGTCTTTTTGTCCTAACTGTACGAGAGCGTCGCCGATTGAAGCGTCGCCGTGCGGGTGATACTGCATGGTAAAGCCGACGATGTTGGCAACCTTGTTGTAACGACCGTCGTCAAGGCGTTTCATCGCGTGAAGTATGCGTCTTTGAACGGGTTTCAAACCGTCGTCAATTTCGGGTACGGCACGTTCAAGGATTACGTACGAGGCGTAATCGATAAACCAGTTTTTAAACATTCCCGAAACGGATTTCAGTTGCAAATGGTTCTGAACTCCGCCCGCTATTTTTTCATTTTCATTTTGGGTATCTTCCTGATTGTTACCCTCTTGGTCAATATTTTGAGACATAAAATGTGTATCTTTGAATTGTAGAGGGCAAATTTACAAACTTTTTTTTCAATACGAAAAAAAAGTTTTAAAAAAATAGGTACGGAATTTGAGAATATTTTTATATCTTTGCCTTTTGGAGATGCTAAAATTTAAGAATTATGAAGTTAAGAACCAAACTGCCCTTGTTTACGAGTGTTACGGTGTTGACATCAATTTTGCTCATCGCCTTTACTTCTATTTATAATTTTAGAATGCAGGCAGAAAAAGACATCGAGCATTTCAGGGACGACGAAATAGACAATATAAAAGACCAGTTGAAGGACATTGTCAACATTGCCTACAAAATGATTGAGGCAACCTACAACGAGACCAACGAGCAGAGTGTCAGAGAGCATTACGGGTTTGGAGTAAATGATACTATCGCTGATTTCAGTGTCAGTCAGTTGGTATTCAACAGAATGACATACACCTTGGAAAACCTCAGAACCCTGCGTTTCGGAACGGACGGATATTTGTGGATAAACCGTTACGACCCGCCCCACGAGGTTGTCATGCACGCAACAATGCAACATTTGGAAGGAGCGCCTCACGTATTCTACATTGAGCAAAGCGACGTCAACATGTACGATGCGTATTCCGCGCTTATAAAATCCAACAACGGCGAAGGTTATCTTAAATATTCGTTTTACAAGCCTGACGCAAAGGCGTGGGTGCCTAAAATTTCGTTCATCAAACTTTTTGAGCCGATGGGCTGGGTTATCGGTACCGGTGTTTACGAGGATTACATCGACAAGGAAGTTTTTAAGAAAAAAGAAGACCTTGACAAGCGTGTGAATTTTCTTATCCGCGTAACCATTATCATCGGTATTGTGCTTGTCGTAATAGCGACCGTTATCTTGTATTACTTTGGAAACTCGGTCAGCAAACCTATCCAAGTGATTGAGAACCAGTTGTTTCAAATGTCGCGAGGATTGGTTGTTGACAAATTGGACATAGAAAGGGACGACGAAATCGGTCAGATGAAAAAGTCTTTGGACTCTCTGATTGACGGTTTTGCGGCATACGCCGGTTTTGCGCGTCAGATTGGTGAAGGCAACCTTGACTCTCAGTTCAAACTTCTTTCGGAGCAGGACAACCTCGGCAACTCTCTGCTTGAAATGCGTAACTCACTTCGCCAGGCGCGGGATGAAGAGGCAAGACGTCAGTTGGAAAACAAACGCCGTCAGTGGGCTGCGGAAGGTCTGGCGGTCTTGGGCGATATTATCCGTATGGGTTCGGGTCGTACAAAAGAGATGATGACGGACGTTTTGAAAAAACTTACGGAATATGTGGATGCCGTTATGGGCGGAATTTTTGTCTTAAACGACAAGGACAAAGACAACGTTTATCTTGAACAAATGGCTTCGGTTGCATATCAAAAAAGCAAATTTATCAAACATATTGTTTATCCGGGCGACGGCTTGGTAGGCACGTGTTTCTTGGAGAAAGAGAAGATTTTTTTGACGAAACTTCCGGAGCATTACATTGAAGTTCATACCGGTTTGGGCGAGGCTAATCCCAAAAACCTTCTTCTTATACCTTTGGTGATGGACAACAACGTTCTCGGCGTTTTGGAGATTGCTTCAATGGAAATTTTTGAAGAATACCAAATCGATTTTATCGAGAGACTGGCTCAATCACTTGCAATCGCAATCGCATCTTACAGAATTACAGAAAATATCGTGGAAGAAGTGTAAGGTTGTAATAAAATTTGTATTTTGTATGAAAACCGCTTATTTTTGCGGTATGAAAACAGCAAAACCATTCATAAAGTGGGCTGGCGGCAAATCGCAATTACTAAGCGAAATCCGTTCTAAATATCCCACAACGATAGAGAAATACTGCGAGCCGTTTGTGGGCGGCGGTGCGGTGTTGTTCGACGTTTTGTCTAATTATCAACCGAAAGAGGTGTTAATCAATGACATAAACGCCGAACTAATAAACACGTATCGTCAAATAAAAGAAAACTGCGAGCCGCTTATTTTGCAATTATCTGATTTACAAGATAAATATAAATCTTTTTCAGACGAACAGCGCAAAGCGTTGTTTTTTGAAAAACGCGAAAGATTTAATTCTTTGAAAATCAATGGTAATGCAGATGCTAATCTCGAAAAAGCGGCGTTGTTTATTTTTATAAACAAAACGTGTTTCAATGGTTTGTATCGCGTTAACTCCAAAGGGTTGTTTAACGTTCCGTTCAACAATGCAAAGAACCCTTTACTTTGTGATGCAGAAAATTTGCGGGCTTGTTCCGAAGTTTTGCAAAATGTTGAAATGTCGGTTGGCGATTATTCTATGTGCGAAAATTTTATTGATGATAAAACTTTTGTTTACATAGACCCACCTTATCGTCCTTTGACACAGACTGCGGCGTTTACATCGTACTGTGAGAATAATTTCTCTGATATTCAACAGGTTGAATTAGAAATGTTTGTAGAAAGAATTTCTCGCAAGGGGGCACGAGTTGTAGCAAGCAATTCTGACCCCAAAAATGTTAATGCCGATGACAATTTTTTCGATGACCTTTATTCAAAATTCAAAATAGAAAGAATTTTTGCAAGTAGAGCCATCAATTCAAAAGGCAGCGGTCGAGGCAAAATTTCAGAATTATTAGTGGCTAACTTTTAAAGTGATAAACTATGGCAAGTAATAAATCGTGGCAAAAAATTTTTGATGATTATAAGATTTTGGAACATAATTTTTCAAAATCATACTATCGGCTCAGTGCGGAACAAATAAAACGCTCGTGTCAAGATTTCAAAACCACAAGCGAAAAAGAAGTTCGGGTTCTTTGTAAGCAAGACACTCGTCAATCTCGTCCATTAGTTTTCCAAGAAAACGGTCTTTTTATTTTGCCGATAAAAAATGGGCAATACGCTATTTGTAAGGGCGAAGGTTATGTGGATATTCCTGATATAACTACACCTGTGCAAGTGTACAATAGTAAACTTGACTTTGAATTAACAAGTTCAAAAGTAGGTGATTCGGAAATGCAGTATTTGGATTATGCATACGCAAATTCCTTGATTAGAACATTTATGAATGATTCCTCTTTGGTTTTAACAATTAGAGGAAGAAAATATACTCCGAAATTCACTTTCCAAACAGGTTCTATCGAATTAGAAGTAAACGGTGTACAAACAGAAGTGGATGCAGGGTATGAAGGTCGAGATTTTATTGTGTTAGTTGAGGCCAAAAATTCATCTGCGACAGATACGATAATTAGGCAACTATATTATCCGTTCAGACAATGGCAAGAAAACACACATAAAAAGGTCTACACGTTGTTTTTTGAACGTCGTTTCGTGGACAATGAAACATTGTTTTATATTTGGCAGTATGAATTTACTGACGAATATAATTACAACAGCATTAATTTAGTAAAATCAGGACGTTACAAAATTGTGTAGATTTTGAATATGAATGATTTGACATCATATTTCACCCTTCATCACGCCGATTGTGTTGATGTATTGCCGCAAATCCCCGACAATTCTATCGACACCATCTTTGCCGACCCTCCGTATTTCCTTTCAAACGGAGGAATAAGCGTTCAGAGCGGCAAACAAGTTTGCGTTGACAAGGGCGATTGGGACAAAGGCGGAACGCCCGAACATATTTATAACTTTAATCGCCGTTGGTTGGAACTCTGTCGCCCGAAATTGAAAGATAACGGAACAATTTGGATTTCAGGTACATATCATAATATATTTACCGTTCAACGTTGTTTGCAGGAACTTGGTTACAAAATCCTAAATATCATTACGTGGCAGAAAACCGACCCGCCGCCAAACCTTTCGTGTCGGTATTTCAATTTTTCAACGGAGTTGATAATTTGGGCGCGGAAATCCGAAAAAGTACCTCACAAATTCAATTACGAGGTAATGAAACACCTCAACGGCGACAAACAGATGACCGATGTTTGGCGTTTGCCCGCCGTTGGCAAGTGGGAAAAAACTTGTGGCAAACACCCAACGCAAAAGCCTTTGCGTTTGCTTTATCGCATTATTTTAGCATCTACCGACGAAGACGGCACAATTTTAGACCCATTTGCCGGAAGTAGCACTACGGGCATTGCTGCAAATCTTTTAGGCAGAAACTATATCGGAATCGAAAAAGAAAAGGAGTTTTACGATTTGAGCATTGCCCGACGTAACGAATTGCAAGACAGCGAAAAGCGTCAAAAACTATTAGACAATATCCGTAAAACCGAAAATTGTGCAACCGTCCTTGTTAATCACGCCCGCAAAGAATTGCGCGAATTAATGATTGAAAAAGGACTTTGTTACCTTCGTGCCGGAGATTCAAAAGGCTCGTTGCAAGTAACGCCCGGTTTTGAGCGGATGAAATATGTTTTACTGCACACAAACGGCGACCATTGTCAGATGTTCAAATTGAAAAAAGAAGGAACGTTTCAGATTTGGACAAAAGAAAACCTCGAAAAATACGGTTTCTCGCCTGAACATTCAACGCATTATATAGTTTTGCATTTTGACAACAAACCATTAGAAATTATGAAAACTCCGCAAAGTTTGAAACAACGGTTAAATACTTATAAAGCAAGGCTTTATCCGCTGACTGATATTTGTTAAAATTCTACACAAATAAAAAACCCCGCCTGAAAGGATTAATTAGAGCGGGGTTTAAATTTATTTATGAGAAACTAATTTTCTAATTGTTGTATCCCGGATTTTGGTATGATGCAACATCTTCCGCAGACATATCCATTGCGTTCAACTGACCCGTCGGAATGGGACGGAGATAATTGAATTTCTCAATAGTACGTTTAACGGTTTTTTTCTCACACCATGCGCCATTTGAATTTTGATCGCAAATGGTATATTCTCCGGCACGTTTTTCCCAAGTCTGGGTGCGTGCAAGGTCATACCAGCGGATACCTTCACCGAAAAGTTCCCTCATGCGCTCGTCAAGGATATAATCAATGTCAATTGTAGCGGGGGTGGCACTTGTCAGGTCAGATGAAAAATCTTCGCTGACAGACTTGTTTTCAGCATTGTTGAAACTCCATTTACCTGCTCTTTCACGCAAAACGTTTACTAATTCACGCGCTTCGGTGTTTTTGCCCGATTTTACGGCAGCCTCGGCAGCGATAAGGTAAAGTTCAGAGAATTTGGCAATTACAAACGGACGGGTTAATGCGCCGTTAGGCTGACCCAAACCTGTACCGTTGTCAGTACGGTAAGTTCCGAGTTTCCAAAGTCCGGGATAAGCGTTGCGGCTTATGCTTTCGGGTTCGATAACCCAATCTGCACGGCCTTCGGTTTCACCTGCGCCGACATTGCTTTTACCCAAACCGGCTTGCGGATATTCCACCGTTGTAGAAAGCTTTTCAGGTACGAATGTCAAAACAGCATCACCGTTTTGAACAGGCATAAGGTTGGCGTTGTAATATTTTTCGGCTTTATCGCCGCCTTTTGCCCAGTTTGCGCGGTAAACGGTTACAAACGTTCCGTCATAACGTGAATCTTTGTCCTTGTCGGTGAAAATATCCGTGAAAACTTCCTGAACAGGAGCCATACGTGTCCACGGACGGCCAGCCCATTGAGCAGCCTCACGTTTGCACGGGTCTGTCTGATTGGTTTCCTCGCCTTTTTCATTCTTTATAGACCCCTCGGCGGTTTTGTAGGTACGAAGGTTGCAATAGTTCCAAGTAGGAGCCCAAACCGTAGTCTGTTCTGTGCCGCTGCCGCCTGCGTATGAAAGATTTCCGCCGTTGAAAAATTCGTCGGATTCGGTTCTGTCGGCATAAAACATACATTCCTTGTTTCTGTCGTTCTTTCCGAGATTTACCTCGTAATAAGTAGGCATAAGACCGTAAGGACCGGGATTGTCGATTGCCTCCTTAGCCACTGCGTAAGCCTGCTCAAAATACCAGTTATAATCGTGTCCGTCAAGGTCGGCTCTTGAACATTCGGGATAAGTGGGAATACCGTTCGGATTTTCAAGCCACCAGCCGTAAGTCAAATACGCTTTTGACAGGAAAAATTTTGCCACGTTTTTGGTAACAGTACCTGTCTTGCGGGAATTGTCGGGAAGATTGTCAGCAGCATATTTAAGGTCTATGAAAATCTGCTTGTAAACTTCCGGAACAGTATTTCTCTTGCTGGTTCTGACAGTTTCCGTAACGGGTTTCAACACGCCGCAGCCGAGATCCAAAGCCACTCCGCCAAATGTCTGAACAAGGCAGAAATAATTGAATCCGCGGAAGAAATAAGCCTCTGCGATAAGAGATTTTGAAACATTGCCGGACTCTGCGTTTTCAATAAGGTTGTTAGCAGAGTTGATTGACGCAAAGGCATTGCCCCACAACACATCACTTCTGCAAGAAGACGGAGTCAACGTGCCGACCCCCGAAAGGTCTGCGTCTTTGAAGTTGCCGTCCGCACTCTGCGCCCATGTATATTCGTCAGTACCTGTTTCAAGGGAGTTGAAGAAGTACATATTTCCGTAAACATAACGCAAGTTTTGGTAAAGTCCCACAAGACCGCCTTCGATACCCTTGTCAGTCTTATAAAAATCGGGAGTAAAAATTCCGCGCGGCTCTTCGTCAAGAATGTCGTTGCAGCCCGTAAGACCGTTGACTGCGGCAAACGACATTGCTGCTATTGCTATGTATGTTGTTAATTTTGTTTTCATTTTTTCTTCTTTATATTATGTTTGTTTTAGAATGTAAAATTCATACCGACCATATAAGTTCTCGTAGACGGCGTATTGGTACCGATGGTAAGCAAACGTTTCTGACCGTATTCCACAGCAGAGTTTTCGTTACCGTAAGAGTTGGTCTCAGGATCCATGCCTGATTCTTTCTTGTAGGGTGAGAACATTACAAACGGATTGATAATAGAGAAGTAAACTCTCATTTTTGAAATACCAGCGTTTTTCAAAGCCGCAAGTTTGTCAAAATTATATCCGAGTGTAATCGTACGGATTTTCAAGTAAGAAGCGTCGAAATAACCGAGCGTACTTGCATATTTTGCATTATCACTGCTGCGTTCGGTTTTAGGATTCGGATAACGTGAACCAGTGTTTTCAGGTGTCCAGTAATCAACCGAAACGTTGTTGTTTTTGGTTGAAAGAAGGTTCAAATAACCCGAACCGCCGTAAAGAGTACTGATAAGAATTCCGCCTGCCTTAAATGCACCTACGATGTTCAAGTCGATGTTTTTCCATGCAACGGTGGTGTTGAAACCGCCTTGGAAATCACATTCCATACTTTGAGGTATCTTATCATTGTCGTCAATTTTTCTAACAGGTTTGCCGTCAGAGCCGTATTCGCCGGTGTATTTTACTTTAATCATACCTGCACTGCCGGAAGGTTCAAGAATTTTTCTTGTCTCTTCTTCGTCTTCCTGCCAAATGCCTTCGTATTTGAAGTCATAAATACAGTCGATAGGCATACCTACAAACCAGTTGTTGCCTTTGTCTTCTTCCTGACCTGATGCAAGTTTGGTAAGTTTGTTGCGGTTTACGTAGAAATTTACGCCTGCCGTCCATGTCCAACCGTTTTTGTTGTCAATAATAGTACCGTCTACGCTCATCTCGAAACCTTTGTTTTGAGTTTCACCGATGTTGGCCATAACTGAACTTACACCTGTTGTACCCGGCATTGAAATACCCAAAAGTACGTCTTTGGTTTTCATAGAATAGTATTCTGCCGTAACATTCAAACGGTTGCGGAAGAATGCCATGTCAAGACCGAAGTTCCATGTTGAAGAATATTCCCAGCCGAGTCCGGGATTCGGAAGTTCTGTAACTCTGAAACCTGTAATAGTTTCACCGCCGAAGTTATAAGGCTGTGTTGCAAGAAGTCCGAGAGTTTTGTAAGGATCAACAGATTGGTTTGAAGTCTCACCGTAACCGGCACGTACTTTCAACTGATCAAGCCAGTCAAAACTTTCCATGAATGCCTCGTTTCTAACATTCCAACCGAGAGATACAGCCGGATAAGTGTGCCATTTATGACCTTCTGCAAGGCGTGAAGAACCGTCGCTTCTTACCGTTGCGCTAATCATATATTTGCTGTCGTAAGAATACATAATCCTACCCATATAAGAGATAAGACCTGATTTCTGATAGCCCTGATATTCAGGATTTACGGTATAAGTACCGTCTGCACGGCCAAGGTTGAAATATTGGAAATGGTCAGACTGAATGTCTTTTGCGCTGATATTTGAAGAGTTGTACATATTCTCTTCTGCTGAATACATTGCTACAAAGTTGATTGAATGTTTTTCAGCAAAAATTTTGTCGTATGTAATAAGGTTTTCAACAGCCCAGTTTGTTGTGAGCGAGTTGGTAACAGAAGCGTTTGAATTTGTAGTGGGAGTACCGCTGAAAACGCCTACGCCGGTGTAAGAGCCGTTGTTCTGATGACGGAGGTTAAGACCTACGTTAATTCTATATTTCAAGCCTTTAACGTAAGGAAGTTCTGCCTCACCGTAGAAAGTATTGTAAGTACCGAATGCTTTTCTTACGTTTGCATATTTGTCACCGAGGTCGTTTACTTTGTCGGCAGTTACTACGTAACGTGTTCCGTCGGTGTTGTCAACACGGTCTTTTACAGAACCGTCCTCGTTGTAAATGTTAACAATAGGAGATGCAGAAAGAATAGTAAAAATCTGGTTGCAATCGTTGGTGATGGAAAAGTTGTTGGTGGTTGAGAAACCTACTTTGAAATAGTCGCCGAGTTTCTGGTCAACAGAACCTCTCAAAGAAAATCTTGAAAAATCCTGCGAAGGAACAACCGCTTCCTCTTTGTAATAACCAAGACCGAAAGAGTAACTTCCTGCTTTTGTACCGCCGGTAACGCCAATGTCATGGCTTGTAACCATACCGGTTTCAAAATAAAGGTCTTGCCAGTCAACATTGTTGCTGTTAGCCTCATCGACAGAATTTTTGAACTGACCTCTTGCCTCACGCAGTTTTACGAACTCTTCACCGTCCATCATCGGGAATTTTGAGAAAAGTTTCTTAACACCGTAGTATCCGTTGTAAGAAAATTGCGCTTTCTGACCTTCTGAACCTCTGTTGGTAGTGATAATGATAACGCCGTTAGCACCACGAGAACCGTAAATAGCGGTTGCGGAAGCGTCTTTTAAGATGTCCAAAGATTTGATGTCTGAGGGGTTGATGTCGGAAAGGTTTCCTGCAAAAGGAATACCGTCAAGCACGATAAGCGGGTCGTTGCTTGCGTTAAGAGAACGCGTACCGCGGATACGGATCTGCATCGTCTCACCCGGTTTTGAAGAAGTCTGTGTCATTTCAACGCCGGCTACGCGGCCCTGCAAAGACTGGGTAATGTTGGAACCCGCAACGGCTCTCATGTCGTCGCCTTTTACCGAAGCGACAGAACCCGTAACGGCTTCTTTTCTTTGTGTACCGTAACCTACTACGACAACCTCGTCAATGGCTTTGGTGTCTTCGGTCATTGTAACCTTCATGCCCGAAGCGGCGGGAAGGGTCTGTGTTTCGTATCCTATAAAAGAGAATACGAGTTGCGCGTTTGCCGCAACATTAAGAGAAAATTTACCGTCCAAATCGGTAATCGTTCCGTTGGTTGTTCCCTGCTCCTGGACAGTAACGCCGATAAGAGGTTCGCCCGTGTCGGAAACAACCGTTCCTGATGCCGCGTTCTGTGAAGATGCGGCAAAGGAAACTAACATCAAGGGCAGCATTAAAAGCAATGCCCTGAGAAAATTTAGTTTAGCCTTCATTTGATTGAATTTAAGTTAAATTTTAATAATAGTTTAGCGGAGTGTTAAGGTAATATTAAAAACCACTCCGTTTTGCGTTACAAAGATTTAAAATTAGGCCAAACCTTATTATATATTTTTGTTACAAATACTATTGTTTTTGTACCATTCTTAGATTTTTTAACACTTCATAACACTCTGAATTATAATATTTTAACAAAGATGTAACAATTTTTAAAAACTTTGTTACATTTCTTGCTTAGGTTTGAGGTCTTTGTTAATAATTTTTTCATACTCATCACGGTTTTCTTTTTGCGAAAACTTGGTTGCAAACTCTGTCGGCGGCATACTGAAATAGTCGCGGAAATAACTCGAAAAATATGAATGACTCGAAAATCCGAGTTTAAAAGCCACCTCGCTCGGAGATAGTCCGTTTTCAACCAAAAGCATTGCAGCATTTTTCATTTTAACGGCGCGGATAAGATTTAGCGGCGTGATATTAAGCAATTCCTTTAATTTGCGGTGAAGATGTACCCTTGAAATACCGATTTCACGGCTGAGTTCGTTAACGCCGAAATCCGACTCAAAAATATGCTTATTGACCGAATCCATGATTTTTCTGAGGAGTTTTAAGTCGGAGGATACTTCGTTAGTCTTAGTGCTTTTTTCCGGCTGTAACCCCGCTAAAAGTTTATTTTTGAAGTTTTCAAGACGAAGTTCCATTTTGTTGTTTTCGATTTTCTGCCGTCTGAGGCTTTCGCTGTTTTTCTTGTATGAAAGAACGCCGAAATACAAAAGCACCGCTATTATAATATAAACGCAATACGCCCAAAAAGTTCTGTACCACGGTGGCAAAACGGTGATTTCAAGGCTACAAGAGGGTTTTTGAAGGTCTTTTTCGTCAAAAAAAGCCTGAGCCTCCAAAACGTAGTTTCCATAAGGCAAGTTTGTAAAAGAAATCTGCGGCTCTCCTTCCGGAATGTAGTAAAATTCGTTGCTAAAACCTTTGAGCCTATAACGGAATTTTAAACGGTGAAAATTTGAAAATTCAGGGATTCTAAGTTTTACAGAAAACATATTTTTGTCGTATTCGATTTCAATATGTTTTGTAAGACAGTTAAAACCAGAAACTTGCTTTCCTGCAATAGTCAGTGACGAAAAATAAAGTTCGCCATCAGTAGAGAGTTCCGGCATAGTTTCCCTCGGGGTGATAACGGTAATTCCGCCGCTGTTGCCCACTAAAAATTTTCCCTCATTTTTTTTCCAAACTCCGTGCGGTGAAAATTCCGTGCCAAAAAGTCCGTCCTGAGCGTTAAAAGCAACAAAATCTCCGTTTTTAACGTCGTATCTTACAAGCCTGTCCTGAGTGCCGTACCACAGACAGCCGTAACCGTCAAAAAACATTGTCTGAACAAAACCTGCAAAGTCATTGTGTTCAACGGCTTCAACAGAATCGGTCTTCGGATTGTATTTCCAAAGATAGTTTTCGCCGCCAAACCAAATGTTACCGTTGCTATCTTCTTCTGCGGCATTGATAAAAACTTCTTTTTTACTGCCAATTTGCCGCATTTTTTGTGTCAACGTGCTGTCGGTCTGATAGTTGTTGATATAAAAGCGGTCTGCTGAATCTTCAAAAATGTTGCTGACATACTGTGGAAAGTCTATTTTTTGAATTTTGACGGGAGAAGTTTCAAAATCCAAAATCACAGTTCCAGCACCGAGAGTCCCGAGCAGCAAACGATTTCTTTTCTTGTCATAAAACATACACGGAATTCTTTGAAAATCAGCGTCAAGACTAAAATTTTCGAGTTTTTTCTTGTCAGCAGAAATTTTAGAAAGTCCGCCTGCAAAAGTTGCAACCCAAAGGTTTTGGTCTTTGTCAAGAGACATCGACATAACTGAGTTGTTTGGCAGCGGCGAATTTTCGGCAGTAAAGGTCTTTTGAGAGCCGTCAGGACTAATTACAAAAACGCCTGAGCCGTCAGTGCCGGCATAAACAGTTCCGTCGTCTTTGCCGATAATTGCCGTAACAGGACAAGAATTGCCGTCAAGTTCAATCACTGAAAACAAATCAGATTTTCTTGCCGCAAGCAGCAATCCTTTCTGAAAAACACAAGCCCAAACATTACCGTAACGGTCTTGAAAAATATCGTGTATCTTACAGTTATTCAAGTTGATACGGTTGTTTTTGAGAGTTGTTGGTTTCAATTCTCCCGTTACATGATTGTAATGTAAAAGCCCGAAATCTTCCGAGCCGACAAGTATTCTACTACCGTCATAACTATCTCTAAGACAGAGAATTGCATTAATTCTTCCTGAAATTTCTTTTGAAGCGGTTTTTACAGAGAAAAATTTGCCTGTTTCGCGTTCGTATTTTATAATACCATGATGAACCGTGCCGAAAACCATATCGGAAGTTTCGGGAATTTCAGCCGCAGAGGTTACAATCAGCGGCTCTTTATTAGCAAAACTTGTTTCGAGGTCTTCGCGGGTGAGGTTGTCAAGGTTGATTTTTCTGAAAGTTCCTTCCGAGGCAAAGGTCCACAAACAGTTTTTGGAATCGATAAAAAGGGTTCCAGGACGCACATTTGCGCAAAGGGAATCAAGTTGTTTTGACAACGGAATAATAGTTTCACCAGTTTTAGCATCTATTGCAGTAAGTCCATCGCCTGAAACTGTAACAATCAGTGCATCAGGTGATTTACTTCTCACCATAGACGAAATATAGCCCTCTGTTATCACAGAATCCCTGACATAAAGTCTTAAAAGCGTATCCTTTTCTGACAAATCGTCATGAAGAATAAGACCTCGTGTTGTGCCGAAAAACGTTTTTTGGTCAGCAAAGCAAATACTTTTGACCCACGGTTGAATGTTGTTCAGAGAGTTCTTTTTCAGCGGCGTGGAAAATTCTGTCCCGTCAAATTTTATGAAGCCGCTTTTCCCTGTAAAATATACATTACCACTTTTGTCCTGAAAAATTTTGTCAATCAGGTTTCCTGAAACACCGTTCTTTTCGTCAAAAAATTCCGTTTGCTGCGCATAACCGCGTAAAAAATTAAGTATCAGTAATATAATTAGTATGTGTTTTTGCTTCATTGTCTTTTCTTATCAGAAAGCAAAGTTAATGTTTTTTTTTGATATTTTTCAAAAAAAATATTGATCGAAGAAAGGACATATTTATTTTCTTACATTTTCGGAATTGCAATCCGAAAATGTAAGAGTTTTTTGGGTTCACAACATATTTGGTAAAAAAAATTGATTAAAATTTCTACTTTTTTGCTCCTCATAATAAAAAAATTATATAACTTTGTGCCGTACCTGAATCATAATTCAGAGGTACGATGGTATTTTTTAGAACGAAAGCGTTATGCTTTTCTTGTCAAAGAGAACCTGAGAAATTCTTTACAAACACAAGAGTAAGCATAGCGGTTTCGCCTATCTATATAGGCGTGAACTGCTGTGTTTATTATATCCTTGTGTTTAGGTAATTCTCAGGACCTTCTTTGACGGATATAGTTATATGCGGTTTGCGCTTTCTTTTTTTCAAAAATTAACTTCCTTTCTGAGCCGCAAGGGGAAAATAACAAGTAATAAACCTATGAAAGCAAAATTTATTTCCATTATGTTAGCAGCGGTAATATTGCTGCCGTTCGCAACAACGTCATGCGAAGAAGAAGAAAATCCCGAAAATGCCGATTCCCTAAAAACTCAGACAAGTAATCCGCTTGTGGACGAAAACGGAAATACCGCAAAAATTGACGTTACAGTTATCAAGTATGAAGATACGGAATATCCTGTTACAGATGAAGACGGATATTTCGTATATGACGAAAACGGGGAAATTGTTTACGACAAATACGAAGTCAAAAAAGTCTTCTCGGGGAAAACCGTTTATATGTTTGATGACGAGGATGTTACAGACAAATCCAAAGCATTAAAAAAAGTTATTACGGATATAAGAGGCACAGCCGTTTTTGAACTTTCGGAAGATTTTTTCAAAGAAGACAATCCTGCTTTTTACTTTGCTGTTTACGACAATGATAACGTAATTGCACACGGCGCATTGAATATCAAAAGGGGTAAAGAGTCGGCAATTATGATTGACACCAAAGGTTTCACCTCTGGCGCATTGTATTATTATAATTTGGTAAAAACATACGAACTTCATTCACTTTCAGAAGATTATAAAATGAACGTGAAGGCTCGCGGCAATTTAATGAATGAAAATTTCAGCAAAGTTCAAATCCAACTACCCGAAAACACAGTTTCGTGGTATTTTTCTTTCAATTGTGTCGAAAAGAAAGAGAATAATGCCGCTTTGGGACTTTTTAAGGCTCTGTTAAAATTCTTTGACCCGACAAAAGGTTTGGCAAGCGATGCGATAGACCAAATAATGCAGCCGAAAGGCTCTGTGGATTGCAATGTTTGGTTGGAAGATGAATACGGAAATCGTCTTGCCACAAAAATCACCCATTTGACCGACGGTAAAATGGAAGAAAAACAGTACATTAACGGTACTTATTATTTGGTTTTTGAAAATCCGTTTTTTGCAAGAGGCATCAGTATAAATCTTGATATTGTTGCAATGACAGTGAATAAATAACTATAAAATTTAAAAAGATTATGAAAAGATTGATATTAACTTTTGCATTTTTGATAAGTGCTGTTTTGGTATTTGCACAACCGCAAATATTGAAACAAACACCTTTTTACAAAGCGTATTTAGATGTACCAATAGTAAAAAAAGCAAGTTTAGTGAGTGGTAAAATCAGTATGGACATAATGACATATTTACTTCAAGATACGAATCCTGCTGATATTAAATATGCTGTTGTAAACGCTGTGTGTATGAACGGTAAAAAAATTGATTTCGTTGACCGCGAATGTTTCAATTTAATGAATAATCGTATTAATGGAGATTTAAATCTTTCTTCCGAAATGGCTATTGCATACCTTACAGTCATGTCGTGTGAATTGGATGATTTAGATGGAATATCGCATGGCTTAGAAAGAGCAAAAACATTGGAAGAAATTAATAAATCAGATGTTAAACAGTCTAAGGCTACGTCCATAATTTACGGACTGATATTTGCACAAGAGCATATGAACGAAAACTATTGTGGAGGGTTAGGTCTTGGCAGTGATGAAATGTATCAAATGTGGCTTCTCGTCAGAAAAGGTATAATACCACTTAAAGAAGCATGTTTTTCGAAATCAGCGAAGATAGAAAATGATATTAGGCAAAATGCCATTGATATAATTTGGGATAATGTTAAAGAATTTGATGAATGATGAATAAAAAAATTAGATTAATTTTGGCAGCAATCCTTCTTGTTGTCTCTTGCGGTCCATCGGCTCAGGAACAACAAGCAATGTTGGAAAAGGCAAAAAATGAAGTCCGAGATTCAATAACTCGAATAAAAAACAGAGTTGACTCATTGCACCAAATAGAATTGATAAAAAAGGATTCTGTCAGAAAGTCTGAAGAAAGAAGACAAGTAATCGAAGACTCTCTGAACAACAATGCCAATTCTCAAAAATGGATTTATGAGTTCAGGGGTACTAATGAAAGAATCGCAACATTAAAAAGCGTAGATGACAGTCTGACAATTAAAGTTCTTGACCGAATGCATTATAACGATATATATTTTTATTGCGATAAAATAAAATTGAACGACGGTTTTTTCAGGAAAAAGAACATAATACAAGTCAAATTTAATAAATCCCGAGCAATAGAGTATGTAGTCGTGGCAAACGGTATTGACTGTGTAAAACTCAAAAATATGTATAGTTACGTACATGATTTCAAAAAGGATCTTCAAAATTCATGTGATTTTGAAATTTGTTTCCCGACAACTGACGGTTGGAAAAATTATCAGTTCAGTCCAGATAGTGTTTTAGATTTCAATAAAGCGCAATGATATGACACAAGAACAAATAAACCAACTTACGCAGTTGCAAAAACTGTATGAAAGCGGTATTTTAACCAAGGAAGAATTAACCGCAGAAAAGGCAAAAATTTTAAATTCGGGAAGCAAAAATAAGTCCGATAACAAAATCAAGCATTTGTTTGCTAAAATAAATGGCAGCAAATTTAGAATACCTTTATTGATATTGCTTGGTATGATTTTCGGATTTATTTGCATCGTCATTGTATCTCAATTTGTTCCTATTTTTGAAAAAGATTACAACATTGATAAAACTTCTATAACAGAAGAAGTTGTCGATGATATTTTTGAGGACAAATTTGAGCGTTTGTGGGTTATAGGGTCATCGCGTGATTACACCGAAGACGATTTCAAAGACTGGAACAAAGAGGATTTGAGAATTTTAAGGAATTATTTTTTTGCGAGGAATAATTTCCGTTTCGGTTCAAAAGAACTGACTAATTATTTTTCAAAATACTCTTGGTATCAGGCATTGTACAGCGATGTTGGCGATATGTTTTCCGACTTACAAACTAACAACGTTCAATTTATCAAGAAGTTGGAAGGACTTCCGAATTATCACCACTAAACAACTTAATAAAAAAGCCCCGTTTGTTTCAAGCGGTTTTTTTTATTTTTTTTGCAGAAAAATTTTGCAATAAGCGGAAAATGTTTTAAACTTGCAAGAAAATTTAAGGCAATATGAAATGAGAATAATTTCATTGAAAACGATAAAAAACTACGTCGAGCAACACCCAGAATCAAAAACGGCGTTTCAACGGTGGGCTAAAAAAGTTGAAAAAGCACAGTGGAAAAATTTTGCAGACGTAAAAAAAGATTTTTCAACAGCCGATAATGTCGGAAACCAACATTATGTTTTCAACATCAAAGGCAATGATTTCAGGCTGATTGTCGTAATTCAATTTACGCCACAGTTTGTTTTGATACGGTTTGTCGGAACTCATGCCGAATATGACAGAATTCCGGATTGTTCAACAATTTAATTTTTGAAAGAAATGACCAAGATAGAAAACGAAGAACAATACAATGTATTAATGCAGAGGATTGAAACTTTGCTGCCGCTTATTAACGACTCAACACCGAAAAACGACCCTAATTATATTGAGTTTGAAATGTTAGGCAATCTTGTAGCCGATTATGAGGAGGCGCATTATTCTTTGGGTGAACCGTCGCTTTTTGACTTGATAAAACTCCGTATGTACGAAACCGGCATAACGACCGAAAAACTTGCCTCGTTTCTCGGACTCTCGCCGTCCAAAACGGAAGAATATATCACTGGAAAAGCAGAACCTACACTTGCTTTCGGAAAAGTTATAAGCCAAAGACTTAACATCGCACCGGAAACAGTTTTAGGACTCGGATAATGTAAATTTTCGTACAGCCTGTAAGTAAATCATTAACTGGGCTGTCTAAAACTTTTAACAAAAAATTAATTGTTTGCTACATGAAATTATTATACTTTTGTTTCAAAAAATGTTATGCAGCAAATAAAATTTTATATCATCAAGGGCGGAGTGTTTTTCGTTATTATGTTTTTGCTTTTTAACGGGAACACTTTTGCCCAAAGCAAATTCACAGAAAAAACATCAGATATATTATTTTCGCATTATAATATTTCAAAATACGACACAAATTATGTACAAAGACCTGAGAAAAAATTTATTGCATCGTTTCAACCCGAAATATCCTCTGTCGGCATAACAATAGCAAACAAAGATAATGAAGTTGATTTTGAAAACCAACTTAATACTAAGATTGGTGTCAATTTCAGTTTTTACGGTTTTAATATCGGCTATAAATTTAAAATACGCAATACGGAAAAAGAAAACAAAGATTTTTGTATAAAGTACAACGGACGAAGTTTCGGCCTCGGAATTGATTTCTGCACAGCATACGATTTGTCGGGCGAAATCTCCATCGGCGACACTCTGAAAATTAAAATAAAAAACAGCGGACTCGATGTCAAAATTTTTCAACTGTCATCGTATTACGTTTGGAACAACAAAAAATTTGCCTATCCCGCTGCCTTCGACAAAAGCCTTATTCAAATGAAAAAATGCGGTAGTATGCTTTTCGGGGCAACATATACTTCTGCTTGGGCAAAAAAATGCGATTCTTTAGGCGTACAAAAAATAGATCTTCAATGTGCAGGTTTAGGGGCAGGATACGGTTATAATTTTGTTACAAAAAAGAAAAAACTTTTGCTTCATATTTCGGCGATACCGATGTTTTTGTTTTATGAGGAAAAGGGTTTTGAAAATGACGGCATTTATCACAAAATGAAATATTCTCAGCCGGAGGTTACGATTTCAGGTTGTTTTGCCCTGATATATAATTTCGGAAAAAGATATTTTTTCAGCATAGATTCGTCCAGATATATGACTATCGTCGGCTATGAAAACAATATTGGAACCACATTTTCAAGACAATTTTCAAAAATCAGTTTCGGTGCAAGATTTTAGGGGAAATACCCTGAATGACTTTTTTTCCCTATAAACTTTCTAAAAAAGCCCCGTTTGTTTCAAGCGGGGCTTTTTATTTCATTAAGTCTTCTCTGAAACGCAAAAGCAATATATCTCCGCGAAGTGTCGTTAAGGTTTCGAAAAGTTGTTCTGCTTTTTAATGTTTCAAAAGGTATGTCATAAATTATTTTTGCGAGACATTCGTCTGCAAACGAATTTGTTACAATATTTACGCCTTCAAAATCCAAAACAATTTTTTCGGAATTTGTGCCTTTGATTAACGGCAAAAGTATTTCACGGACTTTTTTACCCAAAAGCCGCGTGGCAAGTTCATGTCCGTATATGCTAAATTTAAAGTTTTTCATTTTACCACAAATTTTCAAAGTTTTCGTCTAAAAAATTATCTTCAAAGTTGCTTTGACAGTCAACTCCGATAACTTTGTCAGAATCGTATTCCTCATCGGATTTTAATTCCAAATAAATAATCGTTCCCTGCCAAAAATCACATTCTTTTACATCAATTACACCGTTGAAATATTTTAAAACATGATGTCCAGAATGAATTTCAAGACACAATCCGCCTCTTTGAATCAAGTTCATTGTAGAGTACAATCCGAATCCCATCCCTTTTCCGTCAGTTACTTTATCTTCAAGACAGATTTTCAAGGCTTGTTCTTCGCTGATATGTCCATATATTTTATTGTCTGTCAACGATTTGTGTACGCCAACACCGTCATCGGCAACTAATACTTGAATCAACGATTTGCTTTTATTATAACGCGTTATGGTTACGCCGCAAGTTTTACCCGAATGAACCAAAACATTGTCCAAAATTTCATAAAAACAATAATTAAACGCTTCCAAAACGCATATTTCAATTTCCGAAATATTTTTCAATGTTTCGATTATCGAATGACAGACGGTTACAATATTATCGTCGTCAAACATCTCTATAACAGGCTGCTGAACATCATTTGAAAAATATTTTTGTATAAGTCTGCCAATATTCATTTAGTTTTTTATGATTTTTATAAGCGCAAAAATAATACTTTTATTATAAATTTCAAAATTTCTTCCGAATTTTTGCAGGTGGCACTATCTCTTTCCCCTCTGCCATGTCAGTCTGACAAAATGTCAATACAGCCAAAATGTCATTAAAAATATGACAAAATTTCCGCTTTTTTCTTTTGGCACAAAATGTGGATAAGACATAAACGAATTTGAAAATTAAAGTATAACATTTTAAAATATTAAAACAAAATGGCATTAAACATTAAACCTCTTGGCACAAGAGTAGTAGTGAAAGTGTAAGAAGCGGAAACAAAGACTAAATCAGGAATTTATATTCCGGATTCTGCTAAGGAGAAACCGCAGCGCGGCGAAATCGTTGCAGTAGGCAACGGTACAAAAGACGAGGCTATGGAACTCAAAGCAGGCGATATTGTACTTTACGGCAAATACGCCGGTACAAAAATCGAACTCGACGGCGAGGAATATCTCATTATGAATCAGTCAGATGTT
>JAFXUC010000140.1 GCA_017535325.1 Bacteroidales bacterium | reverse complement strand
TTGCGTTGCGTTGCGTTGCGTTGTAATATTTTTATTGAATTTTGCAACATCTTTATATTAATTTTATATTAAATTTTAATGTTTGATTCGTTTTGTAATGATGCAAAATTAACAAAAGTTTACAATCATAGGAAAAATAAGAGGTTAAATTAAGGTTAAAATTTCGTCTTTGGTTAAGCCGGTGTTTTGAGCAATAAAGTCAATATCAAGACCGGCTGCTTTAAGGTTGCGGGCAATAGTAAGGGCTTTTTGTTTTTCGCCTTTTTCGATGCCGAGTTTTTCGCCTTCGGCTATGCCTTCCGCACGTCCTTCTTTATGACCTTTTTTAAAACCTACTTCTTCGCCTTCTTCACGCCCTTCCCTGCGCTCGCGCTCCATTGCCGACTTTTCAGTGCTGATGTCAAGCCAATATTGATTGTAAGTCAGCAATTCGCCGGGAGTAAACGCAGAACGTCTAACAATTTCCAAAGCCTCAAAAGTTTCTTCGTTTGCCAAAAGTTCCGGGGCGGCATCGTCAGTGTTTTCGTCAATTTCCGTTAAAAATCTTAGCCATAAATCGCGCATTTTTTTCTCGGCGCGGTTTTGCGGCGTATAATTCGGCAAAACGATAAACACCATTGACAAATCCGTATGAATATCGCCTGCATGGTTTTTATTTGTCAGATAATATTCTTGGATGTACTCGTTGCCGTATTCAGGAAAAGCCTTTATGTCATTCACCAAGCACAAAGCATACACGTCCTTTAATTCGCCGAAACTTTTGCCTTTTTCTAACTGTTTGGCGTACATAGAAGCCGCGTTGAAAAGTGTCCGCGAAAAAAATTCCGTATTCCAATACGACTGCATTTCTACGATGAAATGTCTGTTGTAATTGTCAGTACAATACACGTCAACGATAGAATATTTTTTACCCGGATTTTCAGGAATATTTTCCGGTGAAAGATATTCCACGGTTTTTATTTCCATACCCTCTGGTAACGGCAACAATGCGTTCAAAAGGCTTAAAACAAGGTTCGGATGTTCGCCGAACACTTTTTTGAAGGTTAAATCCGCCTTCGGGTCAAGGTATTTTGACATAATTTGCACGAATTAAAAGTTTTCTGCAAAAATAAAAGTTTTTTACAAAAAGTACAAAAAAAACTTTCATCTACCACGTGTAAATAGTGCCCTTTCTCCATGACGAAACCGCCGCGTCCCAATACGGTTTGAACGCAGTGTTGCGCATTAAGACGTATTTCTGTTTGTACATAGCGTTTGAACGTTTCATAAAAACAAATTTTACCTTTTGACCGCTGCGGGAGTCCTTATACGTCCAAACCTCTGACTTTGAAGTAAATGCAAGAATTTTAGGCGGTCCCAAAACCACGTAAATCATACCTCTGTCTGTCAAAACGCCGTCTCTGTAATCCGAAAAATACATGTTCGCAAAAACAGCCCGCGTGTAAAATATCTTCAACAGTTCTTTTGCCCGCCGCGTGTCGTTGTTTGTACACGAAAGCCAAAAATCGTCAATCGCCAATTTTTTGTATCCGGCATATCTTATGCTGTCATATTCTTCCCTTGAAGTAAGATACGCAAGCGGCTCGGCTAATTTGTCAAGCCTTGTAATATTTGGATAATCCGTTGAAAAACAAGGGATTAAAAGTCCGTTCCGGCTCAGAGTGTCAGGCGTCAGATAAAAATATCCCTCGTCCTGCGCACCCAGAATCAGCGACCGTCCAAGACTGTCAGCCCCGGCAAAACAGAGCGTGTCTCCGTATGCAGGATCACTCGCGTATGGCGACAACGGAATCACTGTGTCAGGCGGGAAAAACATTTTGTAAAGTCCGTTGAACTTGGAATGTAAATAATCCACTCTTGCGCCTTCGCCGGTTTTCATAAAATTTTCAGAAAAAGGCTGCGCGTTTTCAAGTCTTGAAACCGCAAAATTGTCGGCGCAAAGGCTGTCCGTCTTGTCAACGGGATTAAAAGCGATGTTCATTTTGCCGCGTATAAGGTCGGTTACGGTGGTCTGAACCACAAATTTGTCCAATTCGACGGGTTTTAATTTCAGTTTTACGGCGTAAGTTTTAGGCGTGTCAGACTTCTGAAAACTCAAAATCTTAACAGCCGTGTCAAGAGTTGCGACGTTTTCATAACTTTCCATCAGTTTGTAAAAAATCCTGACCTTTGCAGTGCTTTGGTTTTTGGCGTTGGCCTTTGAGAAAAGCAACTCAGAATCATTGATAATCACGTATAAATCAATATCTTCCTTATTATTTTTTCTGACAAAAACCCTCGGATGAATCGTTGTTGAGGCAGGGTTGTAAATATACGCCAACTGCTCTGAGCCGTTGGAAATCACAGACCCCTCGCCTGCTTGTCCGTCAGCACCGCCGCGAAACAACGAACAACCGCAAAGCACTGTCATTAAGGTAATTACCGAAAGAAAAAGATAATTTTTCATGTTAAAAATTTTTCGTAAAATTATAAAAATTTTTGACTTGTTGCCAAAATTCCAGCCGAAAATTTTTCCGTAAATTCTTCCGAAAGCCTCCAAAACCCCGATTTTAATTTTCCGTTTTCAAAAACAGGCTTTTCATTTATACCCAAAGGCGGCTTGTTGTTCTGAAAAACAAAAAATTCCGCCGAAGAATTTTCTTTAATTTTGTCCGAGAGTTCCAAGGCTAAACGCCCCATAGAATTTCTGCAATTAATTTCTACACAAGGATTTATCTTTTTTTCGCCGTTGTCATTATAAACCATGCAGTCAATGCCGAGACAGCCGGAATAATTTTCCATAAAAACCATTTTTTTCAAAACCTCTGTCTGCATTTCTTTCAGTTCGCTGACAAAAAGGAAATCAACGCCAGGAATCTCAGAAAAATTTTTCACGTAACTCGACTGATAAAAGCCGTTGTCAGCCGTCTTAAAAACCGACAAACCGCGAAACTCAATTCCGCCATGAAGAAAAGTGTAGTGCATGGAAAAATCCGTCAGTTTTTCAAAATAAACTTCACATTCTACAAAGCCCTGCGTTTTAATCACAAAATTTGTCCACTGCGCAATGTTGTCGGTGAGTTCGTTTTTTTTAAAAATCCTGACGCCTCTGCCGCTCGCCGCAAAAGGTGCTTTAAAAACCACACCTTTATAATTAAGAGAAAATTTTTCCCTGAAAAACTCAAACGCCTCGTCTGCGGTTTTGGCGATAAAAGGCAGTTCGTTTTTCCCCGGAAATTTTCCTCCGGCTGGAAACATAGAAAGAAAGTCAACAGTATTTTGCCGCGAATAAAATTTTTTGAAATTTTCTATTTTTGGACGGTTTTTAATCCTGACATTACTGACAATGTTAAAAGCCCTCTGCGAGGGTCCCCATGGGAAAAAATTGTCAAACTCCATATTCTCAGCCTGTTGAAGCGAAACAAAACGGTCTCCCTGAACCGGTTTAAGCGTCAGAACATAACCGTCGTTTTTTGCAAACGCCAAAGGCAGAGTCCTCAAATCGTTTTCGAGCATCTGAGGAAATTTTTGAAGGCTGTAATTCTTGTCGCCGTTTGCAACCTCCAATTCGCATGCCGGATTAAAAAAATACAAATCCATTTTAATTGTCGCGCCAGTTTTGAGTTTTCTTGTATTCCACGCCTTGGAACATCGCTGAATTGATGGAAAGCCTGAAATTGTAACTCTTCAACGTACCAAACGGAATGATGTAAAAACTCAGGTTGAAACAGTGCAAATCCCTCGAAGCGGTTATCCTCGTAGAAGTCATTTTTTTCGCGTCAAAGTCATAACCCGAACTTACTGAAAAATGCCATTTTTGAGTAAAAGTTATCGAGCCCGAAAAGTTCAAAGTCTGCGATATTATCGGATTTTTGTTGTTTGAGTGCGAATAGTTGAAACCGTAATCCGCAGAAAGCGACCACGGACAGGAATAATAATCAAACTCGCCGTCCTTCTCTTTTTGAGAGAGTTTTGAAGTCTTGCGCTTTTCCTCCACTTCCTCAGCCGTTGCTATAATGTTGCCGTCCTCATCGGTTTCAGCCTGAGCGGGATCTTCGCCGTATTTTGCGGCTGCGGCTTCTTTTTCTTCTTTCTTCTTTTTACCAAGCGACTTGGAGTCTATCGAAAAACCCGTACTTGCACGCGCCGCCGTAAAACGCGCCCACTGCCGTCCGCCGGTCTCAGAAAAAAGATAATATTTCGTGCGCCTTCCCGCCGAATCCAACTGATAAGGGTCAAAAGTACCCGAAAAGGTCAGTGTCATTTTGTCAAAAAGCCTCGTGCTGCCGCTCATTGAAATATTTGAGAGGTTCATACTGTCGGCAGCCATATTGTAACTTCCTGAAAATCCGAGACTTTCCAAAATTTTTATTTTCGTGTACTTGCCTTCTATCGTGTCGTTTTTGCCCTTGACTTTCAGTTCAAAGTTGTTGCCCAAAGAAAAATTCAAAGATGCGTTTTTGCCCGAAGGCGGCGCACCGTAAATGCCGTTTTGATAAATGCTGAAACGCTTTTTGCCCGTCGTGTCATACGGGTCGTCCTCATAAAAATTCCAAAACTCTTCCGAAAAGTCAGGACGCCATGACACTCCGACACTCGGCGTTAAAACGTGGCGGAAAGCCTTGATTCTCTTTGCCTTGTTGAACTGGAAAATTCCGTAAAGTTTTGTGCTTGCCGAAACCGAAGCCGAAAAATCATAACAGTGTCTCCAAGCGTCAACAGTATCCGTGCCGTAAGTATATTTGTCTGGCGTATCACCCGTAAGGTCAAAAGTTCCCTGCATATAACGGTGCAGATAATTCGGATAAACCCTTCCCGTGTAATTAATTGACGGAGAGACGTTTATGTATTTCAAAACGTTGAACGAGGTACTCAGCGGAACGGCGTATTTCATACCGTATTTCATCTTGTCCATCATGCCTTTTTTGAAAAGCATGGAATCGGGAAGCGTTGAAACCGAGTTTGAAAAATTCATCGTAAACTGAGAGCCGATTTTCTCGTACCAACGCTGCGAGCCTACCTGAACACGCCTTTTAAAAGGGAAAAACCTCTGCAAAGAAAACGTTGCCGAAGGCGCGGTAAACGAAACCGTTGAGTCGTAAAGGTTTTGCGTCATGTTGGAGGCGATACTCAAATTACCGAAACCTCCGAAAAGTTTTTTCTGGTAACTGACACTCGAAGACGTTGTACTGCGGGCGTATTCCTGAACGTCGGTTGCGTTGTAACGCTCGTAGTTTTGCTTGTCGTAAGAAATATTCGCGCTGAAATTGCTCGTCGGGTTTGCCTTCGGGTCCTGCGCAAAATTAAACTTCAACATAAAAGAGTTTGACGCATCGTAATGAATGTCGGCGTTTGTGGACTTGATAAACTCTTTTTCGCCCTGGACGTTTTTGGAAAACTGAAAACTGAAATTTCCCGAAAACTTGTAACGCCATTTGAATTTTGAGTTTGCCGTCAATCCCCAGGAGCCGTAAGTGTAATACGAGCCGAGAAGTTCCAAATCGGCATAATCGCCCATCGAAAAATAATAACCGCCGTTTTCAAGATAAAAACCGCGCCTTGACTCCTCGCCGTAACTCGGAATAATTATACCGTTGTGGTGTTTTTTCGACTGCGGGAAAATTCCGAACGGCAGTCCCAAAACATAAACCGGAACATCAAGAAGCACAAAATACGCCGGACCTGAAACGATTTTGTCGTTAGGAATCACTTTTGCCCTTGTAAGTTCCATATAAAAGTGCGGATGCTCCAAATCACAGGTTGTATAACGTCCGTTTTTGAGGTGTATCTCCCTGTTAGCGTGCATTTTGGTAAGTTCGCCGAAAAGGTAGCCGCTCTGCTGCTCGGTTACCACATCGCTTACAATTCCCTCTTTTGTCTTGAAATTGTATTTGATGGTTTTTGCCTCAAACTCGTCTTTGCCGTCCTTAAAGACAGGAGTTCCGATGATTTCGTTGCTTGACGAGTCCATACGTCCCTCGGCATAAATGGAATTGCTTTCCATCTCCATTTTCATATACTCTGAGGAGAGTTCCATGCCGGTTGTTTTGACGTTGGCCTTTCCGTAAAGAAAAACCCGCTTGTCGTCAAAAGAAATCAGCATGGAATCCTCGCATTTGTATTCTATCGGAAAGTCCACGACGGATTTCGGACGTTTAAGTTCCAGAGAATCAACGGACACTCCCGAAGTGTCCGAGGCAATATTAAGGCTGTCGGAGACTTTTGACAACGTGTCAGAGGTAATCTCCTGTGCCGAAAGACTGACATTGAAAGCCAGCAATATTATTATGATAAAAATTTTTTGCACGAAAATTGCTGTTTTTTGTTGTTAATGGCTTTAACTTTGCAGTGTCAAAAACCAAAGTGCAAAATTAAAAAAAAATATATAAATGAAAAAATATTATTTATTAAAGGTTGCAGTATTAGTGTTCTTAGCATTGTCCGTTGTAACGGAAAAAACCTCCGCACAGGAAGACGGAGCGTATCATTTGAAAAAGATTTGCATAGACCCCGGACACGGCGGCAAAGACCCCGGCGCACTCGGAAAATCCTCGAAAGAAAAAGACATCTGCCTTGGAATCGCTTTAAAATTAGGAGATTACATCAATGAATATATTCCTGACGTAGAAGTAGTCTACACAAGAAAAACCGATATTTTTGTAACTCTGATGGACAGAACCGTAATCGCAAACAATGCGAAACCCGACCTTTTTATCTCCATTCACATAAATTCGTGCAACAACAAAAAGGCTTACGGCGCATCAACCTACGTTGTCGGAAAAGGCAAGGAACACGACAACCTCAACATCGCACTCGAATATCAGGAAAACGGCGGCGCGTTTTCTGTTGACAGCATAGACCCCGCCGACAAAATCGCATTGCAAAGTCTTCAAAAGGCTCATAAAGAGCAAAGTACGGCTTTTGCGGGCTTTGTTCAGAAAGAACTCGGCAAAAGAGCCAAAGAAAAAGACGTAAAAGAAGCAAACTTTGCCGTACTCTGGCGGGCTCAAATGCCGGCTGTTTTGGTGGAGTGCAGTTTTATCAGCACGCCCAAAGAAGAAAACTTTTTGAAATCAGAAGAAGGACAAAAAATCTACGCCTCGGCGATTTACCGCGCCATAAAAAGTTACGGCTTTAAATACGACAAAAACTTCAAAGCATACAGTTCCTTAAATCCGCCTCCGGGCAAAACTCCGGCTGAAAAACCGGTTACGCAACCCGTTACGCAGCCTGCAACACAACCTGTCACAACAACAACTCCGGCGGTTACAAAAACCGATGACGTTTTTTATAAGGTGCAGTTGAAATCCTCCGCCGTAAAAATTCCCCTTGACGACAAAAGTTTCAAAGGGATTCAAAACATAGAAGAAACAAAAACCGACGGCGTTTATAAATACACCGTCGGCAAAAGTAAAAGTTTGAAGGAGATAACCAACCTTCAAAACGAAATCCGTAAAAAAATTCCCGATGCCTTTGTCATAGCCGTTCAGGGCAGCAAACGCATCGACATGGCAACAGCAAAAAAACTGTTGCAGCCGTAGACTATTTTCCGAGACATTTTTTTACCTCGGTCTCAATGTCAGAGCCGCGCAAACCGCGTTTTACGATTTTTCCGTCAGGGGCAAAAAGAATAATCTCTGGAATGCCCCTGATTCCGTAAGCAGCAGAGCCGGCCTCCTGAGCATTCATAATCTGAGGATAAGGAATTTGAAGTTCGGCGATTGCTTTTTTCGTGTCATCGGGCTCGTCCCATGTGGCAACGCCGATAACCTCAAACTTACTGCCTTTGTATTTGTTGTAAACATCAATTAAGTTCGGAATCTCTCTTCTGCAAGGTCCGCACCAAGAAGCCCAAAAGTCAACCAAAACATATTTGCCCTTGCCTACAAAATCGGAAAGTTTCTGGGTTTTGCCGTCGTATTCTGCCGAAAAGTCAACAAACATCGCGCCTTCGGAAGTTTTTGCAAGTGCCTCGGCAGCCTGTTCCTCCGCTTTTTTTGCAGCCTCCTCTTTTGCTAATGTCATGTCAATAAATGACTTGAACTTGCCGTTACGAACCTCGTCCTTCATGCCGGAAATAAGTTGGCTGACAGGAATCATGCCTACCATAGTTGAATAAAACAAAGTCCCTTCCTCGTTTTTATGTTCCATGACATAACTCCGCATTTTGTCAAGAGAAAGACTGTATTCCTCGTTAAACGCATTTACCGTCTCCTGAGAAAGTTCAGGCAATGCCCTCAGACTGTCGGCTTTTGCGGAAAATTTTTTCTGAAAATTCTGACTCATCGTATCAAGTGTATGCCACTGCTGATAAAACGGCGTTCCGTCAAGTTCAAAATAACCGTTACAAACTTTAAGGTTTGCGGTCTCGCCCGGCACCAAAACAAAATCCACGTATGCGCCGCAAACTTCGCCGCTTTTAAAAATAGCCTGCAACCATATCAGTCTCGGCTCTTTGACAGTGGAAGAATACGAAAATTTTTTGTCCTTTACGATAATCGTATCAACGGGAGCAACTTTTACGTCAATGTTAAAAGCGGTGTCGCCGATGTAGACGTAATAAGCCGTGTCGGAGATTTCATCTGAAACAGTACCGTTAATTTTGAAGGTCGGCTGCTCTTTCGGCTGCGAGCAGGCAGCAACGGCGCATAAAGACAAAACCGCGCCGGCTGTTTTTAAAAAGTGTGTGTTCATTGTTAAAAAAGAATATATTTGTTTAATAAATTACGGGGCAAAGGTAAATTTTTTTGTCAATAAGAAAAAAAATAATTTCCTTTGCGGAAAGTTTTTTTTTATGATTAAAGCACTTTTTTTTGACATTGACGGAACGCTTGTGAGTTTTTCCACGCACGAAATTCCCGCGTCGGCTCTTGAAGCGATAAAAGCGGCAAAAGCCAAAGGCGTAAAAATTTTTATTTCAACAGGACGTCCCAAGGCGTTTTTGACCTCAAATCTTGACGTTGTACGCCCCTTGGTTGACGGCTACATTACCAACAACGGCGCATTGGTGGAAGTTTTTAATGAAATTGTCGTAAAACACCATATCAGTCATGAAGACGTTGAAAAACTTCTCTTAGACGCCAAACAGTATGATTATCCGGCGATTTTGATGAGCAGAAACGATTTTGCAGTTTTCAACCGCAAACCCGTGGTTGAGAAAGTTTTCAACGTAGGACTTCATATCCCCGTTGACGTCAACATGATTTCCGTGGAAGATATTGTAAAACAAGACATTATGCAAGTAACGTCGTTTTTTGACGCCGGGCACGAAAAAATTTTTATGCCTGAGATAAAAACCTGCGTTGCGGGACGCTGGTCAAGCAAATTTGTTGACATTACCTCTGTCCATGCCGACAAAGGCAAAGGACTGTTGTCCGTGGCAAATTATCTCGGCATTGAGATAAGCGAAACGATGGCTTTCGGCGACGGCGGCAATGATGTCCCGATAATTCAACAGGCGGGAATCGGTATCGCAATGGGCAACGCAATGCCGGGCGTACAACATCACGCCGACTTTGTAACTTCAAGCGTCGACGAAGACGGCATTCTTTTGGCTTTAAAACAATTTAAGGTTATCTAAAATGAAAATTCTACTAAACGATTTTGACTCAAAACGTATTGAAACGCTTAACATTACGATTCAAAACAACGCCGTAGTGCTTGATATTTTGGCGGATTTTCTTAACACAAGCGAAAAATCTGTCACAAAAGCAATGACCGAAGAAATTTCCGAGGGTTACGAAATGCCTTTTGCAACGGCTTATACAATGCTGCTTGCCTCGGCGTGCGGCTTGGAAATCTATGAAAACCAAGTACATAAAGCACTTTTCAACGATTATTTCATGCCCGCCGTCAAGGAACTTCAACCTCAGGATTTTGAGGACGATTTGTATCTGAAAACGATAAAATTTCCGACCAAAACTTTCAAAAACTGGGAATTTAAATACTCCTCCTACGAGCCTTGCGAGGCGTTTGTTTTTGACGAAACGGTTTTGACTTCGGACTTCCGCGAATATCCGCAAATAGGATTTTTCAGGGAAAAATTTTCGTTCCCTGCGGTTTTTCAAGACGGCAGGGAATGGATGGCGGTAAAGCCTAACGAAATTTTTACGATGCAGTCTCCGATAGAAAACGCACGCGGAAACGTTCTGACTTTCGGGCTCGGTCTGGGATATTTTGCGTTTTTGGCATCGATGAAAAAAAGCGTAAAAACGGTTACAGTCGTAGAAAAAAACGCGGATATAATCGAACTTTTTTCGTCGGAAATTCTGCCCCAGTTTCCCCAAAAAGAGAAAATCAGAATCATAGAAGGCGACGCTTTTGAATTTTCAAAAGACCTGAAAGATTATGACTACGTTTTTTCCGACATCTGGCACGATGCCTCTGACGGTCTAAGACAATACCTGAAACTCAAAAACTTACATTCAAAATTTCCGGAGATAACCTTTGACTATTGGATTGAAAAATCTCTTTTGTCGAATTTGCGTTACACGGTTTTTGACGGCTTGTACAAGGTTTTCAAAAATTCTTCAAAAGCCCCCCTCGCCCAAGACGAAAAAATCATAAAAACTTACCGTGAATTTACGGACATGATTTCTGACAAAGGTCTGAAAAATATCAAAGTAAATGTGGGATAAAATTAGAGGGGATATTCGGGAAGTTTTACGCCAAGTTTATAAAAATTTCTGAACTCTCTGATTTCAACATATTGGTCTGATAATTTTCCCGAGGCATTTTCGTCAGGATAAATTATCAGACATTTTATTTCCCGGTCATCGGCAACATTCAAGACGGACAAAATTTTCCTGTCGCGGGCATAACCGCTTAATTGTCTGATGTCTTGGTTGTCGTAACCGTAATCCGGCTTGTATTTTGTGTCAATGATAATTTGCTCGTCTATTTTCAAAAAATCGGCAACTCCGGAATAGCCATGAACTTGAAACCTTAAATTCTCATTTTCGCCGCCCAACAAATTCAAAACATATAATTCAAAAAGTCTTGACATATCAATATAAAACGGCGGATTTTCAAAGGTTTCTTTAACGTTTCGCAACGAATAATCAAAACGCCGGAGAATCATTTTCGCAACTTTTACCGCGCTTTTATAACTGAAAAACAGTTTGTTAGCGGTAATTTTCTGAATTTGCGAAACTTCAATTTCATCGGAAACACCGGCAAATTTTTGCTGTAAATTCAAAAGGCGTTTTTTGACATTTTCAAATCCCGTTTTATAAGTTTCCAAAAATTTCGCACAGAAAAGCAACGCTTTTTTCAAAAGTCTGTTTTCGGGAATGTCAGAAGTATATTCCTGAAAACGGCAAAAAATTCTGTCCTCACGTTTTTGAAAAATATTTTGGTGCAAGTGTTCCGCCCACAAAATTTTGCCTTTGATTTTTGATTTCAAGTTTTCTTCGCGGATGATGTAACCGCGTTTTAATCCGCGCTTTACGAGTTTTTCTGTCAGCGAAATGAAATGCAAAACAAGCAGCGGCGACAAAACGTTCAGAGAGTCAGGTGTTTTGATTGCCGGTTCGTCGAAATATATTCTGTAACATTTTGAAAAATAATCCGCCGCGCTGTCAACCTCCAACGCTGAAAGAAATATTTTTATAAAGTCGATGTTCTTGATTTTTGGCAAGACGGCGATCGAAAAATCCTCAGAAAGAGAACACGTTCCTACAAAATATGAGGCTCTGAAACAAGAATCAATTCCGAGAAATTTCGGTTCGCCCATAAAATCTTTAACGCCTGAAAACTGAACAGATTTTAATGAGTCGCGATATTCTTCGGGAATTGTTTCGTGTTCTTTAATTATTATTGGTTTCATTGATAAATTTCTCAAACGTTTTTGCCGTAACTTCCTGATTTAAAAGACCGTCTTTGTGATATTCGCGCAAAAGCGGCATTATTTCGTACTGCCATTTCATTTGCAATTCGTCATCGTCAGCAGCCAAAAAATAACTGTGTCCGACCATCAAATCGTCAAAATCCATTTCGATTTTATTGTTTTCAATAAAGGTTTTGACCGCATCAAACAGATTTACGGCTTTGACAGTCGAATATTGTTCTACGATTTCACGTTTTGATTCCAGCGTTACAAACGCGAATCTTCTTCTTACCGCATAATCAATATTTCCGACACTGCGGTCGATGGTGTTCATTGTGCCGATGATGTAAAGATTGCTTGGCACTCCAAATTCGTCTTTTGAATACGGCAAAGTAACTTTCAGCGGATGTTTGCCGCCGATGCGTTTGTCCGCCTCCAAAAGCGTTATCAGTTCGCCAAAGATTTTTGAAACGTTGCCTCGGTTGATTTCGTCAATAATAAGAACGTAAGGAGTATTAGAATTGTCATTTTTTAATTCGTTTTTGTATTCATTCTGTACAGCATTTATAATTGCTTGGGCATATGATGGCCAGTTATTCTCTATACCCTCTCCAACAGCCTGCATTTTGAGTTTTTCGATATTGATAGGAGACGGCGTGTATTCCGGATCTTTGCTTGAAGTTGAATAAGAACTTCTTGTACTTAATGTTGCATTACCCGTATTCCACCAAACATACAACGATGATTTACCAGTGAGTGTTGGTATTAGTTTTCTGTTCTTATAGCCCTTAATAGATTCTATGTATTTGTCTATACATTTTATTATATTGCCCTCTTTTTTCTGTTGCGCATTGTTGCACATTATTTTAAATATTCCATTTTCAACTTGATAAATCATTTTGTCATCGGCAACTAATTGCGGTTTTATACCTTCCACAAAATCCTCATAATCCATTGATTGATGAAATGTTACGAAACCAATTCTGCCGTCCTTTTGTAGTTCTTCGTATCGTTTCATAACGCTATCATGGTCATCGGGAACATTTTCGCCACAAATTGATAACGCCAACGCCGCCGTTGTGTAGGTTTTGCCAACGCCGGGCGCACCTTGGAGAATAATATTCTTTTTGTGAGAAAGAAGTGTTGTAAGTTGTTGTATTTCTTGCATTTGAATTTGTTTATTTATAATATTAACAATCAGTGTTATAATTTCAGGATTTTTGTCTCCATCTATTCTCCCGATTGCGGGAATTTGGTTCGAGCCAGCAGTACTCCAACCTTTTAAAATGTCATTCTCACAATTTCCCAAATCAATAAAGTATGATAAAATCTTACATTGAGCATTTTTTTCTTGCTCATCATCCCAATACTGAGTGGTTTCATCACTTGCAACAACACCGATAAAATAATACCTGAATTCCTTATTCTGACGTCGTGCAACCAAAATCACATCATTTTTCTTAACGTTATTGAACATATGACCATTTTTATAATCTGACGACCAACCCATTAAAACGATATGTTTTGATTTCATTATCGGAATCAAATAATCAGAATTCACATCCCTCCATACATTTGTACTTACTACGTAGTAATTTCTCTGCTTCATATTTTTAGAATCTTTTGTTTTCCAAAATTACACAAATTTTGAACAATAAAAAAAACATTTTGCAATAAAAATTGAACGGGCGAAAAATTATTCGTCATCGTCCTTTCCCGTTTTGTCAATCTGATTCAGATATTTTTTAGCATTTAGCGGTGTTACGACAGAATGACCCAATTGTTTTTCCAATTCGAGACGCGCAGAGCGTGCAACATTGCCGCCTTTTTGTGCAACATCAATGTTTTCGTCAAAAGTTTCGGGATTATGCTCTTTGGAAAGGTCAGTGGTGGCTGTTTCGGCTAACATATTAAGAATAAGTTCGGTATTTGTCATATTGTCGCGGAGATTCTCTTTTTTGAGACCTTTGTATTGCTTGTATTCTTTGGTAGTTTTACCGCTCCAAGTCTTTGTTATAATGTCTGTTAGCGTAGCAAATTGTAAGCCTTCTTCTACGCCGCAACGTTTCCATTCGTCGGTTAGAGATTTTCTCACCTCGATGGATTTGATACGCTGATTAATCCAATTGTCAGAATATCCAAGACGCTTGTAATCCATAACAGCCTGTTCTATCGAGAGTTCAGGGTCTTGCATTTGGTCAACACGGTTGCTTGCCACTTGTGCCATCCATTGTTTGAACGGCTCTGCCTTTGGAGACGGAATCGACTGAATGATGCGGAAAATACCTTCCAAAGAAGCACAGTTGACCCGTTGTTTGCCTCCGGCGGTCTGTAACGAAAGGGGGGTGACAATTTGTCCCCACCCTTCGGCTAATTGAGGGTCGCGGCTTTTCATCTTCTTGATATAGTCTGACGGATTCTTGCTTTCCGTCAAAATTTCCACTACATCAGCAACGCAGAAATACCATTTTTCCTCCTCTTCGTTCCAAACAGAACGAACTTTCTTTTCCTCAAATATCTGTATTGATGTTTTCTTTGTCATTGTCATATCCTTTATTGAACGCTGTAAAGGTAACAAAAAGATTTCAATGAAACAAATCAAAATAAGTTCTGGATTATACAATTTTTATCATCCTTGCCTTGTAATTTATTCGGGGAAAAAAATTCAAAAAAAATTTCAGTGTTACGAAAATTGTTTCTAATTTCGGGGCTGATTAGTGAAACAAAATTTAAAAAACGAATAATCAACTGTACAAATGAAACGATTAATTATTTCTGCCGCGTGCGCAATAATGCTGCTTGCAAGCGGTTGCAGCACTTCCAGATATATGGAAGCGCGTTCAGTGCCGATCAACGACATCGAAATATTCGCAATGCCCAAGGTGGCAACCCTTGAAGTGGAGCCGGAACACAAGACCTGGGTGGTAACCGTCAAACGCAAAGACGCCATCGCTATGGGTCTCAATGTCAACAATATGCGGGCGTATGCACTCGCCGTAGCCTGCAAAGACGGCAACCCCGACGCAAAGCCGGTATATGACGCAATCCTTGGCGCAGTATACGTCGTAAAGAGCAGCGGCAAGCGTTACGAACTCGAAGTAACCGGTTTTCCGGCAAAGTACACCGGCTTCCGCGACATGGAGAGCAAAGACATCGAACTCCTCAAATTCTCTGGTCAGGGTCAGTCGGAAATCATGCCGGTAAACGCCGACGAAGCCTCTAAGTTTAACATTTTCAAAAAGTAAACGCTATGAAAAGACTATTGATGACAGCGGCGGCAGCGATGCTGGCTTTCACCGTCAACGCGCAGACCATTTCCACCACGTCCAACACTCCCCCAAAATCGAAGCAGATTGTGTCCTCGTTCCATCAGATTGAGGGCGGCGATGTTATATGGTTCGTTAAGGCGGGCGTCAACTATTCGGGACTCCAAACCGCCCACGACTACGACGAAATCCACGGCGACCGCTACTTGGGATACGCCGGCGAAATCGGTTTCAACAAACAGATTGCCCGCTCGCCGTTCTACTACGGATTTTCAATTGGCGCGTGCAGCAACCTCGGCAACAAGTACACCGACACCGATTCGGACGTCAGGGATCAGTTGAAAAATTTTAGTTTCAACGACGGCGACCCTCAGCACAACATCTACATTTCGCCGCTCAACTTCGGACTCTGCCTAAACCTCGGCATCAAAATTGACGTGGGCGTAGGCGCGTTCTACACGGTGGAATACCTGCCCGAATTCGACAACCACGACTGGGGATTCAACGCAAACGCCGGTCTCTGGCTCGGTCCCATTTATCTCGGCACGCAGGCCCAGCGCGGAATGGAAAACCGCACCGAAGACGAGACCAAAGCCAAAACCTACCTCAGCAACATTATGTTCAGAGTCGGTGTTGGATTTTGATTATCAATGCATAATTCATAATCTGGCATCCGCCGAATGGCAATTATAAACTAACCATGACCGCTTTTTTGATATTTCTGTCGTCTTTCGCGGGGTCTTTTGTGCAAAGGGTCTGCGGCTTCGGATTCGGAATTTTTATTATGACAATCCTGCCGTACCTTATGCCGTCGTATCAGGAGGCTACCGCGCTGAGCGGATTTCTGAGCCTTATCCAGTCGGGAATTGTCCTTTTTTCTGTTTACAAATTCCTGAACATAAGAAACTTGTACGGAATTTTTCTGACTTTTTGCGTGTTTTCGTTTTTCGCCGTAAAATTCGTCAGCGTAACGGACAGCGGCGGTTTGAGGGTGATTTTGGGCTGCGTTTTGATTTTACTCGCGGCGTATTTTCTGTTTTTTGCAAACAAAGCCGCCGTTAAGCCGACTATAAAATGGCAGATTTCTCTCGGCGGACTCTCCGGCCTGATGGGCGGACTGTTCGGAATGCACGGACCCGCCGCCGTGGTTTATTTCCTCTCCTCTGAAACCTCAAAAGAAAGTTATCTCGCTATTGCTCAGGCTTATTTTGTGCTGACAAATATCTATATGTCGCTTTTCAGGGCTGAATACGGCTTTGTAACGCCGACGGTCGGACTTTCGCTCCTTTACGCGCTGCCGGGAATTTTTCTTGGAATTTTTTTCGGCAAAAAAGTCTTTGAGAAAATCAACCGCGAAACACTGAAAAAAATCATATATTTTTACATGATAATTGCAGGAATAATTCAAATTATTTTCTAATTTTGCGCTAAAAAAGTACAACCGATGAAAATACGATACTCACAGATAACAATAGTTCCGGGCAATCCCGCCTTGAACTTTGAAACATGCCGCGCCGCCGCAGAGCGTGCCAAAAAAGACGGCGTCAACCTTCTTTTGCTGCCTGAAATGTCAATCCCCGGCTATATGATTGGCGACAGATGGGAAGAAAACGACTTTATCGAGGACTGCGAATTTTTTTCCAAAGAACTCGCAAAAGAGGCCGACGAAAATTTTTCGCTGATATTCGGCACGGTGGCGTTTTTTGAAAGCGTTTACGGCTCTCCTCACAACGGCTATGACGGCCGCAAGGCAAAAATGAACGTCGCCTTAATCGCCACAAACGGCAAAACTGAATACCGCGTAAAAACTCTCCTGCCCAATTACCGCGAGTTTGAAGAGCCGAGACATTTTTTCGACAATCTTACCGCAACCGCAAGGGCTTCAAACATAACGGAAGACGCAAAAATGTTTCCGCTGCAAGAAATCTGCGGTGTAAAGTTCGGCGTAACAATCTGCGAAGACGGCTGGGACGACGACTACTATTACAAACCGTTTGACATTTTGAGCAAAGCGGGCGCGGAAATACTGATTAACATCAGTTATTCGCCTTTTACAGCCGGCAAAAACCGCAGCCGCAACCGTCATTTTGCCAATCACGCAAAAAATCTTAACAAGCCCGTCATCTATGTCAACGGACTCGGACTTCAAAACAACGGCAAGACAGTTTTCTGTTTTGACGGCAGTTCGGCGGCTTGGAACTCCAAAGGCGAACTTATCGCCCATTCCAAAATGTACGAGGAAGAAGACGTTGATTTTCAGTTTGTTGACGGCGAACTTTTCTCCGTTAGCCCGTTAAAATATAAAGAAACGTCAGAAATCGAAGACATTCACAAAACGCTGATTTACGGCATACGTAACTATATGAAACAGAGCGGCTTGAAGAAAGTCGTCATCGGTGCTTCGGGCGGCGTTGACTCAACGCTTGCAGCCGCACTCTACGCCGAGGCAATCGGAAAGGAAAATCTGCTTTTGGTAAACATGCCGACAAAATTCAATTCGCAGACCACAATCGGAATCGCGCAAAAACTTGCCGCAAATCTCGGCTGCTGGTACACTTCGGTTCCCGTTTCGGAAAGCGCGGCACTCACCAAACGTCAGATTGACGGCTTAAAACCAACCAACTCCAAAGGCGAAAACATCGAAATCAACCTTTCGTCTTTCAACATGGAGAACGTTCAGGCGCGGGACAGAGGTTCGAGAATTTTGGCGGCCATAGCCAGCGCATGGGGCGCGGTCTTCACCAACAACGGCAACAAAACCGAAACAACCGTCGGATATGCCACGCTTTACGGCGATGTTGCGGGTTTTTTGGCGGCTCTCGGCGACCTTTGGAAACACACCGTTTACGACCTTTGCCGCTATATCAACAGAGAAAAAGAAATCGTTCCGAAAGAGGTTCTGACTTTGAAACCGTCAGCGGAACTGTCAGAAAACCAAGCCGTTGACAAAGGACTCGGCGACCCGATAATTTATCCTTATCACGACCGGCTTTTTGAGGCGTTGCAACAGTGGTGGAACAGAGCCCCGCTTGACGGCATTTTGCAGCATTATCTTGACGGCGACCTTGCCGCATATCTCAATCACGGCGAAGATACCGAACTCACGGAAGATTTGATTAAGACAAATTTTCCCGACGCAAAAAGTTTCACCGCCGATTTGGAACGCTGGTACAAACTTTTCAAAGGCATGGGCGTTGCGAAAAGGATTCAGGCTCCGCCGATTATCGCGGTAACAAGACGCGCTTACGGATTCGATTACAGAGAGTCGGCAATTCAGCCGTATTTTACGCGCAAGTATTTGGAATTGAAAGAGAAAGCACTAAATCAAAATTAAAATAATGGATAATTACAAAATTAACACCAAATGTGTTCAGGCGGGCTACCGTCCGGGTAACGGAGAACCGCGTCAAATTCCTATCATTCAGTCAACTACGTTTAAATACGACACGTCTGAGGATATGGGAAAACTGTTTGACCTTCAAGCGACGGGATATTTTTACACCCGTCTTCAAAACCCGACAAACGATTTTGTCGCCGCAAAAATCGCCGCTTTGGAAGGCGGCAGCGCGGCTATGCTGACTTCAAGCGGTCAGGCTGCAAACTTTTTCGCGATTTTCAACATCTGCGAATGTGGCGGACATATCGTAGCCTCGTCAAGCATTTACGGCGGCACTTTCAACCTGATTGCCGTAACGCTCAAAAAAATGGGAATTTCGGTAACGTTTGTTTCTCCGACGGCAAGCGAGGAAGAACTTGACAAAGCGTTTCAGGAGAACACAAAAGCGGTTTTCGGCGAGACAATCGCAAACCCCGCGCTTACGGTTCTTGACATCGAAACCTACGCAAAAGCCGCACATAAACACGGAGTTCCGCTCATCATCGACAACACGTTTCCGACGCCGGTAAACTGCCGTCCGATAGAATGGGGTGCTGACATCGTAACGCACTCAACCACAAAATACATGGACGGACACGGTGCGGGAGTCGGCGGCGCAATCGTTGACAGCGGCAAATTTGACTGGATGGCTCACAAGGAAAAATTCCCCGGACTCTGCACACCCGACGAGAGTTATCACGGAATCACTTACGTAGAACAGTTCGGACTTCAAGGCGCGTTTATCACAAAATGTACCGCACAGTTAATGAGGGACTTCGGCTGCATACAGTCGCCGCAAAACGCATTTTTGCTCAACCTCGGTTTGGAATCGCTTCACGTAAGAATGCCCAGACACGTTGAAAACGGTCAGGCGGTTGCGGAATTTTTGTCAAGCCACCCGAAAATTGAAAAAGTAAATTATTCAGGTCTTAAAAGCGACAAATATTACGCTTTGGCTCAGAAATATCTTCCTAACGGCGGCTGCGGTGTCGTAAGTTTTGAGATAAAAGGCGGCAGACATGCTGCGGAAGAGTTTATGAAACGCTTGAAACTCGCGGCAATAGAAACGCACGTTGCCGATGCGCGGACGTGCTGTCTTTGTCCGTCAACATCTACGCACAGACAGTTAACAGACGAGCAGTTGGTTGCAGCGGGAATCCCCGCCGGCTTGGTCCGCCTCAGTTGCGGTCTCGAAGACAAAGAAGACTTAATAAATGATTTGAAACAAGCGTTGGATTTTTAAATAAAAAAAATCGGGGTTTTGCCCCGATTTTTTTTATCACATTTGGTACATCAAAATCAAATTAAACTCAGACGGCTTTTCAAAACCGTTTGCTTTCAGACCGTAAGAATAAGAAAATCCCATAGTAATTACGTTTTGAAGCCTGAGCAAATGAAATTCCGTCAAAAATTTTGCGCCAAGGGAAGCAAAGTCAAACTTGTAACCCAACAATTCGCCACGTGCCACCTCTCCGAAAACAGAGCCCCTGAAACGCTTAAACCAAATCAAAGCAGGGATTCCAAAGTCAGGATAACCTAACGGCAATTCGTATTCACCGCCTATTTTATAAAGTTTTTGCAGCCTGAAAGACGAATATCCGCCGATGTTAAACGCATCATTACTAAACAGATAAATCTTTTTCAAATCCATATTTTGCGTCTGACGGACAAAATTTCCCTTCAAAGTAAAATAGTTTTGACTACAAAATCCGGGAACAGTCAACGCCGCGTCAAAAGAAAACATTTCTGCATCCAATTTTTCGTCCGCAGATTTTTTCAAGCCGAAAGAAAAATCCACCGACAGCGGATTTTTAAAATCTCTGTACGCTTTCGGTTTTGACCACGAATAATTCAAGCCGCCGTTCAAGACGGGAAAATCTCCGTTGCCCATGTCGTCATAATTGGAAATTATCTTGTCAGAGACCGAATAAAGCGAAATTCCTGTCGAAACGGAAAGTTTCTGCGAATTTTCAAACCGCGAAAAATCAAACGGCACTCTAAATGTCAAAGAATAAATATTTTCCTTCCACGCAAACTTACGAATCTGTGTGCCGCCAAAAGGCATTTTTACGGCGTAATAATCGGCATTGTCGCCGAGAGAAGCATTAAACTGAATTTCAGGATAAAAACCTGTATATAAGCAGTTTATGTCGGTTCTAAAAAACTCTTTGTCGGTATCGTAAGTCCCGGTTGCGTTCAAAAACAGAGTGCCTAACGTGTTTTGTGAATAAACCGTCCCCTGAACGTAACCGTCGCCGGAATTCGGAATCCAACCGTAAATTCTTATCGGATCGCTAAACGGACTGTAATATCTTGAACGGTTGGTGCGCTCGCCGTTTTTCAGCGTGGCAATAAAATCGACTTTTTGTCGCGGATTTTTCTCCAAAACCGGCGCAAAATAATTCAGCGGCATTGCAACGTTTCTTTCTGTCCCGCCCAAATCCTCCGAAATGGCAATGTCGTTGCCCTTGAAACCAAAATCACTGAAAATCAATTTATTATTTCTAATATCAGGATCAGAAACACCATATTTTGAATTGGTAATTTGACGGATTTCAGAGCCCGAAACCTCATAAATGTTTTCTACACCCGAAACATCCGAAATATAAAAAACTTTGTTATCATTAGTGCAAATACCGCTAATATTTTCTTGCGTTGGCTGCACAAGTGTTTCTTCCGTCAAAGTGCTGATTGCTAACATTTTAACAGAATTTTTGTTATCAACATTCACAACATAAACCAATGTGTCGGAATCCAAAAATTCAAGCCCCCTGACATAAGAATTTTCCGGCATTTGAAGACATTTCAAAACCGATGTTTTATATTTACCCAAAAAGTCTCTTTCAAGCGAAAGTATTACGACTTTGCAAATACGGTTTTGAGAAAATTCCACAACAGCGATTTTTTTGCTGTCCGGGGAAAGTGCCGGCGAAAAATATTTTTGCTTTTTTGTAATTAACTGTTTTTTACCGGTTTTCAAGTCATAAACGGCAATATCAGAATAATCTCTGAGTGTCCACCTAAGGTCCGGAACTTTGGAGGCATAAACCAAAATTTTGCCGTCAGTATCAAACTCGTCCGCATCGGTAGTCTGCAAAACTCTCTCTTTGCCAGAGAGCGAAATTTCAACAAAACGCGCCGACTTTGACATCGAACTTTTTATACATACAATAGAAGTATCGCTAATAAAACGCGGCGAATTATAATTGGTATAATAGCGTTTTTTTAACGTGTTAACTTTTTTATAATCAACGGCTTTGACAGAATCCATACGTTTGGAATAAAACGTCTTCAACTCCGAAAAAGCGTTTTTATAGTTGTCGGAAAGGCTGATTCCCGAATAGTGCTTAAATCCTATTGAAAAAGCGTACGGCATAAACGAATACCAATTGGAACGCCTGATTGCCTTATTGAAAATTTCTTCGCCAAAATCCCTTCTCGCCTTTGTAACAAGCATATAACCAAACGGATAATGCGACGGCAAAAAGTCTCTGTAAGAACGCAAAAGCATTTTGTCATAACCAAAATCTTTTCCCGCTCCACAAATAACAGCGGCAATAGCGCGGTCAAAATTAGCCGCCCGTCCCCTGCCCTGACTTGTCAAAACGGTTTCGGCAAAAACGGCGTCGCCTTCATAAAACCACTGCGGTACAGAATACGACAGCGTACTTCTGCCGTAAGCCCCGAAAAGACACGACGCAAACCTCGTAAATCCGTGATCCAGAACATCATACTGCACAATATGACGGTATTCGTGAGTCATCAAAGCCTCAATCCATTCGGTTGAAGCAAGCGAACAGTCGTCCATCGGCTTGGAATAAAACATCAAATGATACGGGAAAAGTGTTGCGTAACCGTTTGAAGTAACAGAAGTTGTGGACAAAACCAAAGGCACGCGGCGGGGCGAGGCTTTCATTGCGAGAGTGTCGCCCTGAAAAACCGCCGTAATTCCGTTTCTTAATCTTAACGCTTCATTATCAAGCCCTTCCGGGTAAATAATTTTTAATCTGTCGTTTTTTATCACCCTCCATTTCGTTGAAAACGGGTGTTGCGCTTTTAAGTTGCAAAGACTTAAAAGACAGACTGTCAACAATAAAAAAACTCTGCGCATAATAAAATAGAAAAAAAATTAGTAACGTCCGCTTTTCATAACCCTGTCCATTTCCCTTGCACTTTCACGCTCTTTGATTGACTCGCGTTTGTCGGCGACTTTTTTGCCCCGGCAAAGTGCTATTTCAAGTTTTGCATAACCTTTTTCAGTAACAAACATGCGCAAAGGCACGATTGTAAGACCGACATTTTGAACCTTTTTTTCAAGTTTCAAAAGTTCTCTGTGAGTCAACAGCAGTTTTCTTTCGCGCCTCGGGTCGTGGTTGACGTAGCCGCCGTGAGAATATTCGCCGATGTACATTTTAACGTACAGTTCGTGGTTGTCAAAAGAGCAGAAAGAATCCACAAGCGAGGCTTTTCCGCCGCGTATGGATTTTATTTCAGTCCCCAGCAATTGAATTCCGGCGATGTATTTTTCCAAAAATTCGTACTGAAAAGAGGCCTTTTTGTTTTTAATGTTAATCTCTGACATAATATCTCCTTTTAATAGTTTTTTCCCTTTTAAATTTGCAACAATTCCTTGGCGTTTTCTAACGCCGCCGCCGAAACCTTTTCGCCCGACAACATTCCGGCAATTTCGTTAACGCGCTCTTCCATAGAGAGTTCCTTGATGTCTGAACGGATAATTCCGTCTTCTTCGTGTTTGAAAACCTTGAAATGATGACTGCCTTTTGCGGCAACCTGCGGCAAATGCGTTATGCAAATCACCTGCATAAAACCCGCTATTTTTTTGAACATCTGACCCGTTTTTCCGGCAACGTCGCCCGAAATTCCGGTGTCGATTTCGTCAAAAATTATGGTCGGAAGTTTTGTTGAACGCGACAGAATGTATTTCAAACACAACATCAGGCGCGACAACTCACCGCCCGAAGCCGTTTTTGAAAGGTCTGAAAGCGGCACGTTTTTGTTGGCGGAAAACATAAATTTTATTCCGTCCCTTCCGTTCGGCAAAAAGTCGGCAGTCCCGCTGAACTCCACGTCAAATTTTCCGTCAGGAATTCCAAGCGATGAAATCAAAGTCTCAACCTCGCTTTTAAGCCCTTCCAAAGCATTTTTGCGGCTCAGAGTAATTTTTTCTGCCGAAGAAGACAGTTTTTTCACAATTCCCTTCAACTCTTTTTTCTTTTCGGCAATTCTCTCGTCTGAATTGTCGATTAAGTCAAGCCGCTTTTTCAGGTCGTCTCTTTGCGTGATAAGTTCTTCGACACTCGCCACCGAAAATTTCTTCTCCAAATTGTAAATCGTTGTAAGCCTTGAATTTACAAAGTCCAAACGCTCCGGCGAATATTCGGTGTTTTCGTTCAAAGTGTCAAGTTCTCTGCCGATGTCATCAAGTTCTATGTACACGCTCTGAATCCTTGAAAAAAGTTCCTGAGCCTTGGGATAATACGGCGAAATTTTTTGAAGTTCGTTTTCCGCCTCTTTGAGTTTCTGCAAAACAGTGCCTTCTTCCGCGCTGATTATCAGCATAGAAGAAGTTGAAACGGCGATTTTGATGTCTTCGTTGTGAGTCAAGATGTCAAGTTCGTCTTCCAACTCCTTTTGCTCGCCTTCTTGAAGTTTGGCTTTTTCAAGTTCGTCATAACGGAAATGCAGATACTCTGACTCTTTTTTGGACTCCGCCGCCTGTTTTTCAAGAGCCGCAACCTCGGATTTTGTCTTTTTGTAACTTTCATAAAGTCCCTGATATTCAGAGAGTAAATCCTTGTTTTTGGCAAAAGCGTCCAAAACACCCGTCTGAAAACTTTCCCCGAAAATTTCCAAGGTCTTGTGCTGCGAATGAATGTCAATCAAAAAATTTCCCAATTCTTTCAACTGATTGAGTGCAACCGGGGTGTCGTTGATAAACGCCCGCGATTTTCCCGTATCGAGAATTTCTCTTCTAATGGTTGTAATATCCTCATAATCAAGGTCGTTGTCATCAAAAAACGTTTTCAAATTATAATTTGAAAGATCGAACTGTGCCTCGACGACAGTCTTTTTTTCACCTTGTTTTATAACGGAGGAGTCTGCCCTCGCGCCCGTTACGAGCGAAAGCGCACCCATCAAAATAGACTTTCCCGCACCCGTTTCGCCGGTAATAACCGTCAAGCCGTCCTTAAAATCAATCAAAGACTCCGAAATCAGCGCGTAATTGGATATTTTCAGTTGTAAAAGCATTTCCTTGTGTTAAAAAAATTAATTATTCTCCGTAAAACCATCCATTCCGCAAACGGGGCAAACGGCGTTTTCGTCATCAGAGGAATAATCCCTGTTAGGACAAATGTATTTTTTTGTCAAATCGGGTTTTGCAGCCTCCTGAGCGGGCTGTTGAGACTCGGCGGGTTTAGAGATTTCCTCTTTTGAGGGTTCCTGTTTCTGCTCTGAACCGTTGCCGTTAGAACCTGCGTTAGAGCCGCCGCATGAAACGATGCAGCCTGCAAACGCCAAGCCGCAAACAAATGATAATACTTTTTTCATTT
>JAFXUC010000139.1 GCA_017535325.1 Bacteroidales bacterium | reverse complement strand
AGCGAATATCAGAAATCGGTGGAATGGAAAATTGAGAATTGAAAATTGAAAAGTTTATATTTTCGACTTTCAATTTCCTATTTTCAATTTTAAATTTTAAACTTTCAATTTAATAAATGAAATGAAAAATTTAAAACAAAAATATGCCCTGTCGGATGAGGGCGCGAGGTCGATGGTAACGGCCTCGGTTGCAAATGTTTTTTACAATTTGGCATTGTTTTCGCCGGTTGTGCTGCTGTATTTCTTGATTGAGGACATCATCGGCGGCACACTCGAAGGCAAGGGAACATTCTATGTTTCAGGCATTTGCATTTGGGTTATAATAATGGCTGCAACGGCAATGGTACAGTACAACACGTCGTTTTTCTCCACGTACAAGGAGAGCGGCGTAAGGCGAATCACATTGGCGGAAAAACTGCGGAGGCTCCCTCTGTCGTTTTTCGCCAAAAAAGACAGCGCGGATCTCACCTCGGCATTGATGGACGACGCGGCGCAGATAGAACAGGCTTCGTCGCACTTCATACCGCAGTTTATCGGCTCAATCATAAGCACTTGCATATTGGCGGCGGCATTGTTTTTCGTCAATTGGAAGATGGCTTTGGCGGTGGTTTGGGTGTTGCCGCTGAGCCTGATAATCGTGGCTTTTTCGCGCAAAGTGCAGTACCGTCTCGGCAAGAAAAAGAGTGCCGCCGCCGTCGAAATGACCGAAAAAATCCAAGAATGTCTCGAAACGGTGCGCGACATCCGTCAAAACAACGCACAAGAGAGTTATTTTCAAGGAGTTAAACGGCTGATTCACGACGTTGAAAAACGAATGTTGTGGAACGAACTCGGCACGGGAATTTTTGTTACCAACGCCGAAATACTCCTGAAATTCGGCATTGCAACCACGGCACTTTTCGGCGCAATGTACTTGAAATCAGGCGAAATCGCGCTGTTGGAATTTTTGCTGTTTTTGCTGATTGCGTCGCGGATTTACGACCCGTTGATAACATCGTTGGAACATTTTGCGGCAATCATCGCGTTGGATGTCAATTGCGAACGCCTCAACGAAATCCTGCTGCACAAGGAGCAGACCGGCAGCGAGGAACTCAAAGTAAACGGCGGAGATATTGAGTTTCAGGATGTTAAGTTCTCGTATCAAGATGGCAAAAAGATACTTGACGGCGTATCTTTCACCGCAAAACAGGGCGAAGTTACGGCTTTGATTGGACCTTCGGGCAGCGGCAAAACCACAGTTTCGAGGCTCGCGGCAAGATTTTGGGATGTTGATTCGGGCAAAATCACCGTGGGCGGTCAGGACATTTCGCACATTGACCCCGAAACACTGATGAATCTTTATTCGATTGTGTTCCAAGATGTTACGCTGTTCAACAATACCGTTATGGAAAACATCCGCATCGGCGACAAAAACGCCACCGACGAACAAGTGAAAGCCGCCGCCAAACTCGCCAACTGCACCGAATTTGTGGAACAGTTGCCCGACAAATGGAACACTGTCATCGGCGAAAACGGCAAGAAACTTTCGGGCGGTGAACGTCAAAGGATTTCAATTGCCCGCGCCTTCCTCAAAAACGCGCCAATCATCCTTTTGGACGAGGCATCGGCATCGCTCGACGTTGAAAACGAGACACTTATACAGCAATCGATTTCAAAACTCATCAAGGGCAAAACCGTCCTCGTAATCGCCCACAGGCTGCGGACAATCCAAGGCGCGAACAAAATTATCACGATTAAAGACGGAAAAGCGGTGTAGTATGAAATATTGAATACCAAAATAACAGTATTTTTTCATTCCAAAAATACTGTTATTTTGGTATTGCAATTTGTTTGCGGTATTATTATTTTTGCGGTGAAAGTTAGTTTTATTTTTTTAGTCATGACAACATTTTTGGAAAATTATTGGGACGCACTTTTGGAGATGTCGGTTGAAATGGCACCTTATCTGCTTTTAGGATTTTTCTTTGCGGGACTGTTGAAGGCTTTTGTGCCGCAAACAATTTATAACCAGCACCTTGCACCCCGTAACATGGCAAGTGTCATAAAAGCCGCCGCACTTGGAGTACCGTTGCCGCTTTGTTCCTGCGGTGTGATTCCGACTTCTGTCGGGCTGAAAAAAGCGGGTGCTTCCGACGGTGCCTGCACAAGTTTTCTGATTGCGACGCCTCAGACCGGTGTTGATTCCATCGCCGCGACGTATTCGCTTATGGGACTGCCTTTTGCAATTGTAAGACCTGTTGCGGCATTGTTCACGGCGGTTTTCGGAGGGTGGCTTGTCAACAAATATAATCACCAAAACCACGAAACGGAAAATCATGAAGACCATGACGACCACGAAGAATATGAACATTGTCATTGCCACGAACATCACGACCACGAAGAAGGAGAAGAAGGATGCTGCTGTCATCACGAAGAAATAGACGAGAGCAGTTTCTTTAAAAAATTCTGCGGCTCAATGCGTTACGCTTTTGTTGAAATGTTGGAAGACGTCGGCAAATGGCTTGTTGTCGGTCTTTTGATTGCCGCTTTGATAACGGTTGCCGTTCCCGGTGAATGGCTTTCGGCGTTGCATGACTACAAACTTCTTAACATGCTGATTGTCTTAATAATAGCAATTCCGATGTACACCTGTGCGACGGGAAGTATTCCGGTTGCCGTTTCGCTTATGGCAAAAGGTCTGACACCCGGCGCGGCTCTTGTTTTATTGATGGCGGGTCCGGCGGTCAACAGCGCGTCAATGCTCGTAATCGGTAAAGTTTTCGGCAAAAAAACTCTCTGGCTTTATATCCTTTCGATTGTAATCGGCGCGGTAATATTCGGATTGTCAATAGATTACCTTTTGCCTCAGGAATGGTTTTCGATAACAGAATTTCTCAGTGGCGGACATTCTGAACACGGCTTTTCAATTATGGATTGGGTTTGGCTCGGAATTTTTGTTTTGCTGCTAATCAATGTGTTGGTCAAAAGTTTAAAAACCCCGGACAAGAAACATGAATAACGTTTTAATTTGCGCACTCGGACTTTGCGGTGCAACGTTAATCGGAACGGTTATCGGCTTTTTTATCAAGGAGTTGCCGCACAAATGGAACGACACCGTTTTGGGTTTTTGCGCGGGACTGATGCTTGCGGCGGCTGTTGTGGGGCTTATTCTGCCGTCTGTCAACACAGCGTCTTATTGGTGGATTCCGCTTGCGGGCGTTGCTGCGGGTGCGTTGTTTCTGAATCTGTTGGACTTCTTTATGCCTCATATTCATAAGATTACGGGTCTTGACGAAAACGAACAGCACGTCAACAACAGCACCATAAACCATGTTTTGCTGTTTGTTTTGGCAGTCGCAATCCACAAGTTTCCCGAAGGAATGGCATCGGGTGTCGGCTTCAACGATTCTGAAAATATTTCCAACGCTTGGAGCGTTACTTTCGGCATTGCGCTGCAAAACGTACCCGAAGGAATGGTTGTAGTGTCGCCGCTTTTATTGCTTGGTGTCAGCAAGTTGCGCACGTTTGTAATTTCTTTGGCGATAGGCGGCTTGGAGATGGCAGGCGTTTTGACGGGTTATTTTTTAGGCGGAATTTCGGCGATGTTTTTACCGTTTATGCTGGCATTTGCGGGCGGAGCGATGCTGTACGTTGTCAGCGACGAAATGATTCCCGAAACCCACGCGCACGGCTATCAAAAACAGGCGACGTATGCGCTGCTCATAGGTTTTATGCTGTTTTTGACGATGGAAGGATAAGGAGGATTGATTAAGGGGATAGATTCAACGCAGCAAAAAAATAGGAAAAATATTTGCGTATCTCAATAACAATCCTTACATTTGAACAAAAACAATAGGAAATCATTACAAATATGCAAACATCTAATAATCAACGGATTTATAACAATATTGAGCGTCCGTCATATACACCGGCGGCAATATCGTCGTTGAAGGCGGACGAAATTTTCGTTTTTGGAAGCAATCTGCATGGTCAGCACGGCGGAGGGGCAGCAAGAGCCGCTGTAAATAAGTTTGGCGCGGTTTGGGGACAGGGCGTAGGACTGCAAGGTCAGAGTTACGCCATTCCTACAATGCAGGGCGGTGTTGAAACTATCAAACCGTACGTTGACCAATTTATTTCATTTGCCAAAGAGCACAAGGATTTGTTTTTTTATGTAACAAGAATTGGCTGTGGAATTGCGGGTTTCAATGATTCTGACATTGCGCCGTTGTTCAAAGACGCAGTTGAGGTGGAAAATATTTGTCTGCCGGAAACGTTTGTGAAAATTTTAAAGTTATGAATGTAGATAAAATTTTACCTGTTAACAGAGAGCACTTGCTGCTGATGCAAGTGCTTTTTTGGCTTTTTCCGGGCATAAAAATACTTATTACCGGCATTACTGCAATGAAAACTGTAAACGACTGCAATCCTGAAAGAGTATGGTGGCTTGCATTGATTGCCGTTGTTGTGGCTGTATTGTTTTCGCTGATGTTCAACAACTTCATCAAACGTTACACTGCGCGAATCCTCGGTTTTCCTGAACGTAAAAAATCACTCTTTGCGTTTTTTGACCTTCGCGGATATATCCTCATCATATTTATGATGGGTTTGGGAATTTCGTTGAAATTCATCCCCGGCATTCCGGCAGAATTTTTTGCAGGATTTTACCCAGGTTTAGGCACAGCCCTTATCATTGCCGGCATCAGGTATTTTGTAAGTTGGTGTAAGAGTTTATAAATTATATCCATATTACAATAAAAAAAGAGACCGCTTTTATTTTCAAGCGGCCTCTTTTTTATGAGTGGTACCAACGGGAATCGAACCAGTGACACACGGATTTTCAGTCCGTTGCTCTACCGACTGAGCTATGGTACCATCAAACAGAATGTCTAAATTTGACGGTGCAAAGGTAGCGTTAAAATTTCAGATAAAAAAATTTTTTTTGAACTTTTTTTCAAAAAAATCATTTTTTTATCATCGGCTCTCGTTTTTAAGAATTTTAAGCCAGTAGAATTACAAAACATTAAATTAAACAGATTAATTTAATACAGGTTTAATGATAAAGGCAAAAAATAAAAATACCTTTGCGCAATTTAATTAATCAATCTAATTTTTTTGAATTTATGAAGAAAGGTTTAAAAACGGTTGCGGCTGTATTAGGATTTATAGCCGCAACAACAAATGTCAATGCACAATTGTTTGTTACCGGTAATTTCGGCATGAGCAACACTGCCGGAAAATATGAAAGAAACGGAAATACCTCTGACGCAGACCCTCACAATGTATTTCACTTCGGGGCTGAATTAGGTTACTATTTCTGCGACAATATGGCATTTGGCGGAGAAGTAAGATTTTATCATGAAAAAGATAAAGATGCCCAGGACAAAAAATTATGGGATGCAGACAATTCATTCCAGTTCAATCCGTATTTCCGCTATGACTTTGTAGCATCGGAAAAAGTAAATTTCGGTGTTAAAACAAAACTTGTATTAGGTTTTGGAAAACATAAAAATCAAGACGAGGCTCTTACCAAAAACACTGACATAAGATTCGGATTTTTCCCTGTACTGAATTACAAATTCAACAGTAAATGGAGTGCAGGCATAGAATTTGGCAGTCTTTACTATCAACACTATGTTTCAAAGCCTGCCAAAGACGACAACAGGAAAGACATAACAAACAAATGGAGTGCTAATATTTCTTTGGAATCATTAGGATTCAGCGTTGTTTACACATTCTAATTTTCCATACATAAAAAAGACCGTGCGGATAATCATTCCACACGGTCTTTTTTATTTTGTTTTTATTTCAACCACTTAAAAATATCCTTAAAACCGAACTCTTTGCCCTGCTGCATTATTCCGTTGCGGAAAATCTTTGCGGAGAGTTTTATCAGCAAAAATGTCGAAATTAAAAGTATTCCGAAACTTGTAAGAATTTGCCATACCGGAACATCCACCATTATAACCCTGAACGGCATAAGACTCGATGACATTATCGGTATAAACGACAAAACATTGGCAAGCGTTGAATCGGGGTTTTGCGCGATGGGTCCCATAAAAAAACACGGCAGCATTATAATCCAGATTACATAACTGCTCAGACGGTTGAAATGCTGCTCCGTCTCGGACATCGCTCCTATTGACGCATAAACAGCCGTCGCCGCAAAAAATCCGAACAAAAAGAACACCGCCGACATCGCCCATATCCCCGGCGTTAAAATATCTGAAATGCCCGAAAGCGCAGAAACGTTTGAACACGTTACCGAAACCGCGCCGATTATTATCCATGTTGACATTTGGAGAAAACTTGCCGCGCTTATGCCCAAAATCTTACCCGTCAAAAGTTGTTCGGGTTTTACGGAAGTCAGCAAAACGTCCACGATTTTTGTCGATTTGTCTTCCAAAACCGACCGTCCGACACTCAAAGAAAACATCATTAAGCTCATCGCAAAAAGCATAAAAAAAACCGTTCCGCAGGCTAATTTTATGCCGTATTCAGCGTTGGCGTTGGCGGCTTCGGCAGTCTCCGAGGTCTCGCTGCTGAGTTTGTAAGTGGAGACGGATTCCGGATTCAAAAGCCTTGAAACCTGTTCCTCGTCAAGCCCCAACTGTCTTATTTCGCGGCTGCGGTTTACGTTCTGAACTATTTGTGTGATGGTGTTGGTTATGTAAAGGTCGGCAAGTTTGTCAGAATAATAACTTACGCCTTTTATGCTGTCGTATTCAATGTAACCTTTGAGACGGTTGTCCAAGGTCAGTTGCCGGAGTTCTCCCGCGTCGGAATTTTCCACGATTGTCCAGCCTTTTGCCGAAATTGCCGAGACAATCGGTATATACAACGAGTCAGAAGCAGGGATTTTAACGCCGATGGAGATTTCCTCTGTGGTGCGGTCGTTTGACTGCTCGGTAAAATAAATCAACGCCGCTATGCCTCCGCCCATCAAAAACGGAGCGAGAATCAGGGCTATAATAAAGCCTTTGGTTTTAACAATTCTCAAAAACTCGAATTTTACAACCTGTTTAATTTTTGATTTCATTTTCTGATGTGTTTTGAGTTGTGTTTTGTCCGTCTGTTTGGGCGGCAATGCTTACAAAAATTGAGTGGAGCGACGGCTGGTCAACTTTCAGACTGCTGATAACGCATTGGTTTTCATACGCTTTGTTGACAATTTCCCTCATAAGGGAGTTTACGTCGGCTCCGGGCTTGAACGCGATGTTCAGTTCGTGGCCTCTTTCGGTAACGCCCGCTACGCTGTCTATACCTTCAAGAAACGAATGGCTGCCGGTACAGTCGATTGTGATTGTGTCTGAGCCGTACTTTTTCCGTATATCCTGAATTGTGCCGTCAAGGATTTTTTTGCCGTGGTTAATCATAATGATATGATCGCAGATAATTTCGGCGGTCTCCATTACGTGCGTTGAAAACATGATAATACGTCCCTGCGTTTTTAGTTCTTTGATAACCTTCAACAGTTCGTCGCTGCTGACGGGGTCGAGTCCTGAAAACGGTTCGTCAAGAAAGATTATCTTCGGCGAGTGCATTATGGCGGAGATAAACTGTATTTTTTGCGACATGCCTTTTGAAAGTGCATCGATTTTTTCATTTTTCCATTTTGAGAGTCCGAAACGTGAGAGCCAAAGGTCGATTTGCGTTTCAATTTCTTCTGCTTTCATTCCTTTCAACGAGGCAAGATAACGGAGCATATCGCTGACTTTCTGCTTTTTGTAGAGGCCGCGTTCTTCGGGAAGATAACCGATAAGGTCGCTGTCCTCATCCCTGTAAGGCTCTCCGTTAATCAGAATTTGTCCGCTGTCGGGCTGCAAAATGTTCATTATGAGCCTGATGGTTGTGGATTTGCCCGCGCCGTTAGGCCCTATCAATCCGATAATTTTGCCTTCTTCGGCGGTAAACGAAAGGTCGTCAACCGCGCGGAAACTGCCGTAGTTTTTTGTAATGTTTTCTAGTTGTAACATTTGATTTATTTATTAAAATGGCTGTAACCCGCTAAATTCCGGGGTTACAGCCAAAAAATTTTATCCGTTTTTCATGCGCTTAAAGTTTTATGCCCATTACGGTAACGTCGTCTATTTGAGAAAGGGACTGCTGAGCCATCCATTCATCGAGGGTACGCTCAATTTTTTCCTTTTGCTCTGCGGTGTTAAGCGGGAATACTTCCGCACACAATTCGCGCAGTTTTGGAGAACCGAAGCGGCGGTTGTTCGGACCTCCGAACTGATCGCCGTAACCGTCCGAAAACAGGAATACCTCATCGCCTTCTTCATAGTCGATGGTGTTGCGCTGAAAATTAACCAACTTGGGATAACGTCCGATAGGACACTTGTCAGCCGGATACTCGGTAAGGACGCCTTTACGCACATAGTACATAGAATTGAAAGCACCAGAAAACTGCAACTGTCTTTTCTCTTTGTCCACCACTATCAGACTAATATCGAATCCTTCGCTGCTTTCGTTCATAGTGTTGATAACCTTGGTGCGCAAGGCTTCAAGAATATTGTCCGAGTTTAGATCGGTGTCGGAGAGTTCGTTGATGACATTGCTCAAAAACGACATCGACAAGGTGCTCAGCAGTGCGCCCGAAACGCCGTGTCCCGTACAATCGCCCACGGTGGCTATCGTTTTGCCGAATTTTTCAACCGCATAAAAAAAGTCGCCTCCTACAACGTCTTTCGGACGGTAGATTACGAAACCGCTGTTGAAGAGGTTCGGAATACGGCTGAAAGGCATTATGGCTGACTGTGTATGCTTTGCGGCGTTGATGCTGTCCATCGTTTCCTTATGAGCAAGTTCGATGGTACGTTTTTGGGATTCGATGGTCTTTTCACGGATAACCCGCTCTGTAACGTCGTGAAGTATGCCCTCAAAACCGGCAATCGCATTTTCGCTGTCAACCCACGTAACAAGATTGGATTCCACATATTTTTCCTGACCCAAAAGATTGACTAATTTGTTTGAAAAACCGTCAATCCTGCCTATCTTGGTAATTTCTTTCACAAAAATATGGTAGTCGTAATCAATCTGGCACAATGTGTCAAAGAAATTCTTGCCGATAATATCGGTTTTGAGTTTGCAGCCGTAAAGCGCACACACTGACGGACTTACTTCCACTATTTTACCCTCGTTGTCGGTTTTTACATAAACGTCTGTCAAGGTGTTGATTGTGTTCTCAAACTGTCTTGTGCGTTCAAGAATGGTCTGTTCGTAGTTTTTACGTTTTGTGATGTCGCGGACCACGCCTATAACGCCGGATATTTGTCCGTCGTTGTTTTTGTACGACAACTTTGAGGTTGAAATCCATTTTTCGTTGCCCTCCTGGTCGGTTATCTTTTTTTCGATATTGAAAGACGGATTTGCGGTGTTGATGATATGCTGCTCAAACTGCTCAATAGCCGCGCTGCCTTCGATTCCCAACTCGGAGTCGGTTTTGTCAAGGATTTTGTCAACGGAATCAAACCCGATAGATTTTGCATACCTGAGGTTTGCAATCTTGTATTTCAGATTTTTGTCTTTTAGGTAAACATCGGCGATAAGGTTGTTGATGAGCGTGTTCATAACATTGTTCTGCTCGCTGATCTGCTTTTCGTAGCGTAGGGTTTCGCTGATGTCGTGGATAATCGAAATACAGTCAATCGGACGGTCGTTGGAGTCGCGCAAAAACGACGAGAGAACTTCGGTCATAATACACGTGCCGTCTTTTTTCAACATCGGCAGACGAATCTTGTCGTGTCCGCCGCGAGCAAAACTGCGCGTTCCGTTTACGTAACTTGTAACAGTGTCAATAATCGGCTGACGGACGCTCGGATGGAAAAGGTCAACACAACGTGTTCCGAGAAGTTCCTCATAGTCATAACCCGCCATATATTTTATTGACTTGCTGACAAAAGACATTTCAAAAGTCCTGAAATCGTACCTTAATATCACATCGGCTGTGCTGTTGGCAACAAGGTCGAGGTTTGACATTGCGGCTTTCAGGGCGATTTTGTCTTTCTCTTCTTCCGACTTGTCAACAACGGACACTATATAACCGTTGGCATTGCGTTTGGTGTCAAAATAAGGCGAAATGCTGAGCTTCAGAGACTTTTTGTTGCCCTTGGCAGAGGTGATTTTGACATCAATATTCACTTTGTTGCCGCTTGTCTGCGACAAAAGCGTTTTGATAATTTCTATGTCTTCACTGCTGACATAATCGAACACATTGGCATCGTTGTTGTCAGGAAGTTCCAAAATGCTGTTGAGGACATTGTTGTTGTAAACTCTGTTGAAGGTTTTGTCGGTGATGACAAGACCTTCGTCCAAACCGTGCAGAATAGTTGAGATATAGTCGTCGAGTATTTCCATATTGTTACAATATATTTAGCAATGTTTAACACTTATCGCCACAAAAATAATGCAATTTTCTGAAATTTACAACTTTTAAGCAAAAAAATTGTAAAAATTACAACGTTATTTCAGAAGAGCCCCGTCAATTTTTGGCGATATTGTCTTGTCGTAGAACCACGGGAAAAATTCGGCTTTGACGAGCCACGCAAAACTAAACGCCCAAAGCATTATCGCCTCGTTGATCAGCGTCCAATAGCCGGGGCAGCCGAAATATGCTGTTATAACCTGGTTCAGCATAAAGACGATTATCACGGCGGCGCAAATAGAATATATCTTGTTTCTGACTTTCTTTTCGGGTGTACCCTCTTCGCCGTCTTTGCCCTGTCTGAAATTGTATCCCACCATTATAGCAAAACTTACAAACATCACGCTCGCACAAATGCAGTGGATTTTGAAACTTGTTGCACAATCCAAGCCAAAAAGACCTGTTATCAAAATGTCGTCGTGTCCGCACGGAAAAACGACAATTCCCAATGCGCTCAAACCGGATATTATAGTCAAGATTCTGTCCGAGGCATTATAGCCGACATACGACAAAAACAACACCGACATTGAGAACAATACTCCAATCATGCAAATCTGTGAGTTTGCATAATATGTCATGCTTATAGAATACCACCATTTGGGATTTGTAATAGCGGAATTGTCTCCCAAAAGGCCGAAGCCAATAGCACACGGCACCAAAAAGAATCCCAACAATCCCAAGATTCTTTTTTGAAAAACCATCAGTTCTTTTTTTTCGTTACTTATCATTGCTATTTTTTATTTTAATTAAACTTTTGGGGCAAAGATAAGTTTTTTTCCGGTGCAATACAAAAAATATAAGGATAAAACTTTATTTTTATATTCCAATTATTATCAGTAACTTTGCGCTGACAAAAATCTTTCTATTAAAAAAAATGTTTTTTTATACATTAGGCATAAGGACATACAACCTCGCGGCGCGGATTATAGCACCGCTTAACGACAAGGCAAAAAAATATACGGAAGGGCGCAAAAACCTTTTCGAAGAACTCTCACGGCATGTCAACAAAGACGACAAGAATGTCTGGTTTCACGTAAGTTCGCTCGGCGAGTTTGAACAGGGACGTCCTGTAATGGAACGTCTCAGACAGTTGTACCCCGGCTATAAGATAATACTCACTTTCTTTTCACCGTCGGGCTACGACGTACGCAAAAACTACAACGGCGCGGACTATGTTTGCTACATGCCCGCCGATACGCCAAACAACGCCAAAAAGTTTCTTGACATAGTGAATCCGAAGGCGGTTTTCTTTGTGAAATACGACTTTTGGTACAACTTTTTGAGCGAAGTACATTTAAGAAACATTCCTTTGTATATCTTCTCTACGATTTTCAGGGAATCGCAGGTATTTTTTAAGTGGTACGGAGGAAAATACAAAAAGGTTTTAGAATTTTTCACCCACTTGTTTGTTCAGGACGAAAACTCCGTAAAACTTTTGGCGGAAAACGGAATTACAAATGTTACGATAGCGGGCGACACCCGTTTTGACCGTGTTTGTCAGATAACGCAAAACGCCGAAAACATTCCTCTTGTGGACAAATTTGTTGAAAACAGCCGCGTTATAGTTGCGGGGTCAAGTTGGCCGCCTGACGAGAACATGATTTTCTCAGCGTTGGAGCAACTAAAAGACAAGCACAAAATAAAACTTATTATCGCTCCTCACGAAATTCACGAAGGACATCTCTCTGCAATAGAGAAAACACTGAAATTTAAGCATATAAGATTTTCCAAAGCAAGTGAAACTTCAATTCAGGATTACGACGTTCTGATAATCGACAATTTCGGAATGTTGTCAAGACTCTACAAATACGCCGAAATAGCATACGTAGGCGGAGGTTTCGGAGCCGGAATACACAATATTTTGGAGGCTGTAAGTTACGGCATACCTGTTGTTTTCGGAACCAATTACAAACGGTTCAAAGAGGCTGTGGATTTGGTTTCGCTCGGCAGCGCAGCCACTATCCGCAACAAGGAAGAACTCTGTTCCGTTTTAGACAGGTATTTGTCAGACAAGCCGCTTTTGGAAAGAGCCGGCAAAATCTCGACGGATTACGTCAACAAAAACCTCGGTGCGGCAGACAAAATTTTAAAAGAAGTAAAGACATTATGAAAAAAGAAAAAACATTTCAGGAAAAGTTGGATATATGGCACAGATGGAACAAGCATACGGGCTTGTATTCATTTATGAGCAAAATAATAGTAAAACTCTTGATTATCATTGCTTTGATTGTAGGGGCGGTATTGGTTTTGAACCATTTTTTCAACCTCTCAAAAATCATAGAGGATTACATTTTCAGCCATGACACGCCCGGCGTTCTGACGTTGTTTTTGATTTCTGAATCGTTTTTGGGCTGGATACCGCCCGACCTTTTTATTATGTGGTCCGACAAGTTCAACTCGCCGCTTTTGTGGCTGACAATTCTCGGCACAATCTCTTACGTCGGCGGAATCAACGCTTATTTTATAGGCAAGACAGCCTTGAAATTTCCGAAATTCCGCGCCTGGCTTGAAAACCGCAACGCTGAGTTTTTTGTCAGAATCCAGAAATGGGGAGGTATAATCATAATCCTCGCCGCCTTGTTTCCGCTGCCTTTTGCAACGACAACATTAGCGGCGGGAATGGTAAAATATCCGCTCAAACAGACTATGCTCTACGGACTTACGCGCTACATAAGATTTTATCTTTACGGCGTTTTGATTTTCTTCGGAATGGACAAACTCTAATACGCAACCTTATAATCATTGGCGGCAGTATTGAACATCTGGACACCCATACCGGAAAGTCCGATAGATTTCAACGTCATCTGCTGACACAAATCGGCACTTCGTCAATACGGTTGTTGCAAAGATTCAAATCCACAAGAGATTTGAGTTTGCAGACATCTTCGGGAAGTTCTTTAATAACGTTTGAAGCAAGACTAAGTTCCTGCAATCCGCTCAGCGAAAACAACGCTTTCGGCATTACGGAGATATTGTTTCCGTTGAGCAATAAATGCGTAAGACGTGTCATTTTGGTAATCTCAGCGGGAATTACAGAAATGCCGCACTGCGACATCGAAAGTCTTTTAAGAGTAACAAGCGTAAATACAACAGGCTCCATAGCCTTCAAAGGACATTCATCCAAATACAGAATCGCAATTTTTTTCAAGCCCGCAAGACTTTGCAAAGTTGAGATTTTGTTGCCCGAAAGAAGTAGCACTTCAAGTGATGGAAAAGTTCCGAACTGAGCAGGCAATGCAGTAATTTTGTTGTAAGACAAGTCCAACTCAACCAAGTTGTTAAGTCCGGTTATCTCAGGTTCTACATTAGGTATAAGATTTGCGGCAAGGTTAAGATATTCCAACTTGTCCAACTCTGCAACCGTCTTTGGAAACTCCGTCAAATGATTGCCGCCCAAAGAGAGAACCTTTAATTTTTTCAAATCTGAAATTTTTGAAGGTATCGTCGCAATTTTATTACCGTCAGCATAAATCATTTGAAGTCCCGTAAGAGAACAAAGTACTTCGGGAAAAGCAGTAAGTTGGTTGTTCTGCAAATAAATCACCTCCAAATTTGTCAACGCGCTGAAATCAGAGGGAATCTCCGTCAGACCCTGACCGCTCAAATCCAAAACAGTAACATCAGAAGGATTGTTCAAAGCATCACTGACAGAGGTGTAAACCTTTTGCGAAAACGCCGCGCAACAAGCGGCAAAAAAAACAGCCGCCAATAAAATTAATTTTCTCATGTTGTTTCAAGTATTAAATAGTTTCAAAAGCGGAAAATACAAAATTAATGCCGAACATATTTTTGCAAAGTCTTCTCCAACTCCTCGATTTTCTGCTTTTTAAGAATCGAAATATTAAGTGAGTCAATCGTTTTCTCAACTGACTTTTTAGTCTGCGGGTCAACGCCCTTTATTGTTATCGACAACATTTTCTGCAAGCCGAAAAAACTTTCGGTTATCTTATAACTTTGAATTGTCTTTTTCAAGATTCCGTGCTGACGGTACTTCCTGAAAAAAGGAAACGCCTGAGTGCTGCGGATTTCAATCATGTCTTTGCCAGAGATTTCGTCGTTGAAATAAAAGTACGACGGACAAATATAAAGCAGCAAAACAAACACCGCAAAACACACCGCACCGGCAATCAGCGCAAACAGTCCCGGATTAAAATTTGAATAAACTACAAACGCTATTCCTAAAACAAAAGCCAAAATTTCAGCAAACATCCATTTTGACATACTTACCGTGTTGTCTATAAACATTCTCTTTATTAAATATTAATTTGGTTGTAAAACGATAAAGCCTGAAAAACGTCCTCTTTTTTGCAATGACAGTCAATTTCGTAAACGCCGAAATTCTTGACGAGCGAAAAATTGATGTTTCCGCCCGAATTTTTCTTGTCAAAAGTCATCAGAGAATAAAGATGCTCGTATTTGTCGAACTTAAAAAGAAACGGCGGAAACAAATCGTTGATCAGCCGCGTTACTTTCATAAGTTTTTTGTGCGAAAAGTCCAAATAATTGTTGCTGAGGTAGAGTTCGCAGACAAGTCCCGCAGCAACAGCCTCGCCGTGAAGAAGCGGCTTTTCGGTTTCAAAAGAATAACTTTCTATCGCATGACCGATTGTGTGTCCGAGGTTCAGCATTTTTCTGATTCCCTTTTCTGTCGGGTCTTTTGAAACAAATTCGTTTTTTATCATAACCGAAGTTTCAATAAGACGGCTGAGAAGTTCATAATCAGGTTTTTGCGGGTCAAATTCGCAAAGTCTGTCGAAATAATCCTCGTTGTAGAGAAGCGCGTGTTTTATCATTTCCGCCATTCCCGATTTCAACTGATTGGCATCGAGGGTTTTAAGAAATTCTGTGCTGATGATTACCTTGTCGGGGTTTCTGAAAAGTCCGATTTCGTTTTTAAGGTTGTTGAAATCTACTGCGAGTTTGCCGCCGCACGAAGCGTCCACCTGCGACAAAAGCGTTGTCGGAATGTTAACGAATTTGATTCCGCGTTTAAAAAGCGATGCCGCAAGTCCGCCCATGTCGCCTATAACGCCGCCGCCGAGATTTACGAAAAGACTTTTTCTGTCGCCGTGGTTTTCGCCCATCTGAGTCCAGATTTCTTGAAGCGTTGAAATGTTTTTATATTGTTCGCCGCTTTTTATTGTTATTACAACTGCTTGAATTTCTTTTAGTACGGGCAGTTTGTCTAAACAATATTTTACGGTGTTTTCGTCGGTTAAGACAAAAACCTTTCCGGCAAAATTTTCCGTAATTTTTCTTAATTCTCCGTCAGCGTTCAAAGTGCAGACTACGTTTTCAGGTAAATTCATATTAATAATGTTATGCCGCAAAATTAAAACAATTTTCTAAAAAAAACAAACAAAAATTTTGCGGCTATTCCGCCTCGCGTACAAGACGGACATATTTTCCATAATGACGATTATCTGTTGATAAATCAAGACTACCTCTTTCTCCCATCCAATTATCATAATAAAAAAATAAATAATACGCTTCAGAAGAACCGTTAGGTGTTGATGTCCAATACTGACCGGTAAAAATACCGACAACAGCCGTACTTGTTCCGTCGCGATTCATACCCACAGGCAAAAATATCGCACCCGAAGACTCCAACTTCTCCCAATCTGTAGCATTTATCCATTCATAAGAAGCATCTTCAGTATTAGTTTTTTGAAAACTATACACAGACGAATTCCATGAATCCGGTAAAATCAACAATCCATTCTGACCTTGTTGTACTTTGGCATATCGTATGCCGCTTGCAGTTGTACGCGTGTTAAGTAAATAATTCCATTCACTACTGCTCAATGTCTGCCATGTAAAACCGTCGCCAATATTTGGATTCCAATCAATAAAACTTGGATAATCGGTATCATCCATACTCACATTAATAGGATTATTACCAGAACCCCAACCGAAAAGATCAATCCATCCGTCATAAGTTTCCGATATATCACTATTACCTTCACTAATAATGTCGGATTGATGCTCGGCAAAACGCCATGTCCGATTTTTACAATGATATTGGAGGTTTCCTTTACTGAACACAACTTTTTTCGTTGCAGAAACAGAAAAAGACGGAACTGGAACTGTTACCGTTATTTCCGCCGTTTTTTCATTTACCACGGTCTTGACAGTAATCGTTGCTGTTCCGGGTGAAACTGCCGTTACTATGCCGCTTTCATCAACTGTTGCGACAGAAGTTTTGTTTGATTCCCATGTTACACGTTTGTCAACATTTTCAAAATCAGGATAAAATTCGGGAGTCAACTCCTCGGTTTCACCAACTTCCAAAGTCAATGTTTCGGGACTTAACGTAACAGTCTGAGGAAGGACAACTACTCTTACATTTCTGACGTACTTGTTGCCTTTGTATTTAACGGTAAAAGTTCCGTCGCCGTTATCAACTTTTTCCCAGTCAGAAGACGGCAAAGTAATATTGTCCTGCGCCGAAACTCTCAACACAGCAAAAAACAGCAGAAACAAAAAAACAAGTTTCATTCCCGTAAAGTATGCTTTATTCATGGTCATCAAAATCTTTAATTACCTTCTCTCCTACCCTAACCTCATCTTAAAATCTTCGTACCCGAACTTTTTTATACTTTTTATCTGATTGTCTGACGTGAGTAAAAAAATCTCAGGCAGCGGCATACCGTTGAAAGTATTTGTCTTGACCATCGTGTACAATGCCATGTCCTCAAAAATGACTTTGTCGCCGACAGATTTTTCTCTCAAAAAGTTATAATCGCCGAAAACATCGCCCGCAAGACACGTCATCGACGAAAGCCTGTAAAGAAACTGTCCGTTTTCCGCCGTCTCAAAAACCGGCGGCAAAAACGGCATTTCTATCACATCAGGACAATGACACGCCGCACTTGCGTCAAGAATAAGAATCTCCAAGCCGTTTTTTACCTTGTCCATAACGGTTGAAACCAAATATCCGCTGTTCAAGACCACGCCTTCGCCGGGTTCGAGATAAGTCTGCAAACCGTATTTTTCGCGGATATATTTCAAAAGGTTTATAAGACCTTCTACGTTGTAATCCTCGTGCGTGATGTAATGTCCGCCGCCAAGATTGAGCCACTTTAATTTCGGGAAATACTTGGAAAACTTTTTTTCCACTTCTTTGAAAGTCCTCTCCAAATCTTCAAAACCCTGCTCGCAAAGCGTATGAAAATGAAAGCCCTCTACCCTTTCCGGCAACTCCTTAGGCATATCACAAAGCCGTATTCCGAGCCTCGAACCGTAAGAACACGGGTCGTAAATCGCATGATTCTGCGTACTGAACTCAGGATTGATTCTAATGCCGAGACTGGCGTTTTTGCATTTTGACGAATGAAGAAAAAACTGGTTCCAAGAGTTGAAAACTATATGACCGCACATCGAGTCAAGTTCTTCAATATCTTCCGCCTTGAAAGCCGGCGCAAAAACATGGTTTTCTTTTCCGGGCATTTCTTCCGCCGCCAAACGCGCCTCAAAAAGTCCGCTCGCCACCGTGCCAGAAAGATACTGTCCGATTAACGGATAAAGACGGTAAGTCGAAAAACATTTCTGAGCAAGAAGTATCTTACAACCAGAGAGTTTCTCTATGTTGTTTAAAACTTTAAGATTAGACAAAAGTCTGCCTTCGTCAATCACAAACGACGGCGTCGGCAGACCTTTCAATACGTTTAAAGTTTCGTTTGATATGAAATGAGGTTTCATATTTTAATTCACTAAAACGGGGTTTTCGTCAACTTTCCACGGCAGGCCGTAAACGTTCAGCATTTCCATGAACGGATCGGGGTCAAACTCTTCGAGGTTGAAAACGCCCGCTTTTTTCCACTGTCCGGTTGCCAAAAGAGCCGCCGAAATCATTGCCGGAACGCCGGTCGTATAACTTATAGCCTGAGAGCCGACTTCCTTGAACGATTTCTGATGATCGCAAACGTTATAAATATAAATATTGCGTTTTTTGCCGTCTTTATAACCTGTAAAAATACATCCGATGTTGGTTTTTCCGACAGTTCTTGCGCCCAAAGTCGAAGGATCGGGCATAAGGGATTTCAAAAACTGAATCGGAATTATTTTATGTTCGCCGAATTTTACGGGTGTCGAGTTCAAGAGTCCGACGTTTTCAAGACATTTCATGTGGGTTAAGTAACTTTTGCCGAAAGTCATGTAAAAACGCATTCTCTTGATTTCGGGAAAATTCTTTGTCAGCGATTCAATTTCCTCGTGGTGAAGAAGATACATGTCTTTTTTGCCGACTTCCGGAAAATCGTATTCGCGCTTTATCGACATTGCGGGTACGCCGACCCATTTGCCGTTTTCGTAATAATCGGCAGGCGAAGAAACCTCCCTCAGGTTGATTTCCGTGTTAAAGTTAGTCGCAAACGGATAGCCGTGGTCGCCGCCGTTGCAGTCGAGAATGTCAACATATTCTATCGTATCGAAGAAATGTTTTTTTGCGTATGCGACAAAAACGTTGGTTACTCCGGGGTCGAAACCGCCTCCGAGCAGAGCCGTAACGCCTGCGTCCTTGAATTTTTGGTTGTATGACCACTGTTCGGCATAGTCGAAATACGCCACGAAACCTTTTTCCTTGCAGCGTTTTTCATAACCCTCTCTCCAAACGGGTTCGTTAGTGTCTTCGGGTTCGTAGGCTGCGGTGTCGATGTAATGTACTTTGTTTTCAGCACACGCCTGCATTAAAACGATGTTGTGATACGGCATTCCCACGTGCAACAAAACGTCCGGCTTAAAACTCTTTATCAGAGCGACGATTTGCTCTTTTGAGTTTGCGTCGATTTGCACCGTTGAAATTTTTGTTGAAGTTGTTGGCTGCCATTTTTCTTTCATAGCCTCGCATTTTGACACTGTGCGGCTTGCGATGCACATTTCAGAAAAGACTTTGTCGTTTTGACAGATTTTTGCGATTGCCACGCTTGCCACGCCTCCGCAACCGATAACTAATACTTTACTCATTTTTTTAGTTCATGAATTTGAGAATTAAAACTTAGGCGTCTAAGGGTAAAAACAAGTTTATAAAACACCCCTTAAACTTTTCAGTACAAAAGTAGAAAGAAAAATGCAAAAAAAAAAACGGCTGCAAAAAAATTGCAACCGTTTTTTATTTTTTTATTCTTTTTTCGCCTTTTTCTTAAAGTTGATATTGAAACTCATCAGCATTGACGGCAAAAACAGAAGATTTGTGAACATCGCCACAAACAGCGTAATGTCAATCAAAAGTCCCAAGGCTATCGTTCCGCCGAACTGCGAGAAACAGAATATCATAAAGCCCGTCAAAAGAATTATCGCCGAGTAAATGATACTTACGCCCGTTTCCCTCAACGCTCCGATAACAGATTTCGGCGTGTCGTAATTCGTAGCGTCAAGTTCGTGCCTGAATTTGGTAAACAGGTGGATAGCGTTGTCAACCGAAATTCCGAAGGCGATGTTGAACACCAGAATCGTTGAAGATTTCAGCCTGATTCCGCAAAATCCCATTATCGCAGCCGTTACAATCAGCGGAATAAAGTTAGGAATCACCGAAATAAACACCATTCTCCATGACGAAAACAGTCCCACCATACAAAGCGAAATCAAAATTATCGCCAAAACAAGCGATTGAACCAAGTTGTCAATCAATTTCAACGAACCGAAAGCAAAAATCACCGACGTACCCGTTATGTCGCAGGTGTTTTTCTCCGGCGGGAAATAATGGTCGAGAATCTTTTGAATGCTGTCCGTAACGGCAACCATTCTCACTGTTCCGATGTCGGCAACCCTCATTTGAATCCTTGCACGCGAATACGTGGAATCAATCATCGATTTCAACAAGTTGCCAGCCATCTGATTGTTTTGAGCCGCCTCCTGATTGCCTTTCAAATAAGGCATGATAAAAGGCAACTCTGTCTGCATCGGCAGCGAATAATAATCAGGATTGCCGTTGTAATATGCTCTGCGGATAATTTTCAGACCGTCGGCAATCGAAGTACCGTTTGAAAGGCAGTTGAAATATTTCAAACTGTCCTCTATCGCCTCGATTTTTTTAATCGTGTTGATGTTAAGAAGTCCTTTTTTCTTCTTGGTGTCGATAGAGATTTCGAGCGGCAGAATACCGTTCATCTCTTTTTCAAAATATTTCAAGTCGATATAAGTCTGATTGTGTTCGGGCAGGTCGTCCACCTGAAAACTCTCATTTCTCAAAAGCGTCATGCCGAAAATCGAAACCGCAACCAAACAAACCGTTCCGACATAAATTGCTTTTCTGTGGTTTTCCACCAAGTAAACAAATTTTTCTACGATTTTGTTAACAAATTGCGTATCAAGGTGTTTCAACTCTTTATCCGTCGGCGGGTTAACAAGGCTGAAAAGCGAGGGCACCATCAAAACCGACAAGAAAAACATCGTTATAATGCCTAACGTTGCAATCAAACCGAACTCCATCAACATTTCGTTGCCCGTAATAAGGAACGTTGCAAAACCTGCCGCCGTGGTAAGGTTAGTTAAAAACGTTGCTTTACCAACCTGCGTAATTGTCTCAAACAGAGCCTTTTCTCTATCACGGATTTCTCTGTAAACGTGATGGTATTTGTTAAGAAGATAAATTGTGTTCGGAATACCGATAACAATAAGCAGCGGTGCCAACATTCCGCTCATCATAGTCATTTCGTATTGGAAAATCGCCATCAGAGCCATTGTCCAGATAACGCCCGTAAAGACAATCAAAACCGCAAGAGCCGTGGTCTTGACGCTCCGAAAAAATATCATAAAAATCAGCGAAACAACTATCAAAGAGATAATCGCAAAAATCACCAACTCGTCCCTTACCATAATCATAAGGCGCGAGCGCGTGTAAGGCAAGCCCGAAATATGATAAGGCGAATTGTTTTCTACCGAAAATTTTTCGACAAACTTCTCAATATCAGCAACCATAACGTCGCGCTTTTTGCAATAAATGACTTCCGGGTCGCAGGTTATCGCCAAAACGTAACAGTCATTGTCGGTATAAAGCATCTTGTCATAAAACTTGAACTTCTTTACCAACTCAAAGCACGAGTCCAACTGACTTTGCGTAACTGGCTGCGGGTCAAAGATTTTGTTAGCCTTAAACTTTTTCTCCGTAGTATCCTTAGCCAAGTCAATAGCGTTGGTGTATGAGAGAATGTTTGTTACTCCGATTACGGTTTTAAGGCTGTCTTGAAGTTTTAACAAGTTCTGATACTTGTCGATGGTCAAAAAATCCTTGTCTTCAAAAGCGCAGACGATAAGGCTTGCGTCTTCGCCGAAAGTTTTTCTAAAATCCAAAAATCTCTGATACGCCGTATCGCTTTCGTTCATCATAAGAGCGGTTGCATACTTCATACGGAGATTCTTCATGTTGTATCCCATAAAAACGGTAATCACACCTATTATAATAAGTATGATTTTTTTGTTGTTAAGGATAAAGTTTGCAATTTTGTTCCACATATTTTCTTAAAATGTTAGTTAACGTTGATTTCTACCGAGCCGATATTTCTTCCTTCGCAAAAAACGTCAGCCTGATAATTGCCCGCCGAAAGCACTTCGCGCGAAATTATGTAAACGACAGCGTTTTGTGCCTTTCCGTCGTAGTTGATGTTTTTCTTTGACGAATACGCGATTTCTTTGCCCTGATAGTTGAAAAAGCCCGAACTTTCGTTCATCAAAATACTTCCGTCGGGTTTTACGAGCCTTACGAGCAAATCCTTAGAACCTTTTTTGGTCATGTCGTTTTCGTTAAGGGTAAAGGTAACGCGGAATTTTTTTGCTTTCAAAATTCTTGTGGTTTCGTTGTCGCGGTCGTTAAGGGCAACGAGTCTCATGCCTTGCGCTTTGAGAGCCTCGGCCTCTTTAACACGTCCCTGCAAAGAATCCTTTACGTTGGAGAGTTGACGGTTTTCGTGTCTTGCGTTAGAGAGTTGACCTGTAAGACGGTTGTTTTCTTCGGTCAGCATTATATTTTTGGTGTTAAGACTGTCGATTTGAACCACAAAACTGCGCATTATTGAGCGGAGGGTTTCCACTTCGGCGCGGTATTTTTTGAGCGAGTCGAGATTGGAGGCTTTTGTGCGTTTCAATGTCGTCATAAGTTCTGCGACTTTTGCCTTCTGCTCTTCCAACTGCGCGTTGATGGTGTCGTTGGTGGTTTGCAGTTGGTTGTAACTGTCCATAATCATGGTCATTTCGCGGTTAAGAGAATCTTTTTGAAGATTTCCGATTTCGATTTTTGCAATCAAATCGTCCGCTTGTTGTTTTTGTGCGCTGCGGTCAATCAGCAGCCAAATAACGGCAACGGCCAAAACAAGAACCAATGCCAACAATAATTTATTAACCGGTGAATTTGAATTTTCTTTTTCCATTTTAAATAATTTTTGGTGCAAAGGTATAAAAAAATGAAAAAAAATCAGTAATTTTGGGCGTTAAAAAATATGAAACGATGAATAAATACAATTTTCCGAAAATAATACTCAAATCCGGCAAAGACAGGTCGGCTTTGAGACTTCACCCGTGGATTTTTTCTGGCGCGGTAAAAAAAACTGTGGGCAACGCCCTTGACGGCGAAAATGTCGCCGTATACGACAACAACGAGAAATTCTTAGGACTCGGACATTACCAAAAAAACGGCAGTATCAGTGTCAGAATTTTTACCTTTGACGAGGTAACGCCCGACAAAGAATTTTGGACAAAAAAAATTATGAACGCAGTAAAAATGCGCGACATTTTGGGCTACACCAACAACCCTGAAACCAACGTTTTCAGAGTAATTCACGGCGAGGGCGACGGTTTTCCGGGCTTTATCTGCGACTATTACGACGGCATTTTGGTTTTTCAGGCTCACAGCCTCGGAATGTGGAAGTTAGAGGAAATGTTCAAAGAGATTTTCCTAGAAAACTTTCCGCAAAAAATCTCCGCGATTTACGACAAGTCCGACAAAACGCTGCCCAAAAGCGACGGCGTAACACCTGAAAACCGTTTTCTTTTCGGCTCCGAAAGCGAAAAAACGGTCAGCGAATACGGCATGAAATTCCTTGTCAACGTAATCGAAGGACAAAAAACCGGCTACTTTATCGACCAAAGGGAAAACCGCAATCTCCTGCGCCAATATTCAAAAGGCAAAACTGTCCTGAACATGTTTTGCTATACCGGCGGATTTTCGGTTGCGGCGTTGAAAGGCGGTGCTAAAAGCGTTACTTCCGTTGACGCCTCTCAAACAGCTATAAATCTTACCGTTAAAAACGGAGAATTAAACGGTTTCAAAGACAACCACGAGGCTGTTGCCACCGACGGTTTTGATTTTCTCGACCAGATGGAAAAAGACAAATACGATTTGATAATCCTTGACCCGCCCGCCTTTGCAAAGCACGCAAACGTTACCAATCAGGCGGTAAAAGGTTATCAGAGAATCAACCGCGCCGCAATGGAAAAAATTGCGCCGGGGTCTCTGCTGTTTACGTTTTCCTGCTCGCAGGCTATCGACAAGCAGACTTTCAGAATGGCGGTTATGGAGGCTTCGTTGCAAGCCAAACGCAAAGTAAAAATTCTCCGCCAACTTACACAACCCGACGACCACCCCGTTTCGATGTATCACCCTGAGGGCGAATATCTTAAAGGCTTGGTTCTTTACGTAGAATAACAGTAAAATGGAATACACAAACTCTATTACCAATTACAACAGAAACCTCAGTTGCGGGGTAACAATCGGCGGCGTAAAAATCGGGCAAGAAAACCCGATAGCCGTCCAGACTATGTGCAATACTTCAACTGCCGACATCGAAAAAACTGTCAGACAAATAGTTGAGGTTGCTCAAAAAACCGACTGCGACATTATCCGCGTAAGCGTTCCGTCGATAAAAGACGTAGAAGCGTTAAGGCAGATTCACCAGAGAATCCGTGCGTTAGGCGTTAAAATGCCGCTTGTTGCAGACGTGCATTTCAATGCGGCAATCGCTTTTGAGTGTGCTAAAATTGTAGAAAAAGTCCGCGTTAATCCGGGCAATTTCTGTCATCACTCTTTGCCGTGCCTTACGGAAGAAGAATTTAAAGAAGAAGGCAGACTTTTGGAGAAGACGTTTTCGGATTTCTTAAAAGTCTGCAAAGAGCATAAAACAGCCGTCAGAATAGGCACAAACCACGGTTCGCTTTCGTCGAGGATTCTCAACCGCTACGGCGACACGATAGAAGGAATGGTGGAAAGCGTAATGGAGTTTTTGCGGGTTGCCGTAAGGGAAAATTTTCATAATATCGCAATTTCGCTGAAATCCTCAAACCCGAATGTCGCAATACGCGCCGCGCGTCTTATGGTAAAAAGGATGAAAGACGAGAATATGAATTTTCCGCTTCATCTCGGCGTTACGGAGGCGGGCGAGGGCGAAGACGGCAGGCTGAAATCCGCCGCCGGAATCTGTCCGCTTTTAAACGACGGCATCGGCGACACAATCCGCGTCTCTCTTACCGAAGAGCCTGAAAACGAAATTCTCCCGGCAAAGGAAATCATCGCTTACAGAGACTATATAAAAGGCGGCGACAAACTGCCGGAAATCCCTCTTTTTTACGACCCGTACAACTACAAAAAGCGCGAAGTACTGCCTTTCAACAACCAAATTGCCGCCGTCGCAGTAATTTCGGACAAAAAAGAGGAGGCTGAGGCTTCAAACGGGGACTTAAAGCCCGATTTTGTAATTGACGGCAACACTAAAAACGGCTTTGTTTTTGTTGACGAAGACACGGATTTTTCAAAAATTGACAAGACAAAACCTCTTGTCGCAAAACCGAAAAACAAAAACCAGGTCGGAGCGTTCCGTTACATTTTTTACCAGTTGGAGAAAAACGGAATGAAAAATCCCGTGCTTTTGTGTCCGAAAAGCAAAGAGAGTTTCAAAATTGCGGCTGACTGCGCGGGCGTTTTCATAGACGGTTTCGGCGACGGAATCTGTCTTGAAAGTAACGGCAACTTTACAAAAACGGTGCGCTTGGCGTTCAAAATTCTTCAAATAAGCCGTCTTCGCATCACCGGCAACGAATATGTGTCCTGTCCGGGCTGCGGAAGGACGCTTTACGACTTGCAGTCCACGGTAAAGAAAATCAAGGAGGCGACCAAGAATTACAGGAACCTTAAAATCGCCGTCATGGGCTGCATTGTAAACGGACCGGGCGAAATGGCGGACGCGGATTACGGCTATGTCGGCGACGGCAAAAACAAAATCTCGCTCTACAAAGACGGCAAAATGGTGAAAAAGTCAATTCCCGAAGAAGAAGCCGTCGGCGAACTGCTAAAATTAATAGATAATTCACATTAAATTAACAAATTTGGCATAATTTTATCGGCGTTAAACTAAGTACCCCGACTCCGGTATAAATTTGAGGAAATATGAAAAAGTTTAAACATTCGCTTTTTTTGCTGTTGATAATGGCTCTGACATGCACAAACGCTTTTGCCGACAAGGAAATGAGAATCGACGGAGTGTTTCAAGGCATCAACCTGTACATTATGAACCCGTTTGCCACAAGCGGGGTCGGTTTTTGCATTACCAAAATCACAGTCAACGGCAACACAGCCTTGGACGACACAAACCGCTCGTCAATAGAACTCAACCTTTCGGCTTATCACCTTGTAAAAGGCGACATGATTACGATAGTCATCACACACAAAGAAGGCTGCACGCCGAAGGTTTTGAACAGCGACGCGCTGAAACCAAAAAGCACTTTTACGCTTACCTCCTCAAAATTTGACAAGACGGGTACGTTTACTTTCACAACTACGGGCGAGGCTGGCAGCCTGACCTTTGCGGTAGAGCAGTTCAAATGGAAAAAATGGGTAAGAGTGGCTCAGATTGAAGGCAAAGGCACTCCGGGCGAAAACTCTTACACGGTAAAAGTTCCGCTCCACAGCGGCATCAACAAATTCCGCATCAAGCAGGTGGACTGCACCAAAAAGCCGCGTTATTCCACCGAGATGACTTTCACGAGCCTTGCTCCCGAAGTAACCTTTACTCCGGGCAACAACGGACAGACAAGCGGCAAGATTACGTTTTCGAGGGCGACAAACTACGAGATTTTCGACTTCTCCGGCAACCGTATAGAAAACGGTTTTGCCACGGCGGTTGACGTCTCCAAACACCCTAACGGGACGTACTTTATAAATTACGACTGTAAATGCGAATCATTTGAAAAACGGTAAGAAAAAACTTACCGTTTTTTTTATTCCGGCTCGCTTACGATAACCGTTTCGATAACAGTGCAGTTGTTTTTGTCGGAAAGCCTGATGTCGTAGTTTCCGGCTTTGAGGTTTTTGAAATCGTTTTTGTTGTTGCAGGTTACGGTATAAGGCTCTACGCCGCCGACGCCTTTCACTTTTATAGAGCCGTCATTTCCGCCTTTAACGGTTACGTCGCTGACCGTACATTCCACCCTCAAAACCGACGAAGGCGCGTTTACGATAAAACTTTTCTCGATGGAGCAGTCTTTTGAATCCGTAATTTTAACCTTGTAAACTCCGGGCGAAAGATTGTTAACGTCCTTAGTCTGCGCGTCGTTGCTCCAAAAATACTTGTAGCCGGAAGTGCCGCCGGAAACTTTCAGCGTAATGCTGCCGTTGCTTCCGCCCGAACATGTAACGTTTTTCACCTCGCCGTCAGCCTCCAAAGGTTTGTCAGGCTGACGGACTTCTGCCTTGCGCACGAGTTCGCAGCCGCGTTTGTCAACGACCTTAGCCTGATAAATTCCCGCAAAAAGTCCGCCTGCGGTGTCCGAGGTTTGTTCATCGTTAAGGAAATATTTGTAAGGCTTTTCGCCGCCGGTAACTTCAAAAAACACCGAGCCTTTTGCTTGTCCGTTGCACTGCGAATGTTCCACCCTCGGCGAAAACATCATCGAAGTCTCAGGCTGCGTGATTTCAACCGAATCCCACGAAAAGCATCTCTGCGCGTCCCTGACGATACAGCCGTAAATTCCCGAACCTTTGTTTATGATTTCCTCCGCCTCAGTATCGTCAGACCACACTATATAATAAGGTTTGGTTCCGCCTTTGATGTCGGCTTTCAAAACCGCGTCGTTTGCGCCGTAGCAGGTGATGTCCTTGTAATTGATTTTTAATGTAAGTTCGCTTTCCGGCTCTTTTATTTCAACACTCTGGGTCTGACGCTCGCCCTTGCAGTCGGTAACCTCAACCGTATAAACGCCCGCCGTAAGGGAATCGAGTTTTCTGCCTTTTTTGCCGTGCGACCACACAAATTTGTAATCGGGAGTGCCGCCGCTGACGTTTACAAAAATCGAACCCGTGTTTTTTCCCTTGCAGTTAACGTCCGTTTTTTCGATTGAGACCTGCATGGGCTGGCGGTGCTGATAACGGATTGCCGTAATGTTGCCTTCGGTGTCGCCTTCCGCCTCCATAACCGCAATGCCGTTTTTCTTGGCAAACCAGCGGTAATAAACCACCTTGGTTGTGCTCGAAAATTCCTGCGCAGGAACCCAGCCGAAAAGGTGAGACTGCTTGTACGCCACCATTTTTTTGTAAACCGTATTTTTTTCCCTCAGCGTCTCGTAACTGTCTGTCGGGGTTTTTACAAAGCCGGAAGTGTCAAAAACGGAATAGTTGCTCATGTCGAGGTCTATGCGGACAGAGTCGGCAAACTGTTTTAAACCGTAACTTGAAACAAAGTTCTTTGAAATACTGTCATTCAACACCTTGCCTTTTTTCAGCGGAAATTTGTAAATCGCCAGTTCCGTCGGAAAAACCAAAACCACGGCGGCTCTCAGGCCCAAATAATCGTTGATAATGCCGTGGAGTTTTACCTTTGAGGAGTCGATTGTAAGAAACTCCATGTTCTTTTTTGTCTGAAATTTCAAGACCTCGGCATTCGGAAAAAGGTTTCCGTAACGGCTGCGGTGTTTCGGGTAAAACCTCACCGTATCGTAAGTATCAGGCTTAAAAGAAGATATATTCCATTTCATAGAATCGAGTTTTGAAACGGTCATTTCTCCCGGACTGAAATTTTTGACGGCATAGACATAGCCGTCGCCGACATTCGCAAAGTCGGAATAATCTATTTCTATTTGCGGAAAAGCGCGTTCAACACTTACCGAAAGAATTATCAAAAGCAGTAAAAAACCTCTCAGCATAGTCAAAAAAAATATATGTTACGGTGCGAAAATAAGCATTTTTTTTGTCAAAAGTTTTTTTCAGCAAAAAAAAGTTAAAAATATTTTCAAAAGACAAAAAAAAACACAATATTTGCTAATTGAAATCTTAGACAACGTTTACAAAAAAAGTTTATGAAATGCGTTCAATAATTTTAGCAGTCGCCCTCTCCGCAGCGACATTAGCGGCACTGCCATTATCGGCACAAAACAAAAAAGTAGACAAGGCTCTAACTTACTATAACAGCGGAGAATATACCAAATGTCAGGAACTTTTGGTCAAATATTTTCCGAAAATAAAAGATAAGCCAACCAAAGGTCAGGCGGCATTTTATTTAGGCGAATGTGCAAGAAACATGAGCGATGCCCGCAATGCGGAAAAATGGTACAGAAAGGCGGTTCAGGCGAAATATTCCAATCCGCTTGCGACTTTGTACTTGGCGGACGCCCTCAAAATGAAGGGCAACTACGAAGACGCGTCGGTTCAGTACAGCAACTACCAGGACCTCGTGCCTGACGATCCGAGAGGAGCGCAGGGCGTAAAAGACTGCGAGACGTCCCTCAAATGGATTGCCTCGCCGACCCGTTACGTGGTTTGGAACGCGCGCTGGCTCAACGACAAGGAGTCTGACTACGCGCCCTGTTTCGGCGTTGACAGTACCGACATCTATTTTACTTCGGCAAGGGAGGCTTCGGCAGGCAGCACCAAAAACGCCAATTCCGGAACCAACTACACGGACATTTTCTTCTCGTCAAAAGACAAAAAAGGCAAATGGTCGGTTCCCGTACCCGTGGAGGGCGCGGTCAACACGCTTTTTGACGAGGGTTCGCCCTTTGTAACCGAAGACGGAAACACGATGTATTATACCTCGTGCAAAAATTTCAAAGGTCAGTCTTTGGGTTGCAGAATTTTCGTAACCAACTTGGAAGACGGCAAATGGACCAACCCGGAGGAAGTTGTGCTTTTCCGCGACAGCAGCATTTCGGTAGGACATCCGTGTCTTTCGCCGGACGGCAGAACGCTGTATTTTGCCTCCGACAGTCCGGGCGGACAAGGCGGCAAGGACATTTGGAAGTCAACGCGCGAGGGCAAAAACTCTTGGAGCACACCCGTCAACATGGGCAGTCAGATAAACTCCAAAGGCAACGAGGTTTTCCCGTTTGCAGCCGCTGACGGAAGTTTTTACTTCTCCTCTGACGGACGCGGCGGCATGGGCGGTCTTGACATTTTCCGCCTTTACACCAAGGACGGCAAAACAAGTCTTGAAAACATGAAATACCCGATCAACTCCTCGGCGGACGATTACGGCATACATGTTTTCAAAACCTACAAACGCGGCTTTTTCTCTTCAAACAGGGAAGGCTCACGCAGCGACGACATCTGGGGCTTTTATCTGCCTCCTATTCAGGTCAGCATAGAGGGCAGTATTAAAAACGAGGAAAACATGATTGCAATCGAAGGCGCGAAAGTTTCGCTGACCTCCACCGACGGCACGCAACTTGACACCAAGAGCAACGGCGCGGGCAAATTCACGTTTCAACTCTCTGAAAACAACGATTATATGTTCATAACCGAAAAAGCGGGTTATTTGAAAGGCATCGGCAAGGAGACCACACGCGGACTGACGGACAACACCGTTCTCCACATCGAAATCCTTATGACACCGCTCCTGAACGTCATAGAACTTGAAAACATCGAATACGACTTCAACAAAGCAACTTTGAGGGAAGAGTCAAAGGTTTCGCTCGACTTGCTCGTGGACATTCTTAACGTCAACAACACGATTACGATAGAACTACGCGCCAACACCGACTTCCGAGGTTCCGACCAGGCAAATCTGGAACTCTCTCAGGCAAGAGCGCAGTCGGTTGTGGACTACCTTATTACAAAAGGCATTCCCGCCGACAGACTTCAATCAAAGGGTATGGGCGAAGGCAACCCGATTAAAGTCAGCAAAAAAATCGCGTCAAAATACCCGTTCCTCAAAGAAGGCGACGTCCTGAACGAGGCTTTCATCAACAAACTTGACAGCAATCAGGACAAGGAAATCTGCCACCAGCTTAACCGCCGCACGGAATTTGTGGTGTTAAGAACGGATTACAAGGAAAGCGGTATTCCTTTCGGCGGAGAATAAACATATCGTTAATTTAAAATTAAAGATATTTTAAGGGATAATTAAACAATTAGATTTACGTTTGTAAATTGGAAAAACGAGGAAAAACCGTATGGATAAAAACATTGACGAAAGAATTCTAAACCTGATAAACGAACATCACGTTTTGACCCTTGCCACAGCAGCAGGCAACAAGCCGTACTGCTGCAACTGCTACTACGTTTATGACGAGGCAGCAAATATTTTCGTTGTAAAAATCAACGAAAACACACGGCACGGCAGGGAAATAAACCAAAATTCTTCGGTTGCCGCCTCCATATTTTTGGAGACCGACGAACTCGGAAAGATTCAAGGTCTGCAAATAACAGCAAAAGCGGTTTACTATACGGCAAAAGAGCTGGACTACGTAAAAGGCATATACCTGAAAAAATATCCGTATGCCTTGGCGGTAAAAGGCGATTATCTGACCCTCGAACCCGACTTTTACAAACTTACCGACAACCGTTTCGGTATCGGCAAAAAACTTACATGGAACAGAATTAACAAGATTTAAAAATTTAATATCAAAACAATTATGAAATTGAATTATAAGACATTAGGTCTCAGCGCAATGGTAAGTGCAACGGCCTTACTCGGTTTACAGGCCTGCAACGGCGGCAACAACAATCAGGGCAACACCGGCAACAATCAGGAAATAGAAAGCGACGGTTTTGCAGAAAGCAGCGACGATCTCACGACGTATTATCTGTTGCCTTCTCCGGAAGACATTTTCGCGTTTTCAAGCGAAAAATTAAAATTCTCTTCCGCGCTCCTGAATCCCACTGACAGAGCCAACACTTACGAAGACAGCAAGAGCAAAGAGACAAACTTCGGAGTATACTGCGCGGACATGGCTTACTGCGCTGTCAACGGACAGAATCAGGACGCAGTAAAATACCTCGCCGTTCTAAGGGAATTGTCTGCAAAACTCGGTCTTGAATCGGTTTTCAGCACAAAACTCAACGACAGAATCGACGAGCAAATCCAAAACAAAGACTCTCTGAAAGCAATCGCAAACGATACTTACTTGGACATCAAAAAGGCTTTGGAAATTCAGGGCAAAAACTCCACAATCGCACAGATTTCGGCAGGCGGCTGGATTGAATGTATGTACATCATTATCAATTCAATTGACAGTTTCTCAAACACCGACATCAACATTCAGCAGATTGCTGACGAGAAAAACGTTTTTGAGAGCCTTATGGCATATCTCGAACAGTTCAAGTCAAAACCCGGAATCTCAGAAACCATTGAGCAGTTGAGACCCTTGGGAGCGGCTTACAACCAACTTTCGGTAGTTGTAGTGGAAAACACCGGCAACCAGACCACTGAAAACGGCGCAATGATTATCGGCGGCAACAAGAAAATCGAAATCAGCGAAGATAATTTCAACACGCTGAAAAAGACCATCACCGACATCAGACAGGCTTTAACCAGCAATAAATAAAAAAACTTAAAAAATTACGCGACAGGAAAATAATAAAGCCCCATCAGCGTTTTATAGATAAAATGTTATTTAATATGAAAACTTTAAAAAATATAATACTCGGATTGGCAATGTCAGCGATATTGCCGGCGGCGGTTCAGGCTCAAAACTGCGCGGACTTCCTTAATTTCAGAAAAGCGGAAAAGCCTTGGAGATACAATACCGCCTCAAAAAGCGCGACATGTTTTTCAGGTAAGAAATACGAATTTGTTCTCCCGTTGGCAAAAGGCAACGAGTACAGAATACAGTTTTTTGCCTCGCCCGTTTTCAACAACGATGTTCAGGTAAAAATTGTGGATTTGAACTCAAATCAGGTAGTCATCGACTTGCCGGGACAACTTCCTGAGGGCAGTCCTGAGCCTAAAAAAGGTCAGACATGTCTTCAAGATTACCGTGAAAAAGAGACATCAACCTCTATGACCCATCCCTTTTTTGATTTTGCACCGGCTCAGCCGACTTCGCTCAAAATCATGATTGAGATAAAAGAAAAATCCAACGTTGTTATGGTAACGCAGGGAGACTGGGATGCGGAAGGCAACTACGTGGAAAAACAGGTTCCTGTCAAGAAAGACGACGGCAGCCCCGAAACAGTAAAAGGCTGTTTCACGGTTTACGTTATTGACAAACCCGCAGACGAGGTTACCGATTTCAAATAGGAAAGAACCATAATTTTTGTTTTTTTATTTTTTCGGGACGGACTTTCAAAAAAAAGACCGTCCCGTTTTTTTTGAAGTTTTTCTCCGTCTTTTTGAAAAAATATATTTACCTTTGCAAAAAATTATAAATAACTATATGATGAGACCGTTAGACAACAACAACTATTGCGTTATCATGGCGGGCGGCATAGGAAGCCGTTTTTGGCCCAAAAGCAGAACTCAGTGTCCGAAACAGTTTTTGGATATTTTAGGGGTAGGACGTACCCTGATTCAACAAACTTTTGACAGATTCCGTCACATTTGCCTTATAGAAAACATTTTTGTCGTAACTGGTGACGACTACGCAGAAATTGTTGCAAAACAACTGCCCGAATTACCGAAAGAAAACATTCTGACGGAGCCTTTGCGCCGCAACACCGCTCCGTGCATAGCATACGCCTCGTACAAAATTTTTGCAAAAAATCCTGACGCCAACATCGTAGTCTCCCCCGCCGACCATTTTATCGGCGACGACAGAGGCTTTGAAGAAACGATAAACAGAGGGTTGCAGTTTGTAAAATTCAACACGGAGGCACTTCTTACAATCGGCATTATCCCGACAAGACCCGAAACAGGTTACGGTTATATACAAATAGACTCCAAAATCGGTGAGAACCCGCTCGCTGTAAACGAGGTTACAAAAGTAAAACTCTTTACCGAAAAACCCGCCTTGGAAATGGCGAAAATGTTTGTTGAAAGCATGGAGTTTTTCTGGAACGCCGGAATTTTCTTATGGAACGTAAAAGCCATCATAGACGCCTTTGAAATGCATCAGGCTGAGATTGCCGAACGCTTTGCAGAAGGCAGGGAGTTTTACAACACGCCTGAGGAAAAAGCGTTTATCAACAAGGCTTACGAAAGGTGTCCCAATATTTCGATAGACTTCGGCATCATGGAAAATTATTCCGAAACTTACGTTATCCCCGCGCTTTTCCAATGGTCTGACCTCGGCACATGGGGCTCGCTCTACGAAAACTCCATAAAAGACGAAAACCAAAACGCCGTTGCCGGCACAAAAGTCATAACCGAAAACACAACCGGCTGCATCATAAACGCCGACACCAAACTCGTTGTCGTAGAAGGACTTAAAGACTATATCGTCGCACAAAGCGACAACCTTCTGCTAATCGTTCCGAAAGCAAACGAACAAAACATAAGACAACTTGTCAACAACGTAAAAATCCAATTCGGGGAGGATTTCGTATAAAACTTTTTTTCTTAAACGGCAAGAAAACCTGCGTCAAGGTTTTCTTGCTGTTTTTTTTGTATTATATGTAAAAAATTTTTTGAAAAAAGATTTGGAAAATTGATTTTTTGTATATAATTTAGCAAACTTTTAAAAGTATTCGGATTATGGAAACACTAATCAATATTGAAACGGCAGCGTCAGAATTTGCACAAAACAGGGACAATTATTCTTTTAAATGCGGCGAGGAGAAGAAATTCTTCAACGCGCTGAAAGAGAAATATGCTGTTCCGTTTGTTTACAGCAGCCTTTCATTAAGCGGGACGACGGTAACGAAACAAACCGTCAAAAACGTAATTGAAAACGGTTTTGCTGAATCCGAAGACGAAACCGCCGCAGGAAACGAAATTTTGGAACAATATGACGCATACGAAAGAATTTTTCAATTCATAGACAAACAGGAAATAACGGAAGACAACATCAAATTTCTTCATAAAACCCTTCATTCGCGCACGCCGGACTTTGTAGCGGGCAAATATCCGGAGGGCAAAAACAAGGTCATAGCCCTGAAAATGAAAAAATTTTTGGAATGGTTCAACAGCGATGACTCCGAAGAAAACATTATGAGGTTTGCGGCAAAGGCATATCACGAATACATTTACATACACCCGTTTAAAGGCGGCAACGGCAAAATGGCGCGGCTTATAATGAATTTGGGCGTTTTACGGCGAAAGTTTACGCCTGTAATTATCCCCGCCGACGTTAAGCCCGAATATGACCGTCTGATAAAAGAAAGCAAAGAGTTGACCGAAGACTTTACAAATTTTATTGCAAAATGCGCCTTGTCAAGTCAGAGCATACTTTTCAAAAGCGAAAAAGACACTTACAGCGCACATAAAAAACGTCATTTAAGAAACGTGGATTGCAGTGAAACAGTACTTAAAGCAATACAAGAGAATCCCGGCATCAAAATTATGCAAATCAAGGAGTTTGTACAACAGGTAAGTTTTATAAAACTCCAACGGACAATAGGAACGTTAAGAAAACAAGGACTTGTAGAATTTAGAGGCCCGCTTCGCAGCGGCGGTTATTTTCATATTGAAAAATCTGAATAAAAAAGCGTGCATTTTTTAGCACGCTTTTTTATTTTTCATTAAATACCTTCAATTACTCTTGTCCAGCCGAACGGGTCTTCACATTCGCCGAACTGAATTGCGGTGTATTTTTCGTAAAGTTTTTTGCTTATGGGACCGGGTTTGCCGTCTTTTGCGATAACGTATTTTTTGCCGGTTTTCGGATCGTCAATTTCGTGAATCGGCGAAATTACCGCAGCCGTACCGCATGCGCCCGCCTCTTCAAAGGTTTCCAACTCTTCTTCCGGAATAGGACGGCGTTCTACTTTCATGCCCATCCATTCTGCAAGTTGCATAAGGCTCTTGTTGGTGATTGAGGGCAGAATCGACGTCGATTTCGGGGTAACATAAGTGTTGTTTTTGATACCGAAAAAGTTTGCCGCGCCGCACTCGTCCATATATTTTTTCTCTTTTGCATCGAGATAAAATTCTGACATATAACCCATATCGTGAGCCATTTTGTTTGCTTTGAGCGAAGCCGCATAGTTGCCGCCGACTTTGTAAATACCCGTACCGAGCGGTGCAGAACGGTCATAATCCCTGACAATCATATAGTTGCCTGTTGCAAAACCGCCTTTGAAATACGCTCCTACCGGCGTAACAAAAATCATAAACAAATATTCCGGCGAAGGTTTAACGCCGACCGTCGCGCCCACGCCAATCATCAGCGGACGGATATAAAGTGTTGCGCCGTAACCGTAAGGCGGAATAAAACGCGCGTTGAGTTTAACGGCTTTTTCCACCATTTCGATAAACATTTCGGTAGGCACTTCCGGCATCAAAATACCGCGTGAAGTACTTTGCATACGCATAGCGTTTTCGTCGGGACGGAAAAGTCTCACTTTGCCGTCTTTTCCGCGGTATGCTTTCAAGCCTTCAAAACTCTCCTGACCGTAATGCAGGCAGGTTGCAGCCATGTGCATTGAAATATTCTCGTCAGAATGAATTTCTATTTCGCCCCATTTTCCGTTGCGGTAATAGCATCTGACATTGTAATCGGTTCTTATGTAACCGAACCCTATGTTTGCCCAGTCAAGCGGGGCCAACTCGTTTTTATTGTTATCCATTTTAGATTATGGTTTAATATTTTTAACAATGCGCAAATATACAAAATAAATCTTATTTCTGCGTAAGTTCCCTAAAAATATTTTCAAGATTTCCTTTGCTCTTTGTTATCGACAAAACAGAAAGCCCTTCTTTTTCGGCAAACGCTTTTATCATTTCCTCAAAATTGCCGCTGAAATTGCCGCCGAGACCAAACTCCACGGTTATCGAATCCGACGATTTCGGGGCTTTGAGGTTTTTGAGCGTGTCGTCGGCAACAATTTTGCCCTTGTTGATAATAACCGCACGGTCGCAGACCGCCTCAGCCTCCTGCATGATATGCGTTGAAAGTATGACGGTTTTTTCTTTTCCGAGTTCTTTTATAAGATTTCGGATTTCAACGATTTGATTTGGGTCAAGACCTGTTGTAGGCTCGTCAAGAATCAAAATAGACGGATTGTGAACCATTGCACGGGCAATTCCAGTTCTTTGTTTGTAACCTTTTGACAACTCCCCTATCTTCTTGAACTGATGTTCGCCGAGACCGACCGCTTCAACCGCCGCTTCAACTGCTTTTTTAACTTCGCTTTTTTGCAAATACATCTGCGCGGAATATTCGAGATACTCTTTGACGTACATGTTAAGATAAAGCGGATTGTTTTCGGGAAGATAACCGATAGTTTTTTTTAAGGCATTCATATCGTCTTTGATGTTGACGCCGTTAATAAAAACCTCGCCGGAATCGCTTGCAATACAACCGGTAATGATTTTCATGGTTGTACTTTTTCCTGCGCCGTTAGGACCCAAAAAGCCCACAACCTCGCCCGAATTTATGTTAAAACTTATATTGTCAACGGCTTTGTTTTCACCGTAAAGTTTTGTAAGATTTTCTACTTTAACTGACATTTTTTTACGCTTTTAATAAAGACGAAACCGCCGAAACATACCACATTTTTTCATGGTTACGCCTTTGAATATAACCTTTTTCTTTTAATCCCGTCAAAAGTTTTTGAACGGCAGAAGTATTGATACCCAACTCTTTTGAAAGCTCAGCATACGTTATGCTCGGATTTTGCTGCAAAATTGAGAGTAATTTCGGAACATTCGGAGACCGGAACTCCAACTGCTGACCGTCATACCACCAAATATTTTCACCGCTTTTTTCAACAAACGAAATATTGTATTGAAGTTCCCGTTTTACCAATTCCTTAAAATATTTCAGAAACGGTTCTATTTGCGAAATAGTTGCCGCAGCTCCGTCGGACGGTGCAGTACCTACAAGCATATCCGTTTGATGCAAGGCTTCCAAATATTCGTTTTTATTTCTGCTTCTAACAACAATCATCGGCCAATTGTGCCGTGAAAAAATATAATTAACCAACAAACGCGCAATTCTGCCGTTACCGTCCTCAAACGGATGGATTCTAATATAACGATAATGAAACAAAGCCGCCAACTCCACGGGCGAAAGTTTGCCGCGCTTTTCCTCCTTGTTGTACCAGTCAACGAGCGAAGTCATCAAAGCGGGCGTCTCTTCGGGTGAAGCATATTCAAAACGGTCGCCGTAACGTGTTATAACACTGTTTGGACGAGTTTTGTATTGTCCGGCATGAATTATAAAAGATGTAGTAACCCCGCCCGGAAGATTTCGGTAAACGGTGTAATCTTCTCTTAGCAAAGTTTTATGCAATGTGCGGATAAAATTTTGTGTTAAAGGCATATTTTCCGCTTTAACTTCTTCACTCATCATTTTAAGTCCGACCTGACTTGCTTTCATCTCAACAAAATCATGCAAATGGTTTTCCCCGCTTACCGTTCCAAACATCAACAACAATTCTGTCTGACCGTATGTCAAAGTATTACCCTCAATATGATTACTGTTATAATTGTATTCAACAGTAAATTTTTTACTCAAAATATCTTGCTGTTTTTCGCTCAACGGTTGCAACGACATCCATTTTTCGTACAGTTTATTTAATTCTTTCATAACCGAATTTTTATTTATACCACCATAAAAGGTGGTAAGTTACCACCCCAAAAAAGGTGGTAGTACTACCACCTTTTGCCGCAAAAATAGAGTTTTATATTAAGATTTGCAAATTAAAAAACAAAAAAAAACGGACTGTAAACCGGCAAAAGCAGGTATACAGTCCGTAACTGATAAAAACAAATACTATTTAAACAATTCCTGAGCCATTACGTGAAGACTTCTGCGCCATGTCAAAAATTCGTGTGCTGTGCCTTCCGAAATATAACCGGTAACTTTGTAACCGGCTGCTTTCATTTCGTCGGTAGATTTTTTGATTCCGTCGGGACGCTCTTTGCTTCCGCAACTCATAAACAAATATTTTACCGCTTTGTTGTCTTTAAAATCAGAGGGAGCATATTGGCCGCCGCTGAGCAAACCGTATGAAGCAAACAAATCTGTTCTTCTGCCCGAAATCAATTTTGTTTCCATACCACCCATTGACAAACCTGCAAGTGCACGGTTATTTCTGTCGGTCAAAGTCTTGAAATGAGAGTCAACGTAAGGAATAAGTTCGTCGCAAAGCATAGTTTCAAACTCTTTTGCTGTAAACTGTCCGATTGTACCGAATTTAATATCGTTTGTCAAACCGTAAGCCATTACAATGATAAAAGGTTTTGCTTTGCCCTCGGCGATAAGGTTGTCCATGATAAGGTTTGCGTGTCCTTGATTAGACCAAGCCGTCTCGTCCTCGCCCCAACCGTGCTGCAAATAAAGTACGGGGAATTTCTCTTTGGGATTGTTGCTGTATGTCGGAGGAGTGTAGACAAACGCACGCTGGAATTTGTTGGTACTCTTGCTCCAAAACAAAATCTGCTGAACAAAGCCGTGCGGAACGTTTTTCTCAGCATAAAAATCCTTGTCGTGAGCGGGAATTTCGATACCGCTTTCCCAGCGTACAGAGCCGTAATAGTTTTTAGCACCGGGGTCGTTGACAACGCCGCCGTCAACAGTCAGGTGATAATAGTGGAAACCTTCGTCCATAGGACCTTCGGTTGTGCCTTCCCAAACGCCGTCTTTGTTCTTTTTAAGAACTGTTGCGCCGACGCCGCCCATGTTGCCGCCTAAACCGAGGCTGACGATAACAGAACGAGCCTGAGGTGCTTCAACGCGGAAACGAGCGTAACCCTGAGAGTTAACCATAGGATACTCTCTGCCGGGCTGGTTCAACTCAGAGGGTTTGAAATCCTCTTTTATAACGGGGTTGTCGAGCGCGGCGTTGAAATCGCGGACGATTTTATAAGAGTTTTTTTCGTTGCCGTCCTTGTCGAAAAGCAACGGATAGTTGTTGGTGCCGACCCATGAATCGCGGTCGCTGACGTTCCAGAATGTTACAACGTCGATAATGTCTTTGTGCTTGCGGAAAACACGGAAAAGATTGTGGTACATGTTTTCGTGCAAAGTTCTGATATAAGGTTTTATAACAATATCTTCGCCGCGTGAAAACTGCAACTGTCCGCCCATTTCCTCGTTTGCGCGGACGTCAAGTTCGGTAAAGTGAATGTGTTTTACGATTGTAGAATATTTTTCGATAGCCGCCTCAACATCTTCCATCGAAGGACCGTAAATATTATAGTGTCCCTGCATACCGATACCGTCAATCGGAACGCCCGCGTCTTTCATTTTCTTAACCATGTCGAAAATTCTGTCGCGTTTTCCGGGGTCGGCTGCGTTATAATCGTTGTAAAAAAGTTGTGCGTTCGGGTCGGCTTCGTGAGCAAACTGAAAAGCCTTTGCAATAAACTCGTCGCCGCAGAGGTCGTAAAGTTTTGATTTTCTGTAAGGCGAAGGATTAGGATTCCAAGGCGTGCGTCTTGCGTCGTCAGCCATTGCCTCGTTGACAACGTCCCAACAGTAAACAACGTCTTTGTAACGGTTTACAACAGTAAAAATGTGCTGTTTGAGTCTCTCGTAAAAAACCTCTTTGGTAACCTCTTTGCCTTTTTTGTCGGTGAACATCCAGTCTGAAAACTGATTGTGCCAAACAAGACAGTGTCCGCGCATTTTAATGTTGTTTTTGCGGCAAAAATCCGCGATGGAATCCGCTTTGCCCCAGTTCCAGACGTCTTCTTTCGGGTGAACGGAAACCGGTTTCATGTCGTTTTCGCATGTTACGGAGTTGTAATCTTTTAAAATAATGTTTATGTCCTTTTCTTTTGTAATGTTGGACATGTTAACGGCGACACCTACCTTAAAATAATCTTTGTAGGCGTCTTTCAAGCCCTGCGCATACGCACCTGAAAACAAGGCGAAAGCAAGAGCAGTCAAAAAAAACCTTTTCATGTTCTTGAATAAATTTAAGTTAAAAAACAGTGCAATATTAAGGGTTTTATTTCAAAAAAAACAGTTTAAAAGTTTCAAATTCTTATGTTTTGGTAACAAAAAGATGTTTTTTTTCAAAAAAACAAAACATTGTAACAAAAATATAAAAATCTGAAACATAAAGAAAATACAATAAAATAAATAATTATTTACTTTGCACAGATTTTTCAATAACCGTATAATTTTTTTGATCTTAACGTTAAATTGTTTTAGTAATTAATTAGTAATTAGTAATTTTTTTTTTTGAAAAAAACGCCGGCATTTATCCTTTCTCATACCGGCGTTTTTTATTTTGTCCCAAAAGACAACTTATATGCTATTTTTTTACGTGTTTGTCAAAAAATACTTTTATGTCAAGAGGAATAATGCTGATTTCGCGCACGGCGGTCTCAATAACCCCGTCAAAAACCCTTAAAATATTCTCGTTTGCATGGTCGGCGTTTCCGACGATAAAGAGCGGCGTTTTTCCGGACTGTCCGCCGTTGTCTTTCCAAATCTGACGCGCAAAAGACACAGCCCAGTCTCCGGCATAGTCGAAATATACGACACCAATTTTGCAGCCTGTCAACTGGGTTTTGATGTATTCGGTGTAATCGGTCTCGGAGTTCATGGCAATACCGAGCGGAATCACCGTCTGAACGTCCTGCAACATATTCAGAATGCCGCCCGCAGAGTCCTTGTCCAAGTCGTTGTAAATAAAAAACACGTCCCTTTCGATAACTTCCTGCTTTGCCGAGGTCTTGACGCTCATAATGCCCCTCAACTCCTCCACAAAGACAATCGGCGAGGGCTTTGTGGAATAAACCGTATTTTCGATAATTTCGCGGCGTATGCTGTTGACGTATGCCTCAGACCTTGAAGCGGGATTCCAGATAAACATTTTCAAGCCCGAATTTCTCAACTTTGCCGCCTCCCGGTACTGAACGCCCATATCAAAGAAGTAGCCCTCGGAGCCTTCGTTGTAAAAATCCACCGAGCCTAAAATATGAACACTGCAATCAGCCTCGGAAATCAAAGCCTGCTCTTTTATGACCTCTATCCCCGCCTTTGATAAAACAACGCACAATTTGTCGCGGACTTCCTTCATATCGGGAGAAACCTCCGCAACAAAAACCTTAATATGCTGTGTAAACAAACTGATATTCATCTCAAAATTTTTCCGTACATTTTACTCTGCAATTTTAATAAAAAAAAATGAACCGTCAAAAAAATATTTTATATCTTTACCGCGCACATTTATTAACACTGATAATATGAAAAAAACAGCATTACTTTTTTGTTTGGCGTTGTTTTGCTTTTCGTGTCAGAAACAAGTAAGCAACGTCGCAGATGTAGAAGGCGGACGGATTGAAGGTCTGGAAAAAGACAGCCTCAAAATTTTCAAAGGCATACCGTTTGCCGCGCCGCCTGTCGGTGATTTGAGATGGAAAGCCCCCCAGCCTTTAACGCCTTGGGACGGAGTAAAAAAGACCGTTGAATTTGCCAAAGGTCCCATACAAGGCGGACAAAACACGGCGGCTTTCAGCGAAGATTGTCTTTACCTCAACGTCTGGACACCGGCAAAAACACCCGAAGACAAACTTCCCGTAATGGTTTGGATATACGGCGGCGGCTTTTCTTTCGGCTCTACCGCAGAGGCAAGTTACGACGGCGAACCTTTGGCAAGAAAAGGCGTTGTCCTCGTTTCGGTGGCGTACAGGGTCGGCAACCTCGGCTTTTTGTCGCACCCGGAGTTGACGGCTGAAAATCCTCAGCACGTAAGCGGCAACTACGGACTTTTAGACCAAATCGCCGGTCTCACATGGGTTAAAAACAACATCGAAAAATTCGGCGGCGACCCCGCAAACGTTACGATTTTCGGCGAGAGCGCGGGCGGAATTTCCGTAAGCATGCTTTGCGCCTCACCGCTTGCAAAAGGCCTGTTCAGAAGGGCGATTTCACAGAGCGGCGGCTCTTTCGGACCGGTCAGGGAAACCACCTATCCTGGCGAAAACATGAAAACCTTAAAAATGGCTGAAAACGACGGCTTGAAAATTGCGGAAAAACTCGGCGCAAAATCCCTCGCGGAACTCCGCGCCTTACCCGCAGAGCAGTTTGCAGGCAGGGACATGTCGGGATTCGGTGCATGGCCTATCGTTGACGGTTACGTGATAAAAGACAACCAATATACGCTTTACGAAAAAGGCGATTTCAACGACGTTGACATTCTCGTGGGCTACAATTCTGACGAAGGCGCAAGTTTTTCATGGGGCGACACTTACGAAACGCACCCAGCAAACGTTGAAAGGCGTTACGGAAAATTTGCAGACACGCTTCTTAAAGCCTACCCCTTGGGCGAAGAGCAGAAACTAAACAAAACAGCCCGCGACCTGATGCGCGACGCGGCTTTCGGCTGGCAGACATGGGCTTGGGCAAGTTTGCAGTCTCAAAAAGGCAAATCAAAGGTTTATCTTTACTATTTTGACCAGCCGCCCGCAAATTCGGAAGGCTCATACCACGGTCAGGACGTAAACTTTGTTTTCCAGCACGTCCACACCGGAGACAGCGACATCGCCCTTTCAAAAGCAATCGGCGAATACTGGACCAATTTTGCAAAGACCGGCGACCCAAACGGCAAAGACGTTCCTGTTTGGCCAGAATTTAATACTGAAAACCAAAAAGTTATGTATTTAACAGGTCCTAAACCTTATGAAGGACAAACGCCGAGCCTTGAAGCGATGAAAGTTCTCGACAGTTATTTTGCATGGCGCAGAACGGCGGAAGGCGCAGACTGGGCTAAATAACCCTCTCTCTCCCCTACTCCACGCAGTTTTCTAAAAGTTTAACCTGAAAATTTTCTGTATTCATTTCGGCTCTTACGCCCACGGGAAACGTACAACGGTCGTTAACGTGTCCGAAAGAAAAATTTTTGATAACGGGAATTTTCAGGTTTTTACAAAAATCGTTTATAACATAATCCAAAGACAGAGAGTTTTCGCCCTGCGCTTCGCAGCCTTTCATCTTGCCGAAAATCAAACCTTTCAAACCCGAAAAATCCTTAGCGTTTTTCAAATGCGTTAACATTCTGTCCACTTTGTAAGGCGGCTCGTTGATTTCCTCAATAAAAAGTATCTTGTTAAAAAGCGAAAAATCGTATTCGGTTCCGATTAAGGTTTCCAAAAGCGTTAAATTTCCGCCGAAAAGTACGCCTGAGGCTTTTCCCTGACGTAAAACTTCTACTTCACTGCTTTTTTGCGGCTTAATTAAAAAACCTTTTTTACCGTCTTGAAAAATTCCCCACATTGAATTTCGCGTGTAAGCGGTATCCTCAGGGATTAACATCGACGAATGAAATGTCACCAAACCCGTTTTTTTATAAACGGCGCATATCAGAGCGGTTATGTCGGAATATCCGCCCAAAATTTTCGGATTTTGCATAAGAGAGTCATAATCAATCATATCCAAAATTCTCGAACAGCCGTAACCGCCTCTTGCCGCTACAACAGCCTTAATGTCAGGGGCTTTAAACATCGAATTCAACTGAAACACCCTTTCCTCGTCAGTTCCAGAGAGATAACCGTTGCGGGACAAAATATTTTCCGCCACAACGGGAACAAAACCCGCCTTTTCAACTTTTTTCACGGCAGACTTTATCTGTTCCGCGCTGACGTAACCCGCCGGTGCGACGATTCCGACTTTGTCGCCTTTTTTCAAGGCTTTTGGAACAATCTTTTTCATAGAAAAAAAATTTGATTTGAACGCAAAGGTAAAAAATAATTTGTAAACTTCACGCGCAATTACTAATTTTGCCGCAGATATTAAAAGGTCAGGCTTATTAACACTTAAAAATACTATGAAACATTTTTTTTTGATAATATCATTCATACTTTTCGGGCTGAACCTGAATGCGCAAATCATTCTTCACGGCGACGAATTAAGGGACACCGAAAGGATGAAACGGACTGAGGTTGTTCCGGGAATAATCCGTTCTCCCGACACAATCCTCATTGTCAGACACAATCCTATCGTTATAATGCCGCCTTTTGTTTTTACCACGGAGCGTCAGAGAGCAAAATACGACAAACTCGTCTACAACGTCAAAAAAGTATGGCCGTATGCAAAAATCATAAAACGTGTTTATGCCCAACTCACCGATTCTCTCTCTAAGATCGACAACGAAGAAGACCAGAAGGCGTACATAAAATCGCAGGAAAAACTTTTGAGGGCGCAGTTTGAAGACCAACTCGTAAAACTGAGCATCACGCAAGGCAGAATCCTCATCAAACTTGTTGACAGGGAAACCGGCAGCACGACATACGAAGTTTTAAAAGAGTTGAAAGGTTCGTTCAGCGCGTTTATTTTTCAGGGCATAGCGCGGCTTTTCGGCAGCAACCTCAAAAGCGAATACGACGCCCTCGAAGAAGACAAAATGATTGAGGACATAATCGTAAGAATAGAAAACGGACAATTATAAAACTTCGCTGAAATGGAAAAATCCGCTCACAGAGTTCCAAGAAACAAAAAAAAAACAGTTCCTGGAAACCGGTGAACGGATTTTTTATTATATTTGCGCCCATAAAAATAATTTGTCATGATAATAGGCCGTAAAAACGAACAAAAGGAACTGTTGGAGGCTTACAAATCAGAATATTCTGAATTTGTGGCAGTTACAGGCAGAAGAAGAGTCGGGAAAACGTTTCTGATAAGGGAAACTTTTGCTTATAAATTTGCGTTTCAACATTCGGGAATCGCAAACCAAAAAACCAAAACCCAGTTGCAGGAATTTAAAGCCTCGCTTCTAAAATGCGGAATGAAAAAATGCAGAGTGCCGGAAGATTGGTTTGACGCTTTTTTTCTGCTTTCTGAATTTTTAGACAACTTAGGCGAAGGCAAAAAAGTAGTTTTTATTGACGAACTGCCTTGGATGGACGCTCCGAAATCCAATTTTGTATCCGCGTTGGAACATTTTTGGAACGGATACGCCTCGGCGCGTAAAGATATTCTGCTGATTATCTGCGGTTCTGCAACATCGTGGATTATCAACAACGTTTTTAAAAATCACGGCGGACTTCATAACAGGGTAACTTACAGGATTCACCTCCTTCCGTTTAGTCTCAAAGAATGTGAACTTTATGCCCAAAGCAGACATTTGTCGATAAGCCGTTACGAAATACTTCTCTGCTATATGGTTATGGGCGGAATACCTTTTTATTGGTCGCTTTTAAACAGGGAATACAGCATTTCACAAAATATTGACAATCTGTTTTTCAGCGAAAAAGGCAAACTCCGTTACGAATACAACGAACTTTACAATTCGCTTTTCAAAAATTCCGAACCGTATATGAAAATCGTTTCGGTTTTGGGAACAAAAAAATCCGGAATGACCCGCGAAGAACTTGTCTCTGAACCCGGAATTTCAAGCAGCGGACAACTGACAAGGATTTTGGAAGATTTGGAAAACTGCGGGTTTATACGCAAATATAATCTTTCGGGGATTAAGCGAAGCAAATACCTGTTTCAATTAACAGACAATTATACTTTGTTTTATTACAAGTTTATTTTAAACTCCGATTCAGGCACGGAAAATTTTTGGACTGTTAACACCAACACTCCGCTTAGAAACTCCTGGCAGGGTCTGGCTTTTGAAAGGGTCTGTTTTGCACACATAAAACAGATAAAGGCGGCTCTCGGCATTTCAGGAGTTTCTACAAAAGTATATTCATGGCAGACAAAAGGCGACGAAAACTCCGAAGGCGCACAAATTGACATGGTCATTGACAGGGCAGACAACGTTGTAAACCTTTGCGAAATGAAGTTTTCTACCGGCAAATACGAAATCACAAAGCAAGACGATGAAAATTTACGGCACAAAAGCACGAGGTTTGTCAGCGTTTCCAAAACAAACAAAAGTCCTCATTTTGTGATGGTTACGCCATACGGAATAAGCGACGGCATTTACCGCTTTTCGGTTCAAAACCTCATAACGCTTGACGATTTGTTTGCTTAAATGCCGTGTTTTTTATATTTTTGTAACGCAAAATTATAAAACAAGGAAATTATGTACGAATACATTACCGGACTTTTGACGGATTTGACGCCGTCCTACGCTGTTATAGAGACCAAAGACGGCGTGGGCTGGCTGATTAACATATCGCTTTCGACGTTTTCTGAAATAGAAGGCAAAAAAGAATGCAAACTTTTCGTTTACCACATTCAAAGGGAAGATTCCCAGACGCTTTTCGGATTTTTTGACAAAACAGAAAGAGAGGTTTTCAAAATGCTTTTGGACGTTTCGGGAATAGGACCGAACACGGCGCGTGTCATACTCTCGTCAATGTCTGTCGGCGAACTGCAAAGCGCGGTTTCGAGGGAAGATTCCAAAATGATTTCACGGGTAAAAGGCATCGGCGCAAAAACCGCACAAAGGCTTGTCATAGACCTAAAAGACAAAATCCAAAAACTCGGCATTTCGGATATTTCTGCCGCGTCAGCAATCACGGCAGTCAATTCCCAGCAGCGTGAAGAGGCGGTTTCGGCTCTCATCATGCTCGGCTATCCGAAAGCGCAGGCGGAAAAAGGCGCAGACGCGGCATTAAAACAAAACCCGAAAATGTCTGCCGAAGACATTATCAAATTTGCACTGAGAAATGTAAAATAATTTTTTGTTGAATCTTATTATTCTGAATTTAATATCCATCATCGAAGTTATAATCTTCATATCTTCGGGTTTGATTGATATTAACATTTTCCGGTTCGTCATCATAATCGGAGTAATTGTCGTAATATTCCTGCTTATACTGCTTAGTTTGTGATTGCGTATCATCATCAAGACAAGCACCACAGGTATTCAATAAAGATATAAACAGCACAATACCGCCGATTATTTTATATTTCAAAGGAATAGTGCTTAAAAAACCCTTTTTAACCTGCTGAGTCTGCGGTGCTGAATAAGACACTGCATTGTTTACTCTCGGAGTTGCCGTCGGCTGCGGCCGCATAACAGGCGGCTGTACCGGCTGCTTCATAGCCTGCTGTTGAACAACCCTCTCAGGCTGCTGTTGAACACCCCTCTGCTGTTGTTGCGGGTGATTATAAAGGTTTTGAATAGGGTCAGGCAAATTAGGTTTCGGCTTGTTGGCGTAATATTTCTTAATTTCGTTTGTAAAACAACTCCAATCGTTGATGTCGGAAGTTGTATAGTTGATTGCGCTAAAAAACGAATACAAATCCCGTACGTCGTCCATATAAAAACCGTTGTCCTTGGCAGAACGCTCGGTCTCTGAAAGCGAACGCAAACGGTGATATTCTATTCTTTCACACTCCTGCTTTTTGTCTCCCCAATATTGTTCAAGTTGCATTATGTAATCAATGTCAGAAAGACTGAACTGCCCGCTCTTAATACACAAAAGTTTTTTGTCGGGATATGCGGCAAGAGATTTTTTTATCTGCACAAACTCGTACATACAATGCATAGAGCGGAAATACTTGTCTGAAAAAACCAAAACAACTATTTCGCTCTTAAAGCCGATTTCCTTTTCAAAATCAGAAATTCTGTTGCCTGCGCCAAGGTCTGCAACATCTATTTTATATTCAATATTTTCTTTTCTGAAAGTCTCCAACAATTTTTCCACGCAATCCGAAATGTGCTGCCAGTCAGGATTTTTGCTGTCATTACGGGCATACGAAAAATACACAGGACGGTCTTTGTTTACGCAGACCGGCTCTGTTTCTACTTTATTATTTGGTTGTTCTATTTTTTGCTCTTCCAGTAAATCCATGTTTTCCATTTCCACAAAATGATGTTTAATTTTGACTTTCCAAAGGTAAAAATTTTTTTTTTGAAAAAAAACATTTTTTTAACTTTTTTTTAATCCAGTCCCATCGTCAGCGTAAAACCGAACTTGATGTTGGAAGTTCGGTAACTCGTTGAAATCAGCGGGTTTGAAATGTTGTGGTTGTAATAAAGTTGAAGTTTCAAACGCTGCGAGAGTTGATAGTCTGCCGTTGTCCTTATGGAATAACTCCTCTGACCTGCCGAAATCTCGTTGTACAAGTCCTCAATTTCACGCAAAATCGTCTTGTCGTTGTTGATTACAAAATCCGTCCGCAAATCCAAATCCGATTTCAAACGTTTTGAACCCGACGAGGTGCGTATGTTGAAAGGCAACTGCGCAAATTTGTAACCAAGACCTATAACCCATTCCTTTTTGTAAGCCTCGGTTATCTGCGAGTTTGCAAACGCTAAGGTCATAAGCCTTGTACGGCGGTATTCGAGTTTTGTACTCAGCATGTTAACCCACGAAACATCAACTCCGAAAAGCGGATTGAACCTCTCCTCCAAAGTTACAGACCCGATTTCGTACTGCGGAATAAAGAGGTTGTTGACATCATAACGCACAAAACTCTGTCCGTAAATATCCTCCTGTTCAAACGAATAATTTGCGTTGTTTTTAAAATTAGAAACCGAGTAAGTACAAGTATAAGCGTGTGTCAGCATTGCCGACCTGACGTAATCCTTCAACAAGGCAATATTGCCGAAACCTTTGTAATTGATTCGCCAATTAGGAAGCGGAAATTTCAAAAACGGATCAAGCGAAATCTTTTCGGGGCTGATGCCGGAATACGCCGCCAAAAACGCCGGCAGCAACACGTCCTGATGTGTCAGAGAATAACCCTCAGGCACGCCGTCTTCGTCTTTTGAAGGCGTATAAAGCGAAGTGTTTGAGGCACGCCGCTCAGCCTGACGGTCTGCTATCGTAAGACGCGATTCCAAAAACTTGGAATAAGTCTCCAAAGAATAATCCGAACCGACTTTTTTGAACGCCGTTTTTATCATGTTGAACGAGGCGCGGTAGTTTCCCGTTTTTACACGCGAAGTAGTCTCCCAGTTGTCGCCGCCCGTCCAGCAGAAATAATCTTCCGTATTATAAAGCATTGTACGGTCAAAGTTGACGTCTATTCTGAAAGTGTTTACCGGCTCCACAGCCACTCTTACGCCGATGTTATTGCCTCTTGTATACAAAACGGGGTCCATCAGCGTTGAATCCTTTACAAGCCATGATTTTTCGGTTGCGCGGTAATGAAAATCCTCGCCGTTCAACGCCATTATGTAAGCAAAACCCGGCGCAACCGCTCCCGCATAATTTTCCATTCCGAGAATTTTTGTGCCTGAAAGATAACCCGTTGTGGTGTTTGCACGCTGGTTTTTGTACGAAACCGACACGCTGCGGACTGAAAACAACGACATCAGGGCATAATCCGAAATCACAAGAAGCGGCGAATCGCTGACAGGTTTTTTGCCCGTAACTTTTACCGAGCAGTTTGCGTAATCGTCCGCGGCTGTAAACTTCACTTTGTTTTTGTCAACAATCTGAACATCGCCGTCAATTTTTTTGCCGTCATAATCCAAAACCTCGACCTCGACTTCCGTTGTGCCGAGCGAGTGAACGATGTTGCGCTCCTTGTTTTTGAAAAACCTCAGATTGCCTTTCTGATAAACAACTTCGCGTTTTTCGTTTGAGGCGTTTTTTCTGCCGTCCCTGCCGAAACGCCCCATGACGGTCTTGAAATACGGCACGTTTTTGTAAACACGCTCAAAACTGAGGTTGCAGTTCAAGGTAAGGATTCCCGAATTGTTGATTTTGTTGCCGTGATAGATTGTGTATTTCTGACCGAGTTCGTCCCCGCCTTCAACAGGCTCGTTTCCGTCTTCCCAGTGATAGTCGGCATTGTAAACAGCGTTTACGTTTGTCCACCTCAGACCCGGAATTTTTGAAACCGGCACCTGCCAGTCAAATTTCATATTCTGACGGTAATCCGTGTTGTGTCCCCAGTCAAAAATTTTCATAAACAATGTGTCGCGCTTTCTCTGAACCTCTTCCAAATCGGTGTTGTCAAGCCGTCCGTCGGGGTCAACCTGCGCCGAAGTGTGCGCCGAAAGCGAAAATTTCAAATTCTGCGACAATTTGTAACGCACCTCGTAATTGCGCTGCCACATAAACTCCTTTTGATAAGACGGCGTTAAAAACACCGCCTGATTGTCGATGTTTCTGTACTCGACGGCGGAATAATTGCGGTTGATGTTGGCGTTGACCGAAACCATCGTCGGAAGAAGATAAAAGTTGAAATCCCTTATCAACTCAAAATTCTTGTTGTGCAGAAATTTTACCTTTGACAGCGGACGGTAATTCTTCGGATTGTACGTGTAATTGTATTCCACCGACGACTGCAACATTCTTTCGAGTTGCGATTTTATCGTTGAATTGTGCGTAAAATATTCCGAATACGCTATGCCCGCCGTAAAGTTTGACACATGGTAAAACGGTTTCTGCTTTTGTTTTTTCGGCTGTTTCTTATCGCCGGTTTTGCCGTCGGGATTGTTTTTCAGTTCTTTTTCCATACGGGCGGTCTCTTTTGCCTCTTCGCTGCGGCCTTCAATATGAATATTGGTCATATTAATGCTTTTACGCTTTTCGTAAGTGATGCTGCGGTCGCGGACATCGTCTTTTTCGGCTTTTGAGAGTTTCGGGTCTTTGAGCGTAACGTCAAGTTCGATGTCGGGGTCAAGCGGGTTGTATTTCGGGAGTTCGTAGTTTTCTGAATAGCCGAAATAGAGCGGCATTCTGACGTTGTAATCGGGATTGAAAAACTTTCCGACCTGAAACAGCGTCGAAAAATCATACTGGTAAACCGTCTCCTGATGACGCTCCGAAACACGTTTTTCGATGCTTCCGAAACCGGGCGTGTGAGTGTAACCCGAAACCGTAACCGTTGCCAAATCCGCCAACTGCAATTCCATTTTAGCACGCGCCGCCCAGCCGCCGTCTTCGTTGAAGTCGGTGAGCCTGAGTTCGTTGACCCAGATTTCCGCACTCTTGTCCATGCCGTCGTCTTCCTCGGTGTTTTCGGTCATTGACGGGTTTCTGACACCAATCATAATCGTCTTGATATTGGAAATATTAGGACTGCCCATAACCGTTATGCGGCTGCCGTCGTCAAGTTGCGAAGTATAAGGCATTGTTAACGAATAGGTTGAACCCGCCGCTCTCAAATCGTTGTTTCTCTGCTGCTTGACAAGTTGAAGTTTTTCAAAAACTATCTCAACGTTGTTTCTTTCCGGCCAGACAGAAAGCCTTCCGTTGTCGTCGTCGGGATAATAACCGGCTGGCGTAACATAAAGCGGAATTTCGTATTCGTAATAGTTTTCTTTGTAGTCGCTGCCGAGACGGACAAAAATTCTCAAATCCCTGTCGTTAAGGATTGCGCCCGGAGTTTCTTCGCAGTGGACAAACATTTTCAACTTTTTGTACTGACGGAGATCCAAAATTGCGGTTTTGTAAGCCGCCACCGCCTGACCGTCAGGAAGGGTTTTGACTTGCAGACACATAGACTTTTCGTCCTGCTCAATAACCTGATTGGTTTCGTAGTCCCTCTCGCGGCTGATTGAGGGCGGCAAAAGATAATTGACAGGCGTTTTGGAACCGTTTTCCTCCAAACCGACGTTTGTAATGTCAAGCACGCCGTCGTTTATCTGACGGTCTGTCAGGATTTCGCCGGCTGAGGTCATCGAAGCGGTGTATTTGCGCCAGTCGCCGCGGAGAAGGTTCATCTCAGCAAAACGCAGAATAATGTTTTTCTTGGCGTTTGTCAGATACATTCTCATAAAACGTATCGACTTAAAATCCGAAATCGTACCTACAACCGAATCCGGCTGGTAAACCGGAATTTTGAACTGATACCATTTTACGGTTTCGCTTTCGCCGTTTACCGTCTTGACATTGCTTTCAACGATGTCGGTAATGTAGTTTTGACCGACCTGCATGCCGCCCGGCGAAATATGCACTTTATATTGATAGTAGGATTCGGTTTCGCTCAAAGTGTTGTCGAGGTTGATGTCCTCAACATCGGGGTAACGGTCTTTTACAGTAGAGTAAGCCGAAGTGCCGCTCTTATCGGACGAGTTGCCCTCTGTACCGTTGTAATGCTTGTAACGCTCCTCAATCGAGAGCCGTTGCTCGTCATAATCGCCGCCCCGGAAATAGTGAAAATTGTCGGCGGCGGGGTCGTTGTAAGCGTTTTGATAAGCCACGGAATTTGTGCCGTACTTGTTTGCCAAATCGTCAAGATACTTGGTAAAAAAACTGCGCTCCTGAACATCGTCCAAACCGTCAAAACCCAAATCCTGAGCCTCTTTCGCGCCGTTTGTGTTGTCAAAGGCGTTGACTAAAAACGTCTTGTTTGAAACCCGTCCCCAAGCCGTAGAGTCGATGAAACTCTCGTCCATCGGAAAAGGAATACCGTTTTCAAAACTCTTTCTGCCGTCCTTCAAAATGTCCTCAGAAACGTGTCCGAGGTTGAAATAAAGGTCTGCGCCCATGCCGTCTTTTTCGTAAATGAACGGGTCTAACATCCAAAATTCAAGGTATTCGATGTTTGAGGATTCAAAGTCGGTCGTGGTCATTTCGCGCATAATACCGCCCCAACGGTTTTCGGGATTTTTTAAGTAACCGTTTTCGTCAAGTCCCTGAACGTCAAAGTTATAAGGTCCCCTCTCCGATGGATAATAAGCGAGGTTTAAGACTGTTAACTGCGTGGAAATTCCGCTGACGGACTGGGCGTTAGGGAAAATTTCTTTTTCGTAAACCGCTCTGATATAGTGGTTTGACTGGTCGTCTTTTGTGATGTAAGACGGCGTAATGCCCGACCCCGAAACGCTTGTTCCCTGCAAATCCGAAAGGACATTGTACCATGCAAGAAGTGCGCGGTTGTAACCGTAACGCAAATCATTGTTAAGACCTGCCTCCGGAAATTTTCTCGTGCCTGAGGGCGCGGACGAAAGCACCCAGCGCGAAACGGACTTTACGTCTATTTTGGTCTGGGAGGCTTCAAAATCGTCGATGTAACAAGTTCCCGCCTTGTCAACGCTGCGGCTGTGTCCGGGCAGCAACTGTGCAAACTCACCTTCAACAGAAAGTCTTGATTCCGAGGTAGTTGAGATAAGCGGAAGGCGGTCGATAATCCTTGTCAAATACGGCAACGGCATTGAATAGCGTGCGTCCAAGCCCCAAATTGTGTTTTTGACAGGCTCGTAACCGACTGAAACCTTGTTGGTCATCGTCTTTTCCGAAAGGCGCATAATCGTTCCGCCGACGTTGAAATTGTCGCTGAACTGATAATTCAAATGCGTTCCCATCATCGTTTTGGTGGCGGAGTTGAAAATGGTGTTGCTCTCCACCGAAACCGAAATTTTGTTGCCCGACTGCAAAATGCTTTCGTTGACAATTTTTACCGTACCTAAAAGATAATCAACAACATAGTCAGTGCCTTCGGTAAGGGTGAGACCGCCGGCTGTAACTTTTACAGAGCCTTCTTCGATGTTCATTGCGTCGAGGGAAATTTCGCTGCCCGAACTCGATTTGTAACTTCCCGTGATATAGAATTTGTCTTTTTCGGCGTTTTGCTTTGCGACAGTTTTTGTGGAGTCGTAAAGTTGCTGGTAACAGTATTTGTCAGAAGCGGCCTCATCGCCGATTTTGGAGCGCAGGTATCCGCCGAAAGGTTCAAGCACGGGGAAAATGATTCTGCCTTTTTCCGCGTTGACGGTTACGCCGTCAATAAAGTCGAAATTGCCGTCGGGAGCGCGGTTGTTTTGAAAATTAAGATTGTCAAGGTTTAAAACTTTTACCAGCATAACACCGTCTATGTCTCCGGCATTCAGATAGTTGACAAGCGTTCCCGATTTGTCGGACTGGTATTTTACCTGCAAGAGAAAGTCCTCGTTTGAAATCTGGTAAGCGTTGAGATTGTAAACGTTTTTCATCATCAAGTCCCAGTTCGGAAGTGCGGGAGAAAACGAGGTTCCGCGCAAAAGTTTCAAAATAAGCGTCTGACCGGAGTTCAATTCCGACGAAAATTCGCCGACCTTGTAAGTTTTGCCTTTGTAAGTGTATTCGTAAGCAACCGCCAAAACCTCATCGTCTCTGAGCGAGGAGTTAAGCGAGATGTATCCCAACTGGGCATTGAAACTGTACTCCGAAGAAGAAAGTTTTCTTGCGTTTCCGATTTTTTCATAGTCGGAGCCGGACTGAAACTTTCCGCTCAAAGTGCTTGTCAAAGAATTAATGTCGCGCAAACCCTGATACGTGGTTATCAGGTTGTTGTAAAGAGTATTTGAAGTGTTGCACGGAATTTTTGACGAGGAATATTTTACTGTCTGAGTGTTAAAAATATGCTCCGGTTCGGCAAGGTCCAAAAACGCGGCAACGTTTCTGGCGTCTTCGGTTGCGAGTTTGTTGTTTGTAACCCAGACTTCGATGTTTGTTACAACGATTCCCGAATTTACTACCGGCAGGTTTTGGAGAGCCTTTTCGTAGTTGTCCCTGAAAAAATGGTTCAGGAAAAAGTGTCTGTCAGCCTCATAATCGGACGACTGTATGGAAAAATCGCTGCTGACGCTTCCGGCGTTTACTTCGATAGTTTTGGTTTCGCCTTTTTGCTGCGAGAGAACGGCGGTTGCGGTGAGTTTTCCGAATTTCAGGTCTGTCTTGACGCCGAAAAGCGTTGTGCTTCCGGTGATAAGGTTTCCTTCAAGCGGCATTGAGACGTTACCGAACTCTATGCGCTGAATGATTTCGTCCTGATGTCCGATGTATTCCACTTTCTGACGGTTTTCAAACTCAAAAGTGGATTCGGTGTTGTAGTTGACGCCGACTTTCATCTTGTCGCCGATAGTACCCGTTACGCCGACCTGCATTGCGAGGTCAAAATCGAAAGAGACGTCGTTGCGCTGTTTTTTGGGCAAAGTGTAATTATCGATTTTTGAGATGTCCGCGCCGAAGGTTACGCTGACGTTTCCCTGCGGTTTTATGTCGATGACGTTGGTTCCGAAAATTCTGTCAAAGCCTCTCATGTTTACGTTGATTCTCGGATTAAGATAGCGTTCGAGTCCTGAACGCTGGTTTTTGCCGTCGAGACTGTAATTTTCCTGCATCTGCTGTTTCCAGTAGCCGCGCATTTCTTTTTTTGATTCGAGACTGTCGTGGTCTTTTGCGCTCTGAAATTCGGGACGAGAAATTTCCATGTCCCCGACTTTGGTTTTGGTGGTGTAACCGCCGGACTTGTAATCGTATTCTGTTTCGGTGGTTATGACAGCGGGGTCTTTTAACTGTATTGGAGATTTTGCTCTTTCCTTATCTGACAAAATACCCGTATCGGACACTTGAAGTTTGTATTCCGATGGCTGGAAATTTTGCGCGCCCGTCGAAAAAACGGTTGCGGCAAAAACCGCCGCCGCGCCCGCAAAAACGGTTGTGCTTTTCAATAGTTTCATATTCAATAAAAAAACGATTACAAAAGTATATGTTTTTGGGGAAGTTTACAAATGTTTTTCACAAAACAAAAAAAGAGGTTGCCTTATTTGTTAAGACAACCTCTTACTACTCAAAAATCAAACGTACAAGGAAAAACAAAAAAAATATCTTTATAAAATCAAATTCTAAGTAAATACTACCGAATATCCGATTTTGTTGAAGGGCAGCATCAACAATTCAGAATATTCCTGACCCGTTTGTTGCATATCTTCATCATCGTCCGGATAATACCAGTTCAAAACAACATCGTTGCCGTTTTTATAAAGGGTTTCAAACATTGTGAAAATTTCCAACAAAATCTTACTTGAGGCAGTATTGAAATAATCAAGTTTCAAATTCAACACTGTCTTAGGACACGGATTTTTCTCGTATTCCTGAATCCATTCCACAACGGGCGCATAAAAAGCCGTTACGTCCGAAGGAAAGGATTTGCCGGTAAATTCACAAACACCGGTCGAGGGATCCATATCAATACCCGGGGTATCTACACTTGGTTCTAACTGTATGTGTTCTATCATGGTTCTTAGAGTTTTTTGCTTAAAATGAATTTTTATAAATCTCGTTGCAAAAATATAAAAATTCTTTACGTTTTACAATTTTTATACACATAAAATAATGTAATAAAAATTATGCCAAACTTTGCAAAATTACAACTTTTTTTTTCAAAAAATATTAGCATCCGCTACATTTGCGGCCATAACCGTACGGTTGTTGAGACAGAAATTTATTTCAATCTCCTTTTCGGGTTTTAATTGCGGGACAGCATAATAATACACTACCGTAGCCCTGCGGGTATGACTGTTAAATTCCACTTTCAACACCGACGAATCCTTGTCGCCATCTGCGGTGTTCGGCATTGCAACAAACTCACTGATTTGTGACGGCGAATACAAGTTTATCGTGTAGCATATCATTTTGCCGTTAGATGAGTTGATAACGTTTGCCTGACGTATTTTAATCACAGGAGAATCAAACGTTAGCAATTCATTAACACAATAAGCACCCGTTAAAATTACAATCGTTATTATAATCAACAAATTTGCTTTCATAATGTTTATGAGCCTGAAATGTGAACTAAAATTTCACGGCTCAAATGTATAAACTTTTTTAATATAAAGCAATACTTTAAAAAATTTTTTTTCAAAGTTTTTTTTTGCCCTAAATTCAAGCCCCATAAACAACTTATTAATTATCAAGCATTTGATTAAAATTAATTGAAATTTTATAGCAAATTAAATGCAAAATTTATGCCAACTATTTTTAGTTAACTAATTCAAAAAGACTTTTTTGTAGAGATTTGCATCGTTTAAAACCGTTTTTGCCTGCTCCAAAAAGTCGTCATGTTTGAGATTATAACGGATAACTCCTTCATGATAATAATATCTCGTTATAATTTCCGCAGAAATAGTCTTCTTTATCTGAGCGGAATATTTATCAAATTCTCTCTGCTTTATTTTTTTGACTTCTGACTTTAAAGAAGTTAAGTTTTCTTTTATTGCAGTAGAATTTGATTTACTTTTCAAAACATCATCCAAAAGTTTAATTAACCTGTCTGATTCACTCTGATAATCAAAGAGTTTATCACCGGCAAAATTTTTAAATTTTTCCAAATCTTCATCAGAAAACACAAAATCCTCAGGCTTGGCAATAGAAGCATGTTCCCTTCTGTATTTAGTCGCATAATCAAAAATTAGATTGCTTGCAACCAAGTTTTCCACAATTTCAGACAAAGTGTCGCGTCCTACGGAAATATCGGGCATGATTCCGCCCGCGTCTTTGACCTTGCGTCCGTTTTTGGTCGTAAAAGTCTTAAACTGCGATTCTGCAATCTGAGTTGCGTTGCCTTTTGAATCTTTGTGAGAGTAATCAAGTTTTTGAATACACCTGCCCGACGGAATATAATATTTTGCCGTCGTAATTTTCAGTTTGGAATTATAGACCAAATCCTTTGTTGTCTGCACTAATCCTTTGCCGAAAGTTTTTTCGCCGACAATAACCGCTCTGTCCAAATCTTGAAGCGCACCCGAAACAATTTCGGAAGCCGACGCCGAATTTCCGTTCACCAAAACCACGACAGGCATTTTTGTGTCAACGGGATTGTTTTCTGCCTTAAAAACTTTGTTCCACTGCTCAACCCTGCCTTTCATCTCCACGATTTTTTCGCCCTTGTCTACAAACAGGTTTACGATGTTGACTGCCTCTATCAGCAGTCCGCCCGGATTATAACGCAGGTCAATGACGAGATTCTCAATTTTGTCTTCGTTTTTGAGTTTCAGGAAAGCCGATTTAAACTCCTTTGAACAATTTTCCGTAAATCCCGACAAATTTATATAACCGGTCTTGGAATCTATTTTTCCGAAATAAGGAATGTTTTTTTCTTTTATCATGGCACGCTTAATATTGACGCTCTTTTCCTGAGAGTCTCTTCGGTAAGTTATCGAAACCTGAGTGCCGGGCTCACCTTTTATTAATAGTGAAATTTCGTCGTTGCTTTTTGGGGTAATCTCCGTGCCGCCGATTTTAAGAATTTCGTCGCCGATTAAAAGACCCGCTTTGTCGGCAGGACTCCCCTCGCCTACTTCAACAACTTTATAAACGCCCGAAAGTTTCTCCAAATCTATGCCGATGCCCGCATATTCGCCAGTGTTCATAAACATAACGTCCTCAACCAAAGATTCGGGATAATAAACGGTGTAAGGGTCAAGATGTTTCAGCATTTCGTCCATCGCAGTGGAGACAAGTTCGCCGCTCGAAGTCTCGTCAACATACAAAATCCTTATGTCCCTCATTAAAGTATGAAAAATTTCCAGACTTTTCACCAATTCAAAATCATCACCGTCGTCCTTGGTGAAAGAGACCAAAAAGAGCGATGCGGCAATAATTCCGGCTATACATATTTTCTTTGTTTTCATTTTCTTATAACGTTTAATTTAAAGTTTTTATTCATCGTCTTCGTCGTCCCAATACTCGATTTGGAGCCCCGAAAGTTTTCCCTCTGTAAAAATCGCCAAAAGTCCCAAATCTTCAAAATAAAGGAATTTTTCACCGGAATTCTCGTCCGTTTCTGTTTCCGGGTCGGCGGCTTTCAACGATTTTGTGTATTTCAAAAAGTCTTCTTCGCTTGCCCCGTAACGGATTTTGTTGTCGAGCGTCAAATCTTCCGAGGTGCAAAGCAGAGACGAAAGCGCAAAATTTCCGTCTTCGGTTTCCTCAAAGACAAAATCCGTCTCGATTGTGTCGTAAAACAGCGTTAAAACTTTTTCGCCGTCTTCGTCTTCCGTTTCCCTCGAATCCGGCTTGCCTATAAGCGAAACCACTTCGTCTTCACCCATCAAAAATTTTACAGGACCTATGCCCTGACCGATTACCAAATTACTGATTTTGTTCATTTTGTTAACTTTTTAATTGTGAATTATGAATTGTGAATTATGAATTATGAAAAACCGCCTGCAAGATTTCCAAACTCCTGATGTCGTGGAGACTGTCGAATCTGTAACGGTAATAATCCAAAATTTTTTCAAGCAGAAAACTTCTCGCCGCACCGTTCAGCGGAATCTCCTCGCATGACAAAATGTCATTGTCAAGAATGTCGCTGAAAATCTTTGAATACGGCTCGCGGATAAAATGCGGACTGCCCGCAATGTCCTGACAAAACTTGGATTTTGCAATGTCAAAACACGGCGTTTGCTGCGAATACCTGTTAAAAGGAAAAAATCCGACATACTTCGACAACTGCATGAGGAATTTCAGGTGAAAATTTCTGCCTTTGTAGTCTTTGTCGTCCAAAAGCAGCAAACTTGTCGAAATAAATCCGTAAAGTTCTTTGTTAGCCTCGGAATACGTCAAAGTCTTCAACAAAACCTCCGAAAGAAACATCGCGACTGACATTTTGGCGGTATTTTTCGGAATCGTAGCGTAGTTGACGGCGGGAGAAATGCTCTTGATGTTTTTTACCGCCGAATTGGAACCCCTGTATTCGATTTCGTTTTGAAAAAGCGGCTGGCAATACGGCAAAACATTCGCTTTGTTTTTGCCCTCAGGTAATTTCAAGGCGAATGACAGTCTGCCGAAATCCTCGCTGAAAGTATTGAGAATCAATTTGTTGTCGCCGTACTTAGAATACTGCAAAATTATGGCGCGGGTTTTCTGAATCATTATTCCAAAGAATATTTTAGCGTTATACCGTAAACGTCAATATGTTTTGACTCCGTGCCGTCAGAATGGTCAAGCACCCAGCCGGAAATACTTTTAAGAGTTTTGTCGGGATTGGTTTTCAACTTAACCTCCATGAAATGTTTCTGTCCGTCTCTCTGAATACCGTAAAACGCATTTTGATCGTTTGTACCGTCCTCATAGTTTGCAATAACCGTCATGCGCGGATTAACTGTCTTGTCGTCAGAATAATAAATCACATCCGCCGAAAGGGTGTAAACGCCCGCCGCTGTAACCAAATATTCATACGCAATCGGGTCTGTCGCACCGTCCAAAGGCAGATGCCAGTCTTTTTTCATTGTCCAAATATCAGAGGAGTCTTTTTCCGCGTTTGTCTTGGCAAGAGCCTCTTCTTCGGCTTTACGCTCTTCTTCTGCGATGATTTTCATAACCTTTTCGTAAAGTTCCTTATACTTGTCGGGGTGCTGCGTATACCACTCTATCTCTTCGATAAATTCGCGGCGCGTAATTCCCGACTCGGCAAAAAGCCCGTTATAATACGACAAAGAATCGTTTTGGAGATTTTTGTCATCGAGTGTCGCAATTTCGACAATTGCGTCCGTTCTGTGCATCTGATAAACAATCTGCGCAAACTTGTCAATCTGTATATCCGGCTGAGGTCCGGAACACGACATACAAAACATCAAGCCTAAAAAAACTATAATTTTAATTTTCATTTTTATTTCAAATATTTTCATTCTTTTTAAAATGTTCATACACTTTTACCGCCTTTGACAAATCGACAACCTTTTGCAGTTCCATAAGACTTGCCTTGGAAACCTCGTTGACCGAGCCGAAAGCCGAGAGAAGTTTTGCAATCGTCTTGTCGCCTACGCCCTCAATGTCCTCCAAAACGGAATGAATCATGCCTTTTGAACGTTTGTTTCTGTGAAACGTTATGCAAAACCTGTGCGCCTCGTCCCTTAAATGCTGAATCACTTTCAAAGTCGGCGAAGTCTTGTCCAAATACAGCGGAATGTTGTCTTCGGGGAAAAAAATCTCCTCCAAACGTTTTGCTATGCCGATTAACGCTATTTTCGGGTAAAGACCGAGTGCTTTTAACGTCTCGTAAGCACATCTTAACTGTCCTTTTCCGCCGTCGACTATGACGAGTTGCGGTAACGGTTTTCCCTCTTCCGAGAGCCTTTTATAACGCCTGAAAACCACTTCGCGCATCGTTGCAAAATCGTCAGGTCCTTCAACGGTCTTAACGTTAAAAAGCCTGTAATCCCTTTTGTACGGTTTGCCGTTGCGGAAAACAACGCATGAAGAAACGGGATTCGTACCTTGAATGTTGGAGTTATCAAAACACTCTATATGTCTCGGCTCGGCATCAAGTTGCAAATCCTTCTGCATGGTTTTCATAAGGTTGTTGACGCTTTTGTCGGGGTCAACGAGCGAATGCTGTTTCTGCTGCTCCGCCATAAAAAGTTTGCAGTTACGCTCCGACCATTCAAGAAGTTGCTTTTTGTCGCCGGACTTCGGGACGGTGATTTTGAAATCGTTGAAACCGAAATCCGTCTCAAACGGCAGGATAATTTCGTCAGCCTTGTCGCCGAGGTTCAAATCCGAAAAATGAATGTCCGTCATCGCGGTCAAAAGCACGTCTTTTTCGTCCTCGTCTACCCGCGCCTTAATCTCCCGCGTAAAAGACCTGAGAATCAAACTTTCGGAAACTTTCATAAAATTTACGTAATAAAAATCGTCCGTTTGGTCGTACAACAGCGAAAAAACCTCCACCGTGCCGTTGATGTTTACGGAAATAACATTCTTTGCGTGGTAATCCGCCAAAACGTCGTATTTTTCCTTGATTTCCTGAGCCTTTTCAAACTCCATTTTTTCGGCTAACGCGGACATTTGCGAGCGCATCATGTTGAGTACGTCGGCGGTTTTGCCGTTAAGAATTTTCTTTACGGTGGAAATATATTTTGCGTATTCCTCTTTTGAAACTTCGCCGATACAAGGTGCGCAACAATTCTTTATGTGGTAATCCAAACAGACCTCGTATTTTCCTTTGTTAACGAGTTCTTCCGTCATAAGCGTTTTGCAGATTCTCAAACGAAAAAGCCGTCTGAACATGTTCAAAACGTTTCTCATCGCTACGACTGAGGGGTAAGGTCCGAAATACAGACTGCCGTCGGTGTTTTTTTTGCGGGTGAAAAACACTCGCGGATAGTCCTCGTTAGAGATACAAATCCACGGATAAGTTTTATCGTCTTTTAAGAGGATATTGTAACGCGGCTGAAATTTTTTTATCAGTTTGTTTTCAAGCAAGAGTGCGTCAGTTTCGGTGCTGACGCAGATATGCAGAACGTCGCGGATATGACGGACTAATACAGCCGTTTTTCCGACTTGATTTTTTTCGCGGAAATACGACGATACGCGGTTTCTCAGATTTTTTGCTTTACCGACATAAATAACGGTTCCGTTTTCGTCCAAAAAATTATACACACCCGGACTAAGCGGCAACGTTTTCACTTTATATTCTAATTCGGACATAGTTGAAGGCCTGCACTTCAAATTTTTTTCAAAATTAGAAAAATATTTTCAGATGGAAAACTTTTTGGAAAAAAGTTTATATTTTTGAATAAAGAAAGTTTTTTTTTATAATTTTGCACGAACGATAAAAATTCATCAACTATGGGCATATTCATTGACAAAGGCAATTTAGCCTTCAAAAGCATAAAAAACACTGATTTCACCGATAAGTCGGGTATAATAGAGATTTTAAACGATAACCTTGACACTTCGCACCGTTATATTTGCGTTTCGCGGCCGAGGCGTTTCGGGAAATCCGTCGCCGCAAAGATGATTTATGCCTATTATGATAGGAAATCTGATTCTGCCGCTTTGTTCGACGACTTAGAAATTTCAAAGTCAGAAAGTTATAGAAAGCATTTAAACAAATATCCGACAATTTATATTGATTGGAACAGATTTTCATTAATGGACGGCAAAAACGTTGTGGATGATTCTCAAAAAGAAATCATTAAAGATATAAAAGAATCGTATCCGTTTCTGAAAGAAAAAAATATTTTAATGACGGCGCTTGAAGAAATCCACAATAAAACCGGCGACCGTTTTATCCTCATTATTGACGAATGGGACAAATTAGTGAGAGAAATTGACGAAAAGACACAGAAAAAATACGTTAATTTCTTGCGCTCGATGTTCAAATCAAACACTGCCGACGATGTTTTTCTGTTGGTTTATATGACTGGAATTTTGCCGATTATAAAAGTAGAGGCGCAGTCGGCACTTAACAATTTTGACGAATACAGCGTAATCCGTCCTGCAAAAACCGCTAAATATTACGGCTTTACCAAAGACGAGGTTAGTGTAATCTGTCAAAAATTCAATATGAATATGGCATTGATGGAACACGCTTACGACGGATATATTATCGGCAATGAAAAATACATGTTCAATCCGAACTCTGTTATGTTGGCGGCAGAAGACGGAGAATACAATAGTCATTGGTCAAAATCCGCATCGTACACAACCATAGAGCATTACATTAATATCGACCATGATTCCGTTCAGCAAAAAATCATTAAAATGCTTAACGGTGAAAGCGTTACGGTAGAGGTAACGAGTTTTCGTAACGATATGAAAAACATAGATAATAGCGACGATGTTCTTACTTTGTTGGCACATCTCGGCTATCTTTCATATAATCCGGAAGACTGTACGGTAAGGATTCCTAATACCGAGGTCGCAGGTGAGTTCAGACTTTCAATCGGGCGTGCAGGTTGGGGCGAGGTTTCAAATGCTTTGACCGATTCTTTAACGCTGATTAATAAGACAATAGACCAAGACGTTGACTATATTTCAGAGGCTTTTGACAAGTACCGTTTTGAGGCTTCGTCAATCATAAAATACAAAGACGAAAATTCAATGGCGTGTGCCATAACACTGGCATATTACGCCGCAAAAAGGTTTTATAAAATTTTCCGCGAACAGCCTTCGGGAAAGGGTTTTGCGGATATGATTTTCTTACCGCTGCCAAATTCAACACGTCCTGCAATAGTCGTTGAACTCAAAAGCAAAAAATCCGCACAAGGCGCAATCGACCAAATTAAAAACAAGAACTACCCCGAAGCGTTGAAAGGTTTTTCAAAAAAGATTCTTCTCGTCGGGATAGGTTGGAGCAAACGCAAAAGTAAACACGACGTAAAAATAGAAGTGGTAGAAGGTTAAATTTAAAATTTCTGCGACAATTTTTTGAAAAATAATATTCATTATGGACTCTTCTATTCGTGAAAAAAAGATTTACCGCGTAACACTCAAAGGCAGTGCTGTTAACGTGGTTTTGTTATTAGCAAAGTTTGCCGCCGGAATTTTGGGCGGCTCGGCGGCTATGATTGCCGACGCCGTTCATTCGCTGTCGGATTTTTTGACGGATTTTGTGGTGATGGCTTTTGTAAAACTCAGCGCAAAACCTCAGGACGAAGACCACGATTACGGACACGGAAAATACGAAACTCTGGCAACGGCTTTTATCGGCGTTCTGCTCTTTTTTGTCGGGGTGATGATTCTCTACAACGGCGCGGTCAGCATTTATAATGCGTTTATGGGCGAAAAGTTGCCTGTGCCGGGGGCGGTTGCGCTGATTGTGGCTTTGATGAGTATCGCTCTTAAAGAATGGGCTTACAGATTTACCGTCAAAGTCGGAAAAGAAGTTGACTCTCAGGCTGTTGTGGCTAACGCTTGGCATCACAGAACGGATGCTTTTTCGTCCGTGGCAACGGCGGCGGGAGTAGGTGCGGCATTTTTTTTAGGCGAAAAATGGGCGGTTCTTGATCCCGTTGCGGCTGTTTTGGTCAGCGTGCTTATCGTTAAAACCGCCTTTGAATTAATCACTCAGGCGTGCGGCGAACTTTTGGAAAAAAGCCTTCCGCCCGACGTGGAAGAACGTATAATAAAAATTGCCGAATCCGAGCCTGAGGTCAGCGATGTTCACGGTCTTAAAACCCGGCGCATAGGCAGCCGCATAGCCGTTGAAATGCACTTCCGTCTTCCCGGCGGCATTTCGCTTTATCACGCGCACTGCCACGCCTCAAACATCGAACAAAAACTCAAACAGGAATTCGGCAATTCTACCCATATCTCAATTCATTTTGAACCGGAAAAGATAGACGGAAAATATTGCTGTCCTGACAACTTTTGGGCTGCCAATACCAAAAACATATAATGCGAGGAGCCGCCGCCTATTACATACTCGGTCTGCTGCCAGAGATACGGAAACTTCAAAAGTTCGGGAAAGTCGGGACGGATAAGCCCTGTACCCGAAATCACACCGCCCGGAATATACGACCAGTCGCTGCGGTTGAGTCCGTAGCCTACCGTCGCAGACTCTGCGCCGACTCCGGAGGCAAACGACGAGCGGTTGAGTCCCGGATGACAGCCCAAAACAAAATTCAAGGCATCAAAGACAGGCTCTTTTGAAAAAATTTCAGGATAGCAGGAAGTGAGAAAATAATGACGGAATCCAAAACCTTGAATATCCCAACCCGCACCCCAGATATTTGGACGGTAAGGCACACCGTAAGGATTTTCAGAAGTCGAGATTTTGAGTTGTGCCGCATACTCCGGCAACGCCGCACGGAAAGCCTTGGAAAAAGCCTTGCATTTTTTGTCTTTCTGAGCATTGCAATAACGCTCTATCCGCGAGAGATACCAGCCGCAATATCCGATGTATTTTCCGACGGAGTCCGTCAAAGTGAGAATGTTGTCAAGATATTCCCTTTTGCCGGTAGAAATAAAAAGTTCCGCGTCAGCCTGATACTTTGAAAACGCGGCATAGCCCTCCGCATTTTTGTTCTGACGGTAAACCGCTTCGGCAATTTCAAGACAACGGCTGGCAAGCGTGTCGTTGAAACCTTTCAAAGTACGGTAAGTTGCAGCCAGAGCAGCCGATGTTGAAAGTTCCCTGTAAGGATTTGTCTCTGTATAAACGCGGCGGTCGTCATTGTTGCCGGGAATGTTGTCTGTCATAGCCGAAGCATCGCCCAAAAGCACATACTGACGCAGCGAATTACAAATAATACCCCTGTAAAGCCGTCCGAGGGCATTATAACCCGCCACAATTGTCAACGCACCGTTTTCTATCTGTTGGAGAATGTCGTTTTTGCCGTCAGGCTGATGAATCTCCACAACACGGTTTTTCCAGTCAACGGAAGTAACGTCGATTTCAGGCTTGAAACATTCGTAGGCAAGCGAAAGGTTATAACACTCGCCCGCCTGAGACTCTACTCTGAGATCAAAATCCCCCGCGTCGTGCCACCCGCCGACATTTATACTTTTTTTCTCATTCGGAATTATGCCGGGGAAATCCTCTTTTTGGTCGTAACCGTCAAAAAGGTTGCCGCGCTCCGCTACAAGTGCATCGTCAAGATGGCAGGCGTCGTGCCAGACTTTATATTTTTCGTTTACCCTTACATGGCACATCTGAACCGGCAGAAAATACTCAATAACCGGCTGCCATACGCCGCGCTGATAAACATCGTCGTCAATTTTGAAAACAACAGACTCGCTGCCCTTGTAAACAACCTTGTACAGTCCGGGAGTCTTAACGCTTGAAAAGTCAAACCTCAGATAATTGTATCTCAAAAACCTTCCCCAGTTGACGGGCTTCTGACGCAAAACCGTTTCCTCGCCTTCGGAAGTAATTTTTATAAGACAGACCTCCGCAACAGCACTGTCACGGACATCGGTTTCAATAACGGCACGCTTTGGCTGAAAACTCGTATAACCTATCTGCGAAGTCTGAACAACGGGAGCGTAAATCCAGTCTGAAACGGTATTGGGTGTAATTTTCCATTTAAGAACTACGCCTTTCTGCTCTACGGGCAGAGGGCTGCGGAGAACAAACCAGCCGTTGTTGTGGTTCATTCTGCCGTCGTAAAGTTGTAACGGTTCAGTTTCTGACTCCACCGTGATTTTTTTCAGCGGGTCGTTGGGACAGACCACAAACTTTTTGCCCTCGGCATACGGCTCGGCTACAATATCATCGGCAACAAGCGGACTGTATCCCGTCCCCAAAAACTTTTCGAGGTTGACAGTAGAGCCGTCTTTGCCTTCAAAATTGCCTTTAAAGTCAATACCCGGCTTAAAAGTCCTCAAAGGAGCATTGGGCTGCTGAGGAAAAATTCCTGTCTTGGAGTCCATAATCCACGGCTGTCCGAAAAGTTCGCCGGGAAAAAATTCGAGATTGAACCCGACTTTGTCTTTATATTTTGACGGAACAGGGCTGTCAAGCGAAACCGTTATTTCGACAGAGGCTCCCGCCGCCTTGGTTTCCACATGATAATAAAACGCAAGGTCGGGATAGACAGCCGGATTGAAACCTCTCAAATGCCGGCTCGTGTCAGGATAACACATAGTTGCCGTAATTGAATTTCCGCTTACCAAGCGCGAAACTTTTTTAGGCACTCCCTGCCACTGACCGGGAGTCGGTTCGAGTCTGAGGTCGCCGTTGGTGGCTATACGCTTGCCGTTCATAATTATACAAACACCGCCCTGATGTCCCTCCGGATAATAATCCTCGAAAACGGCAATGTCAACGCCATAGTTTCTAAAACAGCCCGACTCTGAGAGTTTGAACTCCTGAGCCTGCACATTCAAACCACTTACCGCAGCCGCACTCAAAACCGCCGCTGCAAGTATCTTGGAGAAAAATCTTTTCATATCAGCATAAAATTTTAAGTATTAAATTACTGCGGTAAAGATATAAAATAATCCCAGAAACAAAGATGATATTTAAAGTTTTTTAGCACACACGTACCTGTAAAATCAGTACCATTACCTCTATTCCCCCACCGTCCAATAATTGTTTGACAAAACAAACCGCCTTGAAAGAGCCGTTAAATTTTTTAAAACTTCTGCCGTGTTTATGCAGTTTTTTATTTCGCTGAAATCCCACGGATAATCCTTGCCGCTTTTCAACTTATAAACCGCTGCAATGCCTTTGTCTTGAAACAACATTCTGTCAAAAACATACAAATTACCTTTGTCAAAATATAAATTCCGCCAGATAAAATTGTACGGCTGTTTTTTCTTGTGATTCGGCGACCAAATGTCCTCATGT
>JAFXUC010000138.1 GCA_017535325.1 Bacteroidales bacterium | reverse complement strand
CGGAATAAGGGTTAACGGCAAAATCAATAGATGTTACAGTTGCCTTGGAGTTTCCTTTTTTGGTGAAGTAGCCGGGCGCATTGTCGCCGCCGTCGATTCGAGCCATTGATGCGTCATATACTTTGTATGATTCAGGCATAGAACCCTGTTCTCCGTATAGTGAATAACAACCCTCAAACATATTGTTGCTTGATAGATAGTCTGAGAGATTCCAATTGTCGCCCACAAAGATTGTATGCAAATTGTCGCAACAATTAAACATTGCGTCCATATTAGTAACGTTGCTAACATCAAACCCACTTAAATCAAGGCTTTCTATATTAGAACAATAATAGAACATATATTGCATATCCGTTACCTTTTCGGTATTCAGGTTTTCTAATCCCTTGATTTCTTTGAGGGAAGCTAATTCTGAGAACCAACTTGCCGTACTTGTCGGCTTGTAGTTCTTAAATGATTCATCAAACACAACTGTTTCGTAGTCTCCCCATGCCCACGGTGTGTTAAAATAATACGATGGCTGTAATTCTATTGCGCCTTCTGGGATTGTTTCACCTGAGTAGAAAGTGATTGTTTTGTCAGCAAGGATTACGTAAGGTTTGGCAGGGGCTGGGCCATTGTAGAAAGTGTATTTCAAATTAGCCTCGTGATTACGATAGACTACCTTAAACTCGTGTTCGCCAAGGGTCTTGTCGTATGCGTTGTCGTTGTCGATGGCATACAAACTCCAATACCCTTCTGTTTCGTGGTAAATATTTATTGACATTTGGTTGACATCAACTTCATACGTCGTGCCGTCTTCATTTGTTACGGTAACAAAGCCCGAGAGTTTCTCGTTGGCGTTGAGATTAAGATTTGTATTCACAATGGAGAAGTCAAACGAAGCGATTGGCTTGTAAACCTCAAAGGTGGCATTCCATACACATCCACGATATGTGATAGTAACGTTTTGAACACCGGCGACATCAGTATTCAATCCTGTAACATTTACCTGAGAATCAGAAAATGTTTTGCGTTCCCAATCTCCATTTTTATAACGAACATCCATCCAGATACTTTCAAACGGAGTTCCTAACAAAATCGCCGTATTAGTACCAACCCAATCAACTTCCCTTGTATCTTCCTTGATAGTAACGGTAAAAGAAGTTTCCTTGCCGAGCCAAGTAACGGTGATTGTTTGTTCGTCGATTTTGGTATTGTCGAAGCCGGAAACTTTTGCATTGCTTAGTGATGCAGTCTTTGTTGAGTTGTCGGGGAAGGTGGCGGTTAATTCGCCGCCGTCAAGATTCAAATTGTCGCCGATATTGTATTCGGTTTTGTTGGGAAGCGTAGTTAGGTCGATGGATACGGGAGCCCAAGGCTGTTCGCCTGATTTTGTAAAATATCCCGGCTTGCCGTTTTCGGGGTCGTCAATGTTGGCGTAGGTGGCGTCGGTGATGCCATATTCGTTAATTGACGAGCCTTTGCCGCCGATAAGTGCAGTACAACCGTTAAACATATTTTCGCTGCTCGTTACGGCAGAAGTTGTCCAATTATCTCCTACATAAATGGTACGAAGGTTGTTGCTGTTAAGAAACATGTATTCCATATTCGTAACATTTTTTGTAGAAAAATATGACAGATCAAGAGTGGTAAGATTTTCGCAGTTGGCAAACATATAATCCATTTTTGTAACTTTTTCCGTTTTGAAGTTACTGAGGTCAAGTGCTGTGAATTTACCGCTGAACATACCACTCATATTTGTAACGTTTTCAGTATTAAGATATTCTTTCATACCTTGAATTTCCGTCAAATTATGGCACAATAAAAACCAACATACACAACTTGTGGGATAATAATCTGCAAACGATTTATCGAAAACAACTTTTGTAATATCAGAGGCGACTTCTGACCATTCGTCATTATATGTAGTTCTCATTCCATACGCGCCGTCAAAGTTGGCTTTGTTGTTGTCGTAGTAAAATGTAAGAGTACCGTTGTCAAAAACGGCGTAGGGTGCTTTTTCCTCCCATACCGCAGTATAAATTCTATTGCCCACCGCATTTGCGGGGATTGAAATATCTGTTTGCGGCTTATCCTTGGTCAAGCCGGTAATAGGTGTGCCATACCAACCTTTGAATTTTAGACCTTTTTTGTTTATAGGATTTGGGATTGGAAGTTCGGGTGTGTTTGTTATAGCAAATGAAGTAGGCGGAGTTGCACCATTTTCCCAATCAACTGTGGTAATATCATCAATTTTGCCATCACCATCAAGGTCGTAAAATACTTTGTACGATTCAGTAGTGAGGTAACCTGGGTTAGATTCGCCTTCATCAATGTGGGCATAGTCTATGTCGATGTGTGTGTGGTTATATTTTGTTCCGGCATTGCCGATGAGGTTGGGTGTATAGTCGAATAATGGTGAAGTTACAAAATTATCGTTATAGGAATCCGGAATACTTTGTGTACTCCACTTCTCCCCGTCAACTAAAATGGTGGTCAGATTGACACAGGCCATAAACATAGCCCGATTTTCTGTTACATTCTGTGTGCTAAAACCCATTAAATTTATCGTAAGCAAACTTTCGCAAGCAGCAAACATACCATACATATTAGTAACATCCGTTGTGTTAAGATACTTTTCCATATCTACAATTTCTTTAAGATTCTCGTATCCGGCGAATAGAGAAGACAGATCGGATGGTAGATAATCTAAAAATGATTCATGAAAGACTACTTTTGTTATTTCTGATTTTTTTTCAGACACATTGCCAAATGGATACGCACCACTGACGGGCTTTTTGTCGTCGAAATAGAATGTAAGCGTCCCTTTGTCAAAAACGGCGTATGCTTCTCTTGAATCATCTAACGGTGAGTTTAGAATTTTCTCTAATGCGGAAACGTAAACGAAATCATTGTTTCCTTGTTGGATGTTAGAGATTAGCGGGCTGAAAGATTGAGTTTCAGCACTTTTTTGCGGTTTGTGCCACAAATACGGAGGGTTAATTTCTGAGGTGAAAGTCAGAAATGTTACTATTGCAAACAATAGTAAACATAAATCCCCCCCCCCCATAACATTTTGTAAAGTTTGGTTGGCGTGTTTTTCATAATTGATTTTCTTTTTTAAATGTTTAACAATTTTAATATCGGGGCGAAAGTTACAAAGAATTTTTAACAATATTGCAAAAAAAGATTAATTTTTTTATTATTTTTTATGGGGTGTAACGGTATTGTGGGGTTGTCTAAAAAACACGCACCACAAAAATCTGTTTTGAATTGTCAAAAACTTTGAGATTCCATACATAAATGGTTAAAAAAACTTTGAGATTCCATACATAAATGGCTAAAAAAATTTTGAGATTCCATACATAATGAGTATTTTTGCTGTCGAATAGGCATTACAAATACAAAATAAAACAGAAAGAATTTCTCTTTTTATTCCTGATAATCCGTTCTATATATTTGGATTTCGTCGTTTTCGTTGCCGGAGTTAACGAGGTTGATAAGTAAGTCTGCGTATGACGGTTTTATGGTTTTTTCATGGACTATCATCGGGAAAATTTTACGCATTTTGGCGAGCCTTTCGGGAATGTCTTTTGAACCGTAAAAAACTACAAACTGAGGTATATGCTCTTTTTTGCAGTGAAGAAAATATTTTTCGGTGTAGAGTTCTTTTTCGTAGAACGAGACTTTTTCAGTGCAGTAATAAATTGACGCGTCTAGCTCTTCTTCGCGTTTGTTAAGAAGAAAGACAGGGACGTTTTTGCCGAGATAAAACAGCGGCAGCGATTTGCAGTTTGAGAGCGTGGAGTTTTCAACCATTATTGACGAAATGTCGTTTTTGTAGTGCGAAAGGTAAATCATGGTTTCTACTTGTGGCTTTCTTACAAAGGCAAAACACGTCAACAGCAAAACAGGAGTGTTGACAATAAAAAACAATGTCGTAATCCAGTATCTCAGCCTTGGTTTTGAGACCCAGAACCTTGAATTTCCCCAATACCTGTACCAGCCCGCAAGACAGATTATAAAGAAAAGCGGCATTATCGGCAGAATAAACTGTTCGCCTTTGTACGGCAGAAGATAACACATTACAATATAAAACGTTACGGGGAAAAAGAGCAAAAAAGTTCTTTTCCATGATTTTATGTAACCTATCATTGCTAAAATTCCCCACGGAAACGGCATCATTAACGCCAAAATAGAAATGTACATATAAATCGTTTTTGCACCGTGAGTTGTAAGGCTGCCTTCAAAAACCGCCGAAAAATATTCTCTTATTATATAAAAAGGTGTTCCTAAACATATAGTGTTGACAATGCCTTCGTTGGCAAAAACCGAAATCGCCGCGCCCAACATTAGCAGCAGCGACCGGCGTTTTCCGGAGAGCAGTCCAACTACAACAACAAATCCCGCGACAAAGAACAGCGAGTTCAGACAAAACGCCGACGAGCAGCCCAAAAGCAGACCGACAAACAAATCGTCGCCGTATTTGTAGTTTCGTTTGTTGGTTTTTGCAAACCTGTAAATTCCCGCCAAGATAAAAATCGCCGAAATGTTTTCAGGCAGGGATTTTACGCTGAGAAACGGGATAAACCACAGCGAGGCAGCCATAAGTCCCACCGCCAAAGCCGCCTTTCTGTTTGCGAGCCTGTATGCCAAGCGGTAACTGTAATAAATCACGTACAGCGAAATCAGCGCATGAAAAAGTCTTAAAATAAACATTTTGCCCCTTGGGTCAAAAATGTTGAAAAATTCAAGAACGTAAAAAATCCCTGTGTTTCCGATGAGGTATATAAGGCTGTAACCGTGTCTTGAAAAACTTTCGTATTCCATGTCCTGAGACAAATCCGGAAAAGTCAAACTTCCCGAAACAATGTTTTGCGCGTTTTCTATGTAGACGTAATGGTCGAAACCGAAGGCTATTCCCTGTGAAAAAACCACTGCAAGCATACGCAGCACCAGAGCCGTCCACATACAAAAAAGCAGCGGTTTTTCTTCAAAACAATACCTTATAAACTGACCTAAACGCGCCATGTTTTTAAGAATTTTTTTGTTAAAACGTCTGTAAATCGCAGAGTTTTTTGTAAGTTCCGTTTTGGAGCAGAAGTTCTTCGTGTTTGCCTTGCTCCACTATTTCGCCGTCGCTTAAAACGCAAATCAAATCCGCATTTTTGATTGTTGAAAGTCTGTGCGCGATAACTATTGACGTACGGTTTTTCATAAGGTTCGTCAAGGCTTCCTGAACGAGTTTTTCGCTTTCGGTGTCAAGCGCGGAGGTTGCCTCGTCAAGAATCATTATCGGCGGATTTTTCAACACGGCGCGTGCTATTGAAAGCCTTTGACGCTGACCGCCTGAGAGTTTGCCGCCGCGGTCGCCGACGATGTAATCAAAGCCGCCGTCTTTTTCCCTGATAAAGTCCAGAGCGTTTGCAACTTTTGCCGCGTCTTCTATCGCCGGAATTTCAGCCTTTTCAACGCCGAACGAAATGTTGTTTGCAATCGTGTCGTTAAACAAAATCGACTCTTGGTTTACGTTGCCCATCAGAGTGCGCAAATCCGTCAACTTATAATCTTTTATGTTGATGCCGTCGATTAAAATCTCGCCTTCCTGAACGTCCCAAAACCTCGGTAAAAGGTCTACCAAAGTTGATTTTCCTGAGCCCGATTGTCCCACAAGAGCCACCGTTTGACCTTTTTTAATTGTCAGATTTATATTTTTTAGCACATATTTTTCGGCGTATTTAAACGATACGTTTTTGAACTCGATTGCTTCTTTGAAATCATTGATTCTGACCGGGTTTTCAATTTCGGGAACGTTCATTTTTTCTTCCAAAATTGCGTTAACGCGGTCAAGCGAAGCCATACCTTTTTGGATGGTGTTGTAAGTCCGTGCCAAATCTTTTGCGGGGTTAAGAATCTGTGTAAAAACCACCAAATAAGCGATAAATTCCGATGATGTGAAAGTATTGTCGCCTTTTACGAGAATCAAATATCCGCCGATTACCAAAATGAACGTGAACGCCAAAATCCCCAAAAATTCGCTCAGCGGCGACGACAAAGAATGTTTTCTCATAATTCTGTTTTGAAGACGGTAAACTTTGTCGTTGATTTTTTTGAAACGTTCTTTCATTTTGTTTTCTGCCACAAAAGCCTTTATGATGCGCAGTCCGCCGAGAGTCTCTTCGGTTATCGTGAGCATTTCGCCGGCTGCCGCCTGACCTTTGCCGGAGGTATCTTTAAGGCTTTTTCCGATTTTGCCGATTATAACAGCGATGAGCGGCAGCACAAGAAACGACACGCAGGTCAGTTCCCAACTCGTATAAATCATGTAACTCAGAAAAACGACAATCTGTATCGGGTCTTTGAAAAGCATGTCAAGACTGCCGGATATACTTGCCCTGATTTCTTGAACGTCAGAGGTAAAGCGGCTCAGGATGTCGCCTTTCTTAGATTCGGAAAAATACCGCAGCGGCAGGTCAAGGATTTTGTTGTAAATTCTCCTTTGAAACTGCATAACCGTACCGTTGCTGATAGGAGCCATAAAGAAACTTCCCATGTACATAAAAAAGTTTCTGAAAAACGCGCCGAAAAGTACCGCCCCGCCCAAAAACAATAGTGCTTGAAATTTTCCGTGTTCTTGTCCTATTTGATACACTAAATAATTGAAGTGCGCCATAAAACTTTTGTAACTCCATTCAAAAGCCCCCGGATCGTTTACAACGCCGCTGTTGGTGCTGAACAGCGTGTCCAAAAACGGTATGAACATCGTAAAACTGAACAGCGAAAACAAAGTTCCGAGAGCGTTCAGCACGATATTAAGAAATGCGTACTTTTTGAAAGGTGCGAGATATTTTATTATTGTCTTAAAACTGTTCATATTATTCGTAAATTGCGTATTTGTCAGTTAATAAATCACCGAATTTGGTTTTTAAAAGTTTGCAGACGAAATCTGCCGTGCGTTCAAGACCGAGGAGCGAAACGTCAATGCAAAAATGATAACTTTTGGCGTCTCCCCAGATTTTGCCGGTGAAATAGTTGTAATATTTTGCCCGCATACTGTCTTCTTTTTCAATCAGTTGGCGTGCTTTTTCTCTGTCGTTGATGTTGCAGCGTTCGCAGACTCTCTGGATTCTGTCTTCTAACGGCGAAGAGAAAAACACGCTCAGACAATAGGGATAATCTCTCAAAACGTAGTCGGAGCAGCGTCCCATGATAACGCAGTTGCTTTCGGCGGCTACTTTGCGGATTGCCTGCGACTGAATTTTAAAAATGTTTTCGTCGCTAATTGCCGAATCGTTGCCGCTGATAACGTGCTGAATGTTTGCAAAAAACGTACTTTGAACAGGTTTTTCGTCTTTTTCTAAAATGAGTTTTTCGTCGAAACCGCTTTGTTTAGCGGCCTCGGTTATTATTTCGTTGTCGTAAAATTTCATGTCGAAACGTTTGGCGAGGGTGCTTCCGAGAATCCGTCCCCCGCTGCCAAACTGTCTGCCTATGCTGATAACTACTTTTGGTGTCATATATTTTTTACGTAAATTTTCGCTGTTTTAGGATAACCTTTCGGATAAAGTTTCCGGACTTCTGCGCATATCCCAAAAATCGGCAACTTCAACTACATTATTTTCGCTAATGTAATAAACAATTATACTGCCTCCGCCGTTTCGTACCGTTCTTCAATTATTTTGAAAACTTCGTCGCTTGTATAATACTCTCCGTTTTCAATTTGCCGTCTGCCTTTTTCTGCACGCGCCAAAAGTTCCTCTTTTGAATAAGGCATTATGAAATCTTCATTATCAGGATTTTCCGCCTGTTTCAAAAGGTTTTCGGCTATGATGATTTTGTCCTCACGGCTTAGGACACTTAACATCATTATAACGTTGTTTATTGTGAGAAAAGTTTCTTTCATTTTTGCAAAATTGTTTTGCCGCAAAGGTAACAAAAAAAAATCAATCTAAAATTTTTTTATGCCGCTGCTTTCAACTTTTTGTATTCTTTTGTCAATAGAAGTACTGCGAGTACGGTGCTGATGACATCGGAAACCGGCAGTGAATACCAAACGCCGTCAAGACCGAAAAATTTCGGCAGAATCAGCAGCGAAGGCAGCAAAAACAGCAATTGTCTTGTCGTTGAAAGCACAGCCGCCGTTACCGCTTTTCCGATGCTTTGAAAGAAGTTGGAGGTTACCATCTGAAAACCTACAATCGGAAAAGCAAAAATCATGATTCTCATTGCGTTGGCTGAGATGTCCGTCATTTCTTCGTCATCAGTAAAAACCGAACATATAGCGTGCGGAAAACATTCGCAAAGGATAAACGCGCCAATCATTACCATCGTGGCGTAAATTACGGTCTTTTTAAAAACTTCTGTTACTCTGCCGTATTTTTTTGCGCCGTAATTGTAACCTGCAATCGGCTGCATTCCCTGATTGAGACCCAAAACGAGCATGGCAAAGAGCATCAGCATTTTGTTGACAATGCCGTATGCGCCGATAGCGTAATCGTTGCCGTAGGTTTTGAGTTGATTGTTGATGATTATCACCACAACACAAGCGCATATATTCATCATAAACGGGCTTAAACCCACTGATACAATGCCTTTTACAATGTCGTTTTTGAGTTTTAAGAATCTTCTGTGAAAACTGATATATTTGTTCTTGTCGGCAAAATGACGGATTAAAACCGAGAGTCCGAAACTCTGCGCGATAATTGTCGCAAGAGCCGCGCCGCGTATTCCGAGTCCGAGCCAGAAAATAAAAACAGGACACAATATAATATTGACAACAACCGAAAGCATTGTTATCGTCATTGCTTTTTTGGGAAAGCCGCAACTTCTTACGGCGCACAAAAGTCCGAAATAAAGGTGCGTGATTACGTTTCCGTAGAGTATCACTTCCATAAAATCCCTTGCAAAAGATATAGTGTCGTCGCTTGCGCCGAACAGCACAAGAATTTTGTCCATAAACAAAAGTCCGAAAAGCATGACTGAAAGTCCGATTATGATGTTCAAAACCACGACGTTGCCCAGGACGTGGTTTGCGCCGTCCTTGTCTTTTTGTCCGAGTTTTATGGAGATTAACGTTCCTCCGCCCGCGCCTACGAGCGAGCCAAATGCCGCCGCTAAATTCATCAAAGGTAGCGTTATCCCGAAACCTGCTATTGCCAAAGGTTCTACGCCCCGACCTATAAAAATGCTGTCTACGACGTTGTAAATGCTTGAAATCATTTGCGCCGCTATTGAGGGAAGAGCGTAACTTATAAGCAGTTTGCCTATGTTGGCTGTCCCCATTTCGTTAGGGGCGTTGTTTTGTGTGGACATATTGTATACGTTTATGTTTTTTCTCAGGCGCAAAATTAGTAAAAAATAAGGTTCAGCAATATTAAGACATTGTGAATTATTAAAACCCTTTGATTATTAGCGTATTAAAAAAAATATTAAAAAAACTTCAAAAAACTTTTGTTTATTAAAAAACAACGTTATAAATTTGCAGCACACAACAGCACAGAACAATTAACTTTAAAATATTAATAATCAATGTATTTATTAGGTTTTGACATCGGCAGTTCATCTGTAAAGGTATCTTTGGTGGAGTCCGAATCGGGAAGATGCGAGGCTTCGGCTTATTATCCTAAACAGGAAATGAAGATAACGGCCGAAAAAGCGGGCTGGGCAGAGCAGGACCCGCAACTTTGGTGGGAAAATGCCAAAATGGCTTTGGCTGAGGTTTTGAGAACTTCATGCGTAAGTGTTTCTGATATTAAAGCGATCGGTATTTCATACCAGATGCACGGTTTGGTTGCCGTTGACAGCAATCAGAAAGTTCTCCGTCCGGCTATTATATGGTGCGACAGCCGTGCGGCAGGCATCGGTGCAAAAGCCCTTCAAGAAATCGGTACGGAACACTGTTTGAGCCATTTGTTGAACTCGCCGGGCAATTTTACCGCTTCAAAACTCAAATGGGTCAAAGAAAACGAACCGGATATTTATTCCAAGATATACAAAATCATGCTTCCGGGCGACTATATCGCCATGAAACTCACCGGCGAAATCAAAACTACCGTCAGCGGACTTTCAGAAGGAATGTTTTGGGATTTCAAAGAGAAGTCTGTCGCAAAATTCCTGCTTGACTATTACGGTTTTGACCCCGCTTTGATTCCTGACACTGTTGACACGTTCTCGGTTCAGGGCGAGTTGACGGAGGAGGCTGCAAAGGAACTCGGCTTGGTAAAAGGCATAAAAGTAAGTTACAGGGGCGGCGACCAGCCTAACAACGCGCTCTCGCTCAACGTTTTGAATCCGGGCGAAATTGCCGCTACGGGCGGTACGTCGGGCGTTGTTTACGGCGTTTCGGAAGAGGTAAAATACGATCCGCTTTCAAGGGTCAACACTTTTGCCCACGTCAACCACACAAAAGACCTCAACCGTCTTGGCATATTGCTTTGTATCAACGGTACGGGTATTCTTAACTCCTGGCTCAACAAGCACGTCGGCGGCGGCACTTTGAGTTATCCTGACATGGACAGGGCGGCTGCCAATATCGCTGTCGGTTCTGAGGGTCTTTCGATAATGCCTTTCGGAAACGGAGCAGAAAGGGTTTTGGAAAACAGAAATCCGGGTGCTGCGGTTATGAACCTCAACTTCAACATTCATAAGGCAGACCATCTCTACCGTGCGGGTCAGGAAGGCATTGCGTTCTCTTTCAAATACGGTATGGACATTATGAAAGGCATCGGTATCGAGTCGAAGGTTATCCGTGCGGGCAAGGCTAACATGTTTTTCTCGTCGGTGTTCCGCAACACTCTGGCTACTACCACGGGCGCAAAAATCGAACTTTACAACACTGACGGTTCTATCGGCGCGGCAAGAGGCGCGGGCTACGGCGCGGGCGTTTACTCGTCGTTGAAAGAGGCGTTTGCAAACCTCAAAGTTGTTGACGTTACAGAGCCGGATGTTAAAAACCAGCAGCAGTATACGGATGCATACAACCGTTGGAAAGAAGATTTGAACAAGATAATTAACAAATAACCAAATAAAAAATTATTTAAAAAAATGGCAAAAGAATATTTCGCAGGTATCTCAAAGATTAAATTTGAGGGTAAAGATTCAAAGAATCCTATGGCTTTTCACTATTATGACGCTGAAAAAGTCGTAATGGGCAAAAAAATGAAAGACTGGTTGCGTTTTGCAATGGCTTGGTGGCACACCCTTTGCGCAGAAGGCGGCGATCAGTTTGGCGGCGGCACGAAGAAATTCCCCTGGAACAACGGTGCTAACGCAGTTGAAATCGCTAAACAAAAAGCCGACGCAGGTTTTGAAATCATGCAGAAACTTGGTATTGAATACTACTGTTTCCACGATGTAGACCTCGTTTCAGAAGGCAATTCTGTTGAAGAATACGAGGCTAACCTCAAAGCAATCGTTGATTACTTGGAGCAGAAACAAAAAGAAACCGGCATCAAATTGTTGTGGTCTACCGCCAACGTATTCGGCAACGGCCGTTACATGAACGGTGCTTCTACAAACCCCGACTTCGACGTTGTTGCACGCGCTATCGTTCAGATTAAAAACGCTATCGACGCAGGTATCAGACTTGGTGCTTCAAACTATGTATTCTGGGGCGGCCGCGAGGGTTATATGAGCCTTCTCAACACAGACCAGAAACGTGAAAAAGAGCACATGGCTACAATGCTTACCATGGCTCGTGATTACGCACGCAAAAAAGGTTTCAAAGGCACATTCTTGATTGAGCCCAAACCCATGGAGCCTTCAAAACATCAGTACGATGTTGACACCGAGACTGTTATCGGTTTCTTGAAAGCACACGGCTTGGAGAAAGATTTCAAAGTAAACATCGAGGTTAACCACGCTACTTTGGCTGGTCATACATTTGAGCATGAACTTGCAGTTGCAGTTGACAACGGCATGTTGGGTTCTATAGACGCCAACAGAGGTGATTATCAGAACGGCTGGGATACCGACCAGTTCCCGATCGACCAGTACGAATTGGTACAGGCTTGGATGGAAATCATCCGCGGCGGCGGTCTTGGCAACGGCGGTACAAACTTCGACGCTAAAACACGCAGAAATTCTACCGATTTGGACGATATTTTCATCGCTCACATCGCCGGTATGGACGCAATGGCACGCGCATTGGAATCTGCTGCCAAATTGTTGGAAGAATCTCCTTATAAGAAGATGAAAGCAGAGCGTTACGCTTCGTTTGATTCAGGCAAAGGCAAAGAGTTTGAAGAAGGCAAACTTACTCTCGAAGACGTTTATGAATACGGCAAGAAAGTGGGCGAACCCAAACAAACTTCGGGCAAACAGGAACTTTACGAAGCAATCGTTGCTATGTATGCATAGTTTATGATATACTTTGATTTTTAATTGTTGAACAAATGACAGCCGTACTGCGTATTTTCTTGCAGTGCGGCTGTTTTTTTTATTGTTATAACATTCTGTTTGTCAAAGGGTTTGTTTCCTCAAAAAGAAAAAATGAAAAAAAACATGAAAAAAATGCTCAAAAAATTTGGCAGATTGAAAAAATGTCTGTAATTTTGCACCGTTGAAAAAATAAAACAAGGTTCTTCTATAAAACTAACACATAATGTTGCCGGCGTAGCTCAGTTGGCCAGAGCAGCTGATTTGTAATCAGCGGGTCGGGGGTTCGAATCCCTCCGCCGGCTCTGATTTATGAAAACGGACATTAGAAGTTGGTTTTAATAAAAATATTGATGGGAAGTTGCTCCAGCGGTCAACGAGGGCTGACTGTAAATCAGCTGGCTTTGCCTTCAGTGGTTCGAATCCATTACTTCCCACAAAAAATTAAACAAAAAATAATTGTTGCGGGAGTAGCTCAATTGGTAGAGCGTCAGCCTTCCAAGCTGAAGGTCGCGGGTTCGAGACTCGTCTCCCGCTCTAAAAAAAGATTTAATGCCGAAGTAGCTCAGTGGTAGAGCACTTCCTTGGTAAGGAAGGGGTCATGAGTTCAACTCTCATCTTTGGCTCTATTTTTTTATGTATGCGCGTAATGTGGTTTATTTTCGCGCATATAGTTGTTTAAAAAAACAGAAAAAGAAAAAATAATTTATTAATTTATCTAAATACTTTTAGAACATGGCTAAAGAAGCATTCGACGGATCCAAACCGCACGTAAACATCGGTACGATTGGTCACGTTGACCACGGTAAGACTACTTTGACCGCTGCTATCACAACTGTATTGGCAAAGAAAGGTCTTTCAGAAGTCAGAAGTTTCGATTCAATCGATAACGCACCCGAAGAGAAAGAAAGAGGTATAACCATTAATACCGCTCACGTTGAATATCAGACGGCTAACCGCCACTACGCACACGTAGACTGCCCTGGTCACGCCGACTATGTAAAGAACATGGTAACTGGTGCCGCTCAGATGGACGGTGCAATCCTCGTAGTTGCAGCAACTGACGGTCCTATGCCCCAGACCCGCGAGCACATCCTTTTGGCTCGTCAGGTAAACGTTCCGAGAATTGTTGTTTTCATGAACAAATGCGATATGGTTGACGACCCCGAGTTGTTAGACCTCGTTGAAATGGAGGTTCGTGAATTACTTTCTTCTTATGATTATGACGGCGACAATACACCTATCATCAGAGGTTCTGCTCTTGGTGCATTGAACGGCGAAGCAAAATGGGAAGAAAAAGTTATGGAACTTATGGCTGCTGTTGACGAATACATTCCGCAACCGACCCGTGACGTTGATAAACCGTTCTTGATGCCTATCGAAGACATCTTCTCAATCACCGGTCGTGGTACTGTTGCTACCGGTAGAATCGAGACTGGTATCATCAACCTCAACGACCCCGTTGAAATCGTTGGTCTTACCAAAGAAGGCGCATTGAAATCAACCGTTACCGGTATCGAAATGTTCCGTAAACTTCTTGACAAAGGTGAAGCAGGCGACAACGCAGGTTTGTTGTTGAGAGGTATCGACAAAGATCAGATTAAGAGAGGTATGGTAATCGCTAAACCCGGTTCAATCACTCCTCACACCAAATTTACTGCTGAAATCTACGTATTGAAAAAAGAAGAAGGCGGTCGTCACACTCCGTTCCACAACAAATATCGTCCGCAGTTCTACTTGCGTACGTTGGACGTTACCGGTGAAATCACTCTTCCGGACGGCGTTGAAATGGTAATGCCGGGTGACCACGTTAACATCACCGTAGAACTTATCTACCCTGTTGCTTTGAACGAAGGCTTGCGTTTCGCAATCCGTGAAGGCGGCAGAACAGTAGGTTCTGGTCAGATTGGTAAAATTGTTGAATAATAATTGATTCGCAATATTTAAACGTAGAGACGTGGAAATAATCGCGTCTCTACATAATACGGGTGTAGCTCAGTTGGTAGAGCACTGGTCTCCAAAACCAGGTGTCGGGAGTTCGAGTCTCTCCACCCGTGCTAAATTCCAAATAAGAAATGGCAAAATTTAAAACATACCTGCAAGAAACATACGACGAACTTGTTAATAAGGTGTCTTGGCCTTCTGGACAGGAACTTATGAACAGTGCCGTAATTGTTATGGTGGCTACTTTCATAATTGCTTTCGTGGTATTTGTAATGGATATTTCATTGAAGGGAGTTATGGAATTTATTTATTCGCTTTTTTAAACCGATTTTAAGAGAGGCTTTTTGAAATGGAAGATAATGTAAAAAAACCGAAATCGAAAAGATGGTATGTTCTCCGCGCTATCGGCGGTCAGGAAAAGAAAGTTAAAGAATATATCGAGACACAAATCGCCAATTATAAATTAGAGGACTACGTTACACAGGTTTTAGTCCCCTCGGAAAAAGTATATCAGGTAAGAAACGGCAAAAAATATTCAACCGAGAGAAACTTTTTTCCGGGATATGTCCTTGTTGAATGTCTCTTGACACAACAGATTACCGGTATTTTGAGAAACGTTCCCGGCGGACTCGGCTTTTTGAGCGAGAACCGCAACGGCAGCGGCGAGCCTCTCCCGATGAGGGAATCCGAGGTCAACAGAATACTCGGCAAAGTGGACGAAGTAACGCAGGAAGAAGAAATTATCGAATCTCCGTATTCGCTCGGTGAAAATGTTAAAGTGGTGGACGGTCCTTTCAAAGGCTTTATCGGAATCATCGAGGATATTAACGACGAAAAGAAGAAACTCCAAGTAATGGTTAAAATCTTCGGTAGAAAAACACCGCTTGAACTCGGTTATATTCAAGTAGAAAAAGTTAAAGAATAAGAATAATCTGACCGGGAAAAAGAACTGAAAATTTTGCGTCGGTTTTGCCTCTCAAAACATAATGCTTCCGCGGCGTAAAAACAAAGGGGAAAACATCGGTCAATTATTATACAACAAATCAATTTTTGAAGTTTAAAAAATGGCTAAAGAAGTTACAGGATTTGTTAAATTGGAAATCAAAGGCGGTGCAGCAAACCCCGCACCTCCGATTGGTCCCGCACTCGGTTCTAAGGGTGTCAACATTATGGAATTCTGCAAACAGTTTAACGCCAAAACCAAAGACAAAGCGGGCAAAGTTGTCCCCGTTGTCATCACGGTTTACAGCGACAAATCGTTTGATTTCGTTTTGAAGACCTCTCCTGCCGGAGCCCAACTCAAAGAAGTTCTCAAACTCAAATCAGGTTCGGCTGAGCCGAACAGAAAGAAAGTCGGAACGGTAACTTGGGATCAGGTTAAGGCAATCGCCGAGGACAAACTTCCCGATTTGAACTGTTTTTCAGTGGAATCGGCTATGAAGATGGTTGCAGGAACGGCTAAGAGCATGGGTATCGTGGTAAGCGGTCCTTCGCCTTTTGATAACTAAATAATAACAAAATCGAAATGGGAAAAGTAAGTAAGAATTATAAAACTGCGCTGACTAAAATCGAAGAAGGCAAACAATACAGTCTTTTGGAAGCGTGCGGTTTGGTAAAACAGATGGTTTCTACCAAATTCGACTCTTCGGTAGACGTTGATGTCCGTCTCGGTGTTGACCCCAAAAAGGCCAATCAAATGGTCAGAGGCGTTGTTACTCTTCCTAACGGTACCGGTAAAGACAAGAAGGTGTTGGTACTCTGTACTCCCGACAAGGAGGAAGAGGCTAAGGCAGCCGGAGCGGATTACGTAGGTCTTGACGAATACGTAACAAAAATCCAAGGCGGCTGGACTGACGTTGATGTTATCATCACAACTCCCGCTTGTATGGGTAAAGTCGGAAAACTCGGTCGTATTTTAGGACCCAGAGGTTTGATGCCTAACCCCAAAACGGGAACCGTTACCATGGAAGTAGCGCAGGCAGTAAAAGATGTAAAACTCGGAAAAATAGACTTTAAAGTCGACAAATACGGTATTATCCATTCTCCGGTAGGTAAGGCTTCGTTTGAGGCTCAGAAGTTGTACGAAAACGCACGCGAATTTTTGCGTACCGTCGTAAAACTCAAACCCGCTGCTGCAAAAGGCACTTACATAAAGAGCATTTTTGTAAGCGGTACAATGACTCCGGGTGTTGAAGTCGATGTTAAAACTATTGATTAAGGCCGAATAAAAAATTATAAAACGAAATGAAACGTATAGAAAAAGGTTCTATAATTGACTCATTGTCAGAAAAAATAGCAAATTCGCAGAATTTCTATTTGGCCGATATTTCCGACCTCAACGCCGAGGCAACCTACAAGTTGCGCAAGGCTTGTTTCGAGAAAAAAGTTACGCTTCAGGTTGTTAAGAACTCGCTTCTTAGAAAGGCTTTTGAAAAGTCTGGTAAGAATGTGGACGAGTTGCTCCCCCTTTTGAACCATAACACTTCTGTTATGTTCTCGGAGACTGCAAACGCTCCCGCACAACTTATCAAAGAGTTCAGAAAAACCTCCGACAAGCCTGTTTTGAAAGGCGCATACGTTCAGGAGAGCGTTTATGTAGGCGATGACCAGTTGGACTTCCTTTCGGCTATCAAGTCAAAAGAAGAACTTCTCGGAGATATTATCGGTCTGTTGCAAAGTCCTATCAAGAATGTTATTTCTTGTTTGAAATCAGGACAAAACAAACTTACCGGTTTGGTTAAGGCTCTTGAAGAAAGGGCTAATTAATACAAAATTTTAAAAGTTAAACAATTCTAAAAGAAAAAATAAAATGGCAGATTTGAAAGCATTAGCAGAACAATTAGTTAATTTGACTGTTAAAGAAGTTAACGAATTAGCACAGATATTCAAAGACGAATACGGTATTGAACCCGCTGCAGCAGCAGTAGCAGTAGCAGCTCCCGCAGCAGGCGGTGCAGCAGCAGCCGCTGAGGAAAAAACCGAATTTGACGTAATCCTCAAATCAGCAGGTGCTCAGAAATTGCAGATCGTAAAACTCGTTAAAGAGTTGACCGGTTTGGGACTTAAAGAGGCAAAAGACCTCGTTGACGGTGCTCCCAAGACCCTCAAAGAGAAAGTATCTAAGGAAGATGCTGAGGCTTTGAAGGCTAAATTGACCGAAGCAGGTGCTGAAGTTGAAGTGAAGTAAAATAGTTGCTCTGTTACAGAGTGTTAGGTTTGGTGTCTTTTGAACAAAGACGCCAGACCTTTTTGTTGTATTCAATACACCTTATTTATTTTTTTTATTAAATTTTTTTTCAAAAAGTCAGATGGCTCTGAATAACACAAGAATAAGTTTCGCTTCAACGAAAAATCAGTTGGAGTATCCTGATTTTCTGGAAATCCAGTTGAAAAGTTTCCATGACTTTTTTCAGTTGGAGACTACTCCCGAAAAGAGGAAACAAGAGGGGTTGTTTAAGGTTTTCAATGAAAACTTCCCTATAACCGATACCCGCAATAATTTTGTTCTTGAATTTATCGATTATTATATCGACCCTTCAAGATATTCGATTCCGGAATGTTTGGACAGGGGTTTGACATACAGCGTCCCGTTGAAAGCCAAACTCAAACTTTACTGTACCGACCCCGAACATGAGGATTTCGATACGGTTATTCAAGATGTCTATCTGGGTACCGTTCCTTACATGACACCGGCGGGCACTTTCGTTATCAACGGTGCGGAGCGTGTTGTTGTATCACAGCTTCACCGTTCTCCGGGCGTGTTTTTCGGCTCGTCAATCCATGCCAACGGTACAAAACTTTATTCCGCAAGAATCATTCCTTTCAAAGGTTCTTGGATTGAGTTCGCTACTGACATCTCGAATGTCATGTACGCTTATATCGACAGAAAGAAAAAATTACCCGTTACGACGCTTTTGCGTGCAATCGGTTTTGAGGCTGACAAGGACATTCTCCAAATCTTCAACCTCGCTGACGAGGTTAAGGTCAACAAAACCGCGCTCAAAAAAGTTGTCGGCAGAAAACTTGCTGCAAGGGTTTTGAGAACATGGACCGAGGATTTCGTTGACGAGGACACCGGCGAGGTGGTTTCCATCGAGAGAAACGAAGTTGTTTTGGAGCGTGAGGTTGAGATTCTTCCCGAACATGTTGACTTAATCGTGGATTCGGGTGCCCAGACTATCCTTGTTCACAAAGACACCGAAGACCATGTTGATTATTCCATCATAACCAACACTTTGCAGAAAGACCCCTGCAACTCGGAAAAAGAAGCCGTTTATCATATCTACCGTCAGTTAAGAAACGCAGAACCGCCGGACGAGGCTACTGCAAGGGATATGATTGACAAACTCTTTTTCTCAGACCGCCGTTACGACCTCGGCGACGTGGGACGTTACAGAATCAACAAGAAGTTGGCTCTTACCATCGACCCCGAAATCAAGGTCCTGACAAAAGAGGATATTATCGAAATTATAAAATATTTGATTGAGCTTATCAACTCAAAAGCGGACGTGGACGATATTGACCACTTGTCAAACCGCCGCGTAAGAACCGTGGGCGAACAACTTTACGATCAGTTCGGAGTAGGTTTGGCGCGTATGGCAAGAACAATCCGCGAGAGAATGAACGTCAGGGACAACGAGGTTTTCACCCCGACGGACTTGATAAACTCAAAAACTTTGGCATCTGTTATCAATTCGTTCTTCGGAACCAACCAGTTGTCTCAGTTTATGGACCAGACAAACCCGCTTGCCGAAATCACTCACAAACGCCGTTTGTCAGCCCTCGGTCCCGGAGGTTTGTCCCGCGACCGTGCAGGTTTTGAGGTGCGAGACGTTCACTACACTCACTACGGACGTCTTTGCCCGATTGAAACCCCGGAAGGTCCTAACATCGGTCTTATTTCGTCGCTCTGCGTTTTCGCTAAAATCGACGATTTGGGCTTTATCGAAACACCTTACAGAAAAGTAACCGACGGCGTGGTTGATTTCTCGCCCGAAGGTATGCAATATATGACTGCCGAAGACGAAGACAACAAGAAAGTTGCACAGGCAACCGCCCTTGTTGACGACAGCGGCAGACTTCTTGAAAAGAGGGTAAAAGCCCGTCAAAATGCCGACTTCCCGGTTATTTCGCCGGAAGAAGTAGAATTGATGGACGTTGCGCCGAACCAGATTTCGTCGCTTGCGGCTTCCCTTATCCCGTTCTTGGAGCACGACGACGCAAACCGTGCGTTGATGGGTTCAAACATGATGCGTCAGGCAGTTCCTATTATTGAGCCTGAGGCCCCGATTGTCGGAACGGGTATCGAGGCACGCTGCGCAAAAGACTCGCGCACCCAGATTATTGCCGAAGACGACGGCGTTATCCAGTACGTTGACGGCGACAAAATCGTGGTACGTTACAACAAAACCGAGGAGGAAAGATTCGTTGAGTTCAACCCCGAAGACGTAACGTATTACCTGACGAAATTTAAGAAAACAAACCAGAGCATGTGCATTAACATCCGCCCGATTGTCCGCAAAGGTCAGCAGGTAAAAAAAGGCGAGATAATGACCGAAGGTTACGCTACCAAAGGCGGCGAACTTGCTTTGGGAAGAAATATGAAAGTTGCGTTCATGCCTTGGAAAGGTTACAACTACGAGGACGCTATCGTTATTTCGGAAAAAGTTGTAAGGGAAGACCTCTTTACTTCAATCCATATTGACGAGTATCAACTCGAAGTCCGCGACACAAAACGCGGTATGGAGGAACTTACAGCCGACATTCCTAACGTCAGCGAAGACGCAACCAAAAACCTTGACGAAAACGGTCTTATCCGTGTCGGTGCGGAAGTCGTTCCGGGCGACATTCTTATCGGTAAAATCACGCCGAAAGGAGAGTCTGACCCGTCTCCAGAGGAGAAACTCTTACGCGCTATCTTCGGCGAAAAAGCCGGCGACGTAAAAGACGCATCACTCAAAACTCCGCCTTCTATAAAAGGTGTCGTTATTGAAAAACGTCTTTTCTCACGTCAGATGAAAGACCGCAAGGGCAAGGCCGCAGACAAGCCGCAGATTCAGAAAATCGACAAGGATTTCGAGAAAACGGCTGCCGATTTGAGGGAAAAACTTATTGAAAAACTTTTTATCCTTACCAACGGCAAGACATCGCAGGGCGTTAAGGATTACTTTAACAAGGACGTTATCCCCAAGGGCGTTAAGTTTACGTTGAAGAATTTTCAGGAAATCGAAAATTACATCGACATCAACCCCAACAAGTGGACGACCGACAAGAAGAAAAACGACACGATTAAAGCACTGCTTCACAATTACGTCGTTAAATATAAAGAGGAAGAGAGCGTTTACCGCCGTCAGAAATACAATTTCATGATCGGAGACGAACTTCCGATAGGCATTATCCAACTTGCCAAAGTATACGTTGCCATGAAGAGAAAACTTCGCGTGGGTGACAAAATGGCAGGACGCCACGGTAACAAAGGTATCGTTTCGAGAATTGTACGTGCGGAAGATATGCCGTTCCTTGCTGACGGAACACCCGTTGACATCGTATTGAACCCGTTGGGCGTGCCTTCGCGTATGAACCTCGGACAGATTTACGAAACCGTCCTCGGCTGGGCGGGCAAAACGATGGGCGTTACCTTTGCAACCCCGATTTTTGACGGTGCAACCGTTGACCAAATCGGCGACTTGATGGAGAAAAACGGTTTGCCGAGATTCGGTAAGTCTTACCTCTATGACGGAGGCACGGGCGAGAGATTCGACCAGCCCGCAACTGTCGGCGTTATCTACATGCTGAAACTCGGACACATGGTTGATGACAAAATGCACGCCCGTTCAATCGGACCTTACTCTCTTATCACCCAGCAGCCCCTCGGCGGTAAAGCGCAGTTCGGCGGTCAGAGGTTCGGAGAGATGGAGGTTTGGGCAATCGAGGCATTCGGTGCGTCAAACATTCTTCAAGAGATTCTGACTGTAAAATCAGACGATGTTGTCGGAAGGGCAAAGGCTTACGAGGCAATCGTAAAAGGCGATCCGATGCCGACTCCGGGTATTCCCGAATCGTTCAACGTGCTTTTGCACGAGTTAAGAGGTTTAGGTCTCAGCGTAACGTTAAATTAGAAAAAGTTAAAGAAAATGGTAGCATTTCGTAAAGATAACAAAATTAAAAACAATTTCACCAAGATTTCAATCGGGCTTGCTTCGCCCGAAGAAATTTTGGAGAGGTCTTCGGGCGAGGTTTTGAAACCCGAAACCATCAACTACCGTACTTATAAACCCGAAAGGGACGGTCTGTTCTGCGAAAGGATTTTCGGACCGGTCAAGGATTATGAGTGCCATTGCGGAAAATACAAGCGTATCCGTTACAAAGGCATTGTCTGCGACCGCTGCGGCGTTGAAGTTACCGAGAAAAAAGTAAGGCGCGAGCGTATGGGACACATACAACTCGTGGTTCCAGTTGCGCATATCTGGTATTTCAGAAGCCTTCCCAACAAAATCGGATACCTTTTGGGAATGCAGACCAAAAAACTCGATTCGATTATTTATTACGAAAAATACGTTGTAATCCAGCCCGGCGTCAAGGCTGACGACGGCGTTCAGAAGTTGGATTTGCTCGCAGAGGAAGAGTATCTCGACATCATTGATTCTCTCCCGAAAGACAACCAACTTTTGGAGGATACCGACCCGAACAAATTTATCGCCAAGATGGGTGCCGAGGCTATTTACGACCTCTTGAAAGACATCAACTTGGACGAACTGGCTTATTCGCTCAGGGACCAGGCCAACAAGGAGACATCTCAGCAGAGAAAACAGGAGGCGTTGAAACGTCTTCAAGTTGTTCAGATGTTCCGTTCCGCTCCTGAGACCAACAAGCCGGAATACATGATTTTGAAGGTTGTGCCGGTGATTCCGCCGGAGTTGCGCCCGCTCGTTCCGCTTGACGGAGGACGTTTTGCAACTTCCGACTTGAACGACCTCTACCGCCGTGTCATCATCCGTAACAACCGCTTGAAACGTCTTATCGAAATCAAAGCCCCGGAGGTAATCCTTCGCAACGAAAAGCGTATGCTTCAAGAGGCTGTTGACTCGCTTTTGGACAATTCAAGAAAATCCAACGCCGTAAAATCCGAGGCCAACCGTCCGCTAAAATCTTTGTCGGACTCTTTGAAAGGTAAAGCCGGACGTTTCCGTCAGAACCTTCTCGGTAAACGTGTTGACTATTCAGCGCGTTCGGTTATCATCGTAGGTCCGGAACTCCACATGCACGAGTGCGGTTTGCCTAAACAAATGGCCTCAGAACTTTACAAACCGTTTGTTATCAGAAAGTTAATCGAAAGGGGTATCGTTAAAACCGTTAAGTCGGCGAAAAAAATCGTTGACAGAAAAGACCCCGTCGTTTACGATATTTTGGAAAACGTTTTGAAAGGACACCCCGTTCTTTTGAACCGTGCTCCTACGCTTCACAGGCTCGGTATTCAGGCGTTCCAGCCGAGATTGATTGAAGGCAAGGCTATTCAGTTGCACCCGCTCGTTTGTACGGCGTTCAACGCGGACTTCGACGGTGACCAGATGGCTGTTCACTTGCCGCTTGGTAACGCAGCCGTTTTGGAGGCTCAGATTTTGATGCTTGCTTCGCACAACATTTTGAACCCCGCTAACGGAGAACCGATTGCAGTACCGTCTCAGGATATGGTTCTTGGTCTTTACTACATGACCAAGGAAAGAAAACTCGAAAACGGAAAACCCGTAAAAGGTGCGGGTCAAATATATTATAGTCCCGAAGAGACAATTATCGCTTACAACGAAGGCAAAGCGGCTTTGCAGTCGTCTTGTAAAATCAAAGCGGACGTTTTGGAAGGCGATGTTCTCGTTAACAAAATGATTGACACTACCGTCGGCAGAATCCTTTTCAATCAGGTTGTGCCCGCCGAAGTAGGCTTTATCAACGAGGTCATCAAAAAGAAGAACTTGAAATCCATCATTTCAACTGTAATCAAACGCTGCGGTATGGCAAGAGCCGTTCAGTTCCTGGACGACATCAAGGCTATGGGTTATTACCGTGCGTTCAAGGGAGGTCTGTCGTTCAACCTTGAAGACGTTGTCGTTCCTGACGAGAAGGCGGCAATGATTCAAGAGGGTTACGACCAAGTGGACGAAATCCTTAACAACTACGGTATGGGTTTCATCACATTCAACGAGCGTTACAACCAGATTATCGATACTTGGACACAAATCAACCACCGTTTGACAGAGTCTGTGATGAAGACTTTGAGTGAAAACAACGACGGTTTCAACTCAGTTTACATGATGTTGGATTCAGGAGCCCGTGGTTCTAAGGAGCAGATTCGTCAGCTTTCAGGTATGCGTGGTCTTATGGCAAAACCGCAGAAGTCAGGTGCTTCGTCAGGTTCGGAAATTATTGAAAACCCGATTCTTGCAAACTTCAAGGAAGGTCTTTCGGTGTTAGAGTACTTTATTTCTACGCACGGTGCTCGTAAAGGTCTTGCCGATACCGCTTTGAAGACGGCCGATGCAGGTTATTTGACAAGACGTTTGGTTGACGTTGCTCAGGACGTTATCATTACGCAAGAAGATTGCGGTACGTTGCGCGGTCTTATTGCTACACCTTTAAGAAAGAAAGACGAAATTGTTGAAAGCCTTGGCAGCAGAGTCCTCGGACGTACTTCTGTTCATGATGTTATTCACCCGCAAACGGGAATGGTTATCGTAAGGTCAGGAGAAGAAATCACCGAAAAAATTGCTAACGAAATCGACAATTCACCGATAGAGCAGATTGAAATTCGTTCTGTTTTGACATGCGAATCTCGTAAGGGTGTTTGTGCTAAGTGTTACGGAATGAACCTTGCAACTCATAGAAAAGTTCAAGTAGGAGAGGCTGTCGGCACGATTGCGGCACAATCAATCGGTGAGCCGGGTACTCAGTTGACACTTCGTACATTCCACGTCGGTGGTGTTGCCGGTGGTATTGCGGCTGATTCGTCTTTCACCTCGAAATATGACGGTTATATCAAAATTGACGACCTCAAAGTCGTTCCTTTCACTGACGAAGTCGGTAAAGAGGTTATGATTGTAATCTCGCGTTTGGCAGAGGCTAAGATTATTGACTCTAACACAAACATTACGCTTACTACAACTCCGATTCAGTACGGCTCTCGTCTTTATTTCAAAGATGGCGACACGGTAAAGAAAGGTGATGTAATCTGTGATTGGGACCCGTTCAATACGGCAATTATTTCAGAGTTTGGCGGTAGGGTTGCTTTTGAAGATATGATTGAAGGTGTTACTTATCATGAGGAATCTGACGATCAGACTGGTTTTGCTGAAAAAGTCATCATTGAGGCAAAAGACAAAACTAAATCTCCGGCAATCAGAATTTACGACGAGGACGGTAACACGCTTGCAACATACAATATTCCGGTATCGGCTCACATTATTAAAAATGAAGGTGATACTGCAAAACCGGGCGACATTTTGGTTAAAATTCCGCGTAAGGTCGGCTCTTTGGGCGACATCACCGGTGGTTTGCCTCGTGTTACGGAGTTGTTTGAGGCTCGTAACCCCTCTAACCCCGCAGTCGTTTCAGAAATTGACGGTATCGTTACGATGGGTAAAATCAAACGTGGTAACCGTGAAATCACCATCACCTCGCGTCTTGGCGAAGAAAAGAAATATCTTGTTTCGTTGACGAAACAGATTCTTGTTCAAGACCAAGATTACGTTAAGGCAGGTACTCCGCTTTCTGACGGTGCTGTTACTCCGGCTGACATTTTGGCTATCAAAGGTCCGACAGAGGTTCAGGAATATATCGTTAACGAAGTTCAGGAGGTTTACCGTCTGCAAGGTGTTAAGATCAACGACAAACACTTTGAGGTTATCGTTCGTCAGATGATGAGAAAAGTTAAAATCGAAGATCCGGGCGATACTAATTTCCTTGAATCAGAGGTTGTTGACAAATGGCAGTTTATGGAAGAGAATGATAGAATGTTCGGCAAGAAAGTTATTCTTGATGCCGGCGATTCTCAAAACCTTAAAAACGGTCAAATCGTAACACTCAGAAAATTAAGAGACGAAAACTCCGTCTTGAAACGTAAAGACTTGAAACTTGTTGAAGCGCGTGATGCAGTTCCTGCAACTTCTTCACAGATACTTCAAGGTATTACGAGGGCTTCGTTGCAGACAACAAGTTTTATGTCGGCTGCATCGTTCCAAGAGACAACGAGAGTTTTGAACGAGGCTGCAATCGCAGGAAAAGTCGATTATCTCGAAGGTTTGAAAGAAAACGTTATTGTAGGACACTTGATTCCGGCAGGTACTGGTATGCGTCGCTATGATCATATCAGCGTTCAACCGAAAGAATCTTACAGATTGGAGGACTAAAAAATGGCAGAAGAGAATAAAAATCAGATTAATATTGAGTTAACTAACGAGATTGCGCAAGGTACGTATGCAAACCTTGCGATAATCTCTCATTCAAGTGCAGAATTTGTGATGGATTTCATTAGGGTTTTGCCGGGCTTGCCCAAAGCGCAGGTAAAAAGCAGAATCATTATGACTCCTGAACACGCAAAACGCCTTATGATGGCACTTCAAGACAATGTTTTGCGTTATGAATCGCAGTTCGGAAAGATAAAAAACACTGACGGCGCGGGGTCAAACACATTGCCGCTCTTCGGTGCTGCTCCGACAGAGGCGTAATAATTTGAAAGTTGAAAATTAAAAATTGAAAATTTGTTTGCAGATTACAAAAAAAGTACGTAAATTTGCGGACTGAAAAAAATTAAGAAAATAGTTATATAAAAATGAAAAAAGACATACATCCTGAATCATATCGTCTTGTAGTATTCAAAGATATGAGCAACGAGCAGACTTTTATCACAAAAAGTACTGTTAACACAAAAGACACTATTGAGATTGACGGCGTTACTTATCCGCTCGTAAAACTTGAAATCTCCAACTCCTCGCACCCGTTTTTCACCGGCAAGATGAAACTCGTGGATACAGCAGGTCGCGTAGACAAATTCAAAAAGAGATACGAAGGCAAGTACTCTCAGAAAAACGCTTAGTTTTAATGAACACACAAAAAAAAAGCGGCTCTTTTTTAAGATGCCGCTTTTTTTTTATGTTTTAAGCGTTTAAAAAGTTTTCTACGATTGTGTAATAATAATTGGGATTTTCGAGGAAACTGTAATGCGTACAGCCCGGAAAAACCACAAGTCCGGAGTCGGGAATAAGTCTTTCCATAATCTGCGCGTCGCTGACCGGGGTCGCGGTGTCTTTTTCGCCCCAAATCAAAAGCGTTGACGCCTTGATTTTCGGCATTTCGGACTGCAAATCCTCGTCAACAACTTTTTTGAGAATTTCTTTCATCATGCCGCTTGCGTTTTTGTAGTCTTCCGAGGCCAAGGAGTTTGCAAACGGTTTTACGAGTTTTTCCGTCATTTTTTCGCCGATGATTTTTGTTGACAGTTTTTTCATCTTTGAAAAGACTCTGCTGACCGAAATCTTGGTGTTTTGCGGTTTTACGCCCGCCGAATCGGTCAAAATCACCTTTTTAACATATTCGTTTCTTGACGAAAGAAGTATCGAAACTCTGCCGCCGAATGAATGTCCGATTAAAACCGGATTTTTAAGACCGAGTTTTTCAATCAGTTGTTCGGTATTTCGGGTGTATTCTTCCACGCCCCAGACTTCTTTCGGCTCATCGCTTTTGCCGAAACCCGGAAAGTCGATTGAGGTAACGCGGAATTTTTTTTCCAACTGTCCTTGAAGCGTTTTCCAAATCTCCAACGAGCAGCCCCAGCCGTGCAGCAAAAGCACGTCCTGACCTTCGCCTGTTGTTTTGTAATTGATTTTTATGCCGTTTATGGTTATCTGATTTTCCATTTTTGATTAATCGTTTAAAAATTCCACATCGCTGTATTTTATGGTCATAAGAGCGCAGATTCCGGCGGTTTCTATCGCAATGTAATGCCGCTTGTGAAATCTTACGAATTTGCCGACAATGCCCTCAAACTCGCCGCGCTTGACCCTTACCGTCATGCCGGCTTTTGCTTTGAGTTCGTCCATCGTTTTATATTGTGTCCCGAAGTGTTCTGGGCTGCAAACACGCATAAAAACGCTCATTTCGTCGTCTTTAATCGTTGCATAATCTTTATCTCCTGAGGCTAATTTTATGAAACTCAGAGGATAATCAATTTTGTCCCTTAGACCGTCGCACCATCTTTTGTTGTACTCTCTATGAACAAAAAGCAAATTATGAACAGCCGGAACGAGGGGATAGTTAACAAGTTCCTCCCTCGGAGTCATGTCGGGGGCTTCGTAACGCATCGGCACAAAAGTCTCCTCGCCCATTTGACTGAGTTCCTGCTGAATTTTCAACTCACTGAGGTATAATGTTTTAATCGGTATCCACATTTTTTTTGCAAGTATTGTTTGGTTTCCTTTCTTTTAGTTTCAGGTGGTTTTTGACCTTTTCATCTTCAAGCACCATCGGAATCAGTTCCATCGCCGTCTTGACATATACAAATTCCAAGCCGTCAATGTAGAGAGGGTTGATTTCTTCTATATCGCGCTGGTTTTCAACGGACATAAAAATTTTTTTTATTCCCGCGCGTTTTGCGCCGAGTATTTTTTCCTTTATTCCGCCGACAGGCAAAACCCTGCCTGAAAGCGTTAATTCGCCTGTCATCGCAATTCTCGGTTTTACGGGTCTTTGCGTGTAGACTGAGGCGAGGGACGTAAAAATCGTTATTCCTGCCGACGGTCCGTCTTTCGGGACTGCGCCTTCGGGAAAATGCAGACTCAGGTCAAATTCTTTAAACATTCTGTGGTCTATACCTAACCGCTCTTCGTTGGCGCAAAGATAGTTAACCGCAATTTCGGCAGACTCTTTCATCACTTTGCCAACGTTGCCGGTAATGTTAAGTGTGCCATTCCCATTTGAGAGAAGCGCCTCAATGTACAAAAGTTCGCCGCCCGCCGATGTCCATGCAAGTCCGGGAATAACGCCCGGCTGACGTGTCGCAAAATATCCGTCGTGCTGATATTTTGGCTTACCAAGTTTTTGTATGATGTTGCTTTCGGTTATGACATCTTTATATTTTAAATCCGAGGCAACTTTTACAGCCGTTTTTCTGACAAGCGACGCCAAAACGGTTGACAGTTCCCTTACGCCCGACTCTCTTGTGTAATTGTCGATTAAAAACTTTGCCTCAGAGTCAGAAAGCGAAAAATTTTCGGGTTTGAGACCGTGGTTTTCAAGTATTTTGGGCAGAAGATGACGTTTCAGGATTTCGAGTTTTTCTTCCGTAACATACCCCGAAACCTCAATCATCTCCATTCTGTCCAAGAGGGCGGCAGAAATCTTGTTTATATTGTTTGCCGTGGCAATAAAAAGTACGTTAGAGAGATCGTAATCTAAGTCCAAATAATTGTCATGAAACTCCGTATTTTGTTCGGGATCAAGCACTTCGAGCAGAGCCGAGGCAGGGTCGCCGTGAAAATTGGAGTCTATTTTATCAATTTCATCAAGCACAAAAACCGGATTTGACGAGCCTGCTTTTTTTATGCTTTTAATAATCCGACCGGGCATTGCGCCGATATATGTGCGCCGATGTCCGCGGATTTCGGCCTCATCATAAAGTCCGCCTAACGAAATTCTCACGTATTTTCTATTAAGTGCTTTTGCTATACTTTTGCCGAGCGAGGTTTTGCCGACACCGGGAGGTCCGTAAAGACAAAGAATCGGCGATTTGAGATTTTTTTTAAGTTTCAAAACCGCCAAATATTCCAAAATTCTTTCTTTAACTTTTTCCAAACCGTAATGGTCGCCGTTTAAAACCTTTTCAGCACTTTCTATCGTAAAGTCATCTTCCGTACAATCGAGCCACGGAAGTTCCAAAAGTGTCTGACAATAAGAAAGTTCTATCGCGAAATCCGGCGATTGCGGGTGTATGGTTTTCAGCCTTGCAAACTGCTTTTCAAACGCCTTTTTAGCGTATTCAGGCCAGTTTTTGGAAAGTGAAAGTTTTTCAAGTTCTTCGAGTTGATTGGCTGCTGCATCGCCGCCAAGTTCCTTTTGAAGGGTTTTAATTTGCTGATTTAAGAAATAATCGCGCTGTTCTTTGTCGATAACACGTTTTACCTTATCCTGAATATCATCTTTCAACCTGACTTTTTCTTGCTCGGAGGTCAACATACCGATAAGTTCCAAAGCACGTTTTTTGACAGAATTAATTGCAAGAATTTTGTTTTTGTCTTCCGTGCTGAAGTCAAAATTCGTAACGATAAAACTAATTAAAAATCCGGGCGTTCTCATATTTCTTATAGCAAGAACCGCATTCGGATTGTAATTACCGTTCATATCAGCAATTGACAGCGAGAGTTCCTTTATAGAGGAAACTATCGAAAAAAATTCCTTATCGCCTTCTGGCGGATAATAATCTCTTTGCGGTTTATAACTTACTGTCAAAAAGCCGTTTGCAGCATCGCTATGAGAGCCTTCGCTAATGATTTTAACGCGCATTATGCCCTGAACGGCTGCACTTATTGTCCCGTTTGCCGACTGATTTACGCTCAAAACCCTTGCAAGTGTTCCCGTTTCGTAAATCTCGGAAATTCCGGGAGTGTCGTTTGAAGGGTCTTTTTGAGTAACGCAAATTACGTAACCACCATTTAAATACGTTCTTTTGATGATTTCTGCCGAGGCTGCCCTGCCTGAGGTTACGGGCATAATCACGAGCGGAAACAAAACGTTGTTTCTGAGCGGCAATACCAAAACCTCCTGACCGACTTTCTGCCAGTCAGGTTTTTCGAGTTCGTCGCTCTCCGGGATATGAATAAACTGCTCTTTTGAGTCAGGCATGTCGTTTTTCATTGTGGGCGTTAAAAGTTTTTCCGTAAGTTTTGGGTTTCTTCAAAAACGTGCGTTAAAATTTCGGTTTCTGTTTCGTCCAATTCTATATGACGGCGAGCCATCATTATTTGAGCCGTTTCGAGGGCTTTTTTCAGCGGATAAGTCTCGTAAGAGGAGTCAGCACCGCCCCAGGCAAACGACGGTACGAAATTTCTCGGAAAACCGCTTCCAAAGACATTTGAACTTACTCCGACAACCGTTCCCGTATTAAACATCGTGTTGATACTGCTCTTTGAATGGTCGCCCATAATCAAACCGCAAAACTGCAAGCCTGTTTTAACGAATCGGTGTTTTGCGTAGTTCCAGACTTTTACTTCGGCGTAATTGTTTTTTAGGTTGGAGTTGTTGGTGTCCGCGCCGAGATTGCACCATTGTCCGAGTACGGAATTTCCCAAAAATCCGTCGTGTCCCTTGTTGGAATAGCCCCAAATAACGGCGTTGTTGACTTCGCCACCGCATTTTGTATAAGGTCCCATAGTGGTTGCGCCGTAGATTTTGGCTGAAATTTTTACAACCGAATGTTCACAAAGAGCAAGTGAACCGTGAATAACGGCGTTTTCCATAACTTCGGAATTTTTGCCCAAATACACATAGCCGCCTGCGGGATTGATAATCGAAAATTCTGCCGTAACGCCTTCTTCAACAAAAATTCTTTCTTTCTGTAAGAATCTGTTTGTCGGCGAAAGTCCCTGAGACTTTCTACCCTTAGTCAGCATAAAAAAGTCTTTTTCGATTTCCTGCTCGTTGAGAGAGAAAATGTCCCACGTAAAATTGATTTTTGAAACGTTCTTACATTCTTTTGCGTTAACAGAAAGAGATTTTCTGTCTGCATAAAACTTTTCCGAATCTTCGTCATTAAGACGTGCAGCAATTAGTAAACCGTTAAAGACGATTCCTTCGCCTTTTTGAAGTGCTTTTACAGCGTTAAAGAAATCTTCATCGGGCAAAACAGTTGACTCCACAACGAAATTGTCGCCTGAAAAAACGGGGGAATATTTTTTGCGCAGATAGTCGTCGCCTAAGAGCGAAACATTTTCGCCGGTGAGCCTCTGCCATTTTTCCTGTATTGTGAGGATACCGCATCTCAAATCGCCGCAAGGTCTGGTAAAAGTCAGCGGCAAGAGTTCAAAGCGGGTTTCAAGATTGTCTGAAAGTATTATATTCATTTTCTTGTCAGAATTATATTGGTCTGCAAAGATGATAAAAAAAAATGAATAATACAAAAAAAACAAGACCGGGGAACAAAAAAATTCCCTCGGTCTTGCCATTATCACCATGAACAAAATAAATCCCGGATTTATAGTTTTCTCGAAACTTTCTTTTCTTCGTAGGATTCGATGATGTCGCCTTCCTGAATGTCGTTGAACTTGGCAACATTCAAACCACATTCCATACCCGGACCTGCTTCTTTGACATCGTCCTTGAAGTGTTTGAGCGATTCGAGTTCTCCGTTGAAAATAACGATACCGTCGCGGATAACCCTGCACTTGTTGCTCTTTATAATTCGTCCTTCCTTTACTACGCAACCCGCAATAGTTCCGACTTTCGAGATTTTGAAAGTCTGCTGAACTTCTGCCGTACCCGTGATTTCTTCTTTGATTTCGGGTGAAAGCATTTTTTCCATTGCGTTCTTTACGTCTTCTATTGCGTCGTAGATGACGGAGTAAAGTTCGATACTGATTTGTTCTTTTTCTGCCAGACGTTTTGCGCCTGACGACGGACGCACCTGGAAACCGATAATAATCGCATCCGATGCGCTTGCAAGCATAACGTCGTTTTCAGAAATCTGACCGACAGCCTTTTGGATAACCTTGACTTCGATTTCCTCGGTTGAAAGTCTTTCCAAAGAATCCGCCAAAGCCTCGATGGAACCTTGAACATCGCCCTTGATAATAAGTTTGAGTTCTTTGAAGTTGTCGATTCCGAGAGCGATACGTTTGCTTATCAAATCGAGAGTTACGTGACGCTGAGCCCTCTGAGCCATTTCTCTGTCGAGAAGTTCCCTTCTTGTGGCTTTTTCGCGCGCGCTTCTTTCGTCGGGCATTACCTTGAATTTGTCGCCTGCTATCGGTGCGCCGTCAAGACCGAGGATAACAGCCGGTTCGGAGGGTTTTGCCTCTGTGATTTTTTTGCCCCTCTCGTTGAACATAGCCCTGATTTTGCCTGAGCATCTGCCTGCGTAAACAGCGTCGCCGACTCTTAAAACACCGCCTTCAACGATGATGTTTGCGGTGTAGCCGCGGCCTTTGTCCAAAGCGGCTTCAATAATCGTGCCGAATGCCGGACGCTTGTAGTTTGCTTTGAGTTCAAGCATTTCGGCTTCGAGAAGTATTCTTTCGAGAAGTTTGTCAACGTTGAGACCTTTTTTTGCCGAAATTTCAACAGAGCCGTATTTTCCGCCCCATTCCTCGACCAAAAGGTTTTTGTTGGCAAGTTCCTCTTTTATTTTTTGCGGGTTTGCCGCCGGTTTGTCTATTTTGTTGATTGCGAAGATAATCGGCACGTCTGCTGCAAGCGCATGAGAGATTGCCTCTTCGGTCTGCGGCATTATGCTGTCGTCTGCTGCGATTACGATGACTACGATGTCGGTGATTTTCGCACCTCTCGCCCTCATTGCCGTAAAAGCCGCGTGACCCGGAGTATCAAGGAACGTGATGTGTTTTCCGTCCGGAAGTTTCACGTTGTATGCGCCGATGTGCTGCGTTATGCCGCCTGCCTCGCCCGCAATGACGTTTGTATTGCGGATATAGTCCAGAAGCGATGTTTTACCGTGGTCAACGTGTCCCATGATGGTAACAATCGGCGGTCTGGGCTGCATGTCTTCGGGATTGTCTTCTTTTTGAAGTTCTTCCTCTTCTTCCTCCTCCGCACCGATGAATTTGACTTCAAAGCCGAACTCCGATGCGACGATTTGAATGATTTCCGCATCAAGCCTCTGGTTGATTGAAATGATTGTTCCGAGGTCAAAACACGTTGCAATGATTTGATTAACGGGAACGTTCATCATTGTGGCGAGTTCGTCAGCCGTTATAAACTGGGTTACTTTAAGGATTTTGTTTTCCTTTTCAACCTCCTGCTGACGGATTTCCTCTTTGTGGCGTGCGTCTTCGCGTTTTTCACGGGCACGTTTTGAGGAGAAAGTCTTGCCTTTGCTGCTCTGCATCGTGGCGTTGACTTCCTTAATCTGTTTCTTGATGTCGTCTTCCGTTATTTCGGGTGCTTTCCAACGGTCTTTGTCTTTCTGACGTTTTCCGCCTTTGCCTCCGTCTTTTTTATCTCTGTCGGACTTAACGTTTTTCTCCTGACGGTCGGAATTTTTTCCGCCTTTTTTGCTGTTGTCGCCGGAGTTGTTTTCGTTGTTGCCGTTTTCTTTTTTCTGTTTCTTTTTGTTATTAGACTTTTCGCCGCCGGTTTGAGAAAACTCGCTGTTGATGTCTACCTTGTTGCCTTTGCGTCTTGTACGCTTTCTGCCGTGTTTGCTGTCCTTTTTGGAACTGTCGTCGGTGTCAATAAGTTTGTCAACATCAATTTTGCCGAGAATCCTCGGACCGGGCAGTACGGTGCTGTTGGGACGGAAAATCTCTTCCGGCAGAGCCGAGGTTTCATTAGCGGGCTTTTTAGCGGTGTCCTCTGATACCGCCGACTCAGCCTTCGGCTTTTGCGGCTGCTGCTGTTGTTGCTGCGGCTGCTGTTGACGGACTGCATCGTTGCGCTTCTGCTGTTGCTGCTGTTGTTGACGCTGCTGCTCTTTTTGGCGTTGTTCCCTTTCCTGACGTTTCTCCTGTTTGGTCTTTTTGTCGGGACGCATCTTTGTGTTGATGCTGTCGAGGTCTATTTTGCCCAAAACCTTGAAACTCTGTTCGCCGTTCTGCTCCTGTTGCTGAGGAGCGTTTTGTTTGTCTTGTTTTTGATTATCGTTATTGTTGTTTTTATTATTCTGAGCATCGGAACTGTTGCCGGATTTGTCATTTTTGTTCTTATTCTGATCCAAATCAATCTTACCTAACACCTTAACTCCGTTTTCCTTAGGAACCTGATTAGAGTTGTCGTTGTTTTTTCCGTTGTTCTGCTTCTCAGCCTGTCTTTTTGCTTTGTTTTCTGCTGAAATTGCTTTTTTCTTTTCTTTTTCAATTTCAGCCAATTTTTCCATTTGTTTTTTTATTGTAATATCAGAACTGAATTCCTTAACAAGTATGTCGTATTGTTTGGCATTAATACGTTGGTTCGGGTTGCTGTCAACCTGAAACCCTTTTTTGTTAAGAAAGTCAACAATGGTGCTTACGCCCACGTTAAGTTCTTTCGCTACTTTGTGTAATCGTGTTTCTTTTATCTCTTGTCCCATTTATGGAAAATTAAAGTTTTTCGGCGTTAAATAATTCTCTCTACTCAAATTCGGCTTTCAGTATATTGACTACATCGTCAATTGTCTCTTCTTCCAAATCCGTACGTCTTACGAGTTCGTCTTTCGGAATATTGAGCACGTCTTTGGCCGTATCACAACCGATGCCTTTCAAAGCGTCGATTATCCAACCTTCAATTTCGTCAGAGAATTCCATGAGGTCAACGTCTTCTTCCTCACCTTCCTGAATGTCCCTGAACACTTCAATATCATAACCGGTTAATTGTCCTGCGAGTTTGATATTTGCGCCGTTTCTGCCGATGGCCTTCGACACTTCCTCAGGTGCCAGATAAACTTCCGCCTTCTTTTCGGCTTCATTGACCTTGATATCATTTATAACCGCCGGACTAAGAGTACGTTGTATGAAAAGTTGACTATTGTTGCTGTAATTGATAACGTCAATGTTTTCGTTTCTCAATTCGCGAACAATGCCATGGATACGCGAGCCTTTCATACCTACGCATGCTCCTACAGGATCTATTCTTTCGTCGTAACTTTCAACTGCTACCTTTGCTCTTTCTCCCGGTATACGGACGATTTTCTTGATTGTTATCAAACCGTCGTAAATTTCGGGTACTTCCAGTTCAAACAGTCTTTCGAGGAAAGCCGGAGCGGTTCTTGAAAGAGTGATTGAAGGCGAGCCGTTTTTCATTTCAACGGTGTTGATTACAGCCCTGAGGTTGTCGCCCTTGTGGAAGAAATCGTTGGGTATCTGTTCTTGTTTGGGCAGCGCAAGTTCGTTGCCTTCGTCGTCAAGAATGAGTATTTCCTTTTTCCAAACCTGATAAACTTCGCCGGTTACAATCTCGCCGATACGGTTTTTGTACTTCTCGTAAAGTTTTTCTTTTTCGAGTTCGAGAATTTTTGAAGTAAGGTTCTGTCTCAAAGTCAAAATGGCGCGGCGTCCGAAATCCTTGAATTTTACCTCGTCGGTAACCTCTTCGTCGATTTCGTAGTCCTTGTCAATGGCTTTTGCGTCAGAGATAGAAATTTCGAGATTCGTATCCTGAACGTCGCCGTCTTCGACAACAACCCTGTTGCGCCAGATTTCGAGGTCGCCCTTATCGATATTTATGATAATATCGAAGTTCTCGTCCGTACCAAATCTTTTGGCAAGTATATTCCTGAAAACTTCTTCTATCACGCGCATCATTGTGGCGCGGTCAATATTCTTTTGTTCCTTAAACTCGGCAAAGGAATCTATCAGATTGTTAATTTCCATATTTTTTCCGCCTAAAATTATTTAAACGTAATTTTTAACTTAGTGGTTTTAATGTCGCAAAAGTTAAGGTTTTTGTTTTCCTTAATTTTTACGGTTTTCTTGTGTTGTTTTTCTTTTCTTTCGGTCTCCACGGTGATGCCGTCTAAAGAAACCGCAAGCAGTTTTCCTGAGAGTTTTTCTCCTCCCGTCAAAACTATTTCAACGTTTTTGCCCGTATTTTTCTGATACTGTCTCAACACTTTGAACGGCTCTGAAAGTCCCGGAGAGGAGACTTCGAGGTCAAAATCTTCAACGTCCCTGTTGAGTTTTTCGTCGATGATACGGCTGATTTCTCCGCACTCGTCAATCGTTATACCCGAATCGGTATCTGCGGACACAAAAATTTCATTGTTTTCCGAGGCTTTTACCTCAACAATGAAATAACGGCTTAATTCAGGTGTCTGTTCGAACAAATCTTTTACTTTCTGTGCTGAAATCATATATTGCTAAAAAAAGTTTTTGAATAAAAGAGGGGACTACCCGAGTCCCCTCTTTATAGTTGCGCTGCAAAATTATATACTTTCTTCCAATAATCCAAATTTTTTTTCAGATTTTTTATTTTTCTTCCAAGAAGACAACGTTTGTGCACTCAGCCGCGTCTTTCCACCATGCGGTGTTTGCGTGGTCGGACTTGTCAAGGTCGGTTAAATTATAAGTGTACCAGGGCATGAAATACGAGTATTTTCCGCCCAGGGAAAATATTTCGCTGATTTTGCCGACAGAGCCGCACTCGCCGAGAGTTACCATCTTTCCGGGGAAAACCTTCTGAATTTTCTCAAACTCCTTAGCCGCTTCTGCCGCATTTTTTTCGTAACAATCGCGGGCGATAAGGTCAACATATTCGCTACCCGGATACCAATTAGAATCATCGTCTTTGTCCCACTGCCCGACACCGATTTGCGAAGTCCAAACCCAAATCAGATTGTCCAAGCCCTTTTCTTTGAAAAAGTCGAACATATAAACCCACAACTTCTTGTAACTTTCCGCGTTTTCCTGCCCCCACCAAAACCACGCACCTGATGCCTCGTGCAACGGCCGCCAAATCACCGGAATGCCTTCTTCTTTAAAAAGCATCAACCGTGCCGCACAGTCTTCCAACGCCTTATTAAAAAAGGTGTTTTCCCATGTGCCGGCTTTTACGGCTCTTGACGGTTTAAAACCTGTCGTCTTGTAAACCCATTTGTCTTCTTTTGAAACTTCGGTCTCTTTTTCGGGAACCATCGTATGCCAGCCGGCCGCAATAATACCGCCTTTATTATAATGTTCTTTCAGTTTGCTGATGTCGGTGTAATAATCTTTGCCCCATGAATACTGCAAATGAATGTAGTCAATGGTCTGGATTACAGGAGTTTTGCCAGTTGCGGCTTTTATTAGAGCGGCTTCTGACTGCTCCATAGAGACATTTGCCATTGCTCCCGAAACAGTTTTTTTGCCATAGTTTTCATAAAGGAAACTGTACAGTTTTTGTACGTTTTCGTTTTGAGAGTTAATTGCTTTGTCAGAAATTTTTTCTTCCGGCTTTACAACAGGCTCTTCAATTATAACGGTGTCTTTTTGTGCAGAGTTTTTAACCGTGTCCTCATTAGCGGGTTCTGTTTTGTCGCCGCTGTCTTTGCCGCAAGACAAAAGCAAAGAACTTAACAGTAATAAATAAATGATTTTCATAATGTTATTTTCTTTAAAATTAGCAGTCAAAGATAGGATTTTTTTCGGGAAAAAACATATAATTAATTATTAATTAATATGGTAATATAAAATTAATAATAATTTTTAATAAGTTTTAACGGCTTTTCAAGATTTCTGCGTACTTTTGCCGCAGAAAATTAATTCAATCAATCTTAAAATTATTAAAGAAATGAAAAAAGTATTTTTCGCATTAATGGCAGCCGTAATGATGTTTATGGTATCTTGCGGCGCATCAGAAGCAGTTAAAGACGGTGAAGCTGCTGCAAAAGAATTCTCAGAGGCTTATAAATCTGCTGCTGGAAATACACAAGCAGTTCTTACTGCATACGATGCTATTGCACAGAAATATGGTGCAAAACACGCAGGTAGCACTTTGGAAATTGCAGGTTATTTAGGCGGAATATCAGATGACCTCGACAAAGCAGATCCCAAACTCAATGGTGTATACTTCGGTATCGCTCTTGGCGTTGCTCAAAAAACAAATCCTGCTCAGGTTGATGCAACTCAGAAAATGGTAGAAAACGCAAAAGGTCAGTCAAAAGATCAGGCTGCTTTCCAAGCAGGTGTTGACGAGGCTGTTGCATGGTTCAATGCTCCTGCTCCCGCAGCAGAAGAACAGTCTGCTGAGGCTCCCGCTGAGGAAGAAGGTGCAGAAGAAGAAGGTGCTGCTGAATAATATTTGTTTTTTAACAAAATATTGTGTTTTTGTTTAATATTATAAAGGACTGCTTGCTATATGTGAGCGGTCTTTTTTATTTTGAGGTTATAATTTTTTTTAATAATTTTGCGCCGTCAATTTAATTAATTTTTTTACCAAAACAGTGAAGAAGACATTTTTTATATCATCGCTTTTAGCATTAAGCCTTAACACATTGGCTCAGGAAGGGAATAGCCTTTCATTACAGGACATTTTAACTATGGACAACGCCGAGGCTGTTGACACGATTGACACCGGCGACAAATACACGAAAATTGTCCTTTATAAAAATTTTACATGGCAGTACATAGAACTTGACCGTCCGAATATTTCTGACGAGGATTTTCAAGACGACTGGGACTCGGAGTCCATTCACGCCTACAAAGACATTCCGCTTTCGGAAATCCCCGAAGAAGTGGATTTGTGTCTTGCAGACAGTCTCCATTCTTGGTCTTGTCCCAAAACCGGTTATGTAACCTCCGGCTTTAAATTCCGCCGTTACAGAGAACACAAAGGCACTGACATCCGCCTCAACACGGGTGATGAAATTTACGCCGCCTTTGACGGAAAAGTAAGAGTTGTGCGTGAGGTCGGCAGAGCGGGCGGTTACGGCAACCTTATAGTCTTGCGCCATGCCAACGGTCTTGAAACCTATTATGCGCACCTTTCAAAACATTTGGTTAAAGAAAACGACCTTGTAAAAGCGGGCGAAGTAATCGGCCTCGGCGGTTCAACCGGCAGAAGCACCGGTCCTCACCTCCATTTTGAAACGCGCTACATGGGAAGACCTTTTGACCCCGAAAGAATTTTCTGTTTTGAAAAAGGCGAACTCCGCGACACGGTTTTCTCGCTCAAAAAGCATTATTTCAACATCAATTCGCATTACGGTCAGACGGAAGAAGAATCAAAAGCCGCTTCCGAGGCACTTGTACACGTCATTAAAAGCGGAGACACGCTCGGCGCGTTGGCAAGAAAATACCACACAACCGTAAAACAACTGTGCCGTCTTAACAATATTTCCCAGACTTCAACCCTGAGACTTGGACAGAGGGTAAGGGTGAGATAAAATTACACTACGGCTTCAACAATTTCCTTGCCGCCGATTTTTATCGTATTAACACCGGTAACTTTGTTTTTGTTGAAACAAAACGAAAGCATATAACCTTTGTTAATACGATAATAATCAAGGTATTCAAAGAGTTGTTTTTCGCCGCGCTCGTTGTATGATTCGCCGCGCCAGATTTTCATCTCGATAATGTATTGTTTGCCGAGATAGTCGATAATCATATCGGTACGGGAACGGTCGCGGGTTTCAGCTTCGATGTAATAGTTTCCCGTGCCGTTGATAATCGGACGGATATAAAGCATGAAGAAACGCCGTCCTTCTTCTTCGCGGAATTGCTGCTCTTTGCCGCCGTAAATGTCGTTGAAATGAACCGCAAAACGTTCAAGGATTTTGTCCATTTTGAGTTCGCCGTTTTCAATGAACTGGGATTTTTCGGTGTCGCCCTCACGATATATGCCTGTTATTTTTTCCCCGGACATAAATTTGTTGTAAAGCCTTGTTTCAATAATTCTGTTGGAAATTTTTACTTTGCCGTTGTTGTTGACAACATAGTTGAACATCACCGCTATGGAAATAATCTTGTCGTCAATATTAAACGGAACAGAATTGCCGTAATAAAGAATTTCTTTGAACATAAAGTCCATTTGCGGAAAATCGTCAAGTTTTTTGTTCAAATCATCAAAAAAAGTATTCTTTTCATTCAAAAGTATTTTTACGGCTTTCAAAACGCCTTCTTTGTTCCAGCCGAGATTTTCTTCGTCAATTAAAAGGCAGAGTTTTGATACCAAAAACGGATACCCCGCAGTGTAATCATTTATCAATGAAGCAATTTCAGAGATATTCATTCCGGTTTTATGGTCGTTTTCATAATCGGAAAGCATTTGGGCGGTTTGTTCAACAGAAAACGACATGTCGCTTTTAAAAGGTATAGAGATATTCCACGGCGAATTGTATTGGTGTTCTGTGTTGGGGCGGACTTTGAGTTTAAGATTTTTTATGTCGTAAACTCCGGCAAGAATTACAGACTGAAAAGTGGAATGAATCGTCTTGTTGAGAAATTTTTTTCTCAACATTCGCAAAAAATCAATGAAGGAATCGTAATCGCTTGCGCTGTCAAACTCGTCAATAATCAAAATCAACGGTTTGGGTGATTTCGTACAAATGTCAGTTATAAAATCGGAAAAATCATCAAACTCAACTTCTTTGTTGTCTGAATGTTGTTTTACAATATCAACAAGTCCGTTTTTTAGAAAATCAGTCGCATTTTTTAGATAGAAAGAGTTTATTTGTTTTTTCATCTCCTTCAAAATTGCGTATGCGAATGTGTTGCAGTTATTGTATTCCCTTTCCGTAAAATCTTCAACGCTAAGATAAAACACGACATAATTATCACTCAACTTTTTTGCCAAATGATAAAGCGTCGTTGTTTTTCCGTATTGACGTCCGCGGTTTATGGTGATATATTCACCGTCTTCGACAAGGCTTTCGATTTGTGAAAGTCTTTCGCTGATGTCAACCATATAATGCTTTTCAGGATAACAAGTTCCCGTTATGTTGAATTTTTTTGCCATACAATTCTCTTTTTTCCAAAACAAAAATACCGTATTTTTCTGCGACGTAAAAAAAATTAAACTTATTTTTGCATTTTTTAAGAAATATGTTATTTTTGCACATTGAAATAACTAAAAAACTTTCATGGAAGAGAAAAAATATATTAATGCGGAGCGTCCCGTGTATTTTTCATACGCCCGCAACAGTCAAAAAAAGCCCGAATGGGAACACATTTCCGATTGTATGGATAAGTTGTTGGAGACATTCAACGAAAAAAACATTGAATACCGTCTTGACAAACGCGACATCGGCACCGGCGACAAAATTTCTGATTTTGAAAACGAAATTGGCTGGAATAGCGAAGTAGTCGTAATTGTCTTTTCAGATAAATATTTCCGCTCAATGCACTGTATGTACGAGTTTGTGCAGATAAAAAATGCTTTGGAAAAATATCCCGAAAAGCGTTTAATGTGCATAAAAAGCGGCGATTTCAACCTTTCTGACGTGAATTATATCCGTGAGTTGGAACGTTATTGGGGAAATTTGGAGCAGGAATATAAACAGATAGAATTTCACCGTCTCCGCGAACATTCAGGAACGGAAAAAGCGGCTTGGCAAAACGGTTTTTATCTTAATGACGTAAGAGAATTATATTCGTTTTTCAGTTCTATTAACTATTCTAATGCTCAAAGTATTGATTATGAAAATTTTACGAATGATATAATTAAGTATTACGAAAATACGCCTGAAAAACCGGAATTAACTCCAAAGCCTGAACAAGAAGAAATTCCCGAACCTAAACAAGAAGAGACGGAAACCACACCGCAGGAAGTAGAAGTAACAGTAACACCTACCATTGAAATTGAAGCACCTCAGCAATCTGTTTTTTACGTGATGGTAGAAGAAACTAAAAAACAGCCGGGATTAGTAATCGCATTGCTTATAGGATTTTTGATTTGGGGACTTTCGATTTTCGGAAATAGTGGCAGCGACACAACAGCGGAATCTGACGATACAGAATATAATCCGTCCGACCAATACGTTGACCTTGGGCTTCCGTCCGGCACGCTTTGGGCTACCTGCAATATCGGCGCAAATGCCCCTGAAGAATGCGGGGACTACTTTGCACAGGGAGAATGGGGCAACAACTATTGCGTACCCACCGAATCGCAGTTTCAAGAATTGATTGACAAATGTCATTGTTTTGAGGATATCAAAAATGACAAGAGTGGCATTGTGTTTCGAGGTCCGAATGGTAATTCAATTTTTCTCCCAAAATGCGGTATGCGCGACTCCAACTTCAAAGTCGACGGTTTATATTGGTCATCGTCGCCCAGCACGCGCGGTTCGGACTTCGGAATGTTTCTCTTCATCTATAGTCATAAACCCGAAGTTACGAGTATGCTCTGCATCTCCAGACTCTCGGTTCGCCCTGTGCGGCGTAAATAATTACCTTTCCCAAAAATAGGAAGCGATATTTTTTTTGCAAATATCCCAAATCAATATTATTTTTGCAAAAAAATAAAATATCATGGAACAGATAGAACCGCCGGTACTTGACCGTTTCCCGTTGGGGATTCAGAGTTTTGAAGACCTGAGAAATATTGATGCCGTATATGTGGATAAAACGGACTATGTATACAGGCTTGTAAAGTCAAAAACAAAATCGTATTTCCTCGCCCGTCCGCGTAGATTTGGTAAAAGTCTGTTTTGCAATACTTTACGCGCGTACTTTGAGGGTAAAAAAGAGTTGTTTGAGGGCTTGAAAATTTACAATTATGAAAAAGATTGGATTAAATATCCGGTTTTGTATTTTGATTTTGTCAGCGGTGTTTATGCCGCAGGTTCGTCAATGCTGATTGACAAAATTAGAATTACCTTGAAAAAATTTGAAGACAAAAACGGTATTCAATTCGACGAAAGCCTTATCCAAACAAAAATTGACAATCAAATGGAGGACGGAGAGTCAGTATATCTGAAAGAAGGTAAAAAACTTTCACTTCGTTTGGAATATGATTTGGAGGCTGTTTATGAAAAATCAGGGCTTCAAACCGTTATGCTTGTTGATGAATACGACAATCCGCTGATTAACAGCGTAAATTTGGAAACCGACAAGGGTATTTACCGAGGCTTTTTTTCCGTGTTGAAGTCGTCTGACAGGTATCTGAGATTTGTGTTCTTGACCGGCGTAACGAAGTTTGCAAAGACCACCGTTTTCAGCGGCAACAACCAACCTAAGGACATCTCGCTTGATGCATCTTTTTCCGCTCTTTGCGGAATCACGCACAAGGAATTGACGGATTATTTTTCGCCGGAAATTCAGGCTTTTGCCGACAAGAGAAAAATCACTTTTGACGAAATGGTCGCATTGCTTAAAAGATGGTACGACTGTTATCTTTTCCATGAAGATGGTACTAAGGTTTTTAATCCTGTGAGCCTTTTTAATGCGTTACAAAACAAGGATTTACAGAATTATTGGTATCAAACGGGAACGCCTACTTTCCTTATGCAAAGGATTCGCAGTACTTCGTATGATTACCGTCTTCTTGACGGCGATGTAAAATATGATAAAAACCGTTTGGCAAATTATAAAGATAGTGATTTTTCGGAGTTGATTCCGCTTTTGTATTACAGCGGCTATCTGACAATTAAGTCTATTGACGGCGACGATGAAATTGCGGAATACACTCTCGGCTTTCCAAATAATGAGGTAAAAATCAGTTTTTTAACTAATCTTATTGATGAATTTTATCATTCTGATATTCAAAGCGGCTTTGATTATTTGGCATTTTCCCGCGATTTTATTAAAGGAAATGTGGAAGATGTTTTGAGGCGTTTTCAAGCCCTTTTTGAAACTTTGCCGTATGCTAACGACAAAAATGTTACGCTGATAGAACGTGATTTTCAGAATGTTATTTTCTTAGTGTTCAGCATTTTAGGATATAACATTATTTCTGAACCGCATTTTTCAAAAGGTCGCGCTGACGTTATTCTTATAAATAAGGATTTCGCGTATATTTTTGAGTTTAAGGTTGACCAAGATGCTAAGACCGCTATCAATCAAATCAACTTGAAAAATTATGCCGGACGTTATCAAATGGACGGCAGAAGAATTTTCAAAATCGGTGCAAATTTTTCAAGCAAAGAGAAAAATTTAACAGATTGGATTATTGAAGAAGTAAAATAAAATTGCAAAAATTATAAACACATCATGGAAGATAAAAATTGTATTAATGCGGGACGTCCCGTGTATTTTTCGTATGCACGCAACAGTCAAAAAAAGCCAGAATGGGAACACATTTCCGACTGTATGGACAAATTATTGGAAGCATTTCACGAAAAAAACATTGAATACCGCCTTGATAAACGCGACATCGGCACCGGCGATAAAATCTCAAAATTTGAGGAGGAAATCGGCTGGAAAAGTGAAGTCGTGGTAATTGTCTTTTCAGATAAATATTTCCGTTCAATGCACTGTATGTACGAATTTGTGCAGATAAAACGCGCTTTGGAACAATACCCCGAAAAGCGGCTCATGTGCATTAAAAGCGGCGATTTTAATCTTTCTGACGTGAATTATATTATGGAGTTGGAGCGTTATTGGGGTAATGAGGAGCAGGATTACAAAGATATAGAGTATCACCGTCTGCGCGAACATTCTGAAACCGAAAGGGCTGCTTTGCAAAACGGTTTTTATATGGAAGACATAAGAAAACTATATTCGTTTTTCAGTTCAATTAATTATTCTAACGCTCAAAGCATTGATTATGATAATTTTACAAACGATATAATCAGGTATTATAAAAATACGCCTGAACCTCCGAAGTTAATACCCAAACCTAAGGTTACACCTCAGCCTATGCAACGAGTAACTTCCGAACCGGCGCAAAAGACGAAAAATAATCCTCTGCCGCGAAATGACAAGAATGTTGAACCTAAAATTAAGGTAAAAGTAGAACCTCAATTTGTGGTTAGATCTGCGCAGCAATCTCCTGTGTATGTGAAATATCAGCGTCCTAAAAAACGGAGGTTTTTAAGATTCATATTGATCGTATTGTTGTGTTTTGGATTTGTGTATTACGGTAAAGAAGTTAAAGGTTATGAAAACATTTCTGATTTCGTTGCATATTTAATAACTGAGTTATTTGAGAAGTTTAAATGACGTTTTTTAGTTGCATCTGCAACAAATAAAATTGTTGTGTTATCCTCCGCAGTTTTTACACATCTGCGGTCTGTTATCGCGCTGAAATTCAATCTGTTGATAAAAAGATGCGGCTTTTTGCGAGTGCAGGATTTCTTTCAAGTTGTTTTGGGAAATTTTGCCGAGGCTGAAAGCCGCATCTTTGTCATAACAGCACGGCACTACGTCCAAATCAATAGTTATAACCGCAGAATTCAAAATCCTTGCGCAAAAGCCGACTTGGTGTTTTAGTCTGTTGTTTTTGTCGTATCTCGAATATTTTTCTATCGAAGTCTTGAAAATTGAAAAATCTTCCGCGTTTTCTATTTGCATGGTTTTCAAATAAAACTTGTCAGCACCGGCTTTCAGAGCCATAGCCTTGATTTCCTGCAAACGGTTTTCGTTGATTTTGTTGACAATTGTCTGGACTTCTATGACGGGATTTTTTTTGCAGAGTTTCTTTTTTGCCTCTGACAAATGTTTTATTGCGTCAATAACTTTCTGAAAATCACCGTTTTTCCTGTAAGCCTCGTAACTCTCCTGATTAAAGCCGTCAAGTGAGACGATGATTTTGTCAAGACCCGAAAGCACGGTTTTTTCAGCCGTTTCAGCCGTGATAAAATGTCCGTTTGTGGAGGTCGCAAGAAAAATCTTTTTTGAATGGGCGTATGTTACCATTTCAAAAAAATCCTTGTTCAAAAACGGCTCGCCTTGAAAATACAGAAAACAATTCAGCGCGTAAGGCGCGATTTCGTCGGCGGCTTTTTTGAAATTTTCGAGCGAAATGTTTCCTTTGCGGCGTTTCAAAAGCCCTAAACCGGAGGCACATTCCCTGCATTTGAGGTTACAGCAGTTGGTCGGCTCAATGGAATACGACCATGGCATCGCATTGATTTTCACCTTTTTGACACAGCGTGTCCAAAAAATGTAAAAACTGCGGGCAAAAAAGTTTGTTATCTTTTTGAAAGTGATTTTTTTTACTATCAGCCAAAATTCAATCATAATATTATTTTTCTCTCAAAATTTATTCCACAATAAATTCTCTGAAAAATTTCAAAATCTCTTTGAAATTAATTACCTTTACACAATAATTAAACGAAAAAAAATGGAAGAAGTAAAACAAGAAAAAAAATTAAAGAATCTGCACAAAATTCCCGCCGAAATTGTAACAATTATTGGAAATTGGTGCGTAATAGTCTCGTTAATAATCAGTTATGTGCCGATGCATGGTATGTTGCTCAGCAAATATTTTTGGCCTGTATGGTTGTCGGGTACTTTACTTTCGGGCGTGCAGATTGCGTTGACCAAAAACAAAATTTCAGGTTTTGTGGGTTTGGCTGTTGTGATTTTTGCGCTCATAAAATATTTGTAAAAGTCTCCGCCTAAAAAAATATTAAATTCTGTTTATTTTGTAAAATTAGTGCTTTTTATTCAAACTAACTTTATATATTTGCAGGATTTTTTTAAAACCGTGTAAACAGCAGTGAACAGTTATCCGCTTTTAGACAAAATTGATTATCCCTCTGACCTTAAAAAACTTACGAAAGACCAGTTGGTTGAACTTTGTGCAGAGTTGAGAAGGTTTGTGATTGAGGTAATCAGTCGGCATCCGGGACATTTTGCCGCCGCTTTGGGAGTTGTGGAACTTACGGTGGCGTTGCATTATGTCTACAATGCGCCCTACGATGAAATTGTTTTCGACGTGGGACATCAGGCGTATATTCATAAGATTTTGACAGGGCGGAAACAGATGTTCGACACTTTGAGAACGTTTCACGGTCTTAGTCCTTTTCCTAACAGGGACGAAAGTCCATACGACGCTTTTACGGTCGGACACGCCTCTACTTCAATCAGTTCCGCGCTCGGCTTGGCGGTTGCCTCCAAAATTTTGAAGCAGGAGGACAGGCACATAATTTCTGTTATCGGCGACGGCGCGATGACGGGCGGCATGGCGTATGAGGCTCTTAACAACGCAGGAATCCAAAAGTCAAATCTGCTTGTCATACTTAACGACAACCATATCGCCATAGACCCGAATCAAGGCGCGCTCAACGATTATCTTTTGGACATAACAACTTCCAAAACCTACAACCGCGTAAGAAACGACGTTTGGAACATTCTCGGAAAATTCAACCGGCTTGTGCCGTCAACGCGCGATTTTTTGGTGAAGGTCGAAAAAGGCATAAAATACGTGGTGATGAAACGCTCCAACCTGTTTTCGGGTTTCGGTTTCAGATATTTCGGACCTGTTGACGGACATGATGTTGTGCATCTCTCGGAACTTTTGTCAGAAATGAAAAACATCAAAGGTCCCAAACTTCTGCACGTTATCACCAAAAAAGGCAAAGGTTACAAGTTTGCGGAAGAAAACCAGACCGCATGGCACGCCACGAGTTCGGCTTTCAACATCGAGACCGGCGAAGTCATCGAAAAGGAAGGCAACAAAAAAGTTTCCGGCGAAAAATTTCAAACCGTCTTCGGCAAAACGCTTACCGAACTTGCGGAAAAAAATCCGCATATCGTCGGCGTTACGCCCGCTATGCCCTCAGGCTGTTCGATGAACATAATGGCGCAGAAATTTCCCGACAGGGTGTTTGACGTCGGAATCGCCGAAGAACACGCCGTAACTTTTTCAGCGGGAATGGCGGCTCAGGGTCTGATACCGTTTTGTAATATTTACTCGACTTTTATGCAAAGGTCGTATGACCAGATAATTCACGATGTTTGTCTGCCGAGGCTGCCGGTTATTTTGTGTCTTGACCGTGCGGGTTTAGTCGGTGCTGACGGTGCAACGCATCAGGGCGCGTTTGACATTTCGTATTTAAGGCATATTCCGAATTTGGTGGTTTCCGCGCCTTTTGACGAGGCGGATTTGCGCAACCTTATGTATACGGCAATGCTGTCAAAGCGGCCTTTTTCAATACGTTATCCGAGAGGATACGGTCATAATCCTGACTGGCAAAACGCTTTTCAGGAGTTGGAAATAGGCAGGGGGCGGCTTTTGACGGAGGGCGAGGACGTGGCTGTTGTTTCTATTGGGACGGCGGGTTACGAGGTGCTTTGCGCGTTGGAAATGTTGAAAGAGGAAAACATTTTTCCCGCGCATTACGATATGCGTTTTGTAAAGCCTTTGGACTCCGAATTGTTGGACTGCGTATTCAAAAAATTTTCAAAAATCATAACCGTTGAAGACGGCGCGCTTCAAGGCGGGTTCGGCTCGGCGGTTGCGGAGTATGCCGCCGACAAATTTTATACTGCAAAGATAAAACGTCTTGGCATTCCTGACAGGTTTATTGAGCACGGTTCACAACAAGACTTGTACGAATTATGCGGTTACGACCGCAAGGCAATCGCAAAAGCGGTCAAAGAAATGATAAAAATGTAACAAAATAATAAAAATTTGTAACCTAAGTATAAGTGTTTTTGTTGACAGTTGATTAATTTTACATACTAAAAAATTTGTAAAAATTAATCAGCAATGAAGAAATTATTTTTGACTTTGGGTGCTGCTGCGGCTTGCATGTCGCTTTCGGCACAAAACCCTTATCTGCCGCTTTGGGAGCATCTTCCCGACGGCGAGCCCCGCGTTTTTGAAGATCCCGACCATCCGGGCAAATACCGTGCTTACATTATCGGTTCGCACGACACTCACTACACCGAATACTGCGGAAACGACATCCGTATGTGGTCTGCGCCCGTGGAAGACCTTTCTCAATGGAAAGACGAAGGTCCTATTTTCAAGTATTTTATCGACGGACACTGGGACACGATGTTTGCGCCCGACTTGGTGGAGGTAAACGACCGCGAAACCGGCAAACGCACTTATTATCTTTATCCTCATTCAAGGGGTTGGAGAAGAGTTCCGATGGTTTGCAAGTCAGACCGTCCCGACGGACCTTTTACGCCGATAAACCTCACCGAAGACGGACACGCTTGTCTTGACGGCTCATTAATCGACTTTGACCCGTCAGTTTTCATCGAGCCTGTCAACGACAAAAAAGACAAAGACTACAAAAAAGGTTTCCGTGCATACGTTTTCTACGGTTTTCAGCACTCTACGGCTTGCGAGTTGGACCAGAACACCATGTATTCAAAACGTCCCGGAACAGAACTCATCGACCCCTTTATTCCGGCATGCAGTTGGGACGGCAAACTCCTTGACAAACCCGGTTCTGAATACAAAGCACTTGGCAAAGATCAAAACCCGCTTGACTTCAACTTTTTTGAGGCTTCTTCAATCCGTCAGGTCGGCAACAAATACGTTATGGTGTTCTCCGGCTATTCGGGCAAAGAATACGGTGTCGGCAACACAAACTCTGCTTTGAGATACGCTTACGGCGATTCACCTCTCGGACCCTGGCGTGCGGGCGGCGTTTTGGTGGACTCACGCGGCGTTGTTCCCAATCAGGACGGATCGCACCTTATGACCACCAACGGCAGCCACAACACACACGGCTCTATTGAAGAAATCAACGGTCAGTGGTACGTTTTCTATCACCGTCCGCCGAGAGGTTACGGCTATGCGCGTCAGGCAATGGTTGCCCCGGTAAAAATCACTTGGGACAAGAAAAAAGTTTCCGAGGGCGGCAAAGTAAAAATCACCGCTTACGACCCTTATTCAGCCAACAACGAGTGGACTGCAAAGGCTTCTGACGGCACAGAATACACCGGCGCGGAAATCACGAGCGAAGGTTTTCAGATTTTCGGTCTTCCGCCTTACAACTATTATTCAGCGGGTTACGCCTGCTTTATGACCGGCAACCGCTGGATGCAGGACAATCACGATGTCTGGAACAACAGCATGGACGTTTGCGGTGTTACCAACAATGGTATTGTAGGTTTCAAATATTTCGGCTTTGGCGGCTTGACTGCTGACACAAAAGGCGTTAAGGCTTTCAGCGGTATCAAAAAAGGCGACGAAGCAACCCTCAACCTTAACCTTTCGTCGCAAGGACACGGCGCGTTCAAAATTCACGTAATGCTGGACGGTCCTTACGCCAACTCTACTTGGAACGGCAAGGAAATCGCTGTTATCGAAGTTGCAGAAAACGCTCCGAAATATCCTACTGTATATTCCGTAAAAGTTCCTCAGGTAGAAGGTCTCAGCGGCAAACACGCAATTTACTTGGTTTGTGAAGGTCCTGATGTTACCGAACCCAAACCGAAAAATCCGTGGGACAAACCTCAAAAAACACCTTACGGCTTGTTTGACCTTCACGGCATAGGCTTTACGAAAGCGGGCGAAAAATTTGAAGTTCCCCAGACGCCTCAAATGACGATTTCTGTTGACGGCAAAGTTTTGACGATTCCCTCAGAGCCGGTATATTTCACTAATTTCAACGGTTATACGGAGTGCGACCATTATCAGGTTTACGGACCTATGACCGACAAATCGGATTTGAAGGCAACCTGCAACAACCCGGAGGTAAAAATCACTGTCAGCAAGATAGTTGAAGGCAGGGCAACTGTAAAAGCCGTTTACAACGGAAAAGAAAAAGTATTTTTGATAAATTAAAGTTATTTTTCCATACATCTACAAAAAATACCGTCTGAGACTCTCAGACGGCATTTTTTAAATTTTAGGAATGCATTTACTTTGTTGCTTCGATAGATTTTTTACGGAACTCTTTTGTGAGTTTGTCGATTTCCAAAGATACCTTGCGTGCTCTTGCACCGGCAGCCTTGTTGTTAGCGTTTACCAAAGCGTCTGCGTCCTTAGCGAAAGCCTCGAATTTTTCTTTCAAGTCCGCTACTAATTTTGCTACTTCTTCCATTTTTTTGATGTTTTAAAAAAATTAAAAATTTGCTTATATGCGCTGCAAATATACACATTTATTTTTACAATGCAACATTTATTGCATTTTTTTTAAGCGTAAAGTGCTTTTTTTTTGATTTTTAGGCTTAAAATCTGAACACATTTGTGCTGTTTCTGAAATTTTCAGCCTCGGAATTCAGTTCCTGTGCGCTGCCGGCGAGTTCCTCGCTTGCCGAAGCGTTGCCTTGAATTGCATTGTTGAGTTGTTTTACCGACAGGTCAATCATCTGGACGGTGTTTTTCTGGTCGCCTGCTGAACTTTCAACCCGTTCTATCAGCGAAACACATTCGTTGATGTCCGGCAGAATGTTGTTGATAAGTTGCGTGGATTTTGCCGTTGCGTTGACGCTTTTTTGTGCGCCGTCAATAATGTCGTTGGCTGAGTTTTTGCTTTTTTCGGCGAGTTTGCGGATTTCGGATGCAACCACCGCAAAGCCTTTGCCGTGTTCGCCGGCTCTTGCAGCCTCAACAGCCGCATTAAGAGCCAGAATGTTGGTCTGAAAGGCTATGTCGTTGATAATGTTGATTTTTTCGGAAATCACTTTTACCGCGTTGAAACTCAAATCCTGCGCCTGTTTTATTTCGTTGACATCGGCGGTAACCTTCTGCGTGATTTTTTTTGCCTGAACCGACAGTTCCGCGTTTTGAACGACCTCTTCTGTAATCTCTGCAACCGACTGAACGATGCTGTCGGCGTTGGAGGCCTGCTGGTTTGCGTTTTCTGACAGAGTCTGTGTGGTGCGCGTGATTTCCGCGCTTGAATTTTGCAGACGGTTTGCACCTTCGTAAATTTCCTTCAAGACCAATTTCAAGTTTTCCACCATCGTGTAAACAGACTTCAATATGCCGGTAGACTTGTCAACGTCTGTTTTAGAAATTCCCGTCATGTCTCCTGAGGCGAGCGTGTCAACAATCACTTTTACAAATTTCGGCTCGCCGCCCACATGCCAGAGCACGCGGTTGATAAAGCGGTTGGTGATTATCATAAGCAGCAGAATCAGCAGCAAAATCGCAACTGCAATCGGAGTCAGAATATAAGAGGCGTTTGTATATTTGTCAGAAGCCGGAAAAACAAACTGAACATACGAGAATACTTTGTTGTGGTACATATAAACCATGTCATAGTCAGTATCCATATATGTAAATTCGGTATGATAAGTCTTACCGTCTTTGTGCTGTGTCATTTCCCTATATACATCATCGGGCATTTTTTGCCATTCTTTTTCTCTTCCCGCCGGCATGACGATACAGAAATTAGGATCTTTTGTCCAAAGCTGAAAACCGTTTGAAAGGATTTTTGCGGATTCCATAGCCTCGTTGTTTCCCTGAATAGTGTTCTTACTGCGTCCCGTCAAAAGCAGACCTTTGAACTCTCCGTTGATGTACAGCGGTTTTACACTGACGATAATAGCCTCTGAGCCTATCGTTGTATAGTCGTAAAAGATTTCGTTCTTTTCTACTTTTTCGATAATGCGGTTGTCGGCGAGTCTGTCTCCTGTCATATACTCACCGTTTTGCTGTATGGTGGTCGCAATAACGATGTATCCTGCCGGGGTTTTCTGATATATGGACATAACGTTGCCCGGAACAATGTCTGTCCATGTTTGCAACATTCCGACATTGTTGTTTATGACCTCTGAGCCGGTTTTCCATACTTCTACCTCGCCGCCTTTTGTATTTTCGGTTTCGGAGGTAACGGTTATGCCGCCTTTCAACTTGAAATAGGCTTCGGCTGCACCGAATATATGCCTGTGCCGCTCGTCGCACCAGTCTGTCATGGTTGTAATTTGGTCAGTTGTGTTTTTCAGGTCGAGAACCGCGTTTTGTATAACATTGTCTCCGAGGCTTTTGTAAACAATCAGCCTTAACGGAATCATGACGACTAAAATTGATACAACGCCGAAAAAAATCAGCCAGCCGTTCATGTATTGTTTTGCGGTCAGTTTACTTCTGTCAATCCAAAACATAATAAATCCTTTTTTTATAAAAAATTCCGCGGGAAAGTTAAAATTTTTTTTCCCTTTTTCAAAATTTTTTATCAAAAAATGTGCAAAAAAAAACGGCTGCCTTGTTTTTTGGCAGCCGTTGTATAAGAAAAAAATTATTTTTTCTGTTTTTCGGTGATTGCGTCGATTACCGCAACTGCGACGATGTTGACAATGTCGTTGACAGATGATTCAAAGTCGATAAAGTGAATCGGCTTGTTAAGACCCATCTGAATAGGTCCGATAAGTTCGACGTTTTTGTTCATTGCCGCAAGCATTTTGTAACTTGTGTTCGCGCTTCCCAAATTCGGGAAAATCAGAGTGTTGACAACTTTGCCTTTCAAACGGTTGAACGGGAAAGTCTTGTCTCTTAATTCGTCGTCGATGGCAAAGTTTACCTGCATTTCGCCGTCGATGTCGATTTCGGGCATTTCTCTGTGCAGAATTTCAACCGCCTGATGAACGGTAGCCGGAGTGCCGACCTCGTCAGCACCGAAGTTTGAATACGAGAGCATCGCAATCACAGGCTCGTTGTTGAAGAATTTCACCGTGTGAACCGCAAGTTTTGCCGTGTCAACCAAAGTGTCAACGTCCGGGTGGCGGTTAATCAGTGTGTCTGCCAAGAAGAACGTACCTTTTTCAGAGTTCAAAATGTGCATTGTGCCGAAGTGATTGAATCCTTTGCGTATTCCGATAACGTCTTTTGCAACCTGAATTGTGTCGCGGTAACGTGTGTAAACGCCTGTTATAAAAGCGTCTGCGTCGCCGGTCTCAACCATCATCATACCGAAATAGTTGCGGTCAAACATCTTGTCGTTGGCCTCCTGGAAAGTCATACCCTGGCGCTGGCGTTTTTCGGTAAGGATTTTGGCGTAACGCTCGCGGCGGTCTGCCTCGCGGTCAGCACGGAGGTTGATGATTTCGATGCCGTCGAGGTTGAGTTCAAGTTCAGCGGCTATTTTGGTGATTTTTTCTGTGTTGCCGAGAAGAATCGGGAAACAGAGACCTTCGTTTTTGGCTTCAACGGCGGCTTTCATCATTGACGGGTGAATACCTTCCGCGAAAACAACCTTTTGCGGGTTTTGTTTTGCGATGTTGAAAAGTTGCGCCGAAAGTTTTGATTCGTAGCCCATCAACTCTTTCAAATGCTGACGGTAAGCGTCCCAGTCTTCGATTTTCTTTCTTGCAACGCCTGACTCGATTGCGGCTTTTGCAACGGCAGACGAAACCTCGGTAATCAAACGCGGGTCAACGGGTTTCGGAATGAAATATGACGGTCCGAAAGTAAGGTTGTTGACGTTGTAAACCTTGTTAACGACATCGGGAACACGCTGTTTTGCGAGGTTTGCGATTGCGTAAACGGCTGCGAGTTTCATTTCCTCGTTGATGGCTGTTGCCGCAACGTCCAACGCTCCGCGGAAAATATACGGAAAACCGATAACGTTGTTTATCTGGTTGGGATAATCGCTTCTGCCTGTTGACATCAATACGTCGGGTCTTGAAGCCATAGCCTCTTCGTAAGTGATTTCGGGAACGGGGTTTGCAAGGGCAAAAACTATCGGGTTTTTAGCCATTGAGCGTACCATGTCCTGAGTAAGAATATTGCCTTTTGAGAGTCCCAAAAATACGTCAGCGTCTTTGATTGCCTCTTCCAAGGTGTGAATGTCGCGGCGTGAGGTTGCGAAGAATTTTTTCTCAGGGGTGAGATTTTCTCTGTCGTCGGTGATAACGCCTTTTGAGTCGAGCATTACGATGTTTTCAACTTTTGCGCCGAGAGAGACGTAAAGTTTTGTACACGAAATAGCCGCTGCGCCTGCGCCGTTGACAACTATTTTTACCTCTTCGATTTTTTTGCCTGCCACTTCCAAAGCGTTGATAAGACCTGCTGACGAGATAATCGCCGTTCCGTGCTGGTCATCGTGCATAACGGGAATGTCGAGTTCTTCTTTCAAGCGGCGTTCTATTTCAAAACATTCGGGTGCTTTGATGTCTTCGAGGTTGATACCGCCGAAAGTCGGGGCGATGGCTTTTACCGCCTGAATGAATTTTTCGGGGTCTTTTTCGTTTACTTCGATGTCAAACACGTCGATTCCGCCGTAGATTTTGAACAGGAGGCCTTTGCCTTCCATAACGGGTTTTCCGCTGACTGCGCCTATGTCGCCGAGACCGAGTACGGCAGTGCCGTTTGAAATCACTGCGACAAGGTTTCCTTTGTCGGTGTACTTGTAAGCGTCATCGGGATTTTTCTGAATTTCGAGACACGGTTCCGCTACTCCGGGCGAGTAAGCGAGGGAAAGGTCGGTCTGCGTTCTGTACGGTTTGGTAGGAACGACTTCAATTTTACCCGGACGGCCTTCGCTGTGGTAGCGCAAAGCCGCTTCTTTCGTTATTTTTGCCATTTTTTAATATGCATTATGTTTTTATGGCGCAAAGTTATAAAACTTTTTTATAAACGGGTCAACGAGACGCAAAATAGTGATAAAAAAAATATGCGGGCGAAAAAATCGTCCGCATATTCATATTAACATGATTTTTTTAAAGTTCGTCTGGATTTACCACTATATCATAGTGACTGTTGTCGGTGAATTTGTAACGGTAAATGAGTTTCATTCCAGCGTCTTTGAGAGTTTTCGCAAACTCGGCATCTTGTTTTACAGACTGAATTGAAGATTGTTTCATTACTGTCTCATTTGATTTGAGCAGTTCAACATTGTAGTCTTCGGGACAAGTAACGGTTAATACAGCGTCTCCGTTGTCATCAATGTCTGCCGATGTTATTTGGATACCGTTACCCATATCAATAGGACATTGTGAGTCTATTGTTCCTATTACCGCGCCAACTTTGGCGTTGCTGCAACTGTTAAGCGAAAATGTAACGGTCAATACCATTACCAACATCGCGCATAAAGAAATAATTTTTTTCATTTGTATTAATTTTTTGATGGTTAAAAAATAATTGTACATCGCAAATTTAACAATTATAAACAAAACTTCCAAATTTTTTTATTATTTTTGCAGACTAATTTTATTAACGTAATACTTTAATGGAAACTTTTGACGGACAAGAGATTATTATGGCATCGATTACCGGCGAAGATAAGCCGGGGTTAACATCGTGTCTTTCAGCGATTATCGCAAAATATAATGCAACTATTCTTGACATCGGTCAGGCAGACATACACAATTCTTTGTCGCTTGGTATAATGTTTATTGCCTCGCAAAAAGACTCTGGAAATATCTTGAAAGAAATGCTTTTCAAGTCTTGCGAACTTGGAGTTCAAATCAGGTTTTCACCCGTTTCTTTCGAGGAATACAACCGTTGGGTTTCCCTTCAAGGCAAAAACCGTTACATCGTAACACTTTTGGGAAGAAAAATTTCTGCACGGCTTATTGCCGAAGTGTCAAGGGTTTTGGCGGAGCAGGGACTCAACATTGACGCTATCACCCGCCTTACGGGACGCGTTCCGCTTGAAAACAACGAGCAAAAAGGCAAAACCCGCGCCTGCGTTGAAATGTCGGTGCGCGGCACGCCGAAAGACCGTCCTTTTCTTCACAGCGAATTTATGAGAATTTCTCAGGATATGGGTTATGACATTTCGTTTCAAGAGGACAACCTTTTCCGTAGAAACCGCCGTTTGATATGTTTTGACATGGACTCAACTCTTATTCAGACCGAGGTTATTGACGAACTTGCAATGCGTGCTGGTGTTGGCGACGAGGTGAAAGCAATCACGGAATCGGCAATGAGAGGCGAGATAGATTTTTGCGAAAGTTTCAAGCGCAGGGTATCTTTGTTGAAAGGCTTAGACGAAAGCGTTATGAAAGAAATTGCTGAAAATCTGCCGATTACGGAAGGCGTTGCAAGAACGCTCAAAATTTTGAAACAATACGGTTATAAAATTGCGATTCTTTCGGGAGGTTTTACATATTTCGGCAAGCATTTGCAGCAGAGGTTTGGAATCGACTTTGTTTACGCCAACGAACTCGAAATCGTGGACGGCAAACTTACCGGTAATTATGTCGGCGATATTGTTGACGGCAAGCGCAAAGCAGAACTTTTGAGACTTATTGCTCAGATTGAACATCTTGATTTACAGCAGGTTATAGCCGTCGGCGACGGTGCAAACGATTTGCCTATGCTGAATCTTGCTGGGCTTGGTATCGCTTATCACGCAAAACCGAAAGTAAAAGAAAACGCAAAACAGTCGATTTCTTCAATCGGCATTGACGGCGTTTTGTATATGCTCGGTTTCAAAGATTCGTATATACAATAAGGTGGGAAAATTTATATGGTTTGAGCCGCAATCATTGCGGCTCTACTTTTACCTTTTTTCTAAAAAACTCCTTTAATTTTTTTTGTTTTTGTCCAAATCGCAAAATTAAAACCATAACGATATGGAAAGAATTGTTAATAGAAAACAGCAAATCAAAACAAAAACTCTTCTCTTTGTCGCCGTATTTTCCTTTCTTCTTCTTGCTTGCCGCAAGAGCGACGACGAGTCGGAATGTATCAACCCTCGCACTGTGATATTCTTCTTTCCGTATTCGGCGGACATGACTTTGTTTTTCAAGCGGAATATCAACGACATTGAGACCGCCGTTCAGAATGGGGCGTTTGCTCACGAACGGCT
>JAFXUC010000137.1 GCA_017535325.1 Bacteroidales bacterium | reverse complement strand
GGAAATTTGCCGTTTTCAAGGTAATAACCGATGTATGTCATCGTCATCATACCGTTGAACATTTTCGGTTCGTCGTCTACAAAACTATCGTATGAAAAGCAATAATTGTCGCACCACGGACGCATAGTTTCGATGATATTGTCAATAATTTTTTCTGACGAATCCTCTATCAAACCTGCTGATTGATAATATTTTATCATTTCGCGGATTTCGTTTTCCGAAAAACCGACCAACTGGTTGTATACTTTTTTGTTGGAGGCGTATTCAGCGATGTTGAAACCGCTCGTAAGGTCGTCAAGAGTTATGGGCGAAACTCCCGTTATAAAAATCCTCTCAAAATTTCCTTTGAATTTTTTGAAAATATCCCGATAAAAACCTTCGCCGTGAGTGATTGATTTATAGATGTTTTCGCCTTTTAAAGTCCAAACGGTGTTTGTGAAATTGTCGTATTCGTCGAGAATTAAATAAAGATGGTTGCCGTATAATTTGGCGCGGGCCGCAATCATGTTGATTTTTTCGGTTGTCAATTTTTCGTTTTTGATTTCTGCGGCAAATCCGGGATAGTACATGTCCTCGTATTTCATTGCAAACTCATCAAGACGGTGGTTGCAATAACTATAAAAACTATCCTTCAACTTGTCGTATTCGCTTAGCACCTGCGAAAAATCAAGAACCAAAACCTGATAATAATTATGCCATTTTGTCGGGTGTTCGCCGATGTACAAACCCGAAAACAGCATGTCGAAATTATCTTTCGCTTTTACGTCGTAATAATTTTCCAACATACTGAGAAACAAACTCTTACCAAATCGTCTTGGACGGACGATAAGCATATAACTGCTGTCGCGTTCGATATGGTCGATATATTTTGTTTTATCAACGTAATAATAATTTTCGCGGCGTATGCGTGCAAAATCATTTATGCCCTGTGGCAAAAGTTTTATTTCGTCGTTCATAATCGTATGCGGAATTAGTTTTTGCAAAAATAGTTATTTTTTTAACAAAATACAATAAAAAAATGCTAATTTTGGAGCGTAGAACGAGTGGATTTTAAAATTATGACAATCAACACCAACAATGCAAAGCGCGGTTCGATTCCCGCTGACAAACAATATTTTGCGCCCGAAGCGTTGGAAAAACTGCGGAAGGCATCGCGGCACGTCTGTTATCTTGTCAACGAAGGTTATGACCTTAAAATGGCTTACACCTTTGTCGGCAACCATTTCGCTCTGTCTGAACGTCAGAGACTTGCCATCGCCCGCAGCATTGCGACAACAGAGCAACTAACTTTGCGCAAAGCCAAAGAAAAAACTTCTGTCAAAAGCGACGAAGTTTGGATTGACGGTTTCAATACTGTAATCACGTTGGAAGTAATGCTCTGTAATTCAATACTTTTTGACTGTATGGACGGCTCAGTCCGCGACCTTGCAGCCCTGCGCGGCTCATACCGGATTATCCCTGAAACCGAAACGGCAATAAAAAATCTTCTTGATATTTTGACAGATATGCAAGTTTCAACGGTTCATATTTTGCTTGACGAGCCGGTTTCCAATTCAGGAAGACTGAAAACACTTATTGCAGAAATCGGCGAAAAATATTCGTTGAACCTTGACATCCAGATTATGAAAGAAGTTGACAAAGAACTTTATTCAAAGGAGAATGTCATCACCTCAGATTCCATTGTTCTGGATAACTGCAAAAGTTGGATAAACTTGACAAAAAAATGCCTGAAAAATTGCGGGGCAAATATTTTGAAAGTGTGGGAGTAAAAAAAACGGACGATGTAAAAAAGCACCGTCCGTTTTTCTTAAAAATGGTAACAAATTATTTTTTCTGTGCGCCGTAACCGCTTTTTGCTCCGAAAAATTTCATTGCTTTGTCAAAGTTGTAACGGTTGCCGTACATTGATACGCGGATTGTTTCGGTGCCCTGCATGTTCAAACCGTTGGCCTGACGGTATTGGTTTGCTGCTGAATTAGCGTCAAAACTGCTGCTGCGGACTACTTTCAACGAGGCAAAACCTTTCAAATAATCGGGGTCGATAACATTGACAAAAGCGTCGCTGCTTGAAAGTTCTTTGTTGCCTTCGGCTTTCGGAAGTGTTTTTTCGTCAATGTCTTCAAAATTTGCGCATTTTACGTTTGTCCATTTTCCGCCGCCGGCAGAGGGAAGTTGAAGGTCAGCCGCATTCATGAAGAAAATGTTGTCGTAAAGGTTGGTAACGCGTTTTTCCTCAATCACTCTGTCAGGACCGCTCAAAGCGTGTGTACGCGCTACTGCCGAGTAGTTGTTGCAAAGGAAAATGTTGTGGTGAACGTCGCTGTTGACCTTGCACATAAACTCGTAACCGTAACCCATGTCTTCCATCACTTTGTCTCTGCACCATGAAAAAGCAACGGTGTTGTGATGAAAATCTACGTGCGAATCCGTGCCGTTTTTGTTCCAGCCGTCAATTCTTACGCCTGAAAAACGGTTGCTGATAATCACGTTGTTATAGATTTGTATTTCACCTTTGCGGGCGTTAATCTGAATGCCGAAATAAGGGCTGTTTGCGATAAGACAGTTTCTGATAATCAGGTTGCCGCAGATAGCAGCGTCAGAGTGTATTGCCTGATGGCTCAACTGTTTTGCGCCGTCGTCAACCATGCGTCCGGTTTCAAACTTGTCGGACGGACAGCCGTTTTTCGGGTCTGACGGGTCGTTGGGAAGATAGTAGTTTTCCAAACCGTAGTTCAGCATTATGCCGTCGATGGTGAGCGTTCCGAAGCCGTTGCCCATGCCGTCATCGAGTTTGCTGAGGGTGATGAGGGCTTTGTTGCCGTTGGTGCCTGACTGTTCTTGTGTCGGCTCTATTCTCGTGATGTATTTGAACGGGTCGCGCTGTGAGAAATCACTGTTGTAACCGCCTTCAAGGGTTACCCAGTTTGAAATTTCGATGTATCCCGCGTTCATATAGCCGAGATAGTTGCCTTCTGCGACTTTTATTGTCGCACCGTTTTCTTTGTTGTCTTTGATGAGGTTCAAGACCGCCTGAATGTCTTTTTTCGGTGTTGACGCGCTCAAACCGTCAGCACGCGCACTGCCCGATGCCGACACGTAGTAGGTTTTTCCCGTCGTACTGCTGCTGTTTGAAGTGGTTTTTCCGAGCGATGACGAAGAATTGTTTGAGGAATTTGAACTGTTGGAGTTTGAACTGCTGCTGTTGTTTGCACTGCTGCTTGAATTGTTTGAACCGTTTACGGCGTTGTTAGCGGCTTCTTTTGCTTTGTTGAGCAGGTTTTTGCCGAGTTGTGCCGAAGATACTTGCGGTATTGCAACCGCTGCCGCCAAGGTTAATGCGGCAATTTTCATAAAATTTCTAATCTTCATAATAATTTAAACTTTTAGGGTTAAAAAAATGTATGGCTAAAATGCTGCAAAAAATATGCCGAAAAAATAAAATAAATCCGCACCTGCTTTTTTGCAAATGCGGATTCTGTAATTTTTAATATTTCACTGCTTTTTCTTCGTATTTCTCGGTTTTGTCTTTAACTGTTAAGAGATAGTCAATATCGTCAAGACCGTTCATAAGACAATGTTTTTTGTAACCGTTGATGTCGAATTTTTCACTTTTTCCCGTTGCAAGGTTGGTAATCGTCTGATTCGGTAAATCAACT
>JAFXUC010000136.1 GCA_017535325.1 Bacteroidales bacterium | reverse complement strand
TGCGCTTGTCCCAAAAATACTGGTCTTCGTTCTGCATTTCCACTATTATTTCTTCGCCTTTGTCTGTTACGCAATGCACGTCGTAAACCACTCTCCGGCTGTCCTTATAACTTCCGTCGGCTTCCTGAGGAATATACGTCAGGTCTTGGATTTTCATTTTGACTTTCTGCGATTTGAAAAGGACTTCCAAAAACCTTTTCATAATCACCTTGTCGCCGAAAATCTTTTTGAAACCGAAGTCTGTCAGCGGACTGATATAAAAAATCTCATGCTCCATTTTTGCAAAGGAAATACTTTTTTTTGAATTTTGCAAATGTTTTTCTGAAAAAAAATATAAACCGCGAGTTTTTGTTTTTTGATAATTTTATCCTAATTTTGCGTACAAATCGTTTTGATAAATTATGGACGCATTCAGCCGGTATTCGCCTTTTATTCAGGATTTTATATATTCGTCGGGGTGGCAGTCGCTGAGGGGTGTGCAGAATGCCGCCGCCGATGCAATTTTCAACACCGATGAAAATGTTTTGCTGACTGCTTCAACGGCTTCCGGCAAAACAGAGGCGGCGTTTTTTCCGGTTCTGACGCTTTTGGACGAAGAGCCGTCGAATACTGTCGGCGTGCTGTATATTGCACCGCTCAAAGCCCTTATCAACGATCAGTTTGAACGTCTTGACGCTCTGTGCGCCGAGGCGGGAATCCCCGTTACAAAATGGCACGGCGATGCGTCCCAGACTCAAAAACGCCGCTTGTTGAAAAAGCCCTCAGGCATACTCCAAATCACGCCCGAATCCCTTGAATCTCTGCTGATTAACAAGCATAATATTGTCCCGTCGCTGTTTGGCGACCTGCGTTTTATAGTCGTTGACGAAATACACTCTTTGCTGCGCGGCGACCGTGGAATGCAGACTTTCTGTCTTATAGAGCGTCTGTGCCGTTTGGCGGAATGTAATCCAAGGCGTATAGGTCTTTCGGCGACTATCGGCAACCCGGAGGCGGCAGGAGAGTTTCTTTCGGCGGGCAGTTTCCGGGGCTGCATTATCCCGAAATTTGACGGCGGAAAAGAAACTTGGCGGCTATCCATGGAGCATTTTTTCAACACCGATGCTCCTTCGGAAGGCGCACCGAAACATTCCGACCCCGGAATCGGTTACATTTTTGAACATACACGCGGCAAAAAATGTCTTATTTTCACCAATTCAAGAGAAGAGTGTGAAACGGTTTGCCAGAGCCTCAGACAGTATTGTGAGGTTATGGGCGAGCCTGAGCGTTTTCTTATCCATCACGGCAACCTCTCCGCCTCCTACCGCGAAAGTGCCGAAGAAGACATGAAAGACGACAACTCTCTGATGTCGGTCTGCGCAACGGCAACGCTTGAATTAGGCATTGACATCGGACGTTTGGAAAGGGCGTTTCATGTTGACTCGCCTTTTACGGTTTCGGGCTTTTTGCAGAGAATGGGACGCACGGGGCGGCGCGGTCAGCCTTCCGAAATGTGGTTTGTTTTCAGGGAAGAACACCCCGAATCCCGTGCCATGCTGCCCGAAATGATTCCGTGGTATTTGATTCAGGGAATTGCGCTCGTCCAACTCTATATCGAAGAACGCTTTGTAGAGCCGCCGAGGACTGGACGTCTGCCGTTTAGTCTGCTGTATCATCAGACGCTCAGCACGCTTGCCTCCTGCGGCGAAATGACACCCGCCGAACTCGCGTCAAGGGTTTTGCCGCTGACGTGTTTCAACCGTATTTCGCAGGAAGATTACAAAGTTTTGTTGAGACACCTGCTAAAAATCAAGCACATTCAGCGGACGGAAAACGGCGGTCTGATAGTCGGTCTTCTTGGCGAAAGGGTTGTCAACAATTATAAGTTTTACGCTGTTTTTCAGGAAAACCTCGAATACACTGTCCGCAACGGCTCGGAGCAACTCGGCACTATTGTAAATCCGCCGCCTCCGGGCGACAAAATCGCTATTGCGGGACGTGTCTGGGTTGTTGACGAGGTTGACCACAAAAAGCACGAAGTCTACTGCACGCTTGTAAAAGGCAACGTTCCGGCATATTTCGGCGACTGTCCGGGCGATGTTCATACGCGGATTTTGGAGCGTATGCACGGCGTTTTGTCGGAAGAAAAACAATATCCGTATTTAAAGGAACACGCCGTAAGCCGCCTTGCCGCCGCAAGGGAGTCGTTCAAAAAATCGGGAATGAATTTCAGTCCGCTCGTTTGTTTGGGCGGCAATATGTGGGCTCTGTTTCCGTGGCTCGGCACGTATGCTTTTCTTGCTTTGGAAAGATTTTTGAAAATCCGCTGTGCAAAATTTCTCGGTCTGAAAGGTCTCAGTCCGTCGCGGCCGTATTATATGCAGTTTACGATGAAAGCCGGGGCGGAGGACTTTTACCGGATAGTATCCCAAGAGGCGCAAATGCCTTTTGACCCCTTGGAACTGGTTTATCCGGACGAAAATCCAGTTTTTGAAAAATATGACGAGTATGTCCCGCAGGAACTCATCCGCAAAGGTTTTGCCCTCGGTGTCCTTGACATCGAAGGCATGAAAAAAAGGGTTGCGGAATGGGGTGCGCCTTTTGTTAATAAATCTTTGCCGGCGGCAGATAGCATTGAACGCCGTTATGACGTTTGATGCTGTTTAAGATTTTGATTTCAGGCGACCTTGCCTCCAAAAGTCCTGAAAACAGTTTTGAAAATTCGTCTTTTTTTTCGGGCAATTCTTTGATGTTGTAGGTTTCAATATCGGCTAATTCTGCGGCTGCCGCAACTGCGTCCCAAAGTCCGCCGATTTCGTCAACAAGTCCGATTTTTTGTGCTGAAATTCCCGTCCAGACACGTCCCTGTCCGATTGAATCAACTTGCGCGACAGTCATTTTGCGGCCATCGGCAACGTGTCCGATAAAAAGCGAATAAATATCTTCGACGGATTTTTGAAGCACTTCCACTTCACGGCTGTCAAGAGTCCTCATTCCGCTGCCGAAACCTGAATGTTTGTTTGTTGAAACGGTTTCTACATTAAGCGCAAGAGTATTTTTCAAAAGTTTTTCGGGACTGAGCATCAGACCGAAAACGCCGATAGAGCCGGTGATGGTTGTCTGTTCCGCAAAAATCAAGTCAGCGGGGCAGGCAATGTAATAACCGCCTGAGGCAGCATAACCGCCCATGGAAACTACGATAGGTTTTTTCTCGTGAAGTTTTTTGAGTTCGTTGTGAATTATTTCAGCCTCAACAGCCGAGCCGCCCGGTGAATTTACCCTTAGAACCACCGCTTTAATATCGTTGTCGTTCATAGCCTCGTCAATAGCCTTAACCATTGATTTGCTGGTGATTACATCTTCCGAAGAGGACTCTTCCGAAGTGATTTCGCCGTTGGCATATATAACGGCTATGTTTTTGGCAGTTGACGGCGTGTCAAGCAACGAGCAGTAATCCGAAATGGAAAGCGGCTTAAAATCGCTGTCAGTATCCTGACCGGCGGCTTCCTGAATCATTTTGTCGAAGTCGTTTTCAAAAATTATTCCGTCAAGCAAACCAGAGGACAAACAAAGTTCATCATTGCTATAAAGCGAAAGGTCATCGGCGTATTTTTCTATTTTATCTTTTGAAATGTTGCGCGCCTTTGAAATTTCGTCAACGATAACTCCCCAAATATCATTGAGATAAGTTTGAATTTGGAGACGGTTGGCGTCCGACATTTTCTCCTGCATATAGGGTTCTACGGCGGATTTGAATTTTCCGTGACGGATAACCTGCGCTGATATTCCGAATTTGTCCAACGCGGCTTTGTAATAAATGTTTTCGCTGCAAAGTCCTTTTAAGACAAAATCGCCGCATTTGCGCATAAAAATTTTTTCGCACGCCGTTGCGACATAATACGAGAGGTTGTCGTAAGAGTCGGCAAAAGCGTAGACCGGCTTTTCCGTGTTGCGGAAATTCAGTATCATTTTTCTTACCGCCTCGGCACTTGCAAAATCAGGCAGGGCAACATCTGAAAGGTTGACATAGAGTGCCGTTACTTTATCGTCGCCGGCGGCAGCGTCAAGACTGCTTTGTATGTCGTCCAGACCCATAACGTCCAAATTATCAAACGACCAAGTATCATAAATCTTTGAATAATTGGTAGTTGAGCGTTCTCCGATTGGTTTTGACAAGTCGAGTTTTAAGACGGAGTTGTCGTAAATTTTCACTTCGGTTTCTTTTGAGTCCGACGACAAAGAAGAAAGTATCATTATGAAAAATACAAACGAAAAGAGGCTTGTTATTATGCCCCAGACACACAGTCCCGCCAAGACTGCTCCGAACATTTTAAAAAATTCTTTCATATATTTTTATTTTTTTATGTTATTTCTTTTTGGGTTGACCGATTAATTCAGTTAATTTTGAATCAAGTTTTTCAATCGGATAATTTATTTCGTGGACGATGAAATCCGGATAAATCAAAAAACTTGCCGGCAGGGATTTTACGCCGTAATCCTGAGCGGCTTTTGAGTTCCAGACTTTCAAGTCCGAAACCGAAGTCCAAACAATTTTTTGAGTGTACATTGCACTTTGCCACTTGCTGTGGCTGCTTTCCAACGCCACTTGAAAAACCGTAAACTTGTTTGAGCGGTGCTTTTTGTACAAGGCTGCAATTTTGTCAGACCTTTTTTGCGAGACTTCCGACCATGAAGCCCAAAAGTCCACTAAAATATATTTTCCCTTGAATTTCGACAACTTTATTGTATCGCCTTTGATGTTTGGCAAAGCGATTTCGGGAGCGGTCATGCCCTCGGTAATGTGCCCTTGAAGCGGTTTTTCGCCGCTGAAAGAGAGTTTTTGACGTTCTATATACGAGCCAAGTTTTCTTGTATGATAATTATCGGGATAATATTCCGTTAAATTTTCATGCACGTTTTTATAAACGGCAAAGTCTTTTTCGGGGTCGAAAAGCGGGGTTTTCGGCGTGATGTATTGCGAAAGGCAGACGATTTGCGCCAAAGATGTTTTGTTTTCCGCCAAAAACTTTTCGGACTCCTGCCTCAGCACTTTGTAGTTTTCGGCATAAACAGAATCCAGATGAAATTTTATTTCCGCCAAATGCTTGTCCGAAACCGACCGTCTGAAAGTCCGTCCCAAGGTGTCGGTAACTTCCTGCATTTTAGTGAGTTCAGCGATTATTTGACAAACTTTTTCGCTTTCGGGCGAGTTTTCTACCGTGTAGTGTTTGTCGTAATTTTTATCATCGGATTTTATGACAATGTCTTCGCAGGTGTCGGGGATTATGGTGATTGCTTTTTCCGGGTTGTTGAAATGCAGCACATAAAAATCTTTTGACGAAATTCTGCCTTTTATTTCAAAACCGCCGTCTTTGCTGACAAGAGCCGAGTCAATAAATTCGAGACCGTCTTCTTTTACGTGTTTTAAGAAAACGGTGTCGCCGGCACATTCCTTGAAACTGCCTTTTACCTTGAAACTCAAATCTTTATTTTTTTTCTCCGGCATTATGCACGAATAAAAAAACACTGCCGATAAAGCGTAAAAAAATATTTTTTTCATTTTCAGCCGTAAATCCTAAAAAATTATTTCTCGCAAATTTATAAAAATTTTAGAACATTTCAGATAAAATCTTGTAATAAAAATTTCCATACCGGAATAATTTCTATTTTTTTGCCTGAGAGTTCCAAAGTTTTTTCTTCGCTTTTGGTAACAATAAGAAGTTTTTTTCCCGAAAGGAAATCACAAGTTTTGATAAGCGATTTTACTTCCCTGTCCAAAGTATCCTGATTACTAAGCGTATACGAAACTTGAACAAGAAGTTTTTCGTCCGGCACATAAAAATCGGTTTCAACGTTTTTGTTGTAATAAAACAACTTGTCGCCGTATTTTTTGTAAAGATGAAGCGCAACAATATTTTCAAGCAACGCCGCCTCAGGATTGAAAAGAAACAAGTTCAAAATTCCGTTATCCGTGAAATAATATTTTTTGACGGTTTCACGCTCGGAAAACGGCGCAGCAAAATTATTGACGGTAAAAATCAAAAGCGTTTCTTTCAAATACGTAAAATATTGAATAACAGTGTTTATACTTATTTTTTGCCCCGCTGACGAAAGTATATGAGTAATCCTGTTAAACGAAACCGGCTGCATAACGCTTTCCGCAATTTTACCAATCATAATCCGTAAAACATTCGGATTCTTAACCGCATAACGCGAAATCAAATCGCCGAAAAATATTTTTTGATACAAACTACTGAGCCACTGACGTTTATCATTATAAATATTCAATTCGGGAAATCCTCCGAAATAAAAATACGTATCGGTTTTGCGGCTGACTTCCGTTACGGTTTTGTTATCGTAAAGCCAGTTTTTTGCATCGGTTTTTACTTTGTTGTAATCCAAAAATTCTTTCAACGAAAACGGATAAACATCTTGCACTAAAAACCTTCCGCCGAGGGTTGTCATAATTTCCGAACTCAGCATTTTGGCATTGCTGCCCGTAACGTAAACCGTAAAACCCTGGTCGGCAAGACGGCGCACAAATTTTTCCCAACCGTCAACTATCTGAATTTCATCGAGAAAGAAAATCGGTTTGGTATCATAAAGTTCGTGATAAGCGGTTTTAAGATTTTCAAAATCCTCCGTTTTGAAGTTCAAAAGTCTGTCGTCTTCAAAATTAATAAAGAGGATTTCTTCTTTTTTAGTACCGCTTTTCAATAGTTCCTGAATCCGTTGAAACATTAAATAAGATTTTCCGGCTCTGCGTATACCTATAAAAACATAATTTCCGCGAGACTCAAAATCGAATTTCCTGTACATAAGTTTCACATTTTCAGCAAAATCCTGATTTTCTTTTATAACTCTTTTTAATATTACTCCATCCATAATCAAAATTTTTTGCTGCAAATATAACAAAAATTTTCAATATACTGAACAAAAAAAAATAATTTTATTCAGTTAACTGAACAAAAAATGCGTTTTTTATTCAGTAGACTGAACAAAATAAGCTATTTTTATTCAGTAGACAGAACAAAAATCTTGTTACGACTATACTTTTTTATAAAAAAAATCTTAAAACATAAAAAACTCAAAAACTTTTATTAATTTTGCGGCGGTTTTTTATAAATAGTGAAAATTAGAAATGGAACTTTTGGAAATATTGAAATATGTTTTGCCGTCGGCGGTGGTTTTGGCGGCTACATACCTGATAAATAAGCAGTTCTTGGACAGAGAACGCGAAAAGGACAGACTCGGACTCATAACCGAAAATTCTAAAACCGTTACCCCGATAAGGCTTGCGGCTTACGAAAGACTCACACTTTTTCTTGAAAGAATCAATCCGCAAAACCTCGTCGTAAGGGTTACGCAGCCCGGAATGACCGCTTTGGAACTTCAACGCGACCTTTTGACGACTATCCGCGCCGAATACGAGCACAACCTTTCGCAGCAGATTTATGTTTCCGCCACGGCATGGAAAGCCGTTACGGACATAAAAGAACTCATAACACAGACCGTCAATCAGGCGGCTCAGACCGTGGAAATAGACGCAAAAGCCTCTGAACTCGGCAAAAAAATCGTCGAAATATATTCCAACGAGGAAAACGAGCCTGTTGCGGCAGCCGTTGAGGTTTTGAAATCAGAAATAACATTAATTTTTTAAAGCATAATGAAAAAAATTTTTATACTCGCATTAATCGCTTTGACTGGAAATTTCGCACAGGCGCAAAAATATTTTGACAAGGCAAAAGTATCCTCCTCAAACGATTCTTTGAGTTACGCTCTCGGCTATATGCTGTCTCAAAACCTTGTAAAAGAAGGAATTACGGATTTTGACGCAACCCTTATCGGCAAGGCTTTCAACGACAGCAAAAAAAACAATTCACCGCTTTTGTCGCTTGACGAGTGCAAAGACGTTCTCCAGACTTTTTTCCAGAAAAAAGACGACGAACTTAAAAACAGCCAACTTGCAAAAGAAAAAGAATTTTTTGCAGAAAACGCCAAAAAACCGGGCGTAAAAGTTACCGAATCGGGACTTCAATACAAGGTTGTAAAAGAAGGCTCTGGCAAAACTCCTACCGATTCTTCCGACGTAAAAATCCATTACGAAGGCAAACTTCTTGACGGAACGGTTTTCGATTCAAGTTACGACAGCGAAGAGCCCACCTCGTTGAACATGGGTTTCTTAATCCCCGGCATGGTTGAGGGACTGAAACTTATGAAAGAAGGCGCGCAGTATGTTTTTTACATTCCGCAGGACCTCGGATACGGCGAGTATTCTCCGGGCGAGACATTGCCGGCATATTCCACACTGATTTTTGAAATAGAATTAATCAGCGTTGACGAGCCTTCAGAAGAACAAGAATAAAATTTATACAAACATTATAAACGAAGATGAAAAAAACAGCATTATTATTGGCGGTTTCCGCCCTTGCACTGGCTTCCTGTCAAAACGGCGGCCAAGGCAGTTTCAGCACGAATGTAACCCTTTCTAACAGTGTCGATTCAGCAAGTTACGCAATCGGTATGTTGGAGGGAATGAATATGAAAGACCAGTTCAGCGAAATTGAACTCGACAAATTTATGGCGGGTATTCAGACCGCATTGAAAAACGACACAGCAAACGCAAAATTCAAAGATCCCCAGACAGCCTCAATGTTTATCCGCAATTACATGATGGACAAACAGATGAAAGCGGCTGCTGAAAACCTCGCAAAAAGCAAAAAATTCATTGAGGATATTTCTAAAAAAGAAGGTATCAAAAAACTTGACAGCGCGGATATTTATTACGAAGTTTTGACCGAAGGCACCGGCGCAAAGCCCACTATTAATGACGAAGTAGAGGTTCACTACACCGGAACTCTTATGGACGGCACAAAATTCGACAGCAGCGTTGACAGAGGCGAACCCGCAAGATTCCCGCTTTCAGGAGTAATACAAGGCTGGACACTGACATTGCAGGAGATGCCGGTCGGCTCAAAATGGAAAGTATACATTCCTGCCGAATTAGGTTACGGCGAACACGTACGTCCGGGCGGACCAATCAAAGCCAACGACGCTTTGGTTTTTGAAATCGAACTTTTGCAGATTATAAAACCCGAAGCAGCGGACAACGCAAAAGCACAACCGGTAAAAAAATAATTTTTTAACTTTTTAATCCGTTAATGATATGGCATTAGAAATTGAAGGTAAAATCGTTAAAATATTTCCACAGCGCAGCGGCGAAGGAAACAACGGTACTTGGACTTCCCAGGATTTTATGATTGAAGTTCCGGGAAATTTTCCTACCAAAGCGGCTTTTGACGATTTCAACAATGCGGCAGGCTTGCAGTCTTTTCAAGTCGGCGACATGGTGAAAGTTTCGTTTAACATCCGTTCAAACGAGTGGCAGGGCAAATACATCACCTCTTTGCGTGCATGGAGAATCGAAAAACTCGGCGGTGAGGCAGGCGGCTCTCAACAGGCACCCGCACCCTCAAACGAGCCTGCACCGTTTTAAAGAAGTTCAACCATTAAAAAAACTTTAAGAAAATGGCATTAGAAGTAGAAGGAAAGTTCATAAAAGCCTTAGACCCCGTATCGGGCGAAAAAAACGGCAAAAAATGGAGCAAACAGTTTTTTGTCATTGAACAATTCGGACAATATCCCACGATGGCTCAGTTTCAGGTTTGGAACGAGAGAATCAACCTCTCGCAGTTCAAGGAAGGCGACAGCGTAAAAGTAATGTTCGACATCAACAGCCGCGAATGGCAGGAAAGGGTTTATACCGATTTGACGGCTTTCCGTGTTGACAGACTTGACGCTCAGGGCGGCGCACAACAGCCTCAGGCACAGCCTCAGACCTCAACGCCGACACCTCCTCCTCCGAGTGTTCCCGAAGAACAGCCTAAGGCGGAAGGCGGCGATGATTTACCGTTCTAACAATAAAAAATTAAAGGACACCAAAAGTGTCCTTTAATTTTTTATTATAATCCTGCTTTTTGTATTGTCTCCGACGGTTTTTTGCACTTTTATTTTTGCAGAAATTCTTTCTTGAAGTTCTTTGACGTGAGAGATTATTCCGACCTGACGGCCCTGATTTTTGAGTTTTTCGAGCATCGTAACAACATGGTTCAAAGAATTTTCGTCAAGCGTTCCGAACCCCTCGTCAATAAAAAGCGTCTGCGTTTGAAAACCGTTTTGCATCATATCCGACAGACCTAAGGCAAGACAGAGCGAAACCATAAAACTTTCGCCACCAGAAAGCGTTGATGCTGGACGTTCTACGCCCATTTCCAAGTCATTTACGAAGATTGCAAGAGAATCGCTCTGACATGTCAGTTGATATTTGTCAGAGAGTTTTTGGAGGTTGAAATTGGCGTTTTTGAGCAGGATTTGCAATGTGTAGTTTTGCGCAAAAACCCTAAGTTTTTTGCCGTCGGCAGAGCCTAACGCCGAATTTAATACCGACCATTTTTCCAACTGTTTTGAAAAATTTTCTTTGTCCTGCAAGATTTTGAGACTTTTTTTCTGCTCGTTTTTGTCGGTTTCTATTTTGATGGAAAGTGCGTTTATGTCTTTTGAAATGTTTTCGTTTTGGGCTTTCAAATCTGAAAACGTTTTTTCAAGCACTTGAAGCGGCAAGTCGGTTTTGCCGTCTTTTTTCAAGTGTTCTTCTATCCGCAATTTTGCGTCCGAAAGCGACTGCTCGGCTTTTATGAGATTTGAGTTGATGGTTTGAAATTCGTCTTTTAGTTTTTTGAGTTCGCCGTCGGGAAGCATAAGAAGTTTTTTAACGCTTTCCGCAGTTAAATTCCACGTTGGATTTTCCACATTCACTTCCGCAATAAGGGCTGAAAATTTTTCTTCACCGGCTTTTTGTCTGTCATAAAGCGCGGCTTTTTTTTCAATACTGCTTTTAGTTTTTACCTCCAACTCCGTGATGTTTTCCGGCAAAAGTTCCAAAGTCTTGTCATCGGTTTCAAGGGCGGTTTCAGGACGTTCAACATGGAAACATTCTTTCAGCGTTTCTATTTTTTGCGAGTTTTGGACGGTTTTGCTTAATGTCGCCAAAACTGATTTTTTTTCTTGGAGTTTTTCTTTTAACGAGTTGAAAACTACGCTTTCAGAGTCAATATTTTTCTTAAACGCAAGAGAATTTTCTTTAATTGCAATAATATTTTCTTGATTTGCAAAAAAGTCTGATAAATTTGTCAGAATGTTTTCTTTCTCGGACATAAAGCCGTCTTTACTAACGGAAAATTCTGTTAGCGAGGCTTTCAAAACCGCATTTTCTTTTTCCAAATTTTGAATTTCAGCCTTCAATTTTTCCGCTCCGGCGTTGGAGGTTTCAAATTTTTCGCGTGCAGTCTTTTCGTTACTCACGCGCTTTGAATGTTCCTGCCGGGTAAAGAGCAACGCGGCTTTTTCTTTTTCCGCTTTTTGTCTTAACTGAGGCAAAACCTGCATCAAAACTTCCGTCGTACTGATTGTAATTTTCTCCGTTTCAGCAAAGAATTTTGCAGCCTTGCTGAGCCGCTGCGAGAGTGCGGCAATCTTTTCTTTCTGCGGAATTATTTCTTCTTCGAGTTTTTTGACAGTGGTTTCCGCGTTTAGAGTTTCGCGTTTTATGGCGGCGGTTTGATTGTCGATTTCGCGTAAATTTTTGTCCGCCATATCCCGCTGATTTTTTACTATATCCAACTGGTTTTCAATTATATGATAAACTTCGCCGGAAAACGGCACACCGCATACAGGACACGGCTCGCCTTGTTTCAAGGTTTTTCTCAACTCTTCAACGCTCTTGCTTGATGCTATCAACTGACGTTGATAAATCCCGTCGGCGGTCTTAAAGGCGGCTTCTTCGGCAGTCCGCCTTGTGGACAAATCTTTTAGCAAAAAAGAATTTTTCTCTATATTCGCCTTGTTTTCAGCAAGTTGACTTTCCGCTTTTTTGAGGTTTGCTTCAAGAAGTCCGTATTCCGAAAACAGTTTTTCCGCGCCTGAAATATTGTTGATTTTTTTGTCAATCAGGATTTCTTCGGCGTTTATTTTTGTGATGTCAATGGCGTTTAACTCAGCAACTTTTTCGTCCAAAACCTTTTTCAGGTTGTTTTTTTCGGTCTCGGCTTTGGAAAATTTGTCGGACAAAAATTCCAAGTTTTTGGAATTTGTCAGTATTTTGTTTTTGACGTCAGCAATTTTTGAATCTTCGTTTTTGATTTTCAACTCAGCCGCATTGAACCTGTCAAGCAAAGAGTCTATCGTCTGAATGTTTTGATAAATATTTTCTTTTTCAGACATTTTTGTATATTTCTGCTCGATTTCAGAAATTTCAAAGTCAAGCGTTTTGTTTTTTTGTAATAAAAAATTATACTGTTTTAAATACTGAATATAATAATTTTCCAAAGTTTTTAACTCTGATTCTGTATTTGTAATATCGTTTTTTATACCGCTAAGGTTATCTTCCAAACCTCTAAATTTTTCGTTACAAACCTCCAACTGTCTGATTGTTGTTTGCTTGTCGGAAAAATTTTCTTTTGCTTTTTCTGCAAGTTGCTTTTCCTCTGATTTTTGCAGCAAAAACAAATTCAGTTCGTCAAAAGTTTTTTTCCAAAGAGTTTGCGTTTGAATTTTTGAAGTTTCAGCATTTACTTGCTCCAAGTTTTTTTGAAATTCTGCTTTTTGTTTTTCGATTTCGTTTTTTTCGTCCTCGGAGAGAAGTTTTATGTTTTCTAAAAGTTTGTCTTGCTGTTCAACTAAGGACTTTGCCTCTTTGTATTTTTCAAAAATTCTAACCGATATTTTTTCGTAAATATCTGTATTTGTCAGCATTTGCAAGATTTCTGACTTTTTGTCGCGGTCTGCATACAGAAATTTTGAAAACTGGTTTTGCGCCAACATCACGCAACGGATAAAACGGTCGAAATTTAGTCCCGTGAGTTTTTCAATTTCTAAGTCAAACTCTTTTTGCTTTTCCGTCAAAGGCTCAAACTGGGAATTTTTGAAAATGTAAAGCGTATTTTTGGCGTTGTGAAGTGTGCCAATAGTTTTTTTGCGGGCTCTCTGCACATACCATTCGGCTTTGTAAACGTTGCCGTTATAAGCCTCAAAAATTGTTGCCGCCATAGCCTCAGCCGTGCCGTGCCGCATAACGTGCCGCGAATCCGAAGTCTTGCCTATTGTGGAATTTTCAACCGTAATATCCTCTTTTTCAACGTTTTCAAATCTTGGCGTTTTGCCATAAAGCGAAAGACTTACAGCATCGGTTATCGTACTTTTGCCCGCGCCGGTATCGCCACAAATAAGAAACAGCGGTGAATTTTTCAGCGGCTCTGTCGTAAAATCAATTTCGGCATCTTCAAAAGTCGCGAGGTTTTTTATGATGATTTTTCTTAATTTCATATCTCTTCGATTATTTTTTTCAGCATTGCGGAAAACTCTTCGTCGAGTTCGCACTTTTGTTTAATTTTGTAGATTTCTTTTATGATTTTCAATGGGTCGGTATTTCTAAACTCTTCTGCGCTAAGCGGTTGAAGCGTTTTTGCAGAATTGCCGTCATTAAAAATATTCCGCTTAAAAGTACAGAATTTCGCTTTTTTGTTTTTCAAAATTTCGATTACTGCGGCTTTGTTGTCAGGGTTTATAAACTCTTGCAACAAGTTGACCTCCAAATACATATCCTCATCGTCGGGCAATTTTGAAAGCACCGTTTTTACTTCTTCCAAAGTTTTAGGGCAATCGGGGACGGTTTTTAGGGGAATAAGGGCGGGAATTTTTTCCAACCGTATTTCGCTGATTTCCTTGCCCGAAAACTCCACAATAGTCAGCGAATGATTATAATCTTTTTCCGCAAAAGAAAACGCCATGGGCGAGCCCGAATATCTTATAAATCGCTTGTCGTCAACAGGTTGCGGACGGTGAATATGACCTAACGCATAATAGGTAACTTCCGAAGGGAAAGTGTCAGAAGGTATGCTGTCTTGTCCGCCGACTTGCTCTCCGCCAATGGTTGTGGAATATTTTGCGTTTGAAGTCGTAAGGTGTCCCGTCGCAATTATCGGAATGTTTTTTTCGCCGCGCACTTTTAACGCCCTTGTTACCACCTCGTTATAAAAATCGCCGACCGTTAAAACCTTGTCTTTTGATTGAAACATATCACCGCGTCTTAAAAACGGCACTGCACATATAACGGCTTTATCAGGAATCTCGTAAACTAATGAATCAAAGTCAATTTCACCGTTTTCTTGGCGCAAAACGCAGCCTGTAATCCGCGTCTTGAACATTCTAAGAATTTCGCCCGGAGCATTTAGGTATGACGGCGAATCGTGATTGCCGCCCGTTATCACAATGTCCAAATCAGGAAACTCAAAATGCAATGAGTTGATAAGTCCGTAATATGATTTTGCAGTAGCATTGCCCGGCGAGGCGGTGTCAAAAACATCACCCGAAATTAACAAAATATCAATTTCGTTTTCCTTTAATATCCGTTTTAATTCTTCAAAAAAATATTCAAATTCCCTTTTACGGTCATAACCGTAAAGGTCTTTGCCAAGATGCCAATCGGCGGTGTGAAGAAGTTTCATTTTTTACAATAAAATTTGTATTGCAAATTTAACTATTTTTTTACTTAATGCGAACTCTTTTTTTGATAATTTTGCAGCCGATTTTTTAATTTTTGTTAAATTAACCGATAAACATGAAGTACAGTTTATTATTTTCACTTATCTTTTTGAGCCTTAATACTTTTGCTCAAAAAAAACTCACCGTCAGCGGTTACATAACCGATGAAAAATCCTCTGAAACACTTATCGGCGCGACGGTTTTCGATCAAAACTCCAAGCACGGAGCAATCACCAACGTTTTTGGTTTTTATTCTTTGACTCTGCCGGAAGGGGCTTGCAGTCTGAAATTTTCTTACGTAGGCTACACGCCTCAGACTTTGGAGTTTACGTTGACCAAAGATACTCTTGTCAACATAAAACTCTCCGAGGAGGCGGCTCTCGAAGAAATCGTGGTTACGGCTCAAAAAGACGATGCCGGAATCACCTCAACAAAAATGGGCAGTCTTGACGTGCCGGTCAAAATCATTGAACACACACCGGCAATTCTCGGCGAGACCGACGTGATGAAAACCATTCAACTAATGCCGGGCGTTCAGCAGGGCACGGCGGGAAGTTCCGCTATCTACGTCCGCGGCGGAGGCGGCGACGAAAACCTCATCCTTCTTGACGGTGCGCCGGTTTACAAAATCGACCACTGTTTCGGATTTTTCTCCGTTTTTACGCCAGAGGCAGTCAAAAAAGTAACGTTCTATAAATCATCGTTTCCGGCGCGTTACAACGGAAGAGTATCGTCGGTGATTGATGTCAGAACAAAAGACGGCGATATGCAGAAATTTCAGAACAGTTTTTCAATCGGACTGCTCTCATCGCGTTTTACAGTGGAAGGTCCGATAAAAAAAGACAAAACCTCGTTTTCGGTTTCGGGACGAACCACGTATCTTTCGCTCTTGACCGTGCCGATAATGTCAATTATGAAAATTGACGGCGAAAAAATCAACGGCGGCTACTGGTTTTACGATTTCAACGCCAAGGTCAACCACAAATTTTCTGACAAAGACCGTCTTTACGTAAGTTTTTACCGCGGCGTTGACAAGTTTTGGATTCGCGACAAATACGAATGGAACGACACCGAAGATAAATCCACCGACAACGACAAATATTTTCTGCGCTGGGGAAATCTTATCAGCACCGTCCGTTGGAATCACGTATTTTCACCGAGACTTTTCTCCAATACCACGTTTTCGTTCAACAAATACAAAATGGCAGTCGGAAACGTATATGAATGTACCAGAAAGGGCAGCAGTTACGATTATAATTTCGAGACCGGCGAAAACAAGTCTGTAAAATACACAAGTTCAGAATATTACGAGTCGGAATACAACTCTTCGATTATCGACCTCGGACTCTCTGACGACTTCGATTTTATGCCTAACGAAAAGCACGACATCAAATTCGGTTTCAACTACATAAACCACAATTTTGACCCGGAGACGGCGCACACGAGATACAAAACCTCGTACAATCAGGACAAAAGCGACACTTTAATCAGAAGACCCGGAGCAAAAAACATTTACGCAAACGAACTTTCGCTCTACGCAGAGGACGACTGGAAAATTGCAAACTCGCTCCACCTCAATCCCGGTTTTGCGTACACGCTTTTTGCCGTCGGAAACAAGACTTACTCCAATTTTCAGCCGAGGTTTTCTATAAAATATTCGCCCCTGAAAAATTTTGCAGTAAAAGCCTCTTATACGAGAATGTCGCAGTGCGTTCATCTTTTGTCTTCTACACCGATTTCGCTCCCGACCGACCTCTGGGTGCCGATAACCGAAAACATCAAACCCGAAACCGCAGAGCAGTATTCTGTCGGTCTTTATTACACGGGTTTTATGATGTGGGAGTTTTCGCTCGAAGGCTATTACAAAGAACTTGACAACGTGCTTGAATACAAAGACGGCATGAGTTTTATGGGCTTTTCGTCAAACTGGCAGGATTTGGTCGCAATGGGCAAAGGCAAGTCAAAAGGCTTGGAACTTTTGGTTAAAAAAGTTGCAGGCAAGGCTACAGGTTGGATTTCGTACACTTTGAGCAAGTCTGACAGGGATTTTGACGCACATTCGGGCGTTAACAACGGCGACCCGTTTCCCTTTACCTACGACAGACGGCACAACATCGGAATTGTCTACAATCAGAAATTCAGCGACCGCATAGACCTGGATGCAACTTGGACATATTACAGCGGTTCTCATGCAACGGTTTCCACTTCAAGAGAGACAGTGATTTTGCCGGAAAACAAGTACGAATTTTATTACAATTATGATTATCAAAATCATAGAGACGCATCGTATTACATTCCCCGCAACACGTCAAGAACCGAATACGTTGAAAACCGCAACAACTACACTCTTCCGGCAACACATCTGCTTTGCATCGGCATCAACATTCACAAGCAGAAAAAACGCTGCGAAAGAATTTTCAACTTTTCGGTTTACAACGCCTACAACGCAAAAAATCCGAACTTCTGTTTCTCAACCGTTGCTGACGACGGCACAGGAGAGAAAACAGTTTTGAGAAAAATTACGTTTTTACCTTTAATACCTTCTGTTACATGGACTTATAAATTTTAACAAACTATGAAGAAAATTATTTTTTTGTTGTCAGCATTGACATTTTTTCTGTCTTCCTGCAAGGAGGACATCGAACTGAACCTTGAAAGTACCGTCGGAGTGCTTTGTGTAAACGGTTTTTTGTATGCCGACTGCGATTCCAACGTTGTTTTGGTAACCGAGACCGGCACTGCCTCTCCGAGAGAAATTTCAAACGCCGGTGTCAAAATGTTTATAAACGGCACTTTGGCAGAGGAGAAAACTTCGGCTGATTCTGCGGGACGTTATATCCTCAGAAAAAAGTTTTTCCCCGGCGACATCGTAAAAATAGAGGTTGATTATGGCGGCAAAACCGCATACCGCGAGGCGCAAGTCCCGGAATATGTAAAAGATTTTGAGGCAGAAGTAACTCTCGAAAGACAAAAGACCTATTACAATTCTGAATGGGCTGATTTTGACAAGGAAGACATGTACCAAATTGACTTAAAGTTTACGGACGTTTCTTCTGAAAAAAACTATTACAGGCTCTATCTTGACGAATATACGTATACTGTAAAATACGAACATGAGAGACAGAGAATATCTGACACGGTTTATATTGACGGTCATGAGTATATATCCAACAGGGACACCGTAATTTATACACAAAAGAAGATAGTTGGCGACCATTCTTACCATGACTACGAAAGAACCATTATCAACGAAGCCCCTTCGCTTTGCGATGAAGAGATGACGACGGAAAACGACCTGATTGACATGTCCGTTTACAATTATTACAGGGTTTTCAACAATTCGCGTTTTGCGGGCGGAAAATGCAGCATGAGGGTTTACGATATATGCCACAACGTCCCGGAAGAAACTAAGTATGTCAGAAGCGAGGACGATTTGGAATACCTTCCAGAATACACCTACATTCAGTACGTCGGAATAGAGACTATTGACGAAGACGCATATTATTTCTTAAAAACTTTGAACGGCTTTGAGTCCGGAAGTTTTGACACTCAGGAACTGACCGGCGCGATAAAAATGTACAGAAATGTCAGCGGCGGCAGCGGAAACATAATTTTTGCCGCACGCAAAACCAAGGTAATCACGGTTTTTGACCATGTTAAGCCGACACCTGTTTTCCCGGACGATGACGACGATGATGACTATTATTATTACAAATAATGCTATAAAAAAAACATAATGAAATTTAAGTTGTTAGTTTTGTTTCTCTGCGCGGGGCTTTCTGTTTCCGCGCAGCAGAAATTTACAATCAGCGGTTACATAACCGATGAAAAATCTTCAGAAACTGTTATCGGCGCAACAATTTACGACAACAATACCAAACACGGCGCAATCACCAACGTCTTTGGTTTTTACTCTCTTACATTGCCCGCCGGTAGTTGCTCACTGAAATTTTCTTACGTCGGCTACACGCCTCAGACCAAGGAGTTTACTCTAAACAAAGACACCGTTATCAACGTAAAACTTTCCGAAAACAACGAACTTCAAGAAATAGAAGTTACAGCCAAAAAAGAAGATGCAGGCGTTCAGGCTACCGGCACAGGGTCGATGGACATTCCCGTTGACATTATCAAGCATACACCTTCGCTTTTGGGCGAAACGGACGTTATCAAAACCCTTCAATTAACACCGGGAGTTCAGCAGGGAATCGGCGGCTCGGCGGCATTTTACGTTCGCGGAGGCGGCGGCGACGAAAACCTCGTACTCTTAGACGGCGCACCCGTTTACAAAATTGATCACCTTTTTGGCTTCTTCTCCGTTTTTACGCCCGAAGCCGTAAAGCGTGTAACGTTTTATAAATCAGCGTTTCCGGCACGTTACAACGGCAGAACATCGTCGGTTGTTGACGTTAGGACTAAGGACGGTGATATGCAAAAGTTTCACGGAAGTTTTGCAATCGGACTGCTGACTTCAAGAATCAATCTTGAAGGACCGATAGTAAAAGACAAAACTTCGTTTTCAGTTTCGGCAAGAACGACGTATTTTTCAGCCGTTACAAAGCCTTTTATGAGCAAGGATTCAAAATTCGGCTATTGGTTTTATGACCTTAACCTCAAACTCAACCACAAATTTTCCGACAAAGACCGCTTGTTTTTCTCTCTTTACAGCGGACTTGACAAATACAAGGACGATTACAAAGATGACGAATACGAAATCAGCCTGCCTTACGGCAAAAATGAAGACGACTATGAAAATTACGTAAGAGTACCGCTCAACGAAAACTACGGCACAAAACTTAATTGGAGCAATTTTATTCCGTCGCTGCGTTGGAACCACGTTTTCTCGTCAAGACTTTTTGCCAACTCAACAATCAATTACAATCATTATAAAATGAATATGTCGTCATACGATGAAGAAAGTTACAAATACGACACGCTGAGTTTTTATAGTTACAATCAATCGGAATATAATTCCGAAATCGAGGACTTAGGCATAATTATGGATTTCGATTATATGCCCTCGCCAAACCATACGGTAAAATTTGGAGTAAATTATCTTTACCATAATTTTATGCCGGAGACCACAAATTCGGTTTTGAAAAACCATGAAAACTCTGTCAAGACGGATACGTCCGCCTCAACAAAAGGCAAACCCTCGTATGCAAACGAACTTTCAGTTTATGCGGAAGACGATTGGAAAATTTGTGAAAAACTTAACTTTAACCTCGGATTTTCTTACACTTTGTTTGCTTTGAAAAACAAGAATTACGGCAATTTTCAGCCGAGAGTTTCTTTGAAATATTCGCCTTTGAAATATTTAGCGTTTAAGACATCGTATTCGAGAATGTCGCAGTGTGTACACCTTTTAACCTCTGCGCCGATTTCTCTACCGACAGACCTTTGGGTGCCGATTACCGACAAAATAAAACCCGAAACAGCCGACCAAATCAGTTGCGGAGTATATTTCACGAAATTAAAAAACTGGGAGTTTTCCTTTGAAGGTTATTACAAAAAACTTGACAACGTTCTTGAATACAAAGACGGCATGAGTTATCTCGGCTTTTCAGGCTCGTGGTACAACCTTGTAGCCTCAGGCGAGGGCGTTTCAAAAGGCTTGGAATTTTTGGCTCAGAAAACCGAAGGCAGGGCAACCGGCTGGATTGCTTATACCTTGTCGAAATCCGACAGGGAGTTTGACAGAGGTTCGGGTGTCAACGACGGCAAAAAATTCCCCTTCACTTACGACAGACGCCACAACGTAAATATCGTGTCCGCTTTCAAAATCAACGGCAGAGTGGATATAGATTTGTCGTGGACGTTCTATTCGGGAGCATGCGCAACGGTTACGCAGTCAAAAATGGAAATAATATCGCCCGAAGAAAACGATTATGCAGAGTTTACCGAATATGGAAACGGCGGTTACATCTATCACGACAACGCTTCGTATGTGCCCTCGCGCAACAATTACAGACTGCCATGTTCTCATGTTTTGTGCGCCGGAATCAGTTTTCACAAGCAGAAAACACATTGCGAAAGAATCTGGAATTTTTCGTTCTACAATCTGTACAACGCTATGAATCCCTCGTTTGTCTATTTGAAAAATTATGACGATTTCGGACACGAGATTGAGAATCCGTCGTTCAAAAAAATTACGATTCTGCCGCTGATACCTTCATTTACGTTAACTTATAAATTCTAAGAGATTATGACAAGAAAATTATATATTGTTTTCGCGCTGGTTTTCACGGTGTTTTTTTCCTGTGAAAACGACCTCGACCTCAACATTGACAACACCGACGGTATTCTTACTCTCAACGGTTATCTTTACACGGGTCAGGATACCAATATGGTTTTTCTTTCGTTGACCTCAACGGACAAGCCCGCGCCTGTCAGCACAGCAAAAATGGAAATGCGCATCAACGGCGAATTGGTTGAAACGCTTAATTCGGCATACGTAAGACCGGGAACCGAGGTAACGCGATATTATGATGACGGATCTTCCACGTGGACATTGCCTGATCAGATTATGGACGGCGTTTATATTTTTTCCAAAAAATTCAACGCGGGCGACAAAATCCGCATTGACGCATATTACAACGGTCAGCACGCATGGGCGGAAGATATTGCGCCGGAGCCTGTGAAGGAAATTTCAGCGGACTTCAAAACAGCAACGCACACGTTCAAAGAAGACGGTTTCAGCAATGAGTACAAAACCGGGGTATACAACGATGTTGACATTTCGTTTTCTGACGTATCGTCGTCAACTGAGTATTACCGTCTGAATACACAGGTTTATAAAGACCGCATATCAAAGTATTGGAAATCAATAGACACGCATAATTTTTATGATGAAGAGACAGAGAATTATGTCATAAAATATTATGCGGCGGGCAAGTATTTTGACACTTTTGAAGAAGCCGCTGATTTTGTCAGAAATAATTTTCATGATATTATAGAGACTGACGATAATATTTATTATTTGAAAGAGGGAACTGAGACATATTATAGTTGGTTGGACAAACCTTCATACAGTGATGTCAATTACCGTTATGACAACGACGTAATTATTTCGGAAGACGAAACTCAAAAAACGGATTCCGACCTTGACATTCTGATTGCGTCCGTTAAAAACAAATACAGAGTCTTTTCTGACAATCAGTTTAACAATTCCAATGCGGTGCTTCATATTTCTGTTCCGTATGATATGGACGCTATAAATGAGAAGTCAGAAATTTGGGTTGACAAGGCGATAATAGACTCGCCGGAAGATTTGCTAAAAAAAGCGGGGGATTATTACACTTATAAAATCCGTCTTGAACTTCAAAGCATTTCGGCGCAGCAGTATTTTTATCTCCGAGCGTTAAATGCCATAAATTCGGATTTTTACGAAGACAATTCGGATTTGACGGGAGTGATGAAAATTCCTTCAAACGTTTCCGGCGGCTGCGGCAACATCAGCATTACAACGCGGTCGTTTTATGAAATTTCAGTTTTGGACAATTACCATCCAAAAAATATTGTAATAAACCAGAACGGAAACTGGTGGAATTAGAAAAAGTAAAATCAAGGCTGGCAGTATCTTCGCTGTCAGCCTTAATTTTTTGTGTTTTAAATATTTTTATTTAAATTTGCAGAAAATAAAAAAGTTACGACCATGGGACAATTTATAGCAAATGTAATGACCATAGAAGACGAGATGTCAATCCATTTTCAGAATGTAAAATACGTAACGGACGAAAACGAGGCTTTACATATTTTGGTAGAAGAAAGTAGGCAACAATTACAAGAAAGTCGTCAACAATTAGAGAAACAGCAAAGTCAATTACAAGAAAAAGACAATCAAATACAAGAACAACAAAGTCAGTTGGCAACATCAATTAAAATGCTTTCTGAGTTTGGAGCATCGCCGGAACAGATTGCCGAAAAACTTAAAATATCTGTCGAAACGGTAAATAAGACGTTGAAATTGTAAAAAAAGCACGAAAAAAATCGTGCTTTTTATTTCCACTATTGAATTTCCACATCATAAAAATCTTTGTCATAATAAAACAACTTCGCCTTTGACATTGATTTTTTATTTCTGATAATCAAATTCTTATTAAAATATTCAATGTTGCAATTTGTCAGAAAATTTTGAAAACCGCACAGAATTTTAAAATTCATTTCACAGAAATCCGCAGAAAAAATTATCGTTGTATCAGTTTGAGAAACTATCTTAAAATCAATATTTTGTGGTGTTTTGTATTCTATCGGTTTGAAAAAATGACCGTTTTTCCTATATATGGTTAAAGCAGCCGCACTATAACCCAACGGATCTCCGCCAAGCGGAGAAACTCTAATGGTTGAGCGCAAAAAACTAAACGCAGGAATTGTATCTTCCAAAAATACAAATTCTATGTATTCGTTTATGCTGTCTATTTCATTGAATACCATTTTCAATCTGTGTCCGCTGTCATTAACACAGCCAAAAACATAGTTATGAGTTTTATAGTCGTCAAAGCCCCTGTCTTCTTTCACAAACGTCAGTTTATCGGGACGTATATCATAATGAATAAAACTCCATGAAAAATTGCGCACAAAATACCAACATAGAACCGTCATAAACATAAATATTGCTGCAAATTTTATTTTACTGCTGCTTTTTTTTATCATCAGTACAAAAAATACAATTTCTGCAACATCAAACATCAAAGGATAAATTATTGGGAACAAAAACATCAGCAACGACAAGCCAGAAAAAATAAAAAGTGTATTTTTAGAATGTCTTTTCACAGTTGCCGCATCAAGCATAAACGTAAATCCCGCAATCGAACAAAAATTCATTACACCTTCTGACAACGACGGCTGCGCCCACAAGTCATAGAAATTATTCCACGGAATAAGCGAAATTACAAATATTGACATTATTAATCCTGCGGTTAAAATCGCCGCATATATGATGTAATCTTTCCTACTGTACTTTTCGGAAAACTTAATACAAATTACTGCCGTATTTAACAAAAATAAAACCGTCGGCAAATATCCGTAACCATAAAAGTCTGTTATTAAATTCATTAGTTATTCATTTGGTTGAAACTTACTCTATTTTCCACCCGTCCAACGTTCTTTTCTGACTTGAAAAATTCACGCCGATTTTCCAAATTTTTCTGCCTTCAAACGAGAATTTGTCAGCATAATCTTTTTCGTTGATTTGCGAAAGTGCTTCTTCGGGCGTTTTGTTGAGTTTGAATTCAAACAAGAAAATTGATTTTGGCGAAAACAATACAAAGTCAATCCGTCCCGACGAAGTGCGGATTTCGCTGTGAACATTCAGACCGCAAGTCGCAAGAATGGCGTACAAAAGGTTTTGATAATACCATTCAGGATATTTTTCCGGGTCGGCATCGGGATACGGAATCTTACTCAAAAATGTCTGCAAACTTTGCAAAAGGACTTCCGGGTTGTCGTCGCGGACGGCATCAACAATTTGACGGCGGAAAATTGAACCGCCTTCCAAAGCCGCCGGCGCAAGATACCGAATCATGTCGTATGAAAATCCGTATCTTACTTCCTGATTCGGAAAACCAATCATATATTGGTCATATTCAGGATAATAGCCCTTTATTGTCAGGTAGCCGCTTTGATAAAGAAAAGGAATCAAATCGGTGATTTGCTCAACGGGCGTGTCAAAACGGTCGTTCTCCATCAAAATATTGTCCATGCTTTCGATTTTGAAAACTTCGTTTGCCTTCAAAAGCGAAATCAGCGATGACGGAGTGGCGGATTTAAACCAATAGTTTTCCAACTTCCTTTCGTTCAGAGCCTTCAACAGACTGAACGGATTGAAAACACCCTCGCCGCTTTCCGAAAAATGATAACCGTCATAACGCTGTTTTAGTTTTGCAACAGCCTCGTCAAAAGGCAGATTGAACTTTGAGGCAAAATTTTCGACATGAGATTTCAGTTGGGTTTTCACTTCGTCTTCGGTAAAACCGCAAATTGTTGCATAATCATCAAGCAAACTGATGTCAGTCAGATTGTTAAGGGTTGAAAAAATTGACATCTGACTTAATTTTGTAATTCCGGTTATTAAAACAAATCGCAGTTTCGGGTCTAAATCCTTTATCGGTGAAAAGAGGTTGTTCATGTGAACGCGCACTTGCTTTTGCGTATTGATGTCTGTTATCGTGTTGAGCATCAGCGCATCATATTCGTCAATTAGCAGCACAACTTGTTTGCCGGTTTGTTGATAAGCGGTGTTGATGATTTTCAAAAGACGGTCATTAAATTTTGTATTTGGTTCTTTGCCGTCGTTGGCATCTTCTTCTTTGTCAATAAGATTGTATGCAAATTCGATTCTTGACAACATTATCGAAACAAATTTTCTAATCTCGTCGATTTTGTCAGATTTACAACTTGCAAACGACAATGTAATCACCGGATATTCTGTCCAATCTTTTTCGAGATTCTCGATTTTGAAACCTTTAAAAAGGTCTTTCTTACCTTCAAAATAAGATTGCAACGTGCTAATTAACAACGATTTGCCGAAACGTCGCGGTCGGGAAAGAAAAACATAATCCATCTTTGCCAAATTGTAAATCAATTCGGTTTTATCAACATAAACCATGTTTTTGTTGATGATTTTGTCAAACGTCTGAATTCCTACCGGCAGTTGTCTCATAATTATTGCAAAATTTGTTAACAATGCAAAGATAGTCAGTTTTTGGAAATTTAGCAAATTTATAGGTCAGAAAATTCCTTTCTGTTCTTGGCAAAAAAACCGGAGGCAGAAAGGAATTTTTATAAAAATCAGTCAGCCAAAAATCTTTCTGCAATTTCCATACACATTCTTGAATTGTGATACGGGCATTTCCAAGGACCGGTTTTTTGTTCTTCGGTGTAGACTTTGTGTTCGTCTTTGCTGACACGCCAAAACCATTCGCCGTTTTTCTTGTCAATGATATAATTCTTGATAAAATTCCACGCCGAAAGAGAGGCTTCCAAAAATTTTTCGTCGTCGGTCAACTGATAAGCGTTCATAAAGCCGACAACAGCCTCCGCCTGCGGCCACCAATGCTTGTCGGAGTCCTCAACAACGCCGTCAGTACCCTCGCTCATCAAGCCGCCGTCTTTGTCAAGACCGTCCCGCAAAGCCTGCTCTGCCATGCTGATACAAACGGGTTTGCAAAGTTCTTTTATCCTCTGGTCGCCTAAAACCTCCGCCGCTTCCCACAACAGCCACGAACCTTCAATGTCGTGTCCGTAAGAATTGTTTTTTGACTGGTGCGTCCAATCCTCGGAGAAAAACAAGTCAAAATAGCCTTTTTCTTTGTTGATGATTTTTCCCAAGAAAATGTTTTCGATGAGATTTTCAAGGGCTTTTTTCAGACTGTCGTCTTTCCAAATTCTGTAAAGGTTAGTATAAGCCTCCAAAATATGAAGATGAGTGTTCATGGTTTTCGGGTCGTTTTTGTCCTTGTCCGAAAGCCGCAGGTCTTCAAGAAGTTTCCAATCGCGGGAATACGCCTCAAAGTAACCGTTTTTCTCTTTGTCAAAAGAGTATTTTTCGATTGTCTTAAACAGTTCGACAGCCTTGTCCAAAGCGTCTTGCTTTTTGGTTATGCGGTAATATTCTGCCAAACCGTAAAGCATAAAGGCAATGGCGTAAATCTGTTTCCGCGTATTTGAAGGCGAACCGTCAGCGTTTAACATCCAATAACAACCGCCAAATTCCTTGTCAAAAAAATGTTCTAAATTGAAAGAGTAGGCTCTGCGTGCGAGGCTGAGATATTCGGGATTTTTGAAAACCCTATAAGCGGCTGAATATGCCCAAAGTATGCGGGCGTTTAATACTGCACCTTTTTCGCTTTCAGGGTGCTTTGTCATGTCAAGGTCTATCGACCCGATAAAACCGCCGTTTTGTTCGTCCAGAGTGTTTTGCTGCCAAAACGACAAAATTGAGTAACATTCCTGAGTTACTTCCGCTTTCAAATCTTTGATTCTTGAATCCATGTTTAAAAAATATTTAGTGTAATTGTGTTAACGCAAAATTAAAATAAATACACGGAGTTTGCAAATTTTTGATGAAAACTTTTTAACTTTGCACCACAAATTTGTTTAAAATCATTAATTTAAATGAAAACACACAATTTAATTTATGCCGCAGCAACATTTTTGTTAGCCTCTTGCGGTGGTGCAACTCAGCAGCAGTCTGCACAAAAGGAAGTTAAAATTCCTGAAAATCAAATCGTTTTAGAAAACGGCGGCTCAGGAGATTTCAAAGCCGTTATGTTTGAAGATTCCACACTTACCGCCCACACGGTTTTTTGTCCGAAAGACTTGTCAAAATTTTCCAAAGAAAACCCTTTGCCGGTTTTAGTTTGGGGCAACGGTGCATGCAACAACTCTCCACACGAACACATCAATTTTCTTAACGAAATAGCCTCACACGGTTATCTTGTTGTCGCAACGGGTTATATGCCCCACGACACTGTTATTTATAAAGGTGCTATTTCAAAATCGTCGCAGCAAATAGAGTCGGTGGATTGGGCAATCGCTCAAAACTCAGACAAAAACAGTTACCTTTTTGACAAAGTTGATACTAAAAACATCGCCGCAGCAGGAATGTCATGCGGAGGTTTGCAGACGCTTTTCAACTGTGCCGACCCGCGCTTTAAAACTTTGATGATTTGTAACAGCGGACTTTTTATCAACCCTGTTAACGCAATGCCAGATATGCCTATGCCTCCGAAAGAAAAACTTGAAGAAATCCATACTCCGATAATTTACATTTTGGGCGGCAAAGAAGACATCGCTTACGAAAACGGCATGGACGATTTTCATAGAATAACCAAACAGCCTGCTTTTGCGGCTAACTTTCCCGTAGGACACGGCGGCACATATTCAAAACCTTTTGGCGGAGAATTTTCCGTTGTGACTTTGGCTTGGCTTGACTGGCAACTCAAAGGCGACGAAGAGGCTGCCAAAATGTTCAAAGGCGACAATCCGCTCTTAGGTCAGAGAGAAAATTGGACAATTGAAAAAAATGAATTGATAGACAAATAACATAAACAATTACCATTATGAAGTTAAAATATTTATTTTTTACCGCTTTGTTTGCGGTATTTTCGTTCGGGGCATACGCACAAGTTACAATCGGACGCCCGATGTCAAGACCTGTTCATACGAACAAAGCCAGAACCGTCAATCCGAGAGGTATTCAAGCACCAAGTTCCAATTCCGGCAACAAAACTGCCTCCTCCGGCACTTTCAGTAACGACCAGTTGGCAAAAGCCAATACTGCGAAAGACGCTACGTATCTTTCGCAAGCGGAAAAAGACCTGATACTTTATTGCAATCTTGCCCGTTTGGACGGTCAGACTTTTGCCAACCAGTATCTTTCAAAACTGAAAAACTCGTCCAATTCATACGAACAATCACTTCTTAAAGATTTGGCGGGTATAAAAAATCTTCCGATGTTAAAGCCCAACAGCCGTCTTGCCAAGGCTGCAAAAGTTCATGTCGACGACATCGGTCCAAAAGGTTTGGTACAGCACGAATCTTCTGACGGTACAGCCACTTTTACCCGTGTCCGCAAATATTATAACGGCGGATATATGGGTGAAAACATTTCTTTCGGATATTCCTCTGCTATGGATATTGTTTTGCAACTTCTTGTTGACGAAGATGTTCCTTCATTAGGACACCGTCATAATATTCTCAATAAGAGTTTTATCCGTATAGGAGTTTCAATAGGCTCTCACAAGCAGTATAGGTCTTGTTGCGTACAAGATTTTTCTGATGACCGCGACGACAAAAACGGCGAAAGCGATAATAATAACGACAACAGTCATAACAACAATGACAACAAAGTCGACGACAACGACAACAAAATCGACAACAACAAAGTCAACGATGACCGTGAAGATGATGACGATGACGATTACGGTTATGCTGATGTTTATGATGACGATGATGATGACGATTTTTGGAACGACGATGATTATTACAATGCCGAAGACGACGAGTTCTATAACGATGAAGGTGATTACTACGATGACGATGATAATTACTACGATGACGATGATTTTTGGGACTACGACGATGATTATGATGACGATGACGACGATTTTTGGGACGATGATTATGATTATTAACGGATTATTGTAATAATGAAAATAAAAAAAATATCAATAACTTTTTTCCTAATAGTTTGCGCATTTGGTCTAAATGCGCAGACTATTCAGGAAAAAATTGCCGAGTGCGAAAAGTACTGGGATCCTGAGGTTTTAGAACGTGCCAACACAGCCAAAGACGCGGATTATCTTTCGGAGATTTCCAAGCAGAGCATATATTTTGCCAACCTTGCCCGTTTCAACGGACATCTTTTCGGAGAAACTTTTATGGCTGCGTTTTGTTCCGACTGGTATACTAACGAAAGCGAGACTTTTAAAACACTAAAAGAAGACCTTGACAAGTCAATAGGGTTGTTTCCTTTACGTCCTGACAAATATTTGTCAAGGGCGGCGCAATCGCATGCCGAGGATGACAAAAAACAGGCACATACTTCCGGCGACGGCACAGGCTGCACTCACCGTGTTGTAGTGATTTTCAACTGTTGGAACTACGGTGCAGAAAATATTGCATGGGGCAGATATGAAAACGGAATACAACCTACTATACAATGGCTTATTGACAATGGTCAGGCTCCGAGTTACGGACACCGCCGGCACCTTCTCGGACCGGGCTATACGAATTTAGGAGTAGGTCTTTCGTGCAATCCCGCTGACGGCGGCTGTTGTATGGTTCATGATTTCGGACGTTATAACGATGACGATGTTTTGGAATATATTTATAAAACATTTCCCGAAAGATTGATAAAGACTGCTGACGTGGCACGCGATGTTGACTATCTTGCCAAAAAAGAAAAAGACCTTATTATGATTGCCAATATTGCAAGGTTGGATTTAAGATTGTTTGTTCAAAAAGTTCTCAAAGATTTCACACCGGAGCCGGATTCGGATTTAATCAGTTTTGTTGAATCCAAGTACGACAAACCGATGTATTTATTGTATCCTGACCGTAAACTTCAAAATGCGGCATACGAACTTGCCGGAGTTGAAGATTTTGTACCTTTTGATCCCAAAATGACTGATACTAAGGACAACCGCCGCGATTGGTACAGGCATTATTACGGTCCTGCCGATTATTGGAGAATAATGAGAGACAAAGCAAATTTTGATGACGTTAATTATGCCGTAGGGCTAAAAGGGGCGTTCAGTCCTACAAAGTCTTTACATTATTATTATGTAGTAAGTCATTCAAAATCTGATGAAGGCTGGGACTACAAACTGACTTCCGAGTTGTACAGACCTTCACCAGACGACAAACCTAATCCTAATAATTATGATGAAGATGTTTCTGACTACCAACCGCCGGTACTCATACCTGCGGAAGAAGACAAGCCTATACACCTTCTGATAGAAGCCCAGACCGATGACGAAGATTATGACCCCGATGACGAGGAATATGATGAATACGATGATTAATAAAAAAAGTAAGAGGCTGTCCAAAACAGCCTCTTACTTTTTTTACAATTTTATTTTCTAAAATTCCAAAACTTTTTTTTGTTCATTTCTAAAATACTTTTTACATTTGCGTATAAAAATATAAAAGGCGTTTATTTACGCTATGTTTTTGACACACTGAAAATTCGCAACTTTCTATATAGCCAAAAACTTAGCAGCGATAAATGCCGTGGGTAGATAATATCGGTATGCAAATTCTTTTTGTATGCCTTTATTATACTTACGGCGTGAGGATTCGCTGCTCGGTTCGGCTATACGGGTATTGCGAAGCCTCAGTGTGTGGAACGGGCAGAATAAGAGGATTCCACGCTTTTTTTGTGTATAGTCTGAAACAGGAGTCCGTTCAGACTGCAAAGATTTCGGGCTATGGAAATACACATCGGAAAAATGATTAAAGCGGAACTCAAACGTCAGGGGAGAACCGTCAAATGGTTTCAGCTGAAAATCAACCGCTCACATTCTGCCGTTTATGAAATTTTCAGACAGGAAAGCATCAACACAGAACTTCTTGCAATTATCAGTATCGCCCTGAATCACGATTTCTTCAAAGATATTTCTGAAATTATTGCCATATCCTGAGTTTCCGTACATTTTTGTTCAAAATTATCGTATGTTTTTGTACGGAATTTCTGACTGTTAATTTTGCTTAAAAACAATAATTTAGTATATTTTTGTGCCATAGATTTTAAATGTTCCAAGCTATGAAAAAAATTGTTTTGTTGCTGGCGGCGTTTATACTGGCACCTTATATATATGCGCAGAATGTCAGGCTGCCTGAGAAACCCAAGCCTCAAAGATTCAAAGATTTTTCTATTGAACAGAGCGGTGTATGGTACGCGGCTGAAATTTCTGCCGCAAGTTCTATAATTCTCAATCATGACAATGTGCAGCGTTCCTTTCTGACTTTTACTGTCGGATACCGTCTGAACGAGTTTTTGCGCGGCGGGGTCGGTCTTGGAGTCAACTGCTATTTCAACGGCAACGAAAAAGTACGCGGCACGGTCAATAAATGGACGATGCCGGTATTTCTCAACCTGCGCGGAAATATCGTTTCGCAGGACGCACGCGGGGTAGTGCCTTACTGGTCTCTTGACGGCGGTGCGCTTTTGGGCGACGGATATTTCATTTCGCCGACTATTGGTATACGTATCGGACAACACAGAAACTCGTTTTTAATCGGTTTGAACTATGCCGTCGGCGATATTGACACCTCGAAAGAAGAAATTTATTCAAATCCGATCAACTTTCTCGGTTTAAAATTAGGTTACGAATTTTAATTACGACAAATAATGAAGAAACACATTTTTTTATTGGCGTTTGTGCTGACGGCGTTTTTCGGGACAGCCGTGGCGCAGTCAAACGCATCTTTGCGCAATCTTGACGTTGAATGTCTCGGCGTGGAGCATGACGGCTCCCAGACGCTTCGTGCCACTGGTTTGGGTCGTAACAAGAGCGATGCGGTGGAGCAGGCAAAAAAGAACGCCGTTATGGTTGTTTTGTTTGCCGGAGTGCGCGGCGGCAAAGGCGGCTGCGATGTACGTCCG
>JAFXUC010000135.1 GCA_017535325.1 Bacteroidales bacterium | reverse complement strand
GTTCACCACGTCGCGGAGTCCGCTGCGGTGGTAGAGGAGTTGGTCGATGGTAATCAACTCTGCGTTAGCGATTTGCGCGTCGGGAAAAAACTTCGCCAACTTGTCGTCCAACGAGAGTTTGCCCTCCTTCGCCGCCTTCAATGTCAGCACCGCCATAAAAGTTTTTGTGATGGAGCCGATGCGGAATTTGGTGTCCGCCTTTACGGGAATTTTGTTCTCGATGTCGGCAAATCCGAGCGACTTTTCATAGACCGTTTTGCCGTTTTCCTGAATCTCGATTGAGCCCATAAATTTGTCGGGATTGTCGGTGAAAAACTTGTCAACTCTCTCGCTGAGGCTCAGCGTCTGTGTCTGCGACTGTCCGCAAGCGACTGCCGCCGCCGTGCAAATTATCGCGAATCCGATGTAAATAATTGTTTTCATTGTTGTAACTTTTTTTGTGGTTAATAAAACTTTTTGCAAATATAACGACGAAAACTAATACGCTGCAAATTTATTTTTCCTTAGTGTTGCCGCTTAAAATACTTGTAATCAGAAAGTTAACCGTAATTCTAACCAAAAAGTTTAACAATGTTGCCGTTTTGTTACATCTTAATAATCAGTATGTTAAACAAAAAATACAGGGATACCGTTTTTCACGATACCCCTGCAACACAATGAACAAAAAACAATTTATACTTTTATTACTTTGCCGTCTACAATTACTTGACATTCAGAGCCTTCAAGCCGTTCTATCTGTGTGCCGGACTTGGAGACATTTATTTTCAAGACGTTGTCTTTGTGTCTGATTTGGAACGAATAACTGTTCCATTTTTCGGGCAGGACAGCCTTGAAAGAGAGCATTCCGTCCTTTATTCTCATTCCGCCGAAACCCTGAACTATCGTCATCCAAGTGCCGCCCATCGAAGTTATGTGGCAGCCGTCGCAAGTGTCGTTGTTGTAATCGTCCAAATCGAGGCGGCTCGCGTTGAGATAATATTGGTATGCCTTGTCGTAAAGTCCGACTTTTGCCGCCAAAATATTGTGAATGCAACTTGACAGAGAACTTTCGTGAACCGTAAACTGCTCGTAAAATTCAAAATTGCGCTTGATTGTCTCCACGTCAAAATTGTTTTCAAAGAAATAAATTCCCTGCAAAACGTCAGCCTGCTTGATGTAGCAACTTCTTAAAATTCTGTCCCAAGACCAGTGCTGGTTTATCGGACGGACTTTTGGGTCAAGCTCAGAAACGGGAATCAGTTCTTTGTCCAAGAAACCGTCATTTTGAATGAAAACTTTGCGTTTTTCGTCATAACCGAGATACATTTTTTCGATTATGTCCTGCCATTTTTCGGTTTCGGATTCGTTGAAACTGCAAACTTTCTTTATGCGCTCAAAATCCTGAGGATAATTTTCTTTTACAAAATTTATCGCCTGAATCGTGTATTTTAAGTTCTGAACTGCCGAATATGAGGTGTACCAGTTGTTGTTGACATTGTTTTCGTACTCGTTAGGGCCTGTAACGCCGAGCATTACGTATTTTTCTTTGTCGGCTGACCAGTTGACCCTTTGCGCCCAGAATCTTGAAATTCCGATTAAAACTTCCAAACCGTAGTCCGCCAAATATTTCTTTTCGCCGGTGTAGTCGATGTAGATGCGGACGGCGTTTGCGATTGCGGCGTTGCGGTGAATTTCCTCAAAAGTGATTTCCCACTCGTTATGACATTCCTCGCCGTTTGCCGTTACCATCGGATAAAGTGCCGCGCCGCCTGTAAAGCCAAGTTTTTCAGCGTTTTCGATGGCTTTTTTAAGGTGTTTCCAACGGTATACGAGCAGAGAATGTGCGACCTTTTTGTCAGCCGTCGCAAGATAAAAAGGCAGACAGTAAGCCTCTGTGTCCCAATATGTTGTGCCGCCGTATTTTTCGCCGGTAAAACCTTTCGGTCCGATGTTGAGACGCTCGTCCCTGCCGGTGTAAGTCTGGTTCAACTGGAAAATGTTGAAATGGATTCCCTGCTGGGCGGCAACGTCGCCGTCGATGATGATGTCGGATTCGCGCCATTTTTCTTCCCAGGCGTTTTCCTGCTCTTTCAAAAGCGTTTCAAAACCGTCATTAAAAGCCTTTTCCAAAACTTCAAGCGTTTTCTTTGAAATTTCAGTCTTGTCGTAATACATCGTTGAAGTAACGGCGGCGTATTTATAAACGGTAAACGGCTGGTTCTCAGTTAACTGCACCGTATATTTTTTAGCGGCGTATTTTTCTTTCAGGATGTTTTCTGCTTTTGAGAAGTTTGTAAGCGTGGTTTTGATTGCCGTGCAGACCTGAAAAAACGTTTTCTTGGTTTCGGCGGTAACGAAAGTGTTGTTTTCGTCGGAGACTTTTTCTATTTCCGTCCAGAATTTTTCGTCGTAGTTGGAGTCTTCGTTTTTGATGTCGGCGTCAACTTCGCTTAGGATTTCCGCTTTGGACGAAAAATTTTTCGGCAGAATTGTGTATTTGATTGCCGCGTTTTCGTCCCTTACAATCGAAAGAAAACGTGTTGAGAAAACTTCAAGACGTTTTCCGCTCTGGGTTTCGGCGGTGAATTTGCGTTCCAAAACGCCGCGTTTCATGTCCAAAACTCTTGAAAAATTTTCGACTTTGCATTTTGCTAAGTCGAGTTCTTCGCCTTCGATGTTGATTTTTATGCCTGTCCAGTCGGGAGCGTTGAGCATTTTGGCGAAATATTCGGGATAACCGTTTTTCCACCAGCCGACGCGGGTTTTGTCGGGATAATAAACGCCTGAAACATAGTTTCCCTGCAAGGTTTTGCCTGAGAAACTTTCCTCAAAATTGGCTCTTTGACCGAATTTTCCGTTGCCGAGCGAACAGATACTTTCCGAAATTTTGTTGTAATCGGGATTGAATTTGTCCTCGATGATTTTCCACGGATCGTGTTTGATATAATTTTTCATTTCTTTTTATTTAATTTTTTCTGCTGCAAGTTTAAGAGTAATTTTGCTGAAAACCCTAAACCAAAATGAAAAAAGCAGGGAAAAAATGCGCAAACGTTGTCGCAAACGTTTGCAAGCGGTTGCAAAAAAGGCGGCTGAAAAAGTTTTTACTTTCTCAGCCGCCCGCTTATAATCGAAGATTCGGTTCTTTTTTATGTCCCTCTATTTTTATCCCTCTGTTTTAAAAGAATCTCTCTCCGAATTTTTCTGATTATGTGCTGTGTATAAAGAGTCGTCTTTGTGCCACATTGCGTTTTCCCAACGCTGAATGCCTGCACCTACTTTTGAATAGATTTTTGCACCAGTTTTATAGTCGGTGTAATAACACCATTTTGAAAATTCGCCGTCAACGGGTGCGTCTTTTTTTATAGCCTTTCTGAGCGAACTTTTCAAAAACGCCGTTATGCCTTTGCTGTAAATGAAATGTGCCACCGCCAATTTGCGGCTGCCTTTTAGTTGCGGGGTGTATTTTGTAGCAAGGTCGTACGCCCGCGAAAAATCGTCTCTTAAAAGAGAGTCTGCAAATTCTTTTGTAATTTTCTCCGGAAATTTTTCTCCTTTTTTGATAACATGACCGTAGCCGATGGTCCTTCTGCCGGATACGCAGACGTATTCTTTGCCGCCGGCATAGCCTTCGTGCGCTTTGATAAAGTCGATTACGCTTTCGTAATTGTTCTTTTCGCTGCACATCAGCCTGTTTTCTAAATCAGAATTTACCGTCTTGCAGTTTTTTTCCAATTCAGAATCCCATTTTTCTGACAGAGACCTTGTTGTAGGCATACACATCAGAATTACGGGAATCAAAACCAAAGATGTAATAATTTTTTTCATATTTAGTTTCGTTAGTTCGGCAATCCCTTATTTATTGCCCCGGCCATCCTTGTTTGAATGACGCTGCAAAGGTCGTGTGTTTTTTTTTTCTGACAAAAAAAAAGTGATGGTTTTCTACATTTTACTTTACTTTCGGTAATATGTACATTTAGAAAAGTTTTATGCAGATAACAAAAAGCAAACAGCAAAATTAAACTATACTGTACTTATAGTAAAATATTCATAAAATACAAGTTTATTTTATGTTTATCGGTACTTTAAACTTTTATTAAGAAGTGTGTTAATTAGAGTTAATATACTTTATTTTGAGTATTTCCCGTAGTCGTTGAACTTTACCCACCAATTGAAAAAGACATCGAAAGTAACAATATTTTCCCCAAACTCCTTGATGTAAGCGTCCTTTTCTTCTTCCGTTACGTTGACGCGTTTTATCTTGTAGCTCCAATCGTCTCTGACGGCGAGCGCATACCCGCCGATCATCGGACTTTCTTCAAATATTTTAACACTTTCGTTCATTTTAACAAAAATTCCCTTATACGTTTGATTCCTAAAAATATGTTTTCTTTTGTGTTTTATACAAGTCCTACTTTTACGGTCGAAACCTTTCTTCCGCCGAGTTGTTTCCACCAATCGAAGAACTCGTTGTAAGTTATGATTTGCTCGCCGAAAGCAGAGATGTAAGCCTCTTTTTCCTCTTCGGTAACGCTTACCTGTTTTAATTTGTAGTTCCAATCGTCTCTGACTGTCAACGTATAACCGCCTAAAACAGGACATTCCGTAAATATTTTCACTGCTTTTTCCATAATCCGTTTTTTTTGTGTTTTATAGAAAATACTTACAACATACGTGCCGAAATTGCTATTCTGCGTTAACCTTTTCGTGTTCTTCCGTCTCGGCGCGCATAGCCCTGTTGTTTTCGTCAAAAACGTAAGGAATGATTTCCGTTTTGCGGATTAAAATATCGTAATAGATGTATTTGTTAATCAGCATTACCGTGCAGTCCTTTTTAGCGATAAGCGAAGTTACGTCTCTGTCGAGGTTTACTCCGCGTGCTATGATGTCGTTTTTGAAGAAATAAATGCTGTCTGCCGAAGTGCCGGTACTCAGCGTGCCTTTTACGACAATGATAAGATTGTCGCTTTCTTCTTCTGTGTCTATTTCGTCGTCCTTGTTGAGGTGCCTTACGCTCAGATATTCCGAAAACTTGATGAGCAGGTTTTCGGGCAGGCTCACAAACAGAGGATGTCTTTTTATCATTTTCAATCTGTCGGTAAGCAGCGGACTGTCGGTTTTTAAATCGGAGAGGAGTTTCTGCTTTTTCTCCGTCATATTGCCGAGATAGTCGGCGCATTTGAGCGGGTTTTCTTCGTAAACAATTTTTGCCGCAACAGAATACACAATTTCTTCCGTGTGATAGAGGCACAAGAAAATTTCGTCCGGAATTTCCGACTTGCGGATTTTGGTAAGCACATCTTCTATGTTTGTGCTGACCCAAAGCGTCAAATCCTTGTAATCGATTACGCTCGAACGTTGTGAATCGTTGATTTTTGACTTGTGCTGTTTGCCCAAAAGTTCTACCGCTTTTGAAACCGTCCATGCGTCAAGTTTTGAATATTCCCTTTTGATGATTGCTTTCAGGCGGTCTTCAAAAGAGAGTTTTTCCTGCGGGAAAAATCCCGAAAGTTTTTTGATTTTTTGTACCGACGCCAAGTCTTCAAAGAGCGGCGTGATTATCTGTTTCAAATCTTTGGAGAAATTGTTGTCGATAATTTCAACCGCAAAGATGTTGTTTTTGCCGATAATGTTCTTTTGAATGAGGTTGATAAGCCTCGGCTCGTTGATAAACGACAGAAGGTTGAAAAGCACTTCTATATTGTTTTCCCTCTCCATGTCGAGAGCCTGAAAGAGTTTCAGCGTGTTCTTTTCGTCTTCTATGTCTTCCAACGACGACATTATCCAGACGATGTTTTCTACAATGTCAGAGATTTTCTGCTTGATAATCTGAATGTCTTTTTCGTCCGTTGCCTGAAACTTGCAGAAATTCAGCGCGCTGATTACCGCGAGTTGTACTTCGCGGTTAGGATAGTTGATGTTTTTGATAAGGTGCGCCCTTGCCGGAGCGGAACCGAATTTAGCATACAACTCTATGATTCTGAGCAGAATGTCCGGGTCTTTGCATTTGTCGAAATATTCGTTCAATGCGGGGAGAACCCTGTCGCCCATGTCCAACAAAACCGTTCCTGCGGTGTTGTAATATTCCACCGATTCGAGCAGCGAAATCAGTTTGTAGATGATTCTCTGCGTGCGGAGTTTTCCGGCGAGGGTGATTGCTGCTGATTTTACGTTTCTGTCTTCGCAGTCAAGAAGTCTGAAAATAATGTCTTCGTTTAGGAATTTGTCGGAAGACATCATCATTTTTATCAGTTTTATTTTGTCGCTGACATATTCGCTTGTCTCCAAAGCGGCAATGTCGTCATTTGTGAGGTCTTTGATGTCGTCAAAGTCGAGATAGTTGACCGCCCTTTCGGAGAGCAGTTTTATTTCGATGTTGTTGCTGTCTTTGTTGACGGTTTTGCATGAGGCGGCAATACGCTTTCTCCATGTCGGGTCAATGCTTTTCAAAACCGATTTTGTAACGGCGGTGTCCTCTGTTTCAAGAAGTTGCGTTGCGTAACTTTCAAGACTTCTCGGCGAAGTTTCCGCCAAAACGGTTACAGCGAGGTTTTGAATTTTTGGGTTGGTGTTTTTAACATATTTCCTGATTAATTCTGCACCGTATTGATTTTTAGCAACATCACGGCGTTTTTCTTTTGAGATGTCGGCAACGATTTGTTTAATCGTGGCTTTGTAACTTACATACAGGTTTTTGCTGCTGATTGCCCACAACACCAAAATCGGAATAAAACAAATCAGAAAATATCTGAAATCATATTCGCCGGTAAGTTTTATCAGCGAGTTGACGCCCCAGATGACAACGCCCGCGATACCCGTCGAAAACTGCTGAACCACACCGACTTTGGTCTGAACGTCGGCTTTTTCGTTTTCGGGCAGAGGCTGGTAAAGTATGTTGAAAGCCGGGTCGTCAAGTCCGCGTCTTAGAATTCTTTCCTGCGACTTGTTGATTGTTATCAAAATCAGGAACATTATCACGTTGACGCTCCAAAACAGTCCCACAAACGCTGCCAATGTTACCACTACAACCATGCAGAGGGGCAAAATCATAAGACCCAACTTCACGCCGTATTTACTCAAAATCTTAGCCGAATAGAACGAAAGCAGGAGTTCGCCGATTTTAAGACCGGCGTATACGAGGGTCAAAAACTGCGCTGTGTTGTCAGGGTGAATCTGGATTTTTACCGTTGACAAAAACGAAAAGTCCGTGATGTAAATAATTGTCATCGAGAGTGTTGCACAGATGAAAATGTATTTGAAATACGGTCTTTTCAGCATTTGCAACAGTCCCGTGCCGTCTTCCGACTTTTTGAAAGAAATCAGTTTTTTGTTTTCTTCGGCGAGACGTTTTTTCTCCTCGGCGAGTTTTTCGGGGTATTTGTTGTAAAGCGAAATCAATGTCAAAATACCGACAATAAAACTTAATCCGCTGATAAACAACAAAGTATACGAGTGTGAGATAACGTTTTTCAAAAGCGGGATTATTAAATAACCGAGCATTGCCGCCAACACGCCGCCGATACTGAACAGTGCGAAAATTCTTTTTACCTGCACGAGGTTTAAGAATTTCAGCGACAAGGCACCCGTTTCTATGCCAATCATTGACAGGAAAGGCCAAGCCCAGATAAAGACGAAGAAACTCAGATATTTAGGGTCTACGTGTCCTACGAAAAAGGGCGAGGCAAGCGTTACTATCGTCATAAAAGACAAGGCAAACATAAACAGTTTGCGGCTGTCAATCACCTTTTGCGCCCAGGAATAGAGTTGCGTGAAAATAAAGCCTGCGATTCCTGATGCCATATACGCGTAAGGCAACTGTTCGCTGCCGAAATAGCGGATAAATTCAGAGTTGGCGGGTGTGAAATAGAACGCACCGCCCAGACCGAGAAAAAACGAATGAGCAAACAGCATGAGAAAAATAGGTATCTCCTGCTGCCTCAAATCAAAATTTTTGACTAAAAAATGTGATAATGTCAGTTTTTTCATCTCTGAACTTTTTTCCTCTGAATTTTTACTTTTTTTATAATAAAATGCAATATGTATACCGAAATTTTTTTATCGGTTTTTTAAAAAAAAAATTTGGTATAGTTTAGATTGCAAAATTACAAAAATATTTTTAATATCAGCCTTTTCTTTTAAAAAAAAAATTACACCCTGATTCCTATCAAAATCTGGTCGTCAAGTTGTTTGGTCTTTTTGCCGTCGTAGTCCATCCAGTTTGCGACGTTTGCCTTTATGGAAGCCTGCTGAATATCGGGCGCAAAGTCCGATATATTCGACAAAAGTTCCAAAAGGTTTTTCTGCGAAAACTTTGCCTTGCCGTCTTCGCCGCCGAACTGGTCGGGAATACCGTCCGAAAATGCGTAAAACATGTCGCCTTTTTCGGTGTTGATGACGTAATTTGTGAAATTTTTGTCAATTTTTTTCAAGTTGTAACCGATGCAGAGTTTGTCGGGTTTTATGACGGAGGCTTCGTTGTTTCTTACCATAACGAGCGGACGTTTTGCGCCGGCGTATTGAAGCGTGTTGTTTTTGGAGTCAACCACCATAAGAGCCATGTCGATGCCGTCTTCGATGTTGCCGCCGCTTTTTGCCCAGGATTCAAGAAACTTGTTTTTAACGGCGTCAAGAATTTCGCCCGCCGTTGTCTGGGGCGTTATGGCTGCAAAACAGTCGCTTATGACCGAAATGCCGAGCATGCTGAGCAGTGCGCCCGGTACGCCGTGTCCGGTGCAGTCGGCGGTGATGAGGTATTTGCGGCTGTCGTCGGTTGCCGCCCAGTAAAAATCTCCCGAAACAATGTCTTTGGGCTGCCAGAAAACAAAATTTTCGGGGAAAATCTTGTCCATCATTTCTTTTGAGGGGACAGCCGCCTTCTGAATCCTCTGTGCGTAGCGTATAGAGCCTACAAGATGCTCGTTGATGTCTTTGAGGTTGTTCCGCTGCTCTTCGATGAGGGCGTTCTGCGTTTTGATTTCCTCTGTCTGACTGAGAATCTTGACTTGAAGTTCCTGCAATTTTCTGTTTCTGAAATTAATGTCGTCGTTGGTTTTTTTGAGAATAAGGTTCTGACGGCTGCTGCGGCGCAGTTGCAGCACCTTTATGACGGCAATCAGCAAAACTATGACAATAACGGCAATCATTCCGTTGTTGCGCATTGCAGAACGCTCAGAATCCAACTTGAATAACGTGTCTCTTTCTTTTGCGTTTTTCTCATAGACAGCCAACTGTGCCTCGTATTGCGACTGCGACTGGTTGCGCTCGTTTTTGGCACACATTTCGGTCGAAAAATTTCTGTGGTTTAGCAGTCTGTTTTCCGATGAGAATTTCAAATAATTCGGATAATCGTTTACCGCCTTATAATAGGTGCATGCCGCATAGACATAAACGTAATTGGCATATTCGGATTCGTGTCTGTTGAAACTGTCCAGACTCTTTTTCGCCGCCTGAAAATTCTTCTTTGCGCAGAAAAGCGAGATTTTTGCCGGAAACATATACGTCTTGATAATGGGTATGGAGTTGGACAGCCTTAGTCCGGCACAATAAACGGTGTCTGCCTTTGCGAGAAATTCCGCAGCGCGTTTTTCGTCAGAAAACTTCATCGCGTTGATGTACATATTCGGGACATTGCTGCAAACGTTGACAAATATATTTAACTGGTCGGGATTGTCCAAGAGCCATTGATAATGTTCCTCGCATTTTTTGAGTGCCTCCAAAAGTGTTGCCGTATCGTTTTTTTGTTCGTAAAGGTCGCCTTTTATCAGTGCGATTATAAGTTCGGTTTCGATGATGGAATTTTCATCGTTTTTGGCTCTGTCTATTTTGAGTTTTTTGTTAAGATAATCCACCGCCATGTCGTTAATGTGCGCCTCGGCGTAAATCATTCCCATTTGGTTGTATATATCGCCCAAAAGTACGGTATCCTTGATTTCTTGTGCGATTTTCAGAGATTTGTTCAGATATGTCAGGGCATCGGCAGAGCGCATAGTGTTGGAATAACATCTTGCCGTCTCAAACTGATAGCGGGCAATTGACGCCGTGTCTTTTAGTTGATAACTGATTTCCAAGCCTTTGAAAACGTATTCGTCAAAATTCTCATAATTGCTTTCGGTTTTGCATTTTTCTATTATGCTTGTAAGAGAGTCCAAAACCGCTCTCATTCCGGTAGTGTCGGCAGAAGAGTCGCTGACACTGCTTTCTGCCTTTTTGCTGAAAGTGCAGAGCAGGACCGCGGTCAAAAGGAATATGTATATATTTGTTTTCATACCGATTATTCAAGGTGCAAAAATACTTCGATATTTTAATAATAGCAAATATTATTCCACAGATTTTTTATATCTTTGCGCTTAAAATTTTCTTAATATATGTCAAAAGCAGTTTTGATTTTTACCATTGCGGTGGTAAGTACGGTTTTGTGGGTTGTCTCCCTTGTTGTAAGGCGCAAGAATGCCAAATTAGGCGTCGTGTTGTCGTGGTCGGCACTTATTCTGATGGCTCTTGCTGTCGTACTGTTTCAGGTTTTGAAAGACAACTGATTATCTTTCAAGCCAGTACCTGCGTTCTTTTTCGTCGAATTTTTCGATTGCGTAGCGCAGCGAGGTGCGTGAAAGTCTTTGGTAATTGTCTTCCAAAAATTCTCTCAGCAAATCGTAGGAGCAGTTTTTGCCGACTTCCCTTAACATCCAGCCGACGGCTTTCTGCATGAGGTCTTCCTTGTCGGCAAGGTGGATAAGTGCGTATTTGATGGCGATGTCAGGGCGGTTTTCCCGCGAAGTCCACCAGGTAAAGACCATTGAAATGCGCCTTTGCCAGAGATTTTTGCTGTAAGCGAGGTTGTCTGTGATTTGTGTTTTTTCTTCGTCGGACACCATGGACTTGTCCAAAAACCATTTGCCCAGGAGTTTGGGCGCGGTCATGTCAACCAAGTCCCAGTTGTTGGCGTACTCGGAATTTTTCAGGTAAAGACGGATAATCTCGTCGCGTTTGAGAATTTTTTCAACGGGGTTTTTGTCTTTTACTTTGGCGTATTTTTCCACCAAAATCAAAAAACCGCAAAGACGGATTTCATGAAAGGGGTTTTTTACAAGAATTTCAACGTCTTCGAGAGAGGCTTCCTTATAATATTTTTTGACGATTTCTCTGGTCTCAGGACAGCGCAGTCCCAAAAACTCGTCGCCTTCGCCGTATTCGCCTTTGCCCGTTTTGAAAAAACGCATTAAATTTTTTCTTTGCGTTTCGTCCTTCAAAGCGGTCATTTCAGAAATGATTTTTTCTGCCGTGCTCATGATAAAATTATTTTGTTTTTTTCTTTTTTCCGGTTTGTCCTACTACAAAGTCGCTTTTTTTGACGGGTGCGGAAAAATCGTATGACGAAAAATTGATTTCGGTTTCCGTTTCAAAAGTTTTTTCCGTAATTTTTACCGGCAAAAGATATTTGCCGTTTTCTGAATATTCGTAGAAAATTGTTTTTAAAGCGTAGCCGTGTCCGTCCAAAATTTCCGTTTTTTCTTTCAAACCGTTTTGCATATTATAATAAGTGTATGTTTTCTGACGGTTGAGGTCTGTGGTTTCTATTTTGAAAAGACTGTCCCTGAAAGTTTTGTAGTCGCACGCCAAGCGGGATTTTTGTCCGAGTTTTTTGGAATGTGCCTCCAACGGAAAAAACGCTTTTTGTTTCAAAACGTTGAACCGCAAGGAGTCAATTTCTTCCATGCCGTAGAGTTTTGTGGAGTCAAAGGCGTTTTGACCGTCGTATGCCTCCTTGTAATGAAAAACTTTTGAACTGTCGGTATGGATGATAAAATTTTCCAGCATGTACATATTCGGAAGTTTTCTTAAAATTCTTCCTGAGGCGGCATATCCCGCGCCGGTTTTTGTGTATTTGTAGTTTGACGAAAAATTTACCGAAAAAGACTTCGGCGGCTCGTTTAAGCCCGTCGCCGTTAAATATTTGTCAAAAATTGTCTGAGCCGAAAAGCCTTTTTCAAACGAGAAAAACGTATTGTCTTCAAAATCAACAATATCCAACTGTCTTTCGCCGGTAAAATTGATAACGGCGCAGTGGATTTTTTCCTGGTTGCCGTTAAAAACGAAAACATTGCAGCCGTTTTTGTTGATAAGTTTTATGAAATTTTGTGCCTCGCTTTCGGTAACGGCGTTGACGTTTTTGTCGAAACTTGTAAAATAATTGTTCGGAAATTTGTACAAAACCAAATACGAGGCAATTTCCGTCGCAAAATCGGGCTGCAAAAGTTGTTTGTTGAAATCGTTGACAACTTCTGTTTTAGCCTTTTGAAGCGGCGTTGAGATTTCAAAGTCAGAGTTTCTGGGCTTAAAGACTTTTTGTGCAAACTCTTCAAAACTGCTTTCCTTTTGTGTAAAATCAAGCGAATAAATGTCGTAATTGAAAGTTGAAAAATCTTTTGCCGAATGAGACTGATCTCCGTACAACAGTCTTTGTAACAGTTTGTTAAGAATGTAATTTTTCGGCGTTTTCTGACACGCGAAATAGTTCCTGAACGAACCCGCAACGTCAGAAAGTATTGTGTCGTTGATAAAATATATAATGTCCTTGGCTTTTATCTCTGCCGTAACGGGTTTTACGGGCGGCATCTGTTTTTCAGCACTGCCGAAATATTTGGTTGCAAGAGCCTCGATGTCAGTGGGTTGCATGTTTGATAAAACCGTTAACAGACATCTGTCGGGCGAAAAACAGAACGTTTTGTAGTTTTTGTAGTCGCTTTCGTAAACCGAGTTCATAAAATCCGCCTGCAACGGCTCCGTGCCGGTTTTAAGGTCGGCAAAGTCCGAGGTTTTTTTGTAAGGTTTTGCGTTTTCGGCTTTTAAATAATTTGTCCGCCGGAGTTTGTAGTCGTCAAAACTTACGCTGTTGAATTTTTCGGTATAAATCACGCCCGACAAGAACTCCATCAGAGAGTCCAAAGCCTGATGGTGGCTTATCATGTTTTTGACAATTATCTCGTTTGAAATCAAATCCGAGCCGGTCATGGAGGCTACAACCTGTTTGATGCCGCGGACGTTTTGTTCGTCAATATCCGCGACGTTTACAGTGAGGCGGCAGTTGCAGTGCTTAAACTCCTCCGAGGTTACAACCTGAACCTTAAAACCGTTGGGCAAGGTTATAATTTTGTAGTTTTCAATGTCCTGCAAAACTTTCGTAACGTTTTGCGCACCGGCTGCAAGCCCAAAAAACACTATTATATATAATATAACAATCCTTTTCATGTTAAAAAAATTTCGGGCGTAAATATACGCACTTTTTTTCAAATACAAAAGCCGCTGCCCCTTAAAAAAGAACAACGGCCCACAACCAAGTATAGTCGAGTTATAATAGTAATAACTAATTAAAAAATGTTAAGACGGTCGGTTGTATTGTAAAAAACATTACTTTTGTTTTCAAAACCTAAAAATTACAATTATCGTTCCAATTTATGAAATATTTTATAATAGCGGGAGAGGCTTCGGGCGATTTGCATGCGGCAAACCTTATGAAACAACTCAAAAAAGTTGATTCAGAGGCTTCGTTTATGTTTTTCGGCGGGGATTTGATGCAGAATGAGGGCGGTAAAATGCTTGTTCATTACCGTGATACGGCTTATATGGGCGTTACGGAGGTTTTGGCAAACTGGAAAAAAATTAAGAAAAATTTTGAAATTTGTTATAAAAATCTTCTTGAATATTCGCCCGACGCGGTGGTTTTTGTCGATTATCCGGGCTTCAACTTAAAGGTTGCAAAGTTTGCCAAGACGCACGGTTTCAAGACGTTTTATTATATTTCGCCGAAAATCTGGGCTTGGAAAAAACGCCGCGCCTACACTATTAAAAAATATATCGACAAGATGTTTGCGATTTTCCCGTTTGAGCAGGATTTTTATAAACAGTTTGATTATCAGGTAGAATACGTGGGAAATCCGCTTGTGGACGCGATGAAGGATTACAAACTTCTTGACAAAGAGGAATTTGTAAAAAAATACAGTCTTTCTTCAAAACCGAAAATCGCTTTTGTGCCGGGCAGCAGAAAAAACGAGATTCAAAAACTTCTGCCCGAAATGATGAAAATAATTCCCGCTTTCAACGGTGAATACGAGTTTTTGGTTTGCGGCGCGCCGGGTATGGACAGAAGTTTTTATGACAGGTTTTTGAATGAAAACGTAAAAATAATTTTCGGCGATACTTACAACGTCGTAAAAAATTCTTCGGCGGCGGTTGTAACCTCCGGCACGGCGACTTTGGAAACCGCATTTTTGGGTACGCCTCAGGTTGTGGTCTACAAACTCAACACTGTCAGTTACATAGCGGCGGAACTTTTGGTCAAGATAAAATATTTTTCGCTTGTCAACATAATTTCGGGCAGGGAAGTCGTGAAGGAACTTTTGCAGACAAAACTTTCCGAAGACATAAAAAAAGAGGTTTTAAAAATTCTCGGCGACAAGGATTACAGAGACAAAATGTTGGAAGAATATCAAAAAATCAAACAGATTTCCGGCGACGGCACGGCTTCAAGAAAAACAGCCGAAATAATTTATAACGAAATTAAACACTAAAAAAATGGCAGAAAATACTGAAATAAAAAAACAGCAGCAGAAAAAATCATATTTTCAGAAAAAAGAAGGCAAAACGGCGGGCGTTTTTATAGGTCTTTCCGTTGCGGCGGTTGCTGTTTTTCACCGTCCGATAATTAATTTTTTTACGAATATCTGGCAGGATATGCAAAACTCGGCGGCGGATACTGTTGTCGGTTTCGGCGTGTTGGGACTTTTGGTTTTTATAGCCTCTGACAAGAGGGCGAGAAAACTCGTCTCTTATGGTTTCAAATCTCTGATGCGCTGGATAACAAGTTGGTTTACAGAACTCGACCCGATAAAAATTCTTGAAAGTTACGTTGACGAGTTGGACAAAAACTTTAAACTTTTAGGCGACAACATCGCCAAACTGCGCACCAACATCGCCAAACTCAAAGACACTATTAACATCAACAACAAGGAAATCACAAAGTCGGTAAAACTTATCGAGGAGGCAAAACGTCAAAACCGTCAGGAGGTTATCGCAGTGAACTCCAATCAGATAGGAAGACTCAAAGCCCTGAATCAAAAATACGGCGTGATGGTAGGGAAGATGGAAGACTTAAACAACGTCCTTATAAAAATGCACTCGTATTCCTCTTACAAACTCACTGACACCAAAAACGAAATCCGCATGAAAAAGCAGGAATTTTCGGCAATTTCAAGCGGCTATTCCGCAATGAGAAACGCTCAGAACATTCTTGAAGGTGATTACGCAAGAAACGAAAGATACGAGGCTGCAACCGAGGCTCTTGCACAGGATTTGAGCGTCAAAATCGCTGAAATGGACAATTTCATGGAACTTTCGTCGTCGATTTTTGAGGAAATGGACCTTCAAAACAGCATTTATCAGGCGGAAGGAATGAAAATGTTTGACGAAATCACTTCAAAAGGTCAGGCGATTTTGGACAAACTCGACACGCAAAGCGAAAACAATTCATACTTTTTAAAAAGAAATTAATTATGAAAAAGCAAAAACAAATGCCGCTTTTGCTGAAAATGTTGATTTTCATAGCAGTTTTTGCGGCAATCGGTTTTTTATATTTTATGTGGAAAGAAAATAATTTTTAAAGGTTTCAAAAATTCTGTCCTTTGTGTTCTCTTTTGTGGAATTTAAGGGCAGAATTTTTACGTTTTCGGGCAGTGAAAGTCCGTCTTCCGTTGCACCACAAATCACAAGACATTTTACGCCGTGTTTGTTAGCACGGGAAATTATGTTGCCTGTGATTTTGCCGTTAAGGGACTGAGAATCAAACTTTCCTTCGCCTGTAATTACAAGTGATGAAGTTTTTAAGAGGTCGTCAAAGCCGAGATTTTCCAAAACAAAATCTGCTCCACTGATGATTTTTCCGCATAGAAAAGCCGCAATGCCGCCGCCGATTCCGCCTCCTGCGCCTGCACCTTCTAAATCTAAAACGTCAACGCCCAAATCTTTTTTGATAATTTCTGCAACATGCATTAACGCTTTGTCCAAAAAATCTACCTGCTCCGCCGTTGCACCTTTTTGCGGCGCATAAACTCTTGAAGCACCAAACTCTCCGCAAAGCGGATTTTTTACATCCGTTGCAATGTCGATTTGGATGTTTTGGTATCTGTCAAAGTTGTCCGGCTTTATAATTGTTGTTATGTTAAGAAAATTTTCGGGGACGGGGTCAACTTCGTTGCCGTCTTTGTCAAGAAACTTAAAGCCGAGAGCCGAGGCTCCGCCCAAAAACAAATCGTTTGTGGAAGTCCCGCCTACACCGATTACAATTCGTTTCGGTTTTCTAACCTCTAACAAACGGCTTATATCGTAGCCTAAACCGTAGGAGGAGAGTTTCAAGATGTTTTTTTCGTCTTTCCTTAACTTGCTGAGTCCTAAGGTTGCCGCCGATTCCAAAACCGCCGTCGAAGTGTATATATTATAAAGGTATTTGCTTTGAAGTTTTCGCGCTTTGTTAGCAGAAAAACTCAAAAATTTCCATCTCGAAAAATTGTTCTTAAATCTCAGACAATCAATAAGTCCGTCGCCGCCGTCAGAGACTTCCGTGATTTCCGTTTGAAATTCTACCGCGTATTCTTTTATTGCCGAGGCAATCATTTCGCCGATTTCCTTTGAGGAAAACGTGCCTTTGAACTTGTCCGAGGCAATCAGTATTTTTTTATATTGCATTTTCTTCGTTTATTTCGCTTACTTTTATGCCGAAAATCGTGATGTCGTCGGTCTGTTTGCGGTCGCCCTTCCAGTCTTCGTGAACCTCGTCCAAAATCTGCTTTTGGGTTTTGAGGTCTTTTGAGGAAATTCTTGCCAAAAGTTGGGCAAAATCACTTTGATAGTAACGGCGGTTTTCTATGTGTCCGAACTGGTCGCTGTAACCGTCGCTTGCCAAATACAGCATATCACCCTTCTGAATCTTGAATTCGTAATTTACAAAGGCTGTCTGTCTTGGATGCGCACCTATCGGACAGCGTACCGCTTCGAGTTTTATAAGTTCGTTGTTGCGGCAGATATATAGCGGCAGGTTTGCACCGGCATAGATGATTTTGTCGGAATTGAACTCCTTGAAAATCATACAAATATCAAAACTTTCTCTCTCTACCATCGAATTGCTGAACGTGGAAATCACCCTGCGCCTTAACTCTTCCAAAACATCGGCGGGAGTGTGTTTCCAAATTGTCATGCCGAAAATATCGTTCAAAAGGCTTATAGCCATAACGCTCATAAGCGCGCCCGGAGTGCCGTGTCCCGTGCAGTCTGCAACCGCGCAGACAATGCCGTCTGCTGTCGCTGCGGCGTATATAAAGTCGCCGCCCACGATGTCTTTGGGCTTGTCGTAGATAAAACTGTTGGGAATGTAATTGTGAATGATTTCGTTTGAGGGCGCAAGCAGCGTGTCCTGAATCCTCTTGGCGTATTTCATTGACTCCTGCATTCCGCGTGAGGAGTTTTCAAGTTCGTATTTCTGAATGTTGGTGCGGTTGAGAGCCTCTTCAAGCACTTTTTCGTAATGCTTTTGCTTGCTGATGTCAACCATGAAGCCGATTATGCCCATGATTTTGCCCTCTTCGCCGTAAGGCACCTGCGAAACGGAATACCAGTTTTTGGTGCCGTCAAAGTTTTCGAGAAAAATATCCTGATTCAAATAACTTATGCCCGTTTCCAAAATTTCAGAATCCTGGTTTACGATGATTGAAAAATCTTTCGGCACGGTGATTTCGTCGGATTTGTAGCCTTTGATTTTTTCCGGCGGAAGTCCGATGCAATGCGCAAAACCCGAATTTACAAGAATGTAACGGTTGTTTTTGTCTTTCATGAAAATCTTCGCCGGAAGGGTTTCGATGAGTTTTTCCATCTGCCATACCGTCTCTTTGAGTTTTGCCTCGTAACGGTTTGCCTCGGTGATGTCCCTTGTTACGCCCAAAAATTCCTTCAAGCCGAAATTGTCCGTTATGACCGAAACTACGGACTCAAATTCCTTGACTTCGCCGTTTTTGCAGTAAATCGGACATTTGAATCTGTGATAAACTTCGCTCGGAACGCTTTCCTGAATCATCTGGTTGCCTTTCATAACGATTCTGTTCAAGGCGTCGCCCGGAAGAATGTCGCGGAGGTTCATTTTCAGAAACTCGCTTTTCGGATAACCGAACATCCTCTCCTCCGAATTGCTGACGTAATTGATGTTGAGGGTTATCGGGTCAACTTTCCAAATCATGTCGGCTGTGTTTTCGGCAATCATGCGGTATTTTTCCTGAGAGTCGGAAAGCCGTTTCAAGATTTTTTGCGTTTCGGTGATGTCGTGCGCCACAACTACGATTTCTGACGGATAAGCGTCTTCGTTGCTCTTGAAAATAAGGCTCATCGAAAGTTCCACGTCAACATAGTTGCCCGTATAGGATTTTACCTTGCAGACAAAACGCATTTTGCCGTTGCGTGTCAATTCGGGATTTTCGAGCAGACTTTTTGAGAAAGCGAGTTTTATGCGCTGGTATGATGAAGGTTCAAGAATTTCAGAAAGGCTTTTTTCAAGAAATTCTTTTTGAGTGTAGCCCGTAAGTTCCTTGATTGCGGGGCTCACGAAGACGGTTTGTTTTTTCTCGTAGTCGTAAATCGAAATCGTGTCGCTGCAATTGTCCAAAATCGCGGAATATGTCTTGTTGAACTCCTTCAACTCGTCTTCCGCCGTGCTGCCTTTGGTAACGTCTTCAAAAACAGCGGAATAGCCTGTTACATAGTTGTCTTTTTTTATCGGTGAAAAAGTTGCCGAGAGCCTGAGTTGTGAAGCGTCTTTTCTGCGGCAGAAGATTTCTCCCTTCCAAGCCTTTCCGAGCGAGAGTCTGCGCCAGAAATCATAGTTGAAAACCGGCAGACCGTTTTCCGTCCAAAACAAAACAGGCTGTAATTCAATGAGTTCCTGCGAAGAATACAGAGTGGCGTTTTCAAAACTTTGGTTTGCGTAGATGATTTTTCCCATCGGGTCGGTGATGATAAAGCCGAGATAGTTTTGGGCAACCGCCTTTTCATAAATTTTGTGTTCAGCGTTTTCTTCCTCATGTTCCACCATGCGGATTGCAGGCAGGTTTTGAGCCGCAGCCTCAGGTTTGTGCGCCTTGAAAACCAAAATCAAAATCAGCAAAACCACAACTATCAGCGTCGCAAAGAAAATTATGTTGACTTTGCCGAAAATATAATCGTAATTCTCTGAAAACAAAAACGTTAAATATCCGAATTTTTGACCAGCGGGGTTTTTCAGCGCGATTGCGAGAAGGTTTTTGGAAACTTTCGCTTCCAAAGTGTCGTTTTCGAGGTAGACTTTTGAACGGTGCATTCCCTTGGTGTTCAGTCTGTTGACAACAAGAAAATAAAGCGGTGTTTCCGAAAAACTTTTGTCGGTGTATCTCAGTCTCGACACAACCGTCGTATAAACGCTGTCGCCGATTACTTTGTTGTAACTCAGAATGTTGGCGTCGTAAAAAAGCGGCATAAAACTTTTGGACTCCATTTCGGTAAGTGCCTTGAAATCTACTTTTCCGCCTTTTGACTTGTGAAAAATTACTTTTCCGGTGCTGTCCAAAACGGCAACGCCCGAAAGGTCGTAGTCTTCGATGATGTTGTAGACATTCTGCTCAATCCATGAGGTGTCGCGCGCCAAAGTCATTTCCACAAATTCGTCGTAAGAGGAATAATCCCTTACAATATCCATGACAGAGTTCTCTCGGTTGCCGATTGTGTATATCAAATTTGACTTTTCGGTTTCGTAGGCATAGTTTTTCAGGATGTTGACATGGAGTACAAAAAACACTATCAACACCAGAGGCACTGCCAAAATCGAAATTATAATTCCTATCCTGTTCATTTAAGTTTTTTCTTCCGGGTAAACCTTAAAAAAATTTCGGGTAAAGATATAAAAAATTAAAATAAAAACACTAACTTTGCGCAATAAATTTTTAAGGAATTTTTTAATATGATGACTTCAAAAGAAATACGCAAATCTTTCTTGGATTTTTTTGCGAAAAAAGACCATAAAATTGTGCCGAGCGCACCTATGGTAGTGAAAAATGACCCGACTTTGATGTTTACAAACGCGGGCATGAATCAGTTTAAAGACATTTTTTTGGGCAACGAGCCCGCAAAATACAAACGTGTCGCCGATTCTCAGAAATGTCTGAGGGTCTCCGGCAAGCACAACGACCTCGAAGAAGTAGGTCATGACACCTATCACCACACTATGTTCGAGATGTTGGGCAACTGGTCTTTCGGCGATTATTTCAAAAAAGAAATCATCGACTGGGCTTGGGAATATCTGACGGAAGTCGTTAAACTCGATAAAAACCGTCTTTACGCGACTGTTTTTGAAGGCGCGGCAGACGAAAATCTTTCCGCCGACGAAGAGGCAAAAGGCTACTGGCTGAAACATTTGCCCGCCGACCGCGTTATCATGGGCAACAAGCACGACAACTTTTGGGAAATGGGCGCGACAGGTCCGTGCGGACCCTGCTCGGAAATTCACATCGACTTACGCTCTGATGATGAAAGAAAAAAGATTCCGGGCGTAGAACTCGTAAATCAATCGCACCCGCAAGTTATCGAAATTTGGAACTTGGTTTTCATGCAGTTCAACCGCAAAGCCGACGGCTCTCTTGAACCGCTTCCAGCAAAACACGTTGATACAGGAATGGGCTTTGAAAGACTTTGTATGGCACTTCAAGGCAAACAATCAAATTATGATACAGATATTTTCCAGCCTGTGATTCAGGAGATTGCAAGGCTTACGGGCATAAAATACGGCGCGGCTGAAAAGACCGACGTTGCAATGAGGGTTATCGCCGACCATATCCGCGCAATTTCTTTCGCGATTGCCGACGGTCAACTGCCTTCAAACGCAAAAGCCGGCTATGTTATCCGCAGAATTTTGCGCCGTGCAGTCCGTTACGCTTACACGTTCTTAAACCAGTCTGACCCGTTTATGTACAAACTTTTGCCGGTGTTCACTTCTGTTATGGGCGAGGCTTATCCCGAACTCACCGCTCAGAAAGACATCATCGAAAAAGTTATCATCGAAGAGGAAACCTCTTTCCTGAAAACTTTGGAAACAGGTATCAAACTTCTTGACAAGGTGGTTGCAGCGGCTAAGGGCGAAAACAAAACCGAAATCGACGGCAAAACAGTTTTCGTGCTTTACGACACATACGGTTTCCCGCTCGACCTCACCGAACTCATTTTGAAAGAAAACGGCATGACCTTGAACCAGAAAGAGTTTGAGACGGAACTCGGCAAACAGAAAGAGCGTTCGCGTCAAGACGCAAAAGTTGATTCTTCTGATTGGGTTGAAGTCAACAGTTTTTCAACCGAGGAGTTTACCGGTTACGACAATTTGGAAGAAACGGTAAAAATCTGGCGTTACCGTCAGGTGGAGGCAAAAGGCAAAAAATATTTCCAACTCGTTTTCAACAAGACTCCTTTCTACGGAGAAATGGGCGGTCAGACCGGCGATCAGGGTGTTTTGCAAAGTGCTGACGAAAAGATTTACATCACTGACACTCAGAAAGAAAACGGCCTCTCAATCCATATCGTTAAAGAACTTCCGAAAAACTTAAATGCTGATTTCAAAGCGATCGTTAACGTAGAAAAACGTGCGGCTTCCGAGGCTAACCACTCTGCAACCCACCTTTTGGACGAGGCACTTAGAGAAATTCTCGGAAAACACGTTGAACAGAAAGGTTCGCTTGTTTGTCCCGAATATTTGCGTTTTGACTTTTCGCATTTTTCAAAACTTTCTGACGAGGAAATTGAAAAGGTTGAAACTTTTGTAAACAAAAAAATCCGCGAGGCTATCGCTTTGGAGGAATACCGCGACATGCCGATTGAAGAGGCAAAAGCAAAAGGCGCGATTGCACTTTTCGGCGAAAAATACGGCGACAAAGTCCGCGTTGTAAAATTCGGCTCTTCGGTGGAACTCTGCGGCGGCTGCCACACTCAAAACACCGGCAAAATCGGATTTTTCAAAATCATCACCGAAACTGCAATCGCCTCGGGTGTGCGCAGAATTGAGGCTTTGACCGGCAAGGCGGCAGAAGACTTTTTGAGAAAACAATGCGCAATTACCTCCGAGATGAAACTTATTTTCAAAGCCAAAACCGAAGAGGCTGCATTAGAGGCTGTCAAAGCGTTGATAGACGAAAACGCCGCTCTCAAAAAACAAATCGAGAACTTGCAGAGAGAAAAACTCGTTTCGGTAAAAGACGCACTTTTAAACAAAGTGAAGACTGTTAACGGCTTGAACGTTATCGCCGAAATAGTAAAAGTTGACAACAAGGATTTGCTGAAAGACCTTTCTTTCCAACTCCGTCAGCAAGTAGAAAATTCTTTCATCGTTCTCGGTGCGGAAATTGACGGTAAACCAACGTTATCTGTTATAATTTCGGACAACGTAGTAAAAGAGCGCGGTCTCAACGCCGGACAAATCGTCCGCGAGGCGGGAAAAGAGATTCTTGGCGGCGGCGGCGGTCAGCCTTTCTACGCTACGGCGGGCGGAAAAAATCCTGCCGGCTTGCAGAAGGCAATAGAAGCAGCGGTAAAAACGTTATAATATATAGATGAGAAAGTTTTATATCATATTGTTATTAATGCTGTTTGTTGGTTTGGGCGGCGGTATCTCGCACGCCCAAATTAAACAAATAGGCTCTCCATACACCAAAACGTATTCGTCGAAAGACTTTCCCGCCAACAATCAGAATTGGAGTATTACCAATGACACTTCGGGCGTGATGTATTTCGGCAATACAAACGGTATTTTGGAGTTTGATGGAATCAAATGGACTCTGACTCAGACTCCGAAGAAGTCTGCAATCAGAGCCTTGGCTATTGACGGCAAAAATAACACGCTTTATGTAGGCGCGGCAAACGATTTCGGTTATTTAAAACACGAATCAAACGGTGCTGTACATTATATTTCGCTGATTGACAGTACTTTCAAAAATTACAATCCGAATATATCTTCTGTAACTGTTTCGGAGAGCGAGGGCGTGATTTTTGAGTCGCCGGAAGTGCTTTACGTCTTGAAAGACGATTCCGTCAAAGAAATAAAACTTTCTGAAAATCAATTGGAAGGCATCAAAAAAGGCACAAAGTTCAAAGGCGTTTTCAAGGTCGGGGAAGATGTTTTGGTAAATCATACCGGCATCGGAATTATGACCTTGAAAAACGGCGTGCTTTCAGTAAACCACGCTTTTCATGAGGCTGGTACGGATATTTATTCCGTGCTAAAAGTTGCGGACAGTTTTGTGATTGTAAACCGCGAAGAAGGCATTTTTACCTCGCGTTACGGCAAATGCGAAAAACTTGAAATTCCGCTTAACAAACTGATTACCAAAGATGTATACACGGTTTTGAGACTTCATGACGGCAGTTTTGCTTTCGGAACTATTTCAAAAGGCGTTATCATCACCGACAAAAACCTGCGCGTCGTAAAAACAGGACTTTTGCCCAAAATGCAGATTTATTCTCTTTATGAGGATTCGGGCAATCTGCTTTGGGTTGCAGGAAACAGCGGTATATGCATACTTGATTTGTATTCTCCGTTTTCAAAATTCGACAACGTTTCAACCGGCATTGCGGGAACAATCCGTTCTGCGATAGAAAAAGACGGCAAAATTTATCTCGGAACCGACGCCGTTTATGTCTGCGACGCCGATTCGCTTAACAATCCCAAGTTTAAGGAACTGAAAAATCCCAACGGAAGAAGTGCCGTATGGTGTTTGGACACTTTGGGCGGCGTGATTTTGGGCGGCACAAACACCGGTCTTATAACGATAAAAGACCAAAAACTTTCTCCCGTGGACAAGGACAGAAACATTTTTAACTTTGCGCCTTCAAAAAACGACCCGTCGCTTTTGGTGGCAGTCGGCGGCAACGGTTTTTCTGTCTACGAAAACAAAAACGGCAGTTGGTCATACAGAAACGGTGTTGAAGGTTTCAACATCAAGGTCAGAAGCATTGACACCGACAGACAGGGAAATTTCTGGGTCTCTGAAAAGAGCAACGGCGTTTACAAAATCAATTTCAACGAGAATTATAATTACGTCCGTGAGGTCAACAATTACAGCACTGAAAACGGTTTGCCGTCAGAAATCGGAAACTATCTTTTCAACACGGGCAAAGAACTCGTTATGGGAACTCCTGACGGTTTTTACAAATACGACAGCGATTCCGGCAAGTTTTTCCGTTACTTAAAACTTAATGCCGCTTTCGGTGAAAAAGGCGGTTATGAGATGATGTATGTTGACGCTCAGAACAATATTTGGATAAAAAGGGTTGTAAGCAGCCGCAAAGACCCTAACCTTCAACATTGGCTTTTGGAGCGTTACACTTTGACAAGCGATACAACGGCGGAGTGTCAGTCGGGAAGATTTATGCCGTATATGGACAAAATTTATTCTGTCGCCTCAATCGGAAACGGCTGTTACATAATCGGCAATCAGGACGGCTTTATCCATTATGACGAGAGAATCAAGAAAGATTTTTCAAAGCCTTACAAGGCTCTTATCCGCGGAATCGAAAATATTTACAACGACTCTGTTATCGTCGGGGCTAATTACGGCGGACAGGTGGTTTCGTTGCCGTATTCAGACCGCAGCATCAGAATAGAGTTTGCTGCATCAAGTTACGAGTATCCTGAGTTTTTGAGGTTTAAGACCTTTTTGGAAAACAACGACGACGACTGGACTGATTTTAAGGCGGAAACCAAAAAGGAATATTCAAACCTCTGGCCCGGAACGTATGTTTTTCACGTGGTTGCAATCAATTGTTATTCAGAGGAAAGCCGTGAGGCTGTGATAACAATCCGTATACTTGCGCCTTGGTATCTGACTATCTGGGCGATAGTGTTTTATGTTTTGCTTTTGGCTTTGGTTGTATGGCTTATTATAAAGGCGTACACCAAGAAACTTATCCGCGACAAACACAAACTTGAACAAATTGTGGAAGAGCGCACCTCTGAAATCCGTAAGCAGAGCAAACTCATTATGGAGAAAAACGAGGAAATCATCGAGAAAAACAAAAGCATTACCGACAGTATAGAATACGCTTTGCACATTCAGCGGGCTATGTTGCCGTTGAAGGACAAAATCGACAACGCGCTTCCCGTCAATTTTATTCTTTACCGTCCAAAGGACATTGTCAGCGGCGACTATTACTGGTTTGCCGAGACTGACAAAAAAATCATCATTACGGCGGCTGACTGTACGGGACACGGCGTTCCGGGTGCGTTTATGAGTATGATTGGTTCGCAGATTTTGACGGAAATCGTTACCGACGGCATAACCTCGGCGGACGAAATTTTGACGAATCAGAATTTCAGAATCCGCAAAGCCTTGAAACAGGACACAACCGACAATCACGACGGTATGGATATGGCTCTCTGTTCAATTGACAAGGAGACACATTTGGTGGAGTATTCCGGCGCAAAAAATCCGCTGATTTACATTCAGAACGGCGAAATTACGACGATAAAAGCGGACAAACAAGGCATCGGCGGCGACCAGATTGAGGAGAATTTCCATTATACGAAACATGAAATTCAGCCTGACGGAAACACTTGGTTTTATATGTTTTCTGACGGTTACGAAGACCAGTTCGGCGGACCTGACGGCAAGAAGTTCAAAATCAAAAATCTCCGCGAACTGATTTTTAAAATTCATGACGAGCCTCCTGAGAAACAGCGCGAAATTCTTAATCAAACCATCGAAGACTGGATAGGAAAAGACGGTGAACAAACCGACGATATAATTCTGATGGGATTTAAATTATAAAAAAAAACGGCTGTCTTACGGCAGCCGTTTTTTTTTTTATAATTATTTTTTTGTCTTGCTTTGAATAAGTTCGTCGATTTGCGCGTCGATGTTTGAAAGTTTGTTTTTCGTGTTAACAAATTCGTCAACATCTTTTGAAATTATTTCCTCAACTCTCTCTACAAACAAGCGGTCGTTTTTAGAAATTATGAGTTTCGGCTCAGGTTTCGGTTTGGGTTTTTCCTCAACCTTGTACGCGCCGGCGTTGGTGTAGAAGTCGCAAATCTCGTTTTTGATTTTGCTGTAAATATTCTGCGACTCAAACATTTGCACGTATTCGTCCATAATTGCGTTGATGCGCTCGACAAAAGTTTTGTCTTTGGACGAGATTTCGCCTTCAATTTTTTCAAAATCTTTTGCGCCGGAGACAAAGTTTGCAATTTCGGTTTTGATTTCTTTGTATGAATTTCTAACGCCCGAATCGTCGCATTTTTCAGATATATCGTTAAGTTTGGTTAATAAAAGTTTTGTACGCTCCGAAACTACATCGCCTTTTGGTTTTTCGGTTTCTGTTGCAGGTTTTTCGGGTGCTTGTTCCGGCTTTTTTTCTTCTTGTTTGAAAGGAACTGTGTACGGGTCAACACCGAATTTGTATTTGCAAATCTCGCTTTTGAGTTTTTCTGTGGCTTTGCGGTCTTTTATCCATTCGGCGTTGTATTGTTTGAGTTTGTCAATGCCCGAAACAACTATTACCGCCAGAGAAAGGATTGCGCAGACGATTTTGTTGGAACACCACTTTGGCGCGCCGAGCGAATCCAAGTCTATGGTCAAAACCGTTACCGATAACGCGCTCAGAACAATTATCAAAACCTGACATACGTTGAAGAATTTTTGTTTTTTTTGCGAACTTTTTGAAAAATAGTTGCGCTGCGAGTTCCAACGCTGATTGATATAACTTTCAATATCGTATGCAGTTATATCTTTTTCGTTTTTTGGTCTCTCTGTTTCTTGTGCCATATCTTTTAAAAAAATTTAATAGTTTTACCCGCCAAAAATAATATGTTTTTTGCATTTCTGCAAACAAATATTTTTTTGTTAAGCGAAAAAAAGATTATATTTGCACGGATAAAATTTTTTAGGATTATGACAGCAACAGCATTAAACGGACTTTTGAATTATATTCTTACGTTAAATCTTTCTGTACGCAACTCTAAATGGCTGGCAGGCAAGATTTTGGAAAGTGCCGAAAAGAAAAAGGTCAAAACGCTTGACCCTGAAATTGCAGCAATTCCCGAAGAGTTCCGCTGCGATCCGTATGAAGTTAGTCCTTCCGGCGACCCTTTTTTTGCCGACAAAAGAAATGTGGAAGGCATTAGAAAGAGATTGGAAGAGTCGCAGCATAGCGATATAAGTAAACTTGTCAGCACAAAAAGCCGTGAAGAAATTGAGCAATTAATTGAATCGCTATGAGTTACGAGTTGAAATATGAAGATGCTGCGTTGAAAGATATTGCGCGTATCAAAAAAAGTGGAAACAAGCCGTTGATCAGAAAGTTAACTGATATTTTAGTTGAAATCGCCGAAAATCCGCGTTTTGGTACGGGGCAGGTTGAGCAATTAAAACACTATCCGTATAAACAAACTTGGTCAAGGCGGTTAAATCACGAATACAGAATAGTTTACGAAATTCACGATGATATAGTTGTCGTGAAAATTGTTTCGCTTAGAACCCATTACGGAGATAAATAAAGTTTAAAAGAAAAATGAAAAAAACACTTGATGAGGCACAGGAGTTTGCCAATGATTTAATTGATTTTATATCTTACAGCCCTTCTACGTTTCATGTTGTAAGAAACATAAAAGCGGCTTTGTTGAGAAGAGGTTTCAAAGAACTTTTGCCGCAAGATGAGTGGCAAATCGAAAAAGAGGGAAAATATTTTGTCGCTCAAAACGATACGGCTTTGGCGGCTTTTGTTGTCGGAATGGGGCAACCCGAAAAAGACGGTTTCAGGTTGATTGCGGCGCATACCGATTCTCCCGCTCTGAAAATAAAACCAAACCCCGAAATCACGGTTTCAAACGCTTATATAAAACTCAATGTTGAGGTTTACGGAGGCGCAATTCTTAACACGTGGTTTGACAGACCTTTAAGCATTGCTGGTCGTGTGGTTTTGAAGTCGAAGAATGTTTTTCAGCCCGAAATCCGTCAGTTCAACTTGAAACGTCCGTTGTTGCAAATTCCGAATCTTGCAATACATTTCAACAGAAAAGTTAATGATGGTGTGGCAATCAACGAGCAAAACGATTTAACGCCGCTTATTGCCTGCATAAAATCACCGCTTGAAGGCGAAAATTATTTGATAAATATTATCGCTCAGGAACTTAACGTTTCGCCGGACAGCATTTTGGATTTTGACCTTTCGCTTTACGATGTTCAGAAAGGTTGTCTTATAGGTGCTGACAGAGAATTTATTTCGTCGCCGAAACTTGATAATTTGTCGATGATTCACGCCGGAATGGAAGGTCTTTTTACTTCGCAAAACATTAATGCAACGCAAGTTATGGTTTGTTACGACAACGAAGAAGTCGGCAGCAGAACGCGTCAAGGCGCGGCTTCACCGTTTTTGAAGAATATTTTGGAACGTGTAGTTTCAAAACTTGGCGGCAAAAAAGAAGAATTTTTACGTGCCGTTGCCAATTCGTTTATGATTTCGGCTGACTGTGCACATGCTTTGCACCCGAATTTTGCGCAAATGTCTTGTCCGACAAATCATCCGTTTTTGAATAAAGGTCCTGTCTTAAAATACAATGCCGACCAAAAATATTGTACGGACGCTTTTTCAGGTGCTGTTTTCACTTCACTTGCGGCTGTGGCAGGCTCTCCGCTTCAAAAATTTACAAACAGAAGTGATTTGGCAGGCGGCTCTACGCTTGGTAGTATTTCGACCTCGCAAATAGATTTTAAATGCGTTGACGTTGGTACTCCGATTCTTGCAATGCACTCAATCAGAGAGTTAGGCGGCGTTTACGACCATTTTAATATGAAAAATATTTTTAAAACTTTTTATTCATTATAAAACAATATGAAAACAATGAAATTCAGACAATTCTTTTTTGCTTTATTGGCATTATTGGTGCTGACTTGCACAAAAACTTTCGCACTCCCAAGCGGTTTTGGAGTGATAAAAGACGGAACGTTAACAATATATTACAAAGAAAACAGACCGAGTGGAGCGTATGATATAATGCATTGGAAATATAATGCATCGTCCATAAAAAAAGTTGTAATAGATGAATCATGCAAAGATTATTATCCGACATCATTGGCAGATTGGTTTTTGAACTGTACTAATTTGACAGAAATAGTCGGACTTGAAAATCTCAACACTTCCAAAGTTACGTCTATGTTGCAGTGTTTTATGTACTGTTCAAGCCTTAAAAAACTTGACCTGAGCACTTTTAATACGGAGTTAGTTACCAATATGTCCAGTATGTTTTGTGGTTGCAGTAGTCTTACAGAACTTAACATTAGCAGTTTTAATACTTCCAACGTAACTAATATGACCCAAATGTTTTCGGGTTGTGGATCTCTTAAAGAAATTGATCTCAGCAGTTTTGACATTAGAAATGTTACCGATATGTCCCGTATGTTTTCGGTGTGTAATTTTAAAACTATTGATTTGACTTCTTTTGATACAAAAAATGCACAACATATAAAGGTAAATGATATGTTCTCCAACTGTCGTAACGTTGAAACCATATACGTTGATCCTGACAAATGGTCAAATGCAAATCTTGAAGGGAGAATGTTTTATAATTGTTTTCAACTTTCCGGTGGTAACGGCACTGTTTATGATTCCCATACAGACGATAATAGCATCGACTATGCCATAATCGGAACGGGAAACACTCCCGGCTATTTGACTTCAAAAGATCAAACTAAGCCCAAACTCAAAGTCGAGATTACCCGTAAGCCCCAAACCGATTATGCACAGGGTGAAAACTTTAATTTGGAGGACGGAAAACTTTCTGTAACCCAGCCAAACGGTCAAGAACGGACTGTTGAACTTGAAAGTCTTTCAAAGTGGATTACCGGATATGACAAATTAAAACTTGGAGAGCAGAAAATTACTGTAAACTGTTTTTCTCAGGAACTAAATTTTACCGTAAAAGTTTCTGACAAGTTGATGCCTTACAGACAGTTTGATTCTGAAACCGGCATTGTAACATTTTATTACGGTAAATACAAGGCTGACACATACTGCGGAATGTCATTAAAAGACATAGGCGTTGAGAAAATTAAAAAAGTAGTATTTGAGTCTTCGTTTGTAGATTACGAACCCACGTATTTGAGAGATTTTTTTGAAGGTTGCACTAATCTTACGGAAATAGTAGGTCTTAATTATCTTAATACCGAAAAGACTACTAATATGGCATATTTATTTCATAATTGTACTTCGCTTAAAACTATTGATATTAGTAGTTTTCTTATAAAGGAGGTATGGACAGCCGCGTATATGTTTTTGGATTGCAGCAATCTTACAACTATTTATGCAAATGCTTTTTGTAAATTCGATCAAGTGAACACTGGTAATATGTTTAAAGGTTGTGAAAAATTGAAAGGCGGCAATTCAACAGTGTATAGCGCGGAGCATGTTGATGGCGAATATGCTGTAATTGACAAAAAAGATCAGCCGGGTTACTTTACATTAAAGCAGGTTCAGACAATTTTATATGCCCCGGAAGTTAAAAGTCCGCTTGTTTATACAGGAAAAGAGATGGATCTTATTTCAGTGCCGCAACATAATGTCGGAACGGTAACTTATAGTCTTGACGGAAAAACTTATTCAAAAGACCTTCCAAAAGCCGTTAATGTTGGAGTATACAAGGTTTGGTATAAAGTTGACGAAACTCCCGAATACACAGGTATAGATGCCAGGTCGGTAACTGCCGTTGTAGAAAAGGCTCAAAACAAAATTACATTGCCGCCTTCCGCTGCCGGCAACCTGAAATTTTCCGGCAAGCCTTTGGTATTGATTTCAGGCGGAAAAGCGGCTTTCGGCAACGTGCTTTATAGTCTTAAAGAAGACGGAGAATACACAGAAGAATTGCCCTCGGTAGAGGCGGCAGGCGAATATACTGTCTATTATAAAGCAGAAGAATCTGACAATTATTTTGGCTCGGAGGCTGAAAGCATAACAGTTACTGTTGACGCTGCAACTCCTGTCGGAGAACTTCCAGTTATAAGTGAAAAAGTAAAAGTTTGGTCTTTCGACAAAAAGGTTTTTATAGAGTCTGATAACGGTGTTGCTTACACAATCAGTGATTTAAGCGGCAGGATTTTAAAGTCAGGTGTTACGGTTTCAAGTCATGAGGAATTGTCTTTGAACCTTACGAGCGGTTCTGTATTGGTAGTAAAAGCCGGCGGAAAGACTTTTAAATTAATGTATTAGCGCAAAGGCAATACTACAAATGCAAAAACTTTAAAAAAAATTTTTCAAATAAAAAAAAATTAGTAAATTGCAGCGTTTTTAATCGCAAAATTATTAAAAGATGGAAATAAAAAACAACCGGCTTACAGGCGCGACTTTTGTAGAGGCCAATGCTTACAACAAAACCGCCGTTATGAAACCTGACGCGATTATAATCCATTATACGGCAGGTGCGAGCGGAGAAGCAACCGTAAAACTTTTTGCCGCAAAAACCTCGAAAACATCAGCGCATTTTGTGGTTTCGGAGGACGGTACTATTACGCAGATGGTTGACCTCAACCGTAAGGCATATCATGCAGGCACAAGCAGTTATAACGGCAGGTCTTCGTACAACAACTTTTCGATAGGCATAGAGATTTCTAATCCGGGCTATCTTCAAAAAATAGACGGCAAATATTATACTTGGTGGGAGGTTAAGAAAGACAAAAAAACGGCAACTCCCGAAAGCAAGGTTTTCGTCGGTAAACACCGCAACGCCGTTACAACGATGACTTATTGGTATAAATATACTGACGAACAAATTAAGGCGGTAAAAGAGTTGTGTCAGGCTATTTGCAAGGCATACGACATAAAAGAGATTTTGGGACATGAGGAGATTGCTCCGGGCAGAAAATGCGATCCGGGTCCTGCTTTTCCGCTTGACGCATTGCGTGCCGACATTGTTTCAAATACAAAGAAAGACTTGAATGTCAGCGAGTTGTTTAAGGATGCTGTTAAAGAATCGGCTTCTTCTTCGCTCACGATAGGTAGAGTTAAGGTGAAATTGAATTTCCGTCAGTCTCCGAGTTCTAATGCGCCTTTGAAATCTTCGCCTATGGCTGCTGACACATACGTTTATATTATAGGCAGCGATTCAACCGGAGAATGGTATAATATTCTTTACGAAATGACAGGTTGGATGGATAAGGAATTTGTTGAGCAGGATAATACCGACGATAATTATGACGGTGAACTTACTACAAATTCAGCGATGTTGTATAATGACCAAAAGAAATCCCGCCGTCTTGTCAGCGATTTGAAAGCCGGAACAAAGTTCAACATTCTTGACCAGCAGGAGAATATGTTTAGGATTCAGGCGGTTGTTGAAGGTTGGGCAAGTTCCAAGTATATTACAAAAATATAGTTAATTATCCCTTTTTTATAATGAATCCCGTATGGTAAATGCGGGATTTTTTTGTTTTTTGGGAGTTTTTACCTTTGGTCAAAGTCCCCAAAATCTATATTTTGAACGTTTTTACCTTTGGTCAAAGTCCCCAAAATCTATATTTTTAACGTTTTTACCTTTGGTCAAAGTCTCCAAAATCTATATTTTTAACATTTTTACCTTTGGTCAAAGTCCCCAAAATCAATATTTTTTCTATTTATACCCTCGGTAAATCTTTTGTTTTTAACTTTATTTAACATTTGCTCCAAAATTCTTGTTACAATGCTTTAAAATTAGGTTTTTTTATATGAAAAATATAACAAAAATGCTAAAAACATAACAAAAAATAATCAAAACATAAAAAAATATCAAGAATAATTTGCATAATTTAAATAACACTTTTAACTTTGCAGCGTAATTTTAAAACAACAAATTTAAATTTTAAGAGAAATGAAAAATTTAGTAATGAGAAAAAAAGTGCAAAGTTTCACCAACAAGCAGTTTGATGAATTTTTGCAGCGAGTTGTTGAAGTGTCGGACTCGTTAAAGAACAACACTTTTAGTAAATATGTTACGGATTTAAAAAATTCGGTAAAAGAGTTTCACGACAACCGAGTTTTAAAATCAACAACATCTTATACGTTGAAAATCAACGACATCGGGCTTCAAGCCGATGCTATTTTCCGAAAAATGAAATTAGCGGTTGATTATTCGGAAGTTTGGCAAACCTCGCAAGTAAAGGACGCGGCCTTGAAATTCAAGGAGGTATTTTCTTGTTTCGGCAACATTCCTACTGTCGGCATTGTTAAGAAGTTTGTTGATTATGACTCCTTGGTAACTAAATTACAGGCTGATAAACAGTCGGTTAGCGCGTTAAAGTTAGATGAGTCGCTTTCTCAGATTTCGGTTTTGATTCGTCAGTATCGAAAGGCTCTTGTTGAGAGGGACGAGTATTCCACCTCGTTGAAAGGTAAGCGCAGGGCGGCACGTGTTAAAGCGTGGTACGATTTTGTAACATTGCGTTCTAAGGTGGAGGCTTTTGCGGAGATGAACGGCGAAAAGGACGTGGAAACGTTTGTATCGCTTGTTAATGAGGCTTTGATAAGGGTTTTGCCTAAGGTTTCCGCAAAAACGGACAACAAAGAGTAGTTTTCTTTTAATTAATATATATGTGGAAAGAGTCCCGTTGAGTGCCTTGGTTTCTTCAAACCCGGCACCCGGGACTATTTTTTTTGTTGGAATGTGTGCTTGGAGTGCGTGTTTGGAGTGAGTGTTTGGAGTGCGGGCTGCCAGCCCGCCAAATAGTACTTCACCGCGGGCTGGCAGCCCGCACTCCATAAAAACCCATAATTTTTTCCCTTTTTCTCTCCTTGTAACTTCCACACTTTCAACCTGTAAAAAAATATTTTAAAAAAACATGCAAAAAAATTTTGTAGAATGATAAAATCGCTCTACCTTTGCACCCGCAAAACGAAAGGAACGAGGTTCTTTAAGAGATTAGGAAAAAGTAATTAACAAATATTTAACACGAAAAATTTTGGTGGTTAAATAAAAAGTTAGTAACTTTGCACCGCGATTTCGGCTGATAAAAATCAGCAACCGCGACAAAGTTCTTAACAAAAATTTAACTTAAAAAATTTTGGTGGTTAGAAAATAAGTTAGTAACTTTGCACCGCGATTCTGATGAGAATTTGCGCAGGATATTTGAAAAGATTGACAGCAAGCACAAGGCGTAAAAAAGAGAACAAGAATAAACCCTTAGTCAAAGACGTAGAAAAAATAAAAATTTTATACAATGAAGAGTTTGATCCTGGCTCAGGATAAACGCTAGC
>JAFXUC010000134.1 GCA_017535325.1 Bacteroidales bacterium | reverse complement strand
TGGTGAATATATTTACGGTTATAAATTCACCAAAAATCCGGGTATTGCACCTACCAATATTATAATCTCTACGGATAATGGCAACACCAAATTTTACGATGGTGTAGAATTTGAAAACGGAAAAGAGTATTAATAAAATTTTAAAAAAAACGATAAACCTTATCACCGAATTATAAAAAGATTTGGTGATAAGGGTTTTTTGTAATATAAAACTTTTTTTATAAATTCATCTCTTTTTTCAGATATTCTGCTGTGTAGCCTTTGCCTTGTTTTATGATTTCTTCGGGCGTACCTTCGGCGATTATCTGTCCGCCGTTTTTGCCGCCTTCGGGACCAAGGTCAATGATGTAATCTGCCGTTTTGATAACATCAAGGTTATGTTCAATGATGACTACGGTGTTGCCTTTGTCAACCAAAGCGTTGAGAACACGCATTAAAACACGAATATCTTCCAAATGAAGTCCCGTTGTAGGCTCGTCCAAAATGTAAAGCGTTTTGCCTGTGTCGGTGCGTGAAAGTTCGGTCGCAAGTTTTATTCTCTGCGCCTCGCCGCCCGAAACCGTTGTCGCCGACTGCCCTAACGTTACGTAACCCATGCCAACGTTTTGCAACGCTTGAAGTTTTTTCAAAATTTTCGGTTGGTTTTGAAAAAATTCCGCAGCACGGTTTATCGTCATGTCAAGAATGTCTGAAATCGACTTTCCTTTATATTTAACTTCCAACGTTTCGCGGTTGTAACGCCTACCGTTGCAAGCATCACATTTTACATAAACATCTGGCAAAAAGTTCATTTCCACCGTTTTAACACCTGCACCTTGACATTGTTCGCACCGTCCGCCCTTTACGTTGAACGAAAAACGTCCCGGCTTATAGTTCATAATTTTTGACTGAGGCAACTCCGCAAACAAATTCCGAATGTCAGCAAAAAGTCCCGTATAAGTACACGGATTACTTCTTGGCGTTCTGCCTATCGGGTCTTGGTTTACTTCGATAACCTTGTCAATGTTTTCAATGCCTAAAATTTCGGCGTATTCTTTCGGCTCTTGAAGCGAGCGGTAAAAATGTTTTGTCAAAATAGGCCGTAAAGTTTCGTTTATCAGCGTTGACTTTCCACTTCCCGAAACTCCCGTTATCAAAACCAATTCTCCGAGCGGAATCGTTAAATCAACGTTTTTCAAGTTGTTGCCTTTGCAGCCTTTGAGCGTTAAAAATTGTCCGTTTCCTTTGCGACGCTCTTTTGGCATTTCAATATCAAGGGTTCCGTTCAGATATTTAGCCGTCAGATTGTCTGTTTTTAAAAGTTCTTCTGGCGTACAAGATGCCGTCAGATAACCGCCTAAACGTCCTGCACCCGGACCGATGTCAATTACGTAATCGGCATTTTTAATCATATCTTTGTCATGCTCCACTACGATGATGGAATTTCCGTTGTCGCGTAAGGCTTTTAGCGACTTGATTAATCGGTCGTTATCCCGCTGATGAAGCCCGATTGACGGTTCGTCTAAAATGTACAAAACGTTAACAAGTTTTGACCCTATTTGCGTGGCTAACCGTATGCGCTGCGCCTCGCCGCCCGAAAGACTTGCCGAGGGACGGAAAAGGCTCAAATATCCTAATCCGACATCGTCCATAAAGCCGATTCTCGTGCGGATTTCTTTCAAAACTTCCGTCGAAATTTTTTTCTGTTTTGCGGTCAGACGGTCTTCGATGTTGACCAAAAATTCTTTTAAATCTTCGATGTCAATCATCGAAAGTTCTGCGATGTTTTTGCCCGCAATTTTAAAACTAAGTGCCTCTTTATTAAGTCTTTTGCCTTGACATTCGGGACAGATTCCGGGCGTGGAATATTTTAAAACGAGTTCCGAAGAGTCTTCGTCTTCGAGGGCGTTTTCCAAGTATTTCAAAATACCGTCGTAAGTGGTTCTTGAACTGCCGTATTTTGCCATCCAAGCCATTTCAATCGGCTCTGCGCTACCGTTCAAAACCATGTCTAACTGTTCGGAAGTCAGGTTTTTGACCGGTTCGTCCATCGAAAAGCCTTCTCTTTCTGCCAAAGCGTCCAACTGACGGAAAACAAAATTATCCGTACGTTTTCCGAGCGGCGAAATTGCGCCTTTGTTTATCGAAATATTATCATCCGGAATAACCTTTGAAATGTCGATTTTGTCTATTTCGCCCAAGCCTTTGCAACAAGGACAAAATCCTGCCGGCGAATTGAAAGAAAAATTCATCGGTGCAGGCTCTTTATACGAAATTCCAGTCGAAGGACACATCAAAAGTTTGCTGTAAAATCTTGCGTCTTCGGTTTCGGGATTAAGAAGCATAATCACGTTTTTACCGAGTTGCAAGGCTGTTTTGACGGAGGATTTAAGGCGTTCCATTCCGCCGGAATTTTCTTCGGCGTTTTTAGGGACAACGAGTTTGTCAACAACGATTTCTATATTGTGGAGTTTGTATCGGTCGGTTTTCATGTTGACGATGATGTCTTTTACCGTGCCGTCAACTCTGACTTGGAGATAGCCTTTTTTGCGTATTTGTTCAAAGAGTTCCCTGTAATGGCCTTTCCTGCCTCTTACGACGGGTGCGAGAATAAAAACTTTCTGTCCGCCGTAGTGGTTGGTGATGAGGCTGCAAATCTGGTCTTCGGTGTATTTGACCATTTTTTCGCCGGTGTTGTAACTGAAAGCCTCGCCCGCACGCGCAAACCAAACCCTCAGAAAATCATATATTTCGGTGATTGTTCCGACTGTTGAACGCGGGTTTTTGTTCGTGCTTTTTTGTTCTATGCTGATAACAGGGCTTAGTCCCGTGATTTTATCCACGTCAGGGCGTTCCAAAGAGCCGAGAAATTGTCTTGCATAAGCGTTGAAAGTTTCGATATAGCGGCGGCTTCCCTCGGCGTAAATCGTGTCGAAGGCAAGCGAACTTTTGCCGCTTCCGCTGAGTCCCGTTACAACGGTCAGCGAATTTCTCGGAATCGTAACGTCAATGTTTTTGAGGTTGTGAACCCTCGCTCCGTAGACGTGAATATTGTCCAAGTCGAGTTTTTCTTCGTCAAATACTTTATTTTCTGACATAAAAATTCTTTTTCCTTTTTTAATAAGTGTTTTCTCTTGCGCCCTCTTTCAGGACGGTGATTTTGTAAACGGTGCCTTTTGTGTTTGTCAGTTTGGTGTCCCTGAGCCACGGATTAAGAAGTTTCAGCATTTTGTAAGTTCCCGTAACTTGTTTTCCAAAACTGTAAAGGTCGTTTATTGTAGAGTCAATTTCTATGGTTTCGGTTTTGAGTACGGGGTAGAGGTCTTTTTCCCTGAAAACAAAACCGTAGTCCTCCGGGTGCGAGAGCAGAAGTTTGTACGCCAAAATTCTGTACACGTAGCGTCCTGTTTCGGTATTGTGTTTGAGGTCGTAATAAGAGGTTTCGCCTTGGTTTTTGATAAGCCTTTGCGCACCTGCTTGACCGCAATTATACGCTGCTGCCACCATAGTCCAGTTGCCGAATTTGACGTAAGCCTGTTTCAGGTATTTGCAGGCGGCAACTGTTGACTTTTCTACGTCGTAACGCTCGTCTACCTCGGAAGTGATTTCAAGACCGTTTTCTTTGCCGGTTGCCTCCAAAAGTTGCCAAAAGCCCACCGCTTTTGCCGGCGAAACTACGTTTGACATACCGCTTTCTGTTACGCAGAGATAGATAAAATCCTCCGGCACGCCGTTTTCTTTCAGTATTTTCTTCATGACGGGGAAATATCTGTTGGCGCGTTTCAGGTACAAAAACGTTTCAGAATGCCAGTACATCGTTTTGATGAGTTCCCTTTCGAGCGACTCCCTTACGTCGAAATATTCCAAAGGAACTCTTTCTCCGCAAAAATCCAATTTGTCGGGTAAGACCGGCAAATAATTGGTGAAATTGTCTTTCATGTCTGCTTTGTAAGTTGTATCGCTTGAATCTTCCGCCGCCTGAACGAAAAGTTTTACGGCTGCGAAGGCTGCGACAAAAAACGTCAGCAGATACGCCGCAAACAGTATTTTCTCTCCCGTTTTGTTATTTGAAAAAAACATTTGATTTTATTTTGTAATTATCGGACAAAGTTAGAAAAAAAAATTAACTTTGCATTGCAAAAAAACACCGTATTTTTATGAAAAATTTTTTTTTAACGCTTTCAGCGGTTTTTGTGCTGATTTCTTCATGTAGTGTCAAAGATGGCAATTTTGAAATTAATATAAAAACTCCTGACGCTAATAATATGATTGTCAGACTTTTTAGAGAGACAGCGGACGGTTTATCGGTAGTGGATTCCACAAAAATTGAGGCATCGCGGGCGTATCTAAAAGGCTTTGTTTCTTCACCGGAATTGATGTTTCTTTATATCGGCAACGCCCCGGATTATCTTCCGGTTTTTGTTGAAAAAGGCTCAGCCGACATAGATTTTAATTATTCGCGACCCTCAAAAAGCACTGTAAAAGGCTCTGAAACACATAAAATTTTTACTGACTTTGTGCGCTCATATTCAGTGTATTGCGACAAGGCAGCGGGGATTGACAAAATGCTGTCAAGTGCCAAAAGAAACAGCGATACCGTTATGGTTAGCGGTCTTGAACAAGATAGAGAACTTCTTAAAGGAGAGATTACGGGTTTTGAGGAGTTTTATGTTGACAAATATAGTGATTCGCCATTAGCGTGTTATATAATAAGTACGCAGTTGATGTATGAGTTGGACTGTGCGGGTTTGAAGTTTTTGCTTGACAAAATTCCGCCAGAAAACCGCTCAAACCGCTATTATGAAAAGGCTGTGGAATATCTAAAAAATCTGGAAATTTCGCCTATTGACCCATTGAAAGAGCAATACGAAAACCTTTCAGCGGGCTTGAATAAGGATTTGCCGCTTAATCTCTTGATAGTTAAGGCAGCGGAAACCTTTTTGAATGAGCCTTACCTCGGCGGCACTTTGGAAGTAAATGACACTGAGAAACTTGTTATAAATTTCAACAAATTCGATTGCGTAACCTTTCAAGAGACTGTTGCGGCTCTGGCTCTTGACAAAAAAAGCGCGACGCCGTCATACGAAAATTTTAGGGCAAAACTTCAAAACCTGCGTTACAGAGGCGGTGTAATCAGCGGATACACATCGCGTCTGCATTATTCGTCAGATTGGATTTATGATAACGTTAAACGTCATAATGTCAGGGATTTGACTTCGGAATTAGGCGGCGAAGAACTGACTAAAAAAATTGATTTTATGTCTTCGCACCCGCAATATTATTCTAAACTGTCAGATTCTCTGAGTTTGAAAGAAATTAAGGACATAGAAGACCGAATCAACGAAAATCACGTTTGTTATATTCCGAAAAACAAAATTAAGGAAATTAGCGCAAGGATTCCCGACGGCAGTCTGATTTTTATCACCACTGACAAAGAAGGACTGGATTTTGCGCACGTTGGAATTTCGGTTAGGGAAGGCGGCGTTTTGAAGATGTATCACGCTTCTTCTGACGCGAAGAAAGTCGTCAAAACGCCGTCTGCTCTTTCCGATTATCTGCTCGGTATGAAACATTTTACCGGCATTGCGGTTTTGGAAGTTTTATAACAGTTCGTGGCTCAGACAGTGCAGACTGCCTCTGCCCCAGATTATGTTGGAGGCTGAAACTCCTACAACGTCTCTGTCCGGAAAAACGCTTTTAATAGCCGTCAACGCTTTTGCGTCGTTAACATCCTGATAGACAGGAACCAATACTGCTTTTTCCATTATTAAAAAGTTTGCGTAACTTGCCGGAAGACGGTTGCCTTTGTAATATACGGGGCGGGGGAGAGGTATCTCTACAACTCTCAGCGGACTGCCGTCTTCGATTTTTGCGTCTTTGAGACGGCTGAGATTGTCTTGCATTGCAAAATAATTCACGTCGTTTTTGTCGGTTTCTTTGCAGACTACGACAGTGTTTCTGTTGACGAACCTGCAAAAATCGTCTACATGACCGTGAGTGTCGTCGCCGGCGATTCCGCAGCCGAGCCAAATCACGTTTGTTACCCCGAAATATTATTCAAAAACTTTTTCGTAATCCTTTTTAGTATAATCGGCGTTTCTTACCTGAACGTTGTTGTCCATCAGACATTCTTCCGTGCAAAGCAGTGTGCCTGAACCGTTTACGTCTATTGCACCGCCTTCAAGCGTTACACGTTTGCCTTTGTAAAGCGGGCGCAATGTTTCACGTTCCATAAAAGCGGCGGTAATTTTCGGCACATCGTTGTCTTTTTGATATGCGTGATAATTTGCCCAGGCGTTGAAGTTGAAGTCCAAATACACAGGCTTTTGCGTATCGTTGTCAATAACGGGAATCGGTCCTGAATCTCTCATCCAAACGCGGTATGCTGCATACTGTAAGTATTTGATATTGTCCATTTTAGCGCAGGAGTCGAGCAGAAGGTGGTATACAAGGCTTTTGTGTTTTTCGTCTTTGACAATCACCACGCAGGTCTCGTAAAACGAAATCCTCTTTATAAATTCTACAAACTCGTATTGCACTGCCGTAAGTTTCGGTGCAAAATCCTCTTTGTCGCTGTGCGGAAACATAATCAAAACCGCGTTATGTTTCTCAAATTCAGCAGGTAAACGGTATTTCATATAATTATGATTATGAATTACGAATTAATTTTTGCATTGACTTTTTGAGCCAAATCCATAAAGTATTTTGCCGTTAATGAATTATCGTTCAAGACGCTCGGAGTGCCGCTGTCGCCGCTTTCGCAAATCGATTGAACGAGCGGAATCTGTTCCAACAAATCAATGCCGTATTTTTCGGCGATTTTTTTGTTGCCGTCTTTTCCGAAGATAAAATACTTGTTTTCAGGCAGTTCCGCAGGCGTAAACCAAGCCATGTTTTCAACGATTCCGAGAATTGGCACGTCGATTTTGTCGTTTCTGAACATGTTTATACCTTTTACGACATCGGCGATTGCCACTTGCTGCGGCGTTGAAACGATGATTGCGCCTTTGAGTTTAAGTGTCTGAACGACAGTTAGATGAATGTCGCTTGTTCCCGGAGGCAGGTCAAACAGCAGATAGTCGAGTTCGCCCCAGTCGCCGTCGTTGATGATTTGGTTCAAAAAGTTTGAAGCCATAGGACCGCGCCAGATTGCGGGGTTTTCGGGGTCGATGAAAAAGCCCATTGAAAGGAGTTTGACACCGTATTTTTCAGCGGGTTGAATGTAATCTTTTTCACCTTCTCGCCTTGACATCGGGTGAAAATCCTCCAAGCCGAACATTTTGGGCATTGACGGTCCGAAAACATCGGCGTCAATCAAACCTACTGAATATCCGAGTTTTGCAAGACCGATTGCGAGGTTTGCCGTAACGGTTGATTTTCCGACGCCGCCTTTTCCCGAGGCAACGGCGATTATATTTTTCACTTTTTCGAGCGGAATGTTTTTTTCTTCCTTAGAATGAGAGACATCAGCCTCTTCAACATAAATTTCGACGGGGATTTGTGCGTCAATATCCGCAGCAATCACCTGATGAACGGCTTTTTTCAGCGAACTCAAAAGCGGCTTGGTTGAATGAGTGATTTTTAGGTGTACAGAGATACCTTCTTCTGTAACTTCCACGTTTTCAACGAGTCCCGAAGATACTATATCTTTTTGGTTTTGAGGGTTAGTTATCAGTTTAAGAGCGTTGATAACATCCTCTTTTGTGATTTTTTTCATTTCTAAACTTTAAAATACTTTTTGCAAAGAAAATAATTTTAGCGCATTTTTCCAAAAAAAAACTTACTAAAATCAAAAACTTATTTGTATTTTTGCGTTAAAAATCAATAAAAATGAATACACTCAACAAAAATACCGCCCGTAAAAACACCTATACTGAAAAGGTGATTCAGATAGGCGAGGGCAATTTTTTACGCGCTTTTGCGGATTGGATTATTTGGAAGACCAATCAAAAGACCGATTTTAACGCATCAGTTGTTGCAGTGCAGCCGCGAAAAGGCGGCAAAATCAAAAATCTTACTGTGCAGGATTGTCTTTACCACGTCAACCTTCAAGGTCTTGACAACAGCGGCAACCCCTCTGACACCGTAGAACTTGTTGACGTAATCAGCCGTGGCATAGACCCTTACGAGGATTTTGATGAGTTCTTAAAACTCGCCGAACAGCCCGAAATGCGTTTCGTAATCTCCAACACCACGGAGGCGGGTATCGCTTTTGACCCCTTGTGCAAATTCAGCGACAAGCCTGCCGCATCCTATCCGGGTAAACTCGTGCAGTTGCTTTACCACAGATACGAACAATTCAAGGGCGATTTGGGCAAAGGTTTTATAATCTTGCCTTGTGAACTTATTTTTCATAATGGCAAACACCTGAAAGAATGTATCAATCAGTACATTGAGCATTGGAATCTTGGTGCGGATTTCAAGAATTGGGTTGATGTTGCTTGCCCTGTCTATAACACTCTTGTTGACCGCATTGTGCCGGGCTTCCCGAAGGACAACGCCGACCAACTAATGCAGCGCATCGGCTACGACGACAAGCAATTGGTAACGGGCGAGGTCTATCACCTTTGGGTAATCGAAGCCCCTGAAACTTTGTCCGCCGAGTTCCCCGCCGACAAAGCCGGACTTAACGTGCATTTTGTGCCGTCGGAGGCTCCGTACCACGAGCGCAAGGTAACTCTCCTCAACGGCCCGCACACCGTACTCTCGCCCGTGGGCTATCTCAGCGGCCTCAACACCGTGCGCGAATGTTGCGACGATGCTCTTATTGGTCGCTTCATCAACCGCGTAATGTACGACGAACTTCTGCCCACGCTCAACCTCCCGAAGGACGAACTCACACAATTTGCCGATGACGTAAAGAAACGCTTTAAGAACCCATACGTAAGGCATTTTGTAACAAGCATTATGCTCAATTCGTTTCCGAAGTTCAAGACCCGCGATTTGCCCGGTTTGAAAATCTATTTGGAGCGCAAAGGTAGCCTTCCGAAGTGCATCGTCCTCGGTCTTGCAGCCATCTGCACGTATTACAAGGGCGGCAAACGCGGCGACGATGTTATCACACCCAATGACGCCCCTGAAATCCTCGCACTTCTTCAATCCCTTTGGGAGGCAGGTAATTGCGCCGAAGTTGCCAAAGGCGTTCTCGGTGCATCTGACCTCATTTGGGGCGAAGACCTAAACAAAATCCCCGGTCTCACAGCATTGCTGACTGAATTTTTGAATAAAATTCAGAAAAACGGAATGAGAGCGGCTGTGGAGATGGTGCTGTAACAATTTCAATTTACCTACTTACATCGACATATTTCTCGACGACATAAACGACCGTTGTTAGAGGATATGCACGGACGATGTTTCAATAATGTATTCCTTAAATTCCATATAGATTTAGGGAATACATTCACCAAATTTATGAAATTCCTCCTTGCTATTTACGATTTCTCTTCTATCACCGACTCGCCCTCTTCGCCGTCGGTCCATTTCCATTTTTCGTAAAAACGCAATTTGCCGTTTACAATTTTAGGGACAGAATCGCAATGTCCTGATTTTAGGATTTTTGCTGTGTTGATGTGCTGATAGTTGAAATGCAGATGATTTTGGTTGTCGATGGTGCCAACGAGAAATCCTCTGATAACGCTGCCGCCAGAATATTCAGCCCAGATTGTGTCGTCTTTTTGGTGATAACAGAAGATTGTTTGCGCCGATACTTCGCCCGATTCGGAATTTTCGATTGCTACAAACTGTCTGTCGTTGACAGTGAAAGGAGCGTCGTTTGTCGTAAAGAGCGTCTTGCCTTTTTCGTATGCCGTGGCGAGGTTTTTGTCCCAATTAGCCTCACGCGACGGCAACTTCTTGCTCATACCGTCAAATACTACAAAATCAGAGTGTTTAACACGGTTGAAAAGCCGGTCGCCCAACATCACTTTTTTCATTGCGTTTAGCAGACCGAACTGTTCCAAGCGTTGCAAGGTGTTGCCGGCGGTAACGAGAAACAGGGCTTTGTTGAGCATTTTCATTGTTTTTGTCCCGTAGGCGAAACCGTGAGACCAAACACGATCGAACCATCCGACGAGTTTTGCGGGTGCCTCGGTCCAAAACACGGGATAGATGAAGACGATGGCATCGGCGGAGTTGATTTTACGCTGTTCGGCGAGTACGTCGTTGGCGAGTTCGGGCTCTGTGCGGTAGTTGGCGTCTCTAAGATATTCTTTTTCAGACATATCGGTCTTAAAATTCATCTTGTACAAGTCGGAGATTTCGTACTCGTGACCTGCATCAACAAGCCCTTTAACAAAGGTGTCGCGGACGTTGCGCGTGAACGAATCGTCGGACGGATGGCAATATACTATAAATGCTTTCATTGTTTCTCTTTCTTTTTAATTTGTCACAAATGTAATGAAAAAAGTTAATTTGTCGAATTAACTCAAACAAAATAATTACCATGTCAAGCATAAAAAAAACGGCGGAGCAATCATTCCGATCACTCCGCCGAAAATCAATTAATATCTTCTCTTACTTCACCAAAGCTGCAAAATCCGCTTTCAAATGCTGCATAATGTCTTTCAGCGGGATGCTTTCTTCGGGCATTCCGGCGGCGAAGGGCGCGATTTTATATCTGTTTTTTCGGGACAACAAGACGTTGGGACAGCGTTAACTATAAAAAATAGCATAGTGCTGCCATTCGCGGAAAATTTACTATATTTGCGCCAATAAAACGACTAACAAAATGTCAAAATACATTCAAATTAACCCCGCCGACAATGTTTCGGTGGCTCTGTCGCCAATCAAGGCTGGTTCAAAAATCGACTTGAATGGGGGTTTTGTGCTCAAAGACGACATTCCGGCGGGACACAAATTCGCCGTTGTGGATATTCCTGAGGGCGGCAACGTAATCAAATACGGTTTCCCGATTGGGCATATTATAAAGGCTGTGTCGCAGGGGTGTCATATCGACCACAACATCTTGAAAACCAATCTCGAAGGCATTTCGGATTACACTTACGCGCCCAATCTTGTGGAGATAAAACCATCTGACAATCAGCGCACTTTCTTGGGATTTAGGCGCGGCGACGGTGGTGTCGGGGTTAGAAATCAAATTTGGATAATCCCGACTGTGGGTTGTGTCAACGGCATTGCGCAAAAGATAACTGAGCGTTTCCGCGCCGAAATTTCAGGCAAAGAAGGCAGCGTGGATGCCGTGGTGGCGTTTCCGCACAATTATGGTTGCTCCCAACTTGGCTGCGACCATCAGAACACGCGCCTCGTGCTTCGGAATATGGTTCATCATCCCAATGCAGGCGGAGTGCTTGTTGTCGGTCTCGGTTGCGAAAACAATCAAATGTCAGCGTTTAAAGAACTTGTCGGCGAGGTTGATAACAATCGTGTCAAAATGTTTGAGGCTCAGAAAGTTGAAGGCGACGAGGTGGAGTATGGTGTGAAGATGTTGAGGGAGATATTTGCGGTGTGCAGCAAGGACATCCGCACCAAAATTCCCGTGTCGGAATTGCGTGTCGGATTGAAATGCGGCGGCTCGGATGGCTTGTCCGGCATCACATCAAATCCGCTTTTGGGCGTTTTTAGCGATTGGATTGTGGCTCAGGGCGGCACGACGGTATTGACCGAAGTCCCCGAAATGTTTGGCGCGGAGACCATTTTGATGAACCGTTGCGAGAGCCGCGAGGTGTTCGACAAGAGCGTTGCGCTCATCAACAATTTCAAAAAATACTTTATTGACAACGGTCAGCCGGTTTACGAAAACCCCTCGCCGGGCAACAAGGCAGGCGGCATCTCCACGCTTGAAGAAAAGTCGCTCGGCTGCACCCAAAAATGTGGCAAAAGCACCGTCCGCGATGTCCTCATGTATGGCGAAACCATCAGCAAGCGCGGTCTCAACCTACTCTCAGCACCCGGCAACGACCTTGTAGCAAGCACGGCATTGGCGGCAAGCGGCTGTCAAATGGTTTTGTTCACCACGGGCAGAGGTACGCCGTTCGGGACGTTTGTGCCTACTGTGAAAATTTCTACAAACACACCTTTATATAACGCCAAGACAAATTGGATTGATTTCAACGCCGGTGTAATTGCCGACGGCGAGCCTATGGAGGACGTCGCCGACCGGTTCATTGATTTTGTAATCGAAAAGGCGAGCGGCAGCCCCGTCAACAACGAGAAAAACGGGTATAGAGAAATTGCAATTTTTAAAACTGGGGTAACGCTGTAACCTTATTTTTTTGTATTGTCTTTACATTAACTTAATAAAATATTAAAAATTCGATGAATTTTGGTGGCCTTCAATTGAAAATGGTACAAAACCTGCAAAAGCCGATAAAGACGGCAATCCCGTAGATGAAAACGGAAATCAGTTGAAAATAAAGGACAGACCTCATAAATTATATTATGAGGAAATCCATCCGTTTGCAGAAAAAGGTACAAAAGTCGAATTTATCAAAGGCAAACATGAATATTGGCCGATACCGCAGAGCGTTATTGATGTTAATCCCAAGATGCATCAGGTTCGCGGCTGGCAATAGAATTTAAGTAAAAATCTGTTAAAAAAATTGACCGTTGTGGTTTTTGCCGCAGTGGTCGTTTTTTTTACATTAACTTAACCTTAAATGTTAAAATTAGCGTTTTTGTAAAGGTTGCTTTACCTAAAAAAGTGTTATAAAATACAAGTAAACTTTACTTTTCTTGATTTTTTTATGTTAAGTTTTATTTTTTTTCAGATTATTTTAACACTGATTTTTAATAATTTGCAAGGAAAATGTTAAAAAATGTATCAAAAAACAGTCGAAAGATTTGATATATTGAGTTTTTTTATGTTATCTTTGCCATATACGATTATTGAAAAAGATTTCGTTTATTATTTTTTTAAATTAACAATAACCAAATTTATACTTTTTATGAGAAGATTAATTTTATTGGGATTATTTATTATGTTAATCCCGTTTGCGTTGAGCGCGCAAAATATCCGAGTATCGGGTACTGTGCTTGATGCAGACAATGCACCTCTACCGGGAGTTAACGTCGTTCAGACGGGAACTACTAACGGTACGATTACCGACATTGACGGAAAGTATGAAATTTCAGTTCCGTCAGACGCAACACTTACGTTTTCTTACATTGGATACAACAACCATGTAGAGAATGTTAACGGCCGCACCACTTTACCGCCGGTTACACTAAAAGCAGATGACAAAGAAATTGAGCAGGTCGTAGTTGTCGGCTACGGTACGATGAAAAAATCGGACGTTTCGGGTTCGGTTGCCTCAGTTGATGCCAAAGACATGATGAGACGTACACCGACAAACGTAAACCAAGGTTTGCAGGGTGCTGCTGCCGGAGTTATGGTAACGGCACAGGACGGTTCTCCTGAAGGCAAATCTCAGGTTCGTATCCGTGGTGTTGCAACCATCAACGGTTCTGCTCAGCCGCTTTACGTTGTTGACGGTGTTCAGGTTGGCACAAACGCAGACTTCTTGAACCCTGCCGACATTGAGTCAATGGAAGTTTTGAAAGACGCTTCTGCAACCGCAATCTATGGTGCTGCGGGCGCTAACGGCGTTATCATGATTACCACAAAACACGGTGAAAAAGGCAAAGCAAGATTTGATTTTTCTGCTGACTACGGTATTCAGACTTTGGCTTACAAACTTGATGTAAATGATGCTGACGGTTATGCAAAACTTATTCAGGCTATCAACGAAAACGACCACGGTCTTTCCGCTTATTACAACGACATTTGGAAACCTGAATACAACGGCAAACGTAACGAAATCGATTGGCAGGATCAATTCACTGAGGCCTCTTTGAAACAGCAGTATACTATGTCTGTTTCAGGCGGTACAGAAAAGAGCCAGACTTCGTTCTCTGCTTCTTACTTGAAAAACAAAGGTATCATCGTAAACTCTGCATACGAAAGATTAACCGCACGTGTTAACAACAAAACACAGATTACAGATTTCTTGGAAATCGGCGGCGATATGAACTTCGTTTATACAAAAAGCAACGGTGCATACGGTCGTCAGGGTAATACGTTCAACCTTTCTTCACAGAGAGACTTGGCTTTCTTGTCTCCCTCTATGGACTACGTAGACGCTAACGGCAATATTCAACACGTTAATGTTGAAAACCCCGACGGAACATACGGTATTGGTCTTTTGGGACAGAAAGACCTTGAATTCAACCCCGGAACATTGAACAACCCTTACGCAATTGTAATGGAAAACAACGCAGACAACCGTTCTAACCGTGTTTTCACTTCTGCTTACGCACAGGTTAATATTGTTAAAGGTTTGACATTCAAAACAGTAGGTTCTTTCAACTTCTATTCTTCTGACGGAAACAACTTTACTTATTTGCAGAACCGTTACAATATCGGCTCTGACGGAAAGTATTATGACGCATACGAAAACGTTGACGCAAGTTCTGTTCCCAAGGAGCATAACACCAACTCTTTCAGCATCAATCAGAGCCAGTCAACTACGATTAATATCGAAAACTATTTCAACTACAATTGGAAAAACGATATTATGAACCTCAACGTTATGTTAGGTCAAGAGGCTTCTAACTCTTGGGGCGAATGGGTTAACGCAAGCACACAAGGCTTCAAAGAGCAGTCAATCCGTCAAATCAGTCTTTCTGACGACACCAAAAACGGTAACGGCGGTTTCAACGCAAAAGTAAGAGGCATTTCTTACTTCGGTCGTGTAACATACGGTCTTTTTGACAAATACGTTTTGACAGCAACTATCCGCCGCGACGGTTCTTCAAACTTCGGTTCTGGCAACCGTTGGGGTGTGTTCCCCTCTGCTGCTTTGGCATGGAGAATTTCTCAGGAAGATTTCTTGAAAGACAACGAAATCATTTCTAACTTGAAACTCCGTCTCGGTTGGGGTCAGACAGGTAACTCCGGCGGTGCTACATCTTTGGCAACTGCTCAGACCTCTATGACCACTTATAACGGCACACAATTGCTTTACGGTTATTATGCACAGGACGGCGGTATGGGTCAGTTCGGTAATGGTATTTCCACTACTAATGCCGGTATCAGAAATGTCGTAGTAGACACAGACCTCAAATGGGAAACCAACGAACAAACTAACGTTGGTATTGACTTAGGTTTGTATCAGGGTCAGTTCAACATTACGATGGACTACTTTATCCGTAAATCAAAAGACCTTCTTTTGACCCGTAACTTTGCTTCATCATCTTCTATTATGCAACTTTACACCAACTACGGTGAAATTGAAAACAAAGGTTTCGAGTTCCAAGTTAATTGGCAGAAGCGTATTCAAGATTGGAACTTTAACGTAACCTTAACAGGTTCTACCTTGAAGAATAAAATCAAGAAAATGGGTGATCCCCAGTTCTTTACTAACGACCACGGTACAAACGATCCGGCTATGACTAATAATGATGGTACAAACCAAGGTTGTATTGGTGCAGCATCAGGTTATAAATGGGGCGACCACTCTACGGCTCAGGAAGGCTATGCTGTGGGTTCATACTACGGTTATGTAGTTGAAGGTATTTGGCAAAGTGAGCAGGAAATTCTTGATGCTCGCAGAGCAGATCCGCAACCTGATGGAACAACAAATTACACTCCGTATCAGAAAAAAATTGATCCGACCGCTACTGACGAAGCCACTGCTCCCGGCGACTTTAAATACAAAGATCTTAACGGTGATGGTGTAATTACAGATGCAGACCGTGAGGTTATCGGTAATGGTTTCCCGAAATTCAACTACGGTCTTAATATCAACGTAGGTTATAAGAACTTTGATTTCTCTATTTACGGATACGGTGTTGCTGGTTTGGATTTGCTCTCATATTCTGCAATGCGTCTTTCTATCGGATACATCGGTGATGACGGTTGTGTTCCTAACACATTGAAAGATAACGATTATTGGAGTGAAACTAATAAAGGTGCTGATTTGCCCCGTTTCACATTGTTGGATCCCAACTGGAACCGCAGAGTTTCTACGGCATGGGTTAAAAAAGCCGATTATTTCAAAATCAGCAACATGCAAATCGGTTATACGTTTGATAGGAATGTTATCGAACATTTGAAATTGACTAACGCAAGAGTTTACTTCGCTATTTCAAATTTGGCTTTGTTCTCTCCGTATAAGAAATACGGTGATCCTGAGTGCGGTCAAGGCTGCGTTCTTTACACAGGTTTGGATACCGGACGTTATCCGAATCCGAGAACTTACCAGTTCGGTCTTAGTTTCTCATTCTAAATTTTAACTTAAAATTATAACAGAAAAATTAATATGAAAAATTATAATAAAATATTGACAATGGCTCTCGCTTCGGGAGTGATGTTGTCGGCTCAGTCGTGCAAGGAAGACTTCTTGGATGTTGACCGCTACGACGTATTGAGTCCAGAGTATATTCAGACATCAGATCAAGGTTTTGATGATGGTGTTCGTGCTTGCTATGCTAATATGAACCAAATGATAAACGGTGATTCTATGAAACCGTGGCTTTGGTTGGCTGGACACCCTACAATGGATACACAGGCTACCGGTTGGGATAAATCATGGTTGACACAAGATTGGTCGGCAGACCAAGGCGAATTATACGATGAATGGAAACGTCTTTTTGATGGTATTTCGCTTTGTAATAATATGATAGTCAATTGTGATGAAGCCGAGACTAAGGGAGTTCTTTCGAAAGAGCAAATTACCGAGGCAAGAGCCGAGGCAAAAGCAATGAGAGGTTTTTATTATTTCTTAGCGGCTCAAACATGGGCTAACGTGCCAATTATGAAACCGGGTCAAAAATATACAGATGAACTTCCCGGCAATGACGGTGCAACAAATGCGATTGCAGTTCTTGATGAAATAATCAGTGACCTTACATACGCGGTAGCAAATTTGCCTCAGGATTGGAAACCGTTAAACGGTCAGTACGGTCGTGCTACAAAAGGTATGGCATCTGCATTTTTGGCAGAGGCTTATCTTTGGAAGGCATATCGTCAGGGCAATCCGAGCGGTCCCGGTGATGAAGTTAACAAAGCAAAAGATTTGTTGAAATCTATTATTGATTCCGGCGAATACGAACTTTTGCCGTCTTTTACAACTTTGTTTGACCCGAAGGCTTGGAATAAAGAGTCTATTTGGGAAGAAGTAATGGACGAAGGCGACAAATCGAAAGAATGGGGCGGTTTCCATACTAACGCTCACGGCTGGACAGACAACTATGCCGCTAATCCTAACGGAAACGGCGGTTGGGGTACCCTTTACCTTTCTTGGGAGTGGTACACATGTTACGAAAAAGGCGACAAGCGTCGTGATGGTTCTGCTTGTACCGTTTATATTAAAAATTGGGGTGATTTCAAAGATAGAATTACCGACGAACCGCTTGAAACAACTGCTAAATCAGAATATTGTCACGGCTACAATCCGTATATTGACAGTGTTAAGAGTTCTCAGCAGCAATTTCACTGTAATACCGGTGGCGACCGTGCGCCTTCTGTATGGAGTATGAAATGGTGGAGAACCGGTAATAATACATGGTGGTCTAACATTTGGTCTCCTGTACATGTGTATTGGAAACGTTATTCAGACGTTCTTTTAACGTATGCTGAATGTTGTTTCCGTACCGGCAATGCAGGTGAAGGTTGGCAGTATATTGATATGGTTCGTCAACGTGCATTTGGTCAACTTGAAGACGGTAGAGAGGCTGAATTGACAACTAAATATGCTCAGTATTACTATGATTATGCTGTTGCTGCATATTCTACTACATGGACAGGCACATACGACAAATCTCATTTTGAGGATGAAAACGGCAACCTCAAATACCCGCTGCCGTTTGGTTCCAATGGAAACGTAGCACCCGCCGGACAGGAGTATTACGATATGGTAAAAACGAAACTTGGATTTAACCTTGAATCATGGCAAGTTGCATTGATTCAGGAACGTAGAAAAGAGTTCAATGCAGAATGGACATTAGCACCGGCTTTACATCGTGCAGGTTTGTTGGCAGAACATATCCGTTGCAACTATCCGAAAGATGCTACAAAGGTTGCTGACCTTGATGAATATCCTTGGACTCCTCGTTCATACGAGTACAGTGAAGATAAAATGGACTTCCCGATTCCCGCAACGGAAATTCTTAGGAATCCTAATTTGACACAAAACAAGGCTTACAGATAGAAATTATCTTAACCCTATAAAACTTGCCCGCTGGAAAGAAATTTCAGCGGGCATTTTTTTATTTGTAAGTTTGGAAAAATAGTATTATTTTTGCAAAAACAAGTTTTGTTATGAAAACAGGCATTGAAAAATTTATCCCTAAAATCCGTGATTATTTTGTAACCCAGCCTATAAATAAGGCGTGGATTTTCGGTTCGTATTCGCGTGGCGAGGAAACAGAAAAAAGCGACATTGATATTTTGGTAGAATATTCAAAGGATAAAAAAATATCCTTATATTTGATTTCCAAAATATTGGTTACGCTTTCAAAAATTCTTGGCAAAAGAGTTGATTTGGTTGAAGATGGACAATTGATGGATTTTGCCGTTGATAATGTAAACCATGATAAAATTCTGATTTATGAGAGAAAGAATTAAAGACGCAGACCGTTTGAAACATATATTGGATGCTGTTAATGTAATTCTTGAAAGTAAAGACAGACATTCATATAATGAAGTTATGTCCGATCCTATTTTGCTTTTTGGTTTTGTAAAGCACATTGAGATAATCGGCGAGGCTGTGTATAAACTCACAAAAGAGTTTCGGAAAACACATTCTGAGGTTGAATGGGATATAATTGAGGGTATGAGACATGTGCTTGTTCACGATTATTATAAGATTAAACCTGAACAGTTGTGGCAAACAATTCAGGACGATATTCCAGAATTAAAACCTGTTGTTGAAAAATTATACAAAGATGAAATTGACAAAAATTATAACCTATAAAACTTGCCCGTTGGAAAGAAATTTCAGCGGGCATTTTTTTTGTTGTTTAATATTTTGATAATCAGTGTGTTCTGAATAAAATTCTTGGAATGGTGCAAAATTCTCTTGCAAAAATCCTTGGAATGGTGTAAATTTGCACTATAAAAATCTTGGGAATGGTGTAAAATGGAAAGAAAAATTTACAAAAGGCTGCTAAAATGGAAGCAGGAAGAAAAAGGCGCGGTTGCTTTGCTGATTGACGGAGCAAGGCGTGTAGGGAAAAGTTATATCGTTGAAGAGTTTGCTAAACGGGAATATAAGTCGTATATACTTATTGATTTTGCGAGGGCTGAAGACGAGGTTAAAAACTTTTTTCTGAATTATAAAAACGATTATGACGGTCTGTTTAGAAGTTTGTCGTTGTATTTCAGAACGAAACTTTATGAAAGAGACTCTTTGATAATTTTTGACGAAGTACAGTTTTTCCCTCAGGCAAGGGCTGCGATAAAATATCTCGTTGCTGACCGCCGTTACGATTATATTGAAACAGGTTCGTTAGTGAGCATAAATTCAAATGTTGCAGATATTATGATTCCCTCGGAAGAGCGCAGGATAAAAATGTATCCGATGGATTTTGAGGAATTCCTTTGGGCAATGGGTGATGATATGCTTATGCCATATATTAAGGAGTGTTTTGAAAACAAAAAGCCTTTGGGCGAGGCTCTGCACCGCAGGGCGACAGACTATTTCCGTCAGTATCTGATTGTTGGCGGTATGCCTCAGGCTGTTGCCGAATATGCTGAGTCAAAAAGTTTTGAGCGTGCCGACACAAAAAAAAGGGATATTCTGAATCTTTATCGCGCTGACATACGAAAATATGCAAAAGGCTTTGAAAGCAAAGTTGTCAAGATTTTTGACACACTGCCCGGTCAGTTGCAAAAACATGAAAAAAAGTTCCGCCTTTCGGCTTTGAAAGAACGCGCAAGGTTCAGGGATTATGAAAGTTCGTTTCTTTGGCTCGAAGATTCTATGATTGTAAACATCTGTTATGCTGCCTCAGAGCCGGGAGCCGGATTAAGGCTCAGACAAGAGGATTCTTCTTTCAAATGTTATATGGGGGACACCGGATTATTAGTTAGTATGGCTTTTGATGAGACAGAAACCGAAAAGGAAGAAATTTTCCGCAAACTTATGCTCTCAAAACTTGAAATCAACGAGGGAATGTTGGTTGAAAATATTGTTGCACAGATGCTTGTAGCCTCTGGACATCTGCTTTACTTTTTTTCAAATTATTCAAAAAACGATTCTTCCCAGACAATGGAAATTGATTTTTTGATACGCAAAAACAATGTTACAAGCCGTCATAACATTTCGCCGATAGAAGTAAAATCAACGAAAAATTATACGACAGTTTCGTTAAATAAATTTATGACCAAGTATTCCAAGGCATTGTCAACGCCGTTTATAATCCATACGGGAGATTTACGGTTTGATGGCGGCATTGTTTATTTGCCGATGTATATGACACCGCTCCTGTGATGATTTTGTCCGCTGCAACTATTCATATATCAGATATTTTTTGCGTTTTTCTTTGAAATTGTCTAATCCGGACTGCCATGTCTTGCGGATTTCTTCTTCGGTCATGCCTTGTGAAAGTTGCAGCGGCAGACGGTCGTTACCGTAAAGCAGCGACAACATTTTTTTGCGCGTTAACATTTTTGCTCCCGCAATTTTGTACATTTTTATGAAATATTCCAACGTAAAATACTGTTCGTCAGGGTTTAAACCTTTGAAATCCAAGCCGTAACATTTTTTACCTTTGTGCATGGGATTTGTCTGCATTCCGACGATGTCTTGAGGCGTAAAAACGTATTCACCGTATTTCTCTTCCGGATAACCGATTGAAGTAAAAGGCGTTAACGTTCCGCGTCCAACGCTGATATTTGTCCCTTCAAAAAGGCACAACGACGGATAAAGCCTTATTGAAAGATAATCCGGCAGGTTAGGAGAAGGTTTTACTGACGGAATGTATTTGGTTTTGCGGGTGTAATTTTTTACGGGAATTACCGTTAAACGGCATTTTTTGCCGCCTGAAAGCCAGCCTTCGCCGTTAATCATCTGCGCAAGTTCGCCGATTGTCATTCCGTAAACTACCGGCAAGGGGTCAAGACTTACAAACGATTTACAGTTTTCTTCTCTAATAGGACCGTCAACGTAATCAATATTGGGATTTGGACGGTCTAAAACGATGGTTTCAACGTTGTTTTCGGCACAACTTTCCATTACGTTGTGCAGCGTGCTGATATATGTGAAAAATCTGCAACCTACGTCTTGAATGTCGTAAATTACCGTTTCGATGCCTTTTAAATGCTCGGCTGAGGGTTTTTTGTTGCTGCCGAAAAGCGAAACAATTTTTACGCCTGTTTTTTCGTCAGTTTCGTTCAGAATCCTTTGCCCCGGTTCGCCTACACCTCTGAAACCGTGTTCAGGAGCAAATATTTTTTTTACTTCAATACCGTTTTCTATAAAAAAATCCAAAATATGTTTGTTGAAGACAACGGAGGTTTGATTTGCCACCAAAGCAATTTTTTTTCCGCGCAAAAGGTTCAGATAGTTAGCGGTATCTTCGGCGGCAACAATAAGTTCTTTAATTTCAGGTTTGGTGATGATTGTTGTATCTGGTTTTGTTTCAACTGTTTGTGCGGTGTTCGGCTTTGCATGGCAGCCGAAAAAAAATGATATGATGAAAATGTAAAGGAAAAATTTCATAAAAAAAACGTATAAAAACGTGGGACTGTCTAAAAAGGTGGGATGCGGACGGCTCGTCCGCTTTTACAAGTACTTGCAGGCGAGCCGCCTGCGTTCCAAAAAGCCTTTGTAGACAGCCTCACAAAAAACAATAATGAAAAAAATTTACGCCTCAGGCAATTCGATGTCCTCGTCAGCCAAATGTTTCAAAATATTGTTCAAATCGCAATTCTTTGAAACAAGGTCAGCAACTTGGTCAATCGGAATTCTCTCTTGACGCATATCGTCTCTGTAACGGATTGTTACAGTA